>NZ_JADNAJ010000029.1:0-2213 GCF_015550185.1 Romboutsia sp. 1001285H_161024_C4 | reverse complement strand
GAGGTGTAGCGCAGTTTGGTAGCGCACATGGTTTGGGACCATGGGGCCGGGGGTTCGAGTCCCTTCACCTCGACCAATATAGATATGGTGGGTATAGCTCAGTTGGTTAGAGCGCCAGATTGTGGCTCTGGAGGCCGTGAGTTCGAATCTCATTATCCACCCCATGTAAAATGACCCATTAGCTCAGTCGGTAGAGCACCTGACTTTTAATCAGGGTGTCCCGCGTTCGAGTCGCGGATGGGTCACCATTTATATTACGGCGACATAGCCAAGTGGTAAGGCAGTGGACTGCAACTCCTTGATCCCCAGTTCGAATCTGGGTGTCGCCTCCAAAATTGCGCCTATAGCTCAACTGGATAGAGTGTCTGACTACGAATCAGAAGGTTAGGGGTTCGAGTCCCTTTGGGCGCACCATATCCGGGATTATAGCTCAGCTGGGAGAGCACCTGCCTTACAAGCAGGGGGTCACAGGTTCGAGCCCTGTTAATCCCACCAGTGTAACCTCTAGTGATTTTCACTAGAGGTTTTTATGTGTAAAAAATAATACTAAGAATGTATACTATCTTGATAAAGAAATTAAATTTACATATAATGGTATATAGATTTTAGAATATGTCAAAATTCTTAATAAAATATAATTTAGGGAGGATGACTATGTCTAAAATAAAAAACATTAATAAAAATAAAGAAAAGCAAAAACTAATAAAGGAGATAAAAAGAGCTCAGTTGGATGTTGAAACAGCAGAACATTTTTTTCAACTAGTTACGGATCCAGAGTTAGTGGATGTTGCTATATATGAATTAGAGGCAAAAAAATCAAGATATAGATATTTAATAAAGATTGCTAAGGAAAGAGGAATAAAGAAGACATTACAAGAGTCTTTAGTAGAATCAATAGCAAAATAATTCTAAGGAGATGATTAAATCATGTATGTAGTTTTTGGGGATGAAATAGTAGATAGCGAAGAACTAAAAGAGACTATACAAGAAAATAGTGACTTTATAGTAGAAAAAGATTTAACTAAAGGAACAAAAAGAGAAGATACATTAGCTTACCAAATAAGTATAGATATAGACAATTTAAATGAAATAATAAAAGAAGACTATGATTTAGAAGAAATAGATAGTGAAGATTTATTTGATGAATATATAACATTAGCAGATGAATTAGCTATGGAACTAGAAGAAATAATGCCAGAAGATGCTGTTATGAATGCTAGGGCTTATAAATGGGATAATACAGATGATGCCATAAAAGTAGTTATAGCCATAGGACATGCAGAACTAGGTGAATTAAAAGTATCTGATGTTGCGAGAAGATTATTATCACAAGTTGATTAATAAAAGAAGAAGGGTATTAATATTACTTAATATCCTTTCTTTTCTTTTTTATAATAAGTAATTTAATTATACTTAATAAAGTTATATTAAGTATAATATAGAAGATAAAAGATTTTTGTGAATAGGTTAATTATAAGCAGATGATTATATGCCTTTGGATATAATTTTCATTCATCATAATAATAATATTTAAATATAATAGTTTATCAAATTAATAAGCATATAGTTGTATTAATTTAAATAAAATTGTATAGCTAATTTTTTTAAGTTAATAATAAAATAATGAATAAATATACTTTATCTTACACATAATATAATTGTTGAGAAGCACATTATAAATAAAAAATAATTTTTTTTCAAAAAAGTATTGACGATATAAAAATAAGATGATATAGTATTACTTGTCCTTAAGAAAAGGGCAAAATGAAAATGAACTTTGAAAATTAAACAGTAGGTTAATTTATATAACTAATGATTCTTAAAAGAATCGAAAACAAACCAAGCCAGATATTCAGATAATGATAGTCTGAGCAGGTAACAACTTTTATTTGAGAGTTTGATCCTGGCTCAGGATGAACGCTGGCGGCGTGCCTAACACATGCAAGTCGAGCGATTTACTTCGGTAAAGAGCGGCGGACGGGTGAGTAACGCGTGGGTAACCTGCCCTGTACACACGGATAACATACCGAAAGGTATGCTAATACGAGATAACATGAGGAAGTCGCATGGCTTTCTTATCAAAGCTCTGGCGGTACAGGATGGACCCGCGTCTGATTAGCTAGTTGGTAAGGTAACGGCTTACCAAGGCGACGATCAGTAGCCGACCTGAGAGGGTGATCGGCCACATTGGAACTGAGACACGGTCCAAACTC
>NZ_JADNAJ010000028.1:0-2504 GCF_015550185.1 Romboutsia sp. 1001285H_161024_C4 | reverse complement strand
AGATATGATCCAGAGTACCACGGGACACGTGAAACCCTGTGGGAAGCAGGAGGGACCATCCTCCAAGCCTAAATACTACCTAGTGACCGATAGCGCATAGTACCGTGAGGGAAAGGTGAAAAGAACCCCGGGAGGGGAGTGAAATAGAACCTGAAACCCTGCACTTACAAGCTGTGGGAGCACATTTCTTGTGTGACCGCGTACTTTTTGTAGAACGGGCCAACGAGTTACGTTAAGTAGCAAGGTTAAGCACTTAAGGTGTGGAGCCGTAGCGAAAGCGAGTCTTAAATGGGCGATTTAAGTTACTTGACGTAGACCCGAAACCGGGCGACCTATCCATGAGCAGGTTGAAGCGAAAGTAAAATTTCGTGGAGGACCGAACCCACGAGCGTTGAAAAGCTCGGGGATGACTTGTGGATAGCGGTGAAATTCCAATCGAGCCCGGAGATAGCTGGTTCTCCCCGAAATAGCTTTAGGGCTAGCCTTGAGCTTAGAGAAACGGAGGTAGAGCACTGAATGTCCTAGGGGGTATTGCACTTACCGAAGACTATCAAACTCCGAATGCCGTCTTCTTTTGCTCAGGAGTCAGACTGTGGGTGATAAGATTCATAGTCAAGAGGGCAACAGCCCAGATCGTCAGCTAAGGTCCCTAAATGTACGTTAAGTGGTAAAGGATGTGGGATTGCACAGACAACCAGGATGTTGGCTTAGAAGCAGCCACTCATTTAAAGAGTGCGTAATAGCTCACTGGTCGAGTGATCCTGCGCCGAAAATTTCCGGGGCTAAAACGTACTACCGAAGCTACGGCATCATTTATGATGGGTAGGGGAGCTTCGTATGCAGGCTGAAGCATGACCGTAAGGACATGTGGACAGTATACGAGTGAGAATGTTGGCATGAGTAGCGAGACGTGGGTGAGAATCCCACGGGCCGTAAACCCAAGGTTTCCAGGGGAAGGTTCGTCCGCCCTGGGTTAGTCGGGACCTAAGCCGAGGCCGAAAGGCGTAGGTGATGGACAACAGGTTGATATTCCTGTACCACCAATAACCGTTTGAGGAATGGGATGACACAGTAGGATAAGCTAACCACACTGTTGGTTATGTGTGGCTAAGTACTGAGGCAGTCAAGATAGGCAAATCCGTCTTGATAATGCTAGGGTACGATGGGGAGCCCTTTTGGGCGAAGTAGCTGATTTCACACTGTCGAGAAAAGTCTCTACCGAGGTTAAAGGTGCCCGTACCGTAAACCGACACAGGTGGGTGAGGAGAGTATCCTAAGGCCAGCGAGAGAACTATTGTTAAGGAACTCGGCAAAATGACCCCGTAACTTAGGGATAAGGGGTGCCATCCATTGGATGGCCGCAGAGAATAGGCCCAAGCGACTGTTTACCAAAAACACAGGTTTCTGCTAAGTCGCA
The DNA here is from genome assembly GCF_015550185.1 of Romboutsia sp. 1001285H_161024_C4. Taxonomy (NCBI): domain Bacteria; kingdom Bacillati; phylum Bacillota; class Clostridia; order Peptostreptococcales; family Peptostreptococcaceae; genus Romboutsia; species Romboutsia sp. 1001285H_161024_C4. Next base: position 1,087 of record NZ_JADNAJ010000028.1, on the reverse strand, counting down.
AGACGATGTATAGGAGCTGACGCCTGCCCGGTGCTGGAAGGTTAAGGGGATCTGTTAGGAGTAATCCGAAGCAGTGAACTTAAGCCCCAGTAAACGGCGGCCGTAACTATAACGGTCCTAAGGTAGCGAAATTCCTTGTCGGGTAAGTTCCGACCCGCACGAAAGGCGTAACGATTTGGGCACTGTCTCAACAATAGACTCGGTGAAATTGTAATCCCGGTGAAGATGCCGGGTACCTGCGACAGGACGGAAAGACCCCATGGAGCTTTACTGTAGCTTGACGTTGGGTCTTGGTACTACATGTACAGGATAGGTGGGAGACTATGAAGCATGGACGCCAGTCTGTGTGGAGTCATCCTTGGGATACCACCCTTGTAGTACTGGGATCCTAACCAGAGGCCTTGAATCAGGTCTTGGGACACCGTCAGGTGGGCAGTTTGACTGGGGCGGTCGCCTCCCAAAAAGTAACGGAGGCGCTCAAAGGTTTCCTCAGCACGGTCGGAAATCGTGCGAAGAGTGTAAAGGCAAAAGGAAGCTTGATTGCAAGACATACAGGTCGAGCAAGGACGAAAGTCGGACTTAGTGATCCGGTGGTTCCGCATGGAAGGGCCATCGCTCAACGGATAAAAGCTACCCTGGGGATAACAGGCTTATCTCCCCCAAGAGTCCACATCGACGGGGAGGTTTGGCACCTCGATGTCGGCTCATCACATCCTGGGGCTGTAGTAGGTCCCAAGGGTTGGGCTGTTCGCCCATTAAAGTGGTACGCGAGCTGGGTTCAGAACGTCGTGAGACAGTTCGGTCCCTATCCGTCGCAGGCGTAGGAAATTTGAGGAGACCTGTCCTTAGTACGAGAGGACCGGGATGGACGTACCTCTGGTGTACCAGTTGTTCTGCCAAGGGCATGGCTGGGTAGCTATGTACGGAATGGATAAGCGCTGAAAGCATCTAAGCGCGAAGCCAACTTCAAGATAAGATTTCCCACCGTAAGGGTAAGACCCCAGGAAGACTACCTGGTTGATAGGTCGAAGGTGTAAGTGCAGTAATGTATTTAGCTTATCGATACTAATAGGTCGAGGACTTGACC
>NZ_JADNAJ010000027.1:0-2731 GCF_015550185.1 Romboutsia sp. 1001285H_161024_C4 | reverse complement strand
TCATACTCATCTCTTTTATCATCAAGATACCTATTTATTTCGTTTAATTCCTTAAGAGATTTCTTTTTTAAACTTTGAATTTTTATATTCTTAGCTCCTGTTTCTTTAGATGAAACACCTCTATCTAAATCAAAACCTTTACTTGTTACGTAACTAAAAAACTTATCCTGAAGTTCTGTAAGTTTTTTCTTTCCATCCAACCACTCTTTAGCACTAAGCCGTCCATCAGAAGTTATAGGAGTAAAACCTAAGTGCATATGAGGTGTAGTTTCATCCATATGTACATTTGCATAAATTATATTTTCTTTTCCAAATTCAGTTTTAACAAATTCATAAGATTCTTTAAAAAATCTTTTAGTTTCATCAGATCCTATTCTTTTAAAAAAATCTGGATCTGATGTTATAAGACATTCAACATTTAAAACAGCATCTTTTCTTATTGCCTTTTTACCTGTATATCGTTCTTTAATTTTTTTATTTATCTCGTCTATGTAAACTATATTTTGTTTATTGTGTAAATCGTAATTTAAATTAGTTCTATTAAAATCTATATCCTTGTTGGAATAGTTTTTATTCTCTCTTTGATTATGCCTTTGGCATTTATCAAGTACAGTTAACTTTATTTTTTGGGTTCTAAATATTGCATAACTCATAAAAAAATCTCCTTTTTTTAATACATAAGTTTGGTGCAAACTTAGCACCAAAATGCCTTCAAATCGAAGGCATAATCATTATACAGATTAAAAAATCTGTATAAAGTGTAACATACTACACTTTACTTTATAAGTAAAGCCGTATGCCATTGCATGGAGCTAAAGACCTTGGGGCGTTGCCCCAAAACCCCACAAGGGGTAAGCACCCCTTGACCGCATAATTGGGCGTTGCCCAAACCCACACTCGGCGTGAGCCAAGCCCCTACTTTGTAGGAGCAGTTCACAAGTGTGGAGCTTCCATTCCATCAATAGCCTTTCTCGGCATATTCTCCTTCACATTCGTTCAGTCCGATATTCCAAGGTGCTATTGATTACATTCTCAGCTAGTACAAGCCATATAAAAGCTTTTTAAATTTATTCCAGGTATATTTTATTGATTAGCTAGGTTAAAAACGGCTAGAAACGAAGTCAGAGGTGGAGATTTAAAAATTTTTCAGCTTTAGCGATTTGAAAAAATTTTAAATACTACCTTGATGAAGTGGAGAGCCAACACTAGAGCAAAGCCTCACCCACTTTATGTGGTGTGAGCCTGCCCTCGGCGAGTGTGGGGTATGGGGCAACGCCCCATATTTTTAAAAGTTTTTTGAGGGTTTGGGGGGCATTTTTCAAAAACCCCCCAAGGTTTTACCGTAGATTTATCGAAGGTTGCCGATAGGCTCCCTTTATATAAGATAAGAGAAATTTTTTTGCAAAACTTTAATAATCGTTGAAATTTCAATATTTATTAGGGTTTTGCTTGGTCAAATTTTTTTAACCTTTTGGTCAAGTTTTTTTAACCTTTTGGTCAAGTTTTTATTTACTTTTTGGTAAATAATTGCTAGAATTATTTACAAATAGATGTTTGGGAGGTATAGTAATGCCAAAGCAACAAAAAGAAAATTCAACTTTATATGTAGGTCAAGATATATGGATAAATGAAAGAACTGGAGAAAAAATAACAGCTAATCAGATAATAAAGAAAACTCCAAGAAATGGATTTATGATAACTTATTTATCAGCTATGATTAATCTTATTGATAGATTAGGAAATAAAAAGATGCAAGTTGTGAAATACATATTAGAAAATATGGATAAATCTACAAATACACTAATTATTACTACTAGAGAATTAGCCAGTAAAACTAAGGTTTCAAAGCCTGTGGTACTAGATACTTTAAAGATATTAGAAGATGCTAAAATAATAGCAAGAAGAACAGGTGCTATTATGATTCATTCTGATTTGGTTCATAGAGGTAGCGAAGAAAAAGAAAAATATTTGTTAGCTAGATTTGAGGAGTTTGGAGAATAAGTCTAAAAAAGAAGTAGCACAAATGCCACTTCTTTTTTATTTAAATAAGTCTTTTAACAAGTCTAAGATTTGCAAGAAAAGAACTATTATTTCTAGTTTCTTTTTCATAAGTTCACCTCCAATAATTAATCCTTCAAACATTTATTACTAAAGGTGAACTCCTATTTACACATTAGAATATTTATAGTTCTAAATCATAGCTATTATTTCTAGCTTTAGTTTTACTTTTTTCTTTTTCCTTTTCTTTAAATTTCTCAAAAGCTGATTCAATTTTATATTCCGATAAAAACTTTTTGAAATAATTCAATTCTCTATTATACAAGTCTAATTCTTTTTTGTGTGATTGTTTTAACTCATGAATAAAGTTATTTTTAGAACGAATTTCTCTCTGCCAGTTCTTTCTATATTCTTCACTTTCATTTTTATAAATATCTTTTAACTTTTCTTTCGCTTTTAGTTGATCACTTACAGTTGCATATAAATTATGCTGCTCATAAGCTTTGATTGCAGATTTTCTTAATTTTTCAAAATCATCTTTTTTTATTTTGACATGCTCTGTATCTTTTTTAAATAAAGTTGATGCATCTTCACACTTAATAGCATTAATCTGAGATATATCTAATGAGTTTTTGTATAGTATTTTAGTTACTTTTTCATACTCATCTCTTTTATCATCAAGATACCTATTTATTTCGTTTAATTCCTTAAGAGATTTCTTTTTTAAACTTTG
>NZ_JADNAJ010000026.1:0-2988 GCF_015550185.1 Romboutsia sp. 1001285H_161024_C4 | reverse complement strand
CTTTCTTCAGCTACTGGTATTATTTCTTTTATAAAGTATTCAAGATTTTCCCATAACTTTTCTTCATCTATATCTTTATATTGATCTAATAATGCTCCTAGTCCACCTTCTCCATAAGAAGTATCCCATCCTGGAAGTTCTAATTCACCTAGTGCTGGATCCATTTTCTTAACAGTTTCTTCATCATATATTAGACAAGTTGAACCATCTTCAAGTTCATAGTTTAGATCTGAACGAGTCCAGTCAAACACTGGCATAAAGTTATAACAAACTGTTTCTATTCCTGCTTTTCCAAGATTTCTTAACGTTTCTTTGTAGTTTTCTATGTACTTATCTCTAGTAGGTAATCCTAACTTTATATCTTCATGAACTGGTACACTTTCTATTACTGAAAGTTTTAGTCCATTGTCTTCTACAGTCTTTTTAAGTTCTAATATTTTGTCAATTGGCCACACTTCTCCAACTGGTATATCATATATCGCTGTAACTATTCCTTTCATTCCTGGTATTTGTCTGATGTACTCTATTTTTACAGGGTCATCTTGTCCATACCATCTAAACGTCATTTCCATTTACTATTCCCCCAATTATCTTTTTATATTTTGTAGACCTTTATCTATCAAACTAATAACACATTCTTCGTCTACTAAATTTATATCTCCTCTTATAGAATGCTTTAGTGCACTTGCACAAACTCCAAATTCGACAGTCTTTTTTGAATCCATATTATTTATTACTCCGTGAAGTATTCCTGCTGTAAATGCATCTCCTCCACCAACTCTATCTAATATATCAAATGTATATTCACTTGATATTTGCATGTCATTTCCATCAAATATATAACCTTTTAATGAGTTATTATTTATTGAATGAACACTTCTTTTAGTACATGCTACATATTTTATATTTGGATAATTCTTAAATAATTCTTTGTATAACTCTTTAAGAGAATCTTCAAAGTCTAAGTCATTATCTTTATATTTTAATATATTTGTCATGTCTAACTTTCCTAAAAATGCTATATCTACATAAGGAAGTACTTTTTCTAAAAATCCTTTAGCTTCTTCTAAGCTCCAAAGCTTAGCTCTGTAATTAGAATCCAAGGACACTAGTATATCATTTTCTTTACAGTATTTTGCAATATCTATAACTAAGTTATATAACTCTTTGCTAAGTGCTGGAGTTATACCAGACATATGAACTAAACTTACATCTTTTAGCATACTTTTAATATCAAATTCTTCTTTATTTGCCATTGATATAGCTGAGTATTTTCTATCATATATAACTTCTGTACTTCTATATCCATGACCTATTTCAGAAAAATATATTCCTAGTCTTCCTTCTCCTCTAACGACTGAACTAGTATCTATATCAAATCCTTTTAAATCTCTTATTACTTTATCACCTAGTGAGTTGTCTGGTAATTTAGTCGCAAACTTAGTCTTATGACCAAAGCAAGATAAACTTGCTATAACGTTTGCTTCTCCACCACCATAAATTGCTTCAAAAGAGTTTGACTGTATAATTTTTTTATTGTTGGGAGGTATTAATCTTAACATTACCTCCCCAAAACCTAAAACCTTTTTATTATTTGCTTCTGACATTTTGTATTTTCTCCACAAATTCCTTAGCTAAGTTTTCTATATCTTCTAAGCTTCCTGCATTAAATAGTGAACTTCCTACTCCTACACAAGAAACTCCCATTTCAAACCACTTATCTACATTATCTATACTAACTCCACCAGTTGGCATTATTTCAACATTTGGTATTGGAGCTTTTATAGCTTTTACATACTTTGGTCCAAATACGTCTCCTGGGAATAACTTAACCATTTTATTTCCTTTATCTTGTGCATTCATTATTTCACTTACCGTCATACATCCTGGTAAATAAAGTGTATTTAATTCTTTACATACATCGTTTACCTCTTCACTATACCCCGGGCTTACAACATATTTTGCTCCCGCTAATATTGCATCTTTAGCCATTTTAGCATTTAGTACACTTCCAACACCTAATATAAGATTTTTGTCATCTCTTAGTTCATTTATAAGTTCTACAACATTAGGTATTGAGTATGTTAATTCTACAGCTCTTATTCCACCATTTGCACAAGCATTTATATATCCTTTAGCTTCCTTATGGTCTTTTGCTCTAATTACTGCTACTATTCCTTCTTTTTTTATACTTTCTAGCATAATATCCCCCTATACTCCTGAGTATGCTGAAAATGCTCCATCTACTGGTATAACAACACCATTTACAAATCCTGATGCATCTTCACTTACTAGATATAATAATGTACCTATTAATTCTTGGGCTTCTCCAAATCTTCCCATTGGTGTGCTATTTAATATCTTGTTGCTTCTTTCTGTTGGTGTTCCATCTTCATTGAATAATAACTTTTCATTTTGTGCTGTTACAAAGAAACCTGGTGCTATAGCATTTACTCTTACTCCTACTTTAGACATATGTACAGCTAACCATTGAGTAAAGTTACTTACTGCAGCCTTTGCCCCTGAGTATGCTGGTATTTTTGTAAGCGGTGTATATGCATTCATTGAAGATATGTTTATTATTGTACATCCTTCTCTGTTTATCATATCTTTACTAAATTCTTGAGATGGAAGTAATGTTCCTAAGAAGTTTAAGTTAAATACAAATTCTACTCCTTTTGGATCTAAGTCAAAGAATGTTGTTAATTCTTCATTATTTAAATCTTCTTCAAATAAGTATTCTTTAGTTGTTGTTCCCTTTGGATGATTTCCTCCAGCTCCATTTATTAATATATCGCATGGTCCTAATTTTTCTAAAATTATATCATGAGCTCTTTTTAAACTTTCTTTATCTAATACGTTAGCTTCTATTCCTATGGCACATCCACCATTATCTATTATTTCCTTAGCTTTAGCTTCACAAGCTTCTTTTCCAAGTGCAAGTATAGCTACTTTAGCTCCACATTTAGCTAAAGCTTCAACCATAGC
>NZ_JADNAJ010000025.1:0-3580 GCF_015550185.1 Romboutsia sp. 1001285H_161024_C4 | reverse complement strand
AAAATATCTTCAAAAAATTATAAGAGAAAATGGATATAAATATTTTCAAAAAGAAAAAAGATATTACAAAGAAAATACAAATGTATTACAAAAAAATATAATTCAGGGCAAAGAAATTTTTGATTCAGAATGTAAAGATTCCACAATTGTATTACAAAATTATAAAGAGGATTTACTAGAAATAGTTCAAGCCAAGAAAGAAATATTTGAAGTTATAAATGCTTTTAAAGAAAATTTGTATTGCAAAGATACTACAAGTGTAATAGAAGTAGTTGCTAGTAATGAAATACAAATTAAAGATTTTAATAGCGAAGCAAAAGTAACTTCATTTAGGGTTTATGGTGAAACATTAACTAAGTGGAAAGAGTTTTGCAGCAAACATAAAAAATATAACAACCAAGATTTAGTGTCTATGGCATTGGAAGAATACATGAAAAAGTATGAGTAATGGATAAAAAAGCATCGTAAATTATGGCTAAAAAAACGTCTAGAATCCATTTAGAGCGAAAATAATAAAGTTAAGGATAAATAGGTTATATATTTATAAAATAAGTCTTAAAATCGAAATTAGAGCTTTATAAGTAAATAAAATAAAGAAAGGTCAGACTTAATAAAATTAAGTTTGACCTTTCTTTATTTTGCTAGACCTTACAAGTATTGGAAATACTATGTTTTTATAAACTATTCCCTAAATCTAAATTTTAAGACTAATTAAAGTGTATATTCATTATTTATCATTATCCCAAACATGTTGACAATAATTACAAAGACCTTGATCACTTAAGTAATCTTCTTCTTTACAACGAATACATAACCCAAAAGTTTCTCCATCATTACAATCAAAGATATCTTCGCAATTATCTTCTGAAATAGCATCTATACTAGCAGTTGCTGTGCAATCAGGATAATTTGAACATCCATAAAACTTACCTAAAGGCCCTTCTCTTAGAATCATATAACCATTACACCAAGGACATTTGCTCATTTTTATAACCTCCTATATATATGCAATATAATTAGAAGTTTACAACAAATTTAACTATAAGTATATTTATATAGTTTAATATATTGATTTACATATTATTTATAACTTTTCTAAATTTATAAAATATAGTTAAAATGTGATAATAAATTTAGTCTTTGAATTTTATTTAATGTATTTTATAATAGATTTAAAGGTAATAAAAAAGAGATAGCTGGAACTATCTCTTTTTAGAAGTGTGACTACATATGTGACAATGTATAGAATAGCGCTATTACAAATTCATATGAAAGATTGATTGAAAAATCTTTATATGTAATCGTCAATTAAATCACCGCCTTTTAGTTTTGGATAGAGAGAGCTTGCTGGAACAAGCTCTTTTTTTGTTTAAATATATAATAATATAATTCATAATAAAAAAACAGACTTGATTTTTAATTGATATGCCCCTTGTAATCGTTGGAATCACAACGTTTATCAGGGATGTGTATATTATAATTATTAATGTATATTTGTCAATACTTTCCATGTGATTTAATTTGTCAATATGTAAATTTAAACTAATTATTTATAACTATTTAGATTTTGTAAAATGTTATTGTTTTTTACATTGGATCAGCACTTCAAAATTAGTTCGCTATTATAACATACTTTTTAACTTTTTTATGTATTTTTATAATTTTTTTTAGCAATAAAAAATATAACATGTAAAACTTAAATATTAGCTGCTATATATGCATTCGCTAATCTTTTTTTAGTTAATTCAAATGTTTTGAGAGTAGCCTTTATAAGTTTATATAACCAGATTGGATTTATACTCCTTACTTGATAAGATATAGTGCTATATTATATTTTAATATAAGATTTAAAAATAAAATATAAAAAATAAAAAGCACCCAAAATTGGGTGCTTCTCGTTTATTAAGTGATAAAAGAAAATATAATTCTTTAAATTTATTTAAAATATGTAAAAAATATATTGTTATAAATTGTAAATAAAGTTAAAATATGAATATAAGTAAATAAAAAAAGCACTCAAAAGAGTGCTTTCTATTTAACTTCGGTTCTTTAAATCGTCGCCAAACGATTTAAGGTAACTACTGGTAGTGGAATACCATGAAGTTAAGGAATTTAGCCTTCGTTAGATAGTTGGAGCTATCTTCGGAAAGTTGACCCAACCAAAGTAGTTTATATTATTAATATATACATAAGTATATAAGGATAAACACTTTAAGTCAATATAAATTAGACCTTAACGCTCTAGGGATTTCACCTAGGGCGTTTTTTAATGCAAAAAGGTTGCATGCCACCTATATGACATGTAGTGAGTTGCCGTTAAACACTTAAAATTACGTCAGGTGAGTTCAGCCACTGCAGAAAGTGAACCTCCGTACAGATAAGCCTAGTCCCTTTCTTTAGGCAGTACGGGTCCGAGCGTGACGACTACGTAAAGGTCGGGTGTGGGAGTTCTAGGATACTAATGTATCGGGAACCATAAACAGACATCAGCACTAGGATAGAACCATAGTGTAGAAAGTTTATGGGTGTTTACACATAATAGAAAGGGTGCGAGAAGATAAGGCGACCGAGTATACTGTTGTATTATCAAAAGCAATTATTCCTTATGAATCAGAATAGTTATGTGTATTTTTAGTACAAGCTATTTTGATGGCATAAGGGAATAATTGCGTCGATTTCAGCTCCCTCATGCCTGTTGTATCTTAGTTGCATAGATTTTACAAGTTATTTTGTTTGAACAATTAAAAAATAAAAACCAAGAACAAAAACAACAAAAGAGCAAGTAAGAAAAGTTCCTTCTAACTTTTCTTACTTGCTCTGCGTTAGCATCAACTTTTACCCGTAGGTTGAAAGTTGATTTTAGCCGTAGGCTTATAATAAAAAACAATTACCTAAGCAGTAACTTATTACTATGTAAAATATCATTTAGAAGGTTTATTATGTTTAAAAAAAAAGTATGATAAATTATCATAAGTGTTAATATTTTCTTTGAAATTTAATTACAAAAAAATGAATTGGAATATTAAGACAGTTCGTTTTTTTTATTTAGAAATTATTTAATTTAAAAGTTTAAAAATAGAAAAAATAAGCTTATAAAATAGGTTGATTTACCCCAAAAAAAGTTATGTCAAAGTTATGTTAAATGTTATGTCAAAAGTTATGTCAAATCAAAAACAAGTGAATTGACATAACTTCTTCTAAAATTAGAGTATTGCTGGGCTTTGCCCAGATTATCACCTTAGGTGATATCAAAAACTCCTTATGCTCTTTTTTCTCTGAAGGCTCTTGCAGAGGGCTTTTTATTTTTTATAAAAAATATTAAAAGGATTTTGTAATACGTTTGTAATATACTACAAATGTATTACAAAAAAATTGATTGTTTTTAAGGAGATAAAATGATTAAAAAAGAGTTTTTAGAGTTAGATATAGATAAAAAAATTGAATACCTAAATGAAAAATTAAGCGAAGGACAAACTGTAATTCGTATTAGAGAAGATCTAGGCATAGGAGAAAAATATCTTCAAAAAATTATAAGAGAAAATGGATATAAATATTTTCAAAAAGAAAAAAGATATTACAA
>NZ_JADNAJ010000024.1:0-4389 GCF_015550185.1 Romboutsia sp. 1001285H_161024_C4 | reverse complement strand
GTGTATTTACTGAAATGTAGTAATTTCAATAGATACACTCTTTTTTATATATAACTATTCCCTAAATCTAAATTTTAGGACTAATTGTTTAGATTATCTATGTCCTGATAAAATTGGATAAAGCATAGCTATTATTCCAAATATAATCCACCAACAAGAATATAGAAAATCTATAAATATTCTTTGTTTCAAGTTTTATTTTTATTTATAAAAACTATAATTTAATGGTTAAAATTAAAAGAACATAGATATAGCAATACTTAATCGAAATATTGTAATATGTTAAAAATATTTTTTTATTAAAAGGAGGATTTTAATATTAAAATATTCAATTTATTATTTTAATATTTTACATATTGTAATATATTAAAAAATTTTTTTATTAAAAGGAGAAAAAAATGAAAAAATTTATAGCTATGTTAAGTATATTTTTACTTTCTTTTACTTCTAGTACTAGCGCATTAACTTATAATAACGAATCGCTAGCTAGTACTAAAAATAGTACAGAAGAGAAATTTGAAATTTACAACGGATATGGTGAATTATTAGAAGTAAGTGACAGTTTAGAAGAAGCAGAGGAATATCTATCTAAATTAAATGCAGATGGATCTGATGAAAAATCATTATCAAAGGTATATCATGTAGCAAAAGTAGGAATAAATAAAGCAATGCCTATAGTATTGGGAGCGTGTGTTATATATAAAGTGGGGCAAGTAGTATTAGGTAAAGCGCAAGTTATAGATGTTATAGACTTAATAGTACCTGTAAAAACTTTGGCAGAAATTGCAGGTACTGCTAAAAGATTAAATCTATACAGTAATTCATCAACTGTATTAAATCCATATCCACCACATTCTGCTCAAGGAGCAACTTGGACTAGAACAAATTTCTATTATGTAGTAGGTAATTAACTACTATGGTAAATTTTTTATATAGCGATAAAGCACAGTTTATAGTTCATTTAATTTTATCAATGTATGTTATGGTATATTATGGGATATATATATTTGAAAAGCTATATGAAAAAAATCATAGTGATAACAAGTATAAAACAAATATAAAACCATATAAAATTATTGGATATTATTACCTAATTATAGAAACGTTTTTTTTGATAATAAATATTCGAAATATTAGTTGTATTTACATAATTATTCATATAGTGAGTTCGATTATAATATTAACAGCAATGAAATTACTTAAAAATAAGTAGTATATATTTTTTTCATTGTTATCTCTGGATTTCTTTCTAACTGAGGTAGCGTCGGGAAAATACGGAATTCTTACATTAAGGTGATTTTAACTGCTATTTACAACAAGTATAGTGTTTTTTGTATATTAAAAAATTAGCATTTTACTTCAAGTATAATTTTTTATTAATAAATTACTTAAATTTGAATAATTTAAATGTATTTATGTTACTTTACGTATTAAAAAATACATGGTTTGTAACAATAAAGTATACTCTAAAAACACATTTAAAGATTTCTAGTTAAAAAATCCATTTTAAATATTTGAATGGATTTTTTTTATTGAACGACAATCCATAGTATAATAAAAGTATATATGAATTTGTAGAAAGGAAGTGTTGAAATGACATATTTACTAAGTCCTAAAGTAGATTTTGTTTTTAAAAGAATATTTGGTAATGAAAAACATCCAGATATATTAATATCATTCTTAAATGCAGTTATGAAACCAACGGATCTAATTGAATCAGTAGAAATTAGGAATTCAGATATAGAAAAAGAACATATAGAAGATAAGTATTCGAGATTAGATATAAAAGCAATAACTAATAAAGGTGAGCATATCAATATAGAGATACAAGTTAAAAATGAATATAACATGATTAAAAGAAGTTTATATTACTGGAGCAAAATGTTTGAAAATCAAATTGTTGAAGGTGATAATTACAATAAATTAGCTAAAACAGTATGTATAAATATTCTAGATTTTAAATATTTAAAAAATGATAAATTCCATAATGCATATAGATTAAAAGAAATAAATACAAATGAAGAATTAACAGATGCTATGGAGCTACACTTTATAGAAATACCTAAATTAAGGAAACTAGATGACTCAGAAGAAATATCCGATATGTTAGAAGCATGGGTTGCTTTTATACAAAATCCAGATAGCGAAATTGTAGGAAAGTTAGAAATGAGTAAAAGAGAAATAAAAGAAGCAAAATCAGAGCTTGTAAGAATGAGTGGAGATTCAAAAGAAAGATACATGTATGAAAAAAGAAAAGAATCTATATTAGAAAAAGTTAGTTTAATAGAAAGTGCTGAACAAAAAGGTATTGAAAAAGGATTAAAAGAGGGCGAAAATAAAAAGGCTATAGAAATAGCACAAAATGCTATAAATAATAATTTAGATGATAATACAATTCAGATAATAACGGGACTATCATTAGAAGAAATTAAAGAGTTAAGAAATAAAAAATAAGGCTTGAAGTTAAGCCTTATTTTTTTCTACGAAATTTTCTAACCATAATTTAGATTTTTCATTCTCCATAAAATGATTTTTAAATTCATTAGCTAATTCTGTAGAGGTAATACCCATACTATCAAATATAGCTCCAATTTCAATTAATCTTTTAGTTCTTGCCTTACGTTCCTTTTCTTTTTCTTTTTGAATTAAAGCTTGTTTTTGAGCTTTAAGTTGTTTTATCTTTTCTTCTATATCATTTAATTTTTTGTTTTTATTCAAAATAAAAACCTCCTAATTTTATTTCCTAAATAAAATTATAGTATTGAAAATATATATTTTCAATACTATAATGGAATCAAAGTGCAATTGTAACATAATATATGGTTGATTTAAGTGAAGATTATATCCGAAAGGCGCACTTATACACCATAAAAGGTGTGTGCGCTCTTGCAGAGGGCTTTTAAAGAACATAAAATATATTTTAATACAAAATTAATACAAATGTATTAATTAAAAAGAAAGGAGATGAAATATATTGGCAATATATCATATGTCTACTAAAATAATAAGTAGGTCAAAAGGTAAATCATCAATTGCATCAAGTGCATATAGAAGTGGTGAAAAATTATATAACAAAAGAGATGGACTAGTACATGATTACACTAAAAGAAAAGATGTAATATATAAAGAGATTTTCAAACCAACTAATGCTCCAAATTGGGTATTCAATAGAGAACAATTATGGAATGAAGTAGAGAAAATAGAAAAGAGTAAAAATAGTCAGCTTGCAAGAGAAATAGACATAGCTTTACCAATAGAACTTAATGAAAAAGAAAGAATAGAATTACTAAGAAATTATGTAATAGATAACTTCTCAAATAAAGGCATGGTTGCTGATGTAGTTATTCATGATAAGAAAGATGGAAATCCACATAGTCATATCATGTTAACAATGAGACCATTTGAAGAAAATGGAGAATGGGGAGCCAAAGCAAAAAAGGAATATATATTAGATAAAGATGGCAACAAAACTTATACCAAAAACGGAAGTGTAAAATCTAGAAAAATAGAAACTACAAATTGGAATAAAAAAGAAACTTTAGAACATTGGAGAGAGCAATGGGCTATATATGCAAATAAAGCATTAGAAAAAGCAAATAAAAAAGAAAGAATAGACCATAGAAGTTATGAGGATCGAGGAATAGAAAAACTACCAACAAGACATGAAGGTCCGACAGTAAGAGCTATGGAAAAGAAAGGCATACAAACAGAAATAGGAAACATCAATAGAAAAATCCAAGAAGAAAATCAAAAAATAGACATAATAGAAAATCAAATCAAGCTATATGAGGAGATGAGGGAACTAGAAAATGAGCGAAATAAAGATAATGGAACTAGAAACAGAAATATTGAAACTGAAAAAGGAGCTAATGAACTCACAGAAGGAATCGGAGGACTTGGCGATAGGGATAGACTTGAAGTACGAAAAAGAACTGAAGAACTTAAAAAGATTACTAGAGACAAAAGAGAGCAAGATAGAGCAGCTAGAGAAGAAATTAGAAAGTTCAATGAAAGAATTGAAAGAAGACAATTGGAGAGTACAAGACAATCAGATAAAAAATCGGAATCAGATAGAAAGATTAAGCAGAATAACAGGAGATTTGAGAACGGACTTGAACTCTAGAAAGGAAGGAGATAAATCTAAAAATAAAGGAGTAATAATAGCAATTATAATTGTATTTTTTTTATTAAACGCATCGATATTAGGAGTTGAAAGGGATATACATAGAGTTAAAAATAAAATAATATACCTACATGGATATTAGGGGAATTTGGGCTAAAAAATTGAAATAAATAGCAATATAGACACTAGAATAGAGAAGTGCTGAAAAATAGAGAAAGCATATGGTATAATGAAAATGTTATTTGTAATTGGGGGAGGTGAATAAA
>NZ_JADNAJ010000023.1:0-5969 GCF_015550185.1 Romboutsia sp. 1001285H_161024_C4 | reverse complement strand
GAGTTTGGACCGTGTCTCAGTTCCAATGTGGCCGATCACCCTCTCAGGTCGGCTACTGATCGTCGCCTTGGTAAGCCGTTACCTTACCAACTAGCTAATCAGACGCGGGTCCATCCTGTACCGCCAGAGCTTTGATAAGAAAGCCATGCGACTTCCTCATGTTATCTCGTATTAGCATACCTTTCGGTATGTTATCCGTGTGTACAGGGCAGGTTACCCACGCGTTACTCACCCGTCCGCCGCTCTTTACCGAAGTAAATCGCTCGACTTGCATGTGTTAGGCACGCCGCCAGCGTTCATCCTGAGCCAGGATCAAACTCTCAAATAAAAGTTGTTACCTGCTCAGACTATCATTATCTGAATATCTGGCTTGGTTGTATTCGATTCTTTAAAGAATCATTAGTTATATAAATTAACCTACTGTTTAATTTTCAAAGTTCATTCCTTACAACTTCCTTAGTTTATCAAAGTAATTTTACTTTGTCAACTCTTTTCTGTTGTTTGCCTTTTTCTTAAGGACAAGTAATACTATATCACCTTAGTTTTATATGGTCAATACTTTTTTCAACATTTTTTTCATCTTAATTTTACTTTATATTTTATCATTTTATGTTATCCACATATTAACAACTTATTAACATTGAAATGTTAAGGTTCTAATTTTTTTATCCACAATACTAACATAATTATTAACATTTTTCTTTATAATATTTATTGTAAATAAAAAAAGCCATAGGCTAAAATTATATAATTTGGCCTATGACTTTTAAATTATTTAGCTTCACATAAATCTCTTTCGATATATTCTTCAGCTAATATTATTTTCTTTTCTTTTAATGTTTTTTTTACATCTATTATTCTTTGATTAGAAGAACCTCTAAATTTTAAAAATATGTCTTTTTTATCATTTTCAAATTTACCATCTACTAAAACATCTATATATTTCAATAAGTTTAGATTTTTAAATCTATTTGGATTCCTATCGTTTAAAAGTTCTTCAAATTTAAATCCTGTGTAACTCCATACATCTAAATTTTTGTCTTTTGCTTCTTTAGCAATTTCTTCTAATGCCTCAGGTTGTAAAAATGGTTCTCCTCCAGAGAGAGTTATTCCTCTTTGTAATTTTAATTTATTTAATTTATCAATTATTTCTTTTGTGTCTACTTCATAGCCTCCTCTTAGACTATGTGTTTGAGGATTATGACATTCTTCACAGTTATGAATACACCCTTGTGTCCATATAACCATCCTTAATCCTGGACCATCAACTATACTATCAAAAGTAATGGGTGCTGCTATTCTTATTTTCATAACCTATTCCCCTTTCATTACTTATGCTTTATTCTGTCACGAACTTCTGCTTGCTTAGCATTATTAAATCTATCTACAGTACCTACTAAATATCCTGTTATTCTTCTTATTCTTTCAAACTTTATACTACTGTCTTCTTCATTTCTTCCGCAATAAGGGCATATATTACCTTCTATAACCCCTGAAAAACCGCATATTGGATCTCTATCTACAGGGTGATTTATACTACCATACCCAATTCCTTCTTCTTTCATAGCTCTTATTATAGTTTCAAAAGCCTCTAAATTATCTGATGGATTGCCATCTAACTCTATATACGTTATATGTCCAGCATTAGTTAGGTTATGATATGGAGCTTCAAGTCTTATTTTATCAAAGGCACTTATCTTATAATATACTGGTATATGGAATGAATTAGTATAGTACTCTTTATCTGTTATACCCTTTATATCACCATATATCTTTCTATCCATCTTAGTAAACCTTCCTGATAATCCTTCTGCTGGAGTTGCTATTAATGAGAAATTCAGTCCATACTCTTTACTTGCTTCATCCATCCTATTTCTCATATGCCCTATTATTTTTAAACCTAATTCTTGAGCTTCTTCACTTTCACCATGATGCTTTCCTATAAGGCCTATTAAACATTCCGCTAGACCTATAAATCCAACTGTTAATGTTCCTTGCTTTATTACATCTTTTAATTTATCTTCTGGTCCTAACTCTGAAGAACCTTTCCATACTCCTTGTCCCATTAAGAATGGGAAGTTTTTCATTTTTTTATTACCTTGTATTTCCATTCTCTCTAGCAATTGTTCTATTACTAAATTAATTTTCTCATCTAATTCTTCAAAAAATCCATCTATATCTACAACTTTTTTGCTTATTAATCCATGTTTAATACCTAACCTTGGAAGATTTATAGTCGTGAATGATAAATTACCTCTTCCACTTACAGTTTCTTCACCACATTCATTTCCAAGTACTCTAGTTCTACATCCCATATATGTAGCTTCTGTTTCAGGATTTCCTTCTTCGTAATATTTTATATTGAAAGGAGCATCTAAAAAGCTAAAGTTAGGGAATAACCTTTTAGCAGATACCCTACAGGCTAATTTAAATAAATCATAGTTTGGATCTCCTGGGTTTAAACTTATTCCTTCCTTAACTTTAAATATTAGAATTGGGAATATTGGCGTTTCACCATTTCCAAGTCCACTTTCAAGAGATAATAAAAGATTCTTAGTGACCATTCTACCTTCTTCAGTAACATCTGTTCCAAAATTCACACTAGAAAAAGGTACCTGAGCACCTGCCCTAGAGTGCATAGTATTAAGATTGTGTATAAAGGCTTCCATAGCTTGATAAGTTCTTCTATCTGTCTCTCTATAAGCTTCTGAATATGCAAATTTTTGTATATTTTCTACAAATGCTTCATCTAATCCTAATTTATCTATTAACTCTCTAGTCTCTTCTTGTTTATATTCATCTTCTATTTTTATACTTAATCTAGTTTTAAGTCTATACTCGATATCATTTACTATACACTTTATTGAGTCTGTCTTATCCTCATATTTAAATAATTTAATAGCCTTTGACATATTATCTATATAGAACTTTTTAAAGGTCTTATATACACCTTCTGCTAGACCATAATCAAAGAAAGGTATACTTTGTCCACCATGTTGATCATTTTGATTACTTTGAATAGCTATAGCTGCTAATGCTGCATAGCTTATTATATCGTTTGGCTCTCTTAAAAATCCGTGTCCTGTTGAGAATCCACCTTTGAATAACTTATTAATATCTATTTGACAGCAAGTTAAAGTACCCATATTTAAGAAATCCATATCATGTATATGTATATCTCCATTATCATGAGCATATGAGTGCTCTGGCTTTATTACATGAGTTTTACAAAACTCTTTAGATACTGTACTTCCATATTGAAGCATAGTACCCATCGCAGTGTTTCCATCTATATTAGCATTCTCTCTTTTTATATCTGCATCATTTGCATCTTCAAAAGTTATCTCTTCAATAGATTTCATAAGTCTTGTTTTTGAATTTCTGATTCTACTTCTTTCTGTTCTATATATTATGTACTCTTCACTAGTTTTTGCATGACCTGTTTCTATTAACACTTTTACTACTGCATTTTGAATATCTTCTACTCCTGGAATTGAATTTATATACTTTTTATTCAATAACTTTATGACTTCTTGTGTTAATTCTTCCGCTATATTATAATCTGCTGATTTCCCATCTTGCTCAGCTATTTTACTTGCAGCTAAAAATATAGCTCTAGTTATCCTATCTGGGTTAAAAGGTATTATTCTTCCATCTCTTTTCTTAACATAATTTATCATTTTAAAACGCCCCCTAATTACTATATATTGTATTTATTCCATTATTTTTTACTACATATAGTGTTTAAACTTAAAAAAAATCCCCTTTAATCTTTTAAAGGGACTGTCTCGATGTTTACTTAAATAGAGTAGCAAATTTAGAAATTTTAGTCAAACTAACCTAAAGCATTGAAATTGCTATGTGGATAATTTGAAGCTTAGTATTTGTAACATATACAAAAAATATTATTTTTTTATTTTTTTTGTAATTTATTCATATTTAATAATCTTATTCATATACTTACTACGACATAAAACTTTGAAAATCAAAATGTTATTACTTATGCCAAAGTTATAATTACAACTTTAGGTTATCCAATATAACCTAATACATTAGTAATTAATATAATTTATTTTATACTGTAAATAATATAATATTATACATTAATTACTAATATATATATTTACTATATTGGTCAATCAAATTCCTCTTTAATTTTAATTATTTGTAATATTAATTTATCAATATAATTTTCAAATATAATAGATTTTTTAATATTATAATAATTATATTTGAATATAAATTACACTTTT
The DNA here is from genome assembly GCF_015550185.1 of Romboutsia sp. 1001285H_161024_C4. NCBI lineage: Bacteria > Bacillati > Bacillota > Clostridia > Peptostreptococcales > Peptostreptococcaceae > Romboutsia > Romboutsia sp. 1001285H_161024_C4. The sequence goes on along the minus strand of NZ_JADNAJ010000023.1, from coordinate 1,716 downwards.
TTAAATATAATTATTACTTATACCTAATAAGTCAACTTTAATAAAGAAAGGAGATTTTATGTTATCTAAAAGATTAGAAACGTTAACCCCTTCCTATACTTTAGAGATAAGTTCTAAAATTAGGCAACTTAAAGATCTTAATCTAGATGTAATAGATTTGAGTATAGGAGAACCTAATTTCAACGTGCCTGTTAGAGCTAAACTTTACGGAATAGAGTCATTAAATAACAATTATACTAGATATGACGCTGTAACTGGAATAAAACCTTTAAAAGAAGAAATTTGTAAAAAGCTTTTAAAAGAAAATAATTGTACCTATTGTCCAGAAGATATAGTGGTATCTAGTGGTGCAAAACATTGCTTAACAAATACGCTGCTCGCCTTGACTAATCCAAATGATGAAGTGTTAATCCCTATACCGTATTGGGTAAGCTATCCAGAGATTGTCAAAATAGTAAATGCAATTCCAGTGTTTATACACACATCTAAAGATAATTCTTTTAAAATAAAGGCCGAAGACTTATCTAGGTGTATAAGTAAAAATACTAAAGCTCTTATATTGAACAACCCAAATAACCCTACAGGAAGTATCTACACTAAAAATGAGTTAGAAGAGATAGTAGAGATTTGCTATAAAAATAATATATACATACTAGCTGATGAAATATATGAAAAAATATGTTATAAAGATAATTTTACATCAATAGCATCTATAAGTAATTTAGCTAAGGATATAACAATAACAATTAATGGCTTTTCAAAATCAACTAATATGACTGGTCTTAGATTAGGCTATACAGCATCTAATAGCTCCATAGCAAAAGCTATAAGTTCTATACAAGGTCATTCTGTATCACATCCTTGTATTACATCTCAATACATAGCCTATGGAGCTCTAAAGGAATGTAACTCAGATATAAATCAATTCGTAAATGAGTATAAATTAAGAAGAAAATTGATCTGTACTAAACTAGATTCAATTAATGATATAAGTTATATAAAGCCTTATGGTGCTTTCTATGTATTTATAGATATATCCAAACTAAAAAATACATTAAGCTATAATGGAAGTTTTTCATTAGAATTTTGTAGTAAATTTTTAGATACTTATAATGTAGCTGTTGTTCCAGGAATAGCTTTTGGATTAGATGATTATATAAGAATTTCTTTTGCCTGTGATGAATCTGTTTTTTTGGAAGGTGTAGATAGACTTGATAAATTTATAAATTCTTTTTCTTAATCTAAATTCATTTAAACATTACACTTTAATAAAAAGTTTATAAACTATATTTAGATGTTAATAAAAATTTTATTGATTTAAAAATACAAAAGTATAGGTTTATTTAAACCTATACTTTTTATAAAATAAAAAAGATTACGTGGCTACGTCTTACTCTCCCAGGGGGTCGCCCCCCAAGTACCATCAGCGCTAAAGAGCTTAACTTCTGTGTTCGGTATGGGAACAGGTGTATCCTCTTTGCTATAATAACCACATAATCTTTATTTGGAGCGGGTGAAGGGGATCGAACCCTCACAGCCGGCTTGGAAGGCCGGAACTCTACCATTGAGCTACACCCGCATATTAAATTTTATTAGTACTTTCAAAACTGTATACCATTTAGATTCATCATTTAAATGAGGTCAAGTCCTCGACCTATTAGTATCGATAAGCTAAATACATTACTGCACTTACACCTTCGACCTATCAACCAGGTA
>NZ_JADNAJ010000022.1:0-7224 GCF_015550185.1 Romboutsia sp. 1001285H_161024_C4 | reverse complement strand
AAAATATCTTCAAAAAATTATAAGAGAAAATGGATATAAATATTTTCAAAAAGAAAAAAGATATTACAAAGAAAATATAAATGTAATACAAAAAAATATAGTTCATGAAAAAGAAAATTTTGATTCAGATTACAAAGATACTACAATTGTATTACAAAATTATAAAGATGATTTATTAGAAATAGTTCAAGCAAAGAAAGATATATTTGAAGTCATAAATGCTTTTAAAGAAAATTTGTATTACAAAGATACTACAAATGTAATAGAAGTAGTTGCTAGTAATGAAATACAAATTAAAGAATTCAAAGGTGAAGCAAAAGTAACTTCATTCAGAGTTTATGGTGAAACATTAACTAAATGGAAAGAGTTTTGTAGTAAACATAAAAAATATAATAATCAAGATCTAGTGTCTATGGCATTGGAAGAATACATGGAAAAGTACAAGTAATGGATAAATAATCACCGTAAATTATGGCTAAAAAAACGTATAAAATCCATATAGAGCAAAAATAATAAAGTTAAGGGTAAATAGGTTATTTATTTATAAAATAAGCCTTAAAATCGAAATTAGAGCCTTATAAGCAAATAAAATAAAGAAAGATTAGACTTAATAAATTTAAGTTTGACCTTTCTTTATTTCGTTAAACTTTACAAGTATTGGAAATACTAGATTTTTTTAAACTATTCCCAAAATCTAAATTTTAAGACTAGTTATTTTTTATATCGATTTTCATTTCGTATGTCTAATAAATAAAAAGCCAATAGAATTAATTCTATTGGCTTTTTATTTATTAGACATAATGTAAGATATATATATCATTATGATTATAATTATGCCATATATATATACTCCATTTAACAATATATCCATAATTTTACCCCATAAATTAATAATATATAATAATTATATCATATTATGGTGTGGGTCTAATGAACTATGATTAATAGATGCACAAGAAAAATTTATTTTATATGGAATATGTGATTTACCTGACTTCAAAGAAATACTAATCCTTAAAAACTCATTTAAAGACATGTAGTAGAAATGCCCTTAAAATCCATTTATTTGGATTCTAAGGGCATTAACTTTATCTTAAATACATAACTAGTCTTTAAAGTGAAATTTCGGGATTAGTTATCTTTTTTATGTATTAAAAATTATTTTATACATATATCTTTAGAGTTAAAAAAATAATTAAAAAAGTAAAATATATTATTTTAATTACACTTAAATATTCTACTTTAGAGGTTTAGAATACATTTCTTTTAAATAATTAAGCCTATTAAGCATTTTATTTAAATTTAATTCAACATTTTTTTGTGTTTTATTACCTTCATAACCTAACTCTTTATTAACATCAAATTCATCATCTACTGCATCAGCATCAGCACCAAGGGCAATTGTTGCTGACATAACTTTCCATTCTCCATTTATCTTAGAAAGATATACTGTATAATTATTTCCTGCTCCGGCCTCATTTATTTTTCCAGTATCCTCATCTTTAAATGAATAAGTTTCAATCATGTAAACGTTAACTTTTATGTAATTACCCGATTTAGCAAAGTCTTTATATTCAAATTCAAAATTTTGTGAAAGAACTTTTTTATAATTTATTTTATGATTTGTAGCCTTTACATCATTTCTTGCTATTAAATATTTCTTTAATTGTTCATTTCCAACTGTTGAAAAATCATTCTTTCCGCCATTATAATTATAATCATCTTTAATAAACGTTTCCACTACTTCTTTTATAGAATCTTTTTCAGCTGTTATTTTTAGATATATAAAAATGCTAGAGAAAATAATAATCGATAATACTAATGAAAAAACAAATAATTTATTTTTATTTTTCATTATGCTATCCCCCTTATAGATTTATTTATGCACTTAATAAAAAATATAAATTTTTAATTTAAAGATGTTAAATGTACATACGATCTAGGGTATTTACTTTCAGGAGCTGCATCATTAATACGATCCCCCCATCTATCTTTTGTATGACATGCTATTTTAAAGTTAGGGCCAGGTTCAATAACTATATAAGTATGGAACCATTTTTTCCACTCATTATGATAAATAAATGTTAAGTCACCTAACTCTAATTTTGAACCATATCCAATGGCATGCCCACCAGGTCCTCTATAACCATTTTCATTTCTAACGATAAATGCTCTTAGGTAATGAGCTTGAGCCCATGCATCTCCATAAGTTGGCTGAATGTGGAAAGAATCTGGTGTTAATGACCATGTTCTTTTTTTTCCATCTATTACAATTGAATGATTTTTATCGGCTCTTGCCCCAGCTTTCCTAAGTGCTTGAGAAGCATAGTTTGCGCAATCAGTTGTTTCAAAAGATAAATAATTTGGATTACGACGATGCATTCTATAATCATAGGCATAATTATAGATTGCTTTCCTTTGAGTTGCAGATAGAGCATTACCTCTTTCTACATCATATTTTATATCAGGGTCAGTACTTAAAGATTCTCCATTTATGGGTTTAGAATAAGCGTCCTCTAAATCATTTAGTTTATTAAGCATTTTATTTAAATTTAATTCAATATTTTTTTGTGTTTTATTACCCTCATAACCTAATTCTTTATTAACATCAAATTCATCATCTACTGCATCAATATCAACATCAATTGTTGCTGACATAACTTTCCACTCTCCATTTATCTTAGAAAGATATACTATATAATCATTACCTGCTCCAGCCTCATTGAGCTGTCCAGTATCTTCATCTTTAAATAAATAAGTTTCAAGCATGTAAACATTAACTTTTACGTAATTACCCAATTTAGCAAAATCTTTATAATTAAATTCAAAATTTTGTGAAAGAACTTTTTTATAATTTGTTTTATGATTTGTAGCTTTTACAGTATTTCTTGCTAATAAATATTTCTTTAACTGTTCATTTCCAATTGTTGAGAAATCATTCTTTCCACCATTATAATTGTAATCATCCTTAATAAACGTTTCTAATACTTTTTTTATAGAATCTTTTTCATTTTCAATATCAAAATCCTGTTTATTTTCACCGTTTTTCTCAATTATACCATCTTTTTCAATCGCATAACTTATGTTGCTGAACTGAAAAAATATTGATGATATTAATAAAAATACAAATAATTTTTTTTTCATTTTTAAATCTCCCCCACTTTAAAAAATATAAATCTGTATTTTTTACAAATTAAAACTATACACCAATGTTTTAACTGAAAAAAATTAGTATATAAAATAAATATCAATGAAAATAAATATAATCAATAATTTTAGTTTTAATGTAATACTTTGTATTATTTTTTTGTCAAAAAATGCAATTTAAAAGTATATTTATGAATATACTTTTAATAATAATATTATTATTTTAATATCTATCTGTATAATTTCTCCCATTTAGTTTTTTGTACATTGTATTAAAGACTATAGTAATATTTAGATGTGTAAAAATATTCAAAATGAAATTTTAGGACTAATAGTAATAATTAGTATTTAGCCGTCTTGATTTTGCTATAATATTGATTAAAAAGGAGATAGAAAATGAAACAATTCGAATATAAATTTATACAGTTATATGGTCAAGATGGTATTACTAAAAAATCAGCAAGTAAAAATAGAACAGAAGCACTAGAAGAACTATTCAATCCCTTAGGTAGAGAAGGTTGGGAATTAGTCCAAATACATTGGCTGGAAGGTTTAGCTGTTTTCAAAAGAGAAGTTTAAACTAATCTTTAAAAACACATTTAAAGATATCTAGCAAAAATGCCCCTAAAATCCATTTACTTGGATTTTTAGGGCATTAACTTTATGTAAAATACACAATTTCTAAAGTAAAATTTGGAGACTAGTTGATGGGATTGATAAAATTGTTCTAACCTTGGTTTATCAATGCTTATATAAAGTTTTTTATTAAAGTTAATTTAAAAGCAATGGAATTATTGATAATAAAATAATGAAAAATTAAAATGTATTTTCTGATGCTTTAAATATATAGAAATATGTGGGAATTAAGCTCCATATATAATGATCCTGCTGTAAAAAATCATCTGAATACTTTTCTATTCTGCATTGATATTATATATAGATATACATATTATTATTTATTATTATGAGTAATAGTAGGTATTATTGTAGCATAAAAAATGCTTGCAAAAAAAAAATAAATAATGTATAATTAAAGGAACTAGGAATATCTAGTTAAATTTTATAGAAAAATACACCGTATTCGGTGTAAAATATATTATCCTGGAGGTAAAATTATGGTTACATTACATAATTCCATTGGGAGAATAGAAAACTTACTATCTTTTGCAAACAATAAAGACGAAAGAGCTGCTATAGCACAAATCCTAAAACGACTAGGTCAAGATCATGTGTCTGCGCTGAAAATGTACAAGACCAAGAAAATAAAAGCTATAGATGTGAAAGCATTTGAAATAGTTAAAGGTGATTTGAGGATATTTTACTCGTATAAAGGTGAGGATCTAGTCATTTTACATATAGCAAGAAAGCAAAAAAACAAAACAGAGCAAAAGGATTTGAAATTGGTAGAGCAAAGAGCAAAAAGTATATAAGTAAAAGTAGTAAGTTTTCTATTCCCCTTTGAGGGAATGCTCTAGGATGCTAAAAACATTATGTATAAAATAAAATAATTAAACGAGGAGGTATCAAGAAATGAGCAGGTTAAAAAACATATCAAGAGTAACTTTAAAAAGTAAAAGAGAAAACATAAATGCTTTTTTTAAGACGATCGGAGCAGAAGATACAGTTACAAATATATTTGAAATGAAAAAACAAATACAGAATAGAATAAGTTGCATTACAAGTCCAGTTGTAATATTAAAGACAAGAATAAATATTTAAACTCTTCTGGTTAGCTATATTTGATTAGGAGGTAAATGTAAATTATGAAAAAAGAAAACTTAAAGAATTCTGAAGTATGTGTGCCATTGGATCTAGATAGATTAGATATGGAAATTGAGTCTTTTGATGAAGAAAGTAAGTTTTTCTTTGAGTCTTATGAAATTGAATTTAAATTTATAAGTAATTTAACGAATAGAAGAAAAGAAATGGGATTAACACAAAAAGAGCTTGCTAGAAAAACGGGATTAACTCAGCAAGTAATATCCAATATAGAAAAGTGCGGAAGAAGACCAACATTAATAAATTTAATAAGATACACGATGGGACTAGGATTAGATTTAAACAGTATATTTGATTAAAATGATAATTTAAATGTTGAATAAAGTAAAAAAATATAATCATATTAAGTATAATAATCTTGTACAAGAGAATAAAAAAAGAATAGAAATAAAAATAAAAAATATAGAATTCTGTTTCATATAACAAGATTATATTAAGAAAAATATTATAACGTATATTTAATTGTAAATAATAAAAATCCTAAAGTAGCATTAATGTTCCTTTAGGATTTTTTTATTATATCTATGAAAGTTTTAAAAAAATATAGTTTTTTAACAAAAAAGATTTGTAAATTTATGTAAAAAACTATATTATGTATTTAGAAAACAAAATAAAAAAGACTTACAAGTTTCCCTTTCGGTCGCCAAACCTAATCGGAAATTAGTACCCAACTGTTGGTAGCAGTTAGATAGTACAAGTAAGCCTTATAAACTGTTATTACTAAGAAGTACAGCCATACTTATTAGAACAACAACAGTTTACTCTTAAATTTATAATCAAGATTAGTATAATATATACTTGAAAATTATACAAGATTATAAATTTAAAAAAGGTTTATGAAATATCGAGCTATTCTCACAGTTGAGAATAGCTTTTTTTAGTTTTTAGACAAGGCTTGAGGTCGGAAAGCATTGATACTATGCTTGATTAATTAGTATTAGCTTACACCATACTTAAACGGCTTGAGAGAATGGGAGCATTGATATTAGGCTCGATAATTAATATTAGCTGAGAAAAGAAATATTTACATACATATAAAAAATTGAATAGATAGGGTTTTATAAGGGAGAGTGTTTGACCTAGAGCAAACCGAATGGCTCGACAGAGTACAGGGGTAGCCGACTAAACACTTGGGTTAAAGTCCCAACTGCATATATTGATGTCTGATACCATCAAGAAGGGCAGAGAGTAGTGACTCGATACTACATATGTTGAAAGCGAGGTTTGTGGCATTTCTTTGTGCAAACATAACGATACCGACTATTGGGGGAAATGGTAGTCTATATTAAATTATGAGGTGTTATGTTGACTGTATCAGTCCTAGACGTTCCATGGTCGTATACATGGCGAGATGACGGTATTATATACCTGATAGGAGGTTAGCTTGCGACTTGTTCGTAGGCTAACTCTGTCCAAAATTAACTCGAATCTGGTATTATATAAAAACCATATAAGCAAGTACATAAGAAACTTATAAAACAAAAGAGTTTGATGGACAACCCTCTTCTGAGTTGGTCATTTGAACTCTGCGTTAGTACGACTGAAGACCGATAGGTTATAAGGAGTTGTTAGCCGATAGGCTTAATTATAGGGAGGTTTAGACGGTGAAAGAATTCTTAAAAATATTTACTAAGATGGAAAAAATATTCATTGTTGCTGCTCTTTTTTGGATACTAACTTTAGATGTTCATGACATGAGTATTATTACTATAGCTAACTGTATATTGATCCCAATAATATTAATAGAACTTGCTAAAAAGTATAGTTAAAAAATAAAAAAACAAGCGATGGATCAAGTCCTATCACTTGTTTTTTTTAGTATAAAATAGGTTATTTTTTAGGATGCATTTTGGATGCAGAATTGGTGGCAAAAGTGGAGGCAATTCATTTTTTCATGGGGTCATGATTTTTTTACTTAAAATGAGAGTATTACTGGGCTTTGCCCAGACCCAAATCGCAGATGGGGACAAAAACTCCTTATGCTCTTTTTTCTCCGAAGGCTCTTGCAGAGGGCTTTTTATTTTTTATAAAAAATATTAAAAGGAGTTTGTAATACATTTGTAATATACTACAAATGTATTACAAAAAAATTGATTATTTTAAAGGAGATAAAATGACTAAAGAGGAGTTTTTGGAATTAGATATAGATAAAAAAATTGAGTACATAAATGAAAAATTAAGTGAAGGAAAAACTGTAACTTGTATTAGGAAAAATCTAGGGATAGGAGAAAAATATCTTCAAAAAATTATAAGAGAAAATGGATATAAATATTTTCAAAAAGAAAAAAGATATTACAA
>NZ_JADNAJ010000021.1:0-7378 GCF_015550185.1 Romboutsia sp. 1001285H_161024_C4 | reverse complement strand
GTGTATTTACTGAAATGTAGTAATTTCAATATGTTCACTCTTTTTTACATATAACTATTCCCTAAATCTAAATTTTAAGATTAGTTATATAGGCCTAGCTATCATATTTCCGAAAAAAAGCACCAAAGTTTGTTCAATATAAGCAATTGCAATGAATGTATCGATTTAAATCGGTAGATTCTTTTTTTGTGCCATAATTGAAATACTGACACTATATAAATCAATCTAGTTATTACAATCAATTGCTTGGTGTCATTAATTAGTGACAACAAGGTCTTAAATTTGCTTATTATTGAAATTTCATAAAATACAGCTATTTCAATGCTTTAGATAATGTTTGGTGCTTTTTTTCGAGAATATGATAGCTAGGCCTATAATATTATACAAATAATCTTTCATTCTCAACATATATACCAATTAGTGCATTAATTTATCATCTATGTACTAATTGGTATTACTAGATTTGAACAAATTTTGGTGCAATTTTGCAGAAAAAACGCAGGTTGGCCTATAAAAATTTAACTTATCTATTTAAATTTAATCTCTAATTGCGTTTAATTTATGAAGCAAATACTCTTTTTTATTCAATGGATCATAAGTTGTTTTTTGGCGTGCTTTTGCAAATCCAGCGGAAACTTCCTTATATCCATAAAATTTTGTCACAAACATTCCCCTACCTTCTGTATATGAAGCTATTTTCATTTTATATTCTTTTGAATTTTCTACTGGAATTAATCCCTTTATTGAGAATTCATCCCCTATAACAATAGGATTATCAAAGGTTGCCCTCATAGTTTCTAAATCCCATACCGCTTTACTTAAAGCATTTTGAGGAATCCTTAACTCAAACTCATGTAATGGCTCTAATAAAACAGTTTGTGCTTTATATAATGCTTCCATGAATACCATAGGTGTCACATTTCTAAAATCTGCTGGAGTGCTGGCTGGACTAAAAAATTCACCACAGCTAAGAGTGACTTTTACATCTGTAACCTCCCATCCAAATAATCCTTGTTTACTTGTCTTAATAACTGCTTCTTCAATTGCATTTTGAAAAGATTTTGGCAATGACCCTACTGAAACATTAGAAATATACCTAAGACCTTCGCCTCTCCCTGCTGGTTCTATTTCTAAGCCTACTGTCGCCCAAAATGGATTTAAGTCTTCCTGCATATGCATTATTGACGCTCCAAAACCTTTAGGTGTTTCCTTATAGATAGTCTCAATATTCGAAAACTCTACTTTTATTCCATATAAATCATCTAACATAGAACTTAGTATTTCCATTTGAACTTCACCGAATAAGTTGACATAAATTTCTTTATCCATGTCATTCATCTCTAATTCTAGTAGTGGATCTTCCTCTGCAAGTAATGTTAATGCTTTAAATAGCTCTGGATTTTTTTCTTTATCAATTGCAGAAATTGTTGTTTTTAATGCTGGTTTAGCTATAGATATATTTTTAATTTTATTATTTGAAATTCCAATAACATCTCCCACTTGGAAACTTGTAAGTCCATATAAAATACCTATATCCCCTGCTTCTATCCTCTGTGCTTCAATAATTACCCCATTTTCTAACCTATTAATTTTCTTTACTTTTTCTGCTATCTCCTTATTAGGTACTTGGATTTTATCTCTTACAGATATTTTTCCTCCAAATAATCTTACATAAACCTTCTTTTCATTTTTACTTGTTCTTTCGATTTTAAACACTACCCCAGATAAATCACTTTCACAATCATCACCTGCAAATGAAAAATAACTACAAATTCCATCTAATAAATCTTCAACTCCAAGTCCAATTGCTGCAGCACCACAAAATACTGGATATAGACTTCCTTCCCTTGCATATAATGAAAGCTTTTCTTGTATTTCTTCTTTATCAGGTTCTATTCCACCAATATATCTTTCTAAAAATGCTTCGTCTAAGTCTGATAAAACATTAATAGCATCATCATTTATTATGCATGTATCAAATAGGTTTTTTATATAAACAGCTTTGCTTCCTGCATCATATACTTCTTGTAATCTAACTACTTTATTGGACATATTCTTCTTTATCTCTTCAAATACTTTATTGAAATTTGCCCCAATTCTATCTAGCTTATTTACAAAAATTATTGTTGGAATGTTTAACTCCTTTAATGTGTCAAATAATATTCTTGTTTGTGACTGAATCCCCTCTACTCCTGATATAACTAGTATTGCTCCATCTAAGCCACTTAATGAACGTTCAACTTCCGAAATAAAATCCACATGTCCTGGAGTATCAACAATATTCACCTTAACATTATTCCAATTAAAAGATATGGTTGACGATTTAATGGTAATTCCTCTCCTACGCTCAAGCTCCATAGAATCCGTCTGTGTATTGCCTAGATCAACTCTTCCAACTGATTTTATAGCTCCACTATAATATAATAAGTTTTCTGTTATAGTTGTTTTTCCTGCATCCACGTGTGCTACGATTCCTATATTAATTATTTTCTTCATAATCAATACCTCCAACTCTATCAACCACCTTTTTATCCATTATCATAGCAACAATATATAACACTAATACCGGTGTTACTAATAACGAAGTACATGCTATACCCATACTTACTGAAATATTTGTAGCTATGATTCCTATAATTGGTCCACCTAAAATTTGACCTAAGGAATTTATTTGTCCATTTATAGAAAGTACAGTAGCTCTGGCCTTGTCATCTATATGTCCATTAAGCCATGCACTAAATATAGGTTCATTTATAGTTCTAAAGGTATTTGTTGCTAAATAAGCTATTAGCATTAAGTTAAAGCTTTTTGTAATAGCAAATATGAACATAAATGATATATAAAATATATTTATACATAATAACAGCTTTCCATTTTGATTCTTATCATCATCCTTAAGCTTCTTTTCCATAAAATGCATTACTATAGCACTCAATATCATTCCTGCAATTCCAAAAATTCCGAACCAAGTCACTGGCTTAAGATTTCCAAGTTTAGGAAGCATAGTATCTTGTAAAAAATGTGCATTAGAAAGTCTATCATAACCTTCACTGGATAATCCATAAAATAAAGTTACTGAAAGCAAAATCATAATTATAGATTTACTTTTTATAAATTTAAGACCAGATTTAAAGGTATATCCCATCTTTTTGAATGTATTTAAATCCTCTGGAGCAGATGGTTTAAAATTATTTTCTGGCATATATAACCATAAAAATAATGCAAGAATTATAAATAAAACTCCACTAACTATAATAGGCAGTCTTACAGAGAAATTAGCTATTACAGTGCTTAGTACTATTCCAATAACCGATCCTATCTGTCCTACTTGTGCTCCCTTTATATAAATTTCATCCAAATCTTTATCTTTCTCTTCTTCCGCAATCCAAGCTTCAACAGATCCACTGATAAAAGTAGAACCTAATCCCCATACAATCTGTGCTGCAAGTATGAAAACGAAACTAGAAATAGAACCTTCTAAAATAAATCCCACTCCTGTTAAAACTGCACCAATAACAATAGATAGTTTACGACTGTACACATCTGCAACTATGCCTGTAGGAATTTCAAATATAAAGCATGCTACTTCTAAAGTAGTTCCAACAAGTATAAGCTGAAGTGGATTTAAATGAACCGTTTCAATGTGATACACTATCATAACTGTAGCTACTAACGAAAAACACATTGCTGTAATAGCTGAAAATAATAAATAAGTTTTATATGCTGAAAGTTTATTAACCATTAATCATCACCATCCTAGTATTTCTTAAAAAATTTGTTTGTTTTTCATAACCTTCATATTTAAATATATAAATCATCAAAATAATCTCCTTAAACAAAAAAAGGCTGTAAATGAATATAATTCACTTACAGCCTCATAATTATATAACCTAAATATAAACATGAAATATAGAACTTTAATTTATATAGCTTATTATTAAGCTATTCAAATTAAAATCTTATACCATATCTATAAATGTAGCAAAAATAGACATAAAAATACTGTGTTTAGAACACAGTTTTCCCATTCTGCAAATAGAGGTGTAACATGCTCATTATAATACTGATTATTTTTAGAGTACACAAATAAACATGGTAATATCAATATTATCAATAATTGATTCTACCACAAATAAACCTTGAGTTATTCAAGATTTTTTCATATACTTTTTAAAATAATCCTTATTCAGTTAGTTTAGTTAAAAACTACCTCTTTGCGCATATTTATAACCCCTTTACATTTATATTTTTCATGTTTATATTTTAGTATAATTACATTATATATAAATTTTTAATTTTCTTCAATGCTTTTACTTTTATATTTATTTTCTTATTACTATTATTATATTTGGAAACGAATACATTAAAACGATTTTAGATATTTTCTTACGAAAAAAATATACTATTCCTAAAAAACACATTTAAAGATATCTAGTAAAAAAGCCCTTAAAGTCCATTTATTTGGATTCTAAGGGCTTTACTTTTATTTAACATAACCCTAAAGTGAATTTTAAGGATTGTTAAAGTAAAAAGATTTTTTATTGCTTTTTGGTACAATCTAAGTACGATTTTTAGGAGGAAATAAAATGATAAATTATGGTAATTTGGTTAATGATAATATTGTTTGTATTGATGAAGATATATACTATAGTAATTTAACTTCAGATGATGGGAAATTATATATGAGAAGTTTAAATTTAGATAAAAAAATAAAACTTTGTGATATACCAGATGTCAAGTATATAACTAAAAAAGAAAATTATATTTATTATACAAGCGCTGCGAATATATACAAGCTAAATCTTGATACTTTACATAATGAAGCAATATTTAGTGGTTCAGAAGATTATGGATGGATAGATGATATGAGTATAGTAAGGAATGAGATGTTTTTCTCTTTAGAAAATACATACAAAATGAATTTAAATACTCAAGAGATAAAAAAAATCGCGGAAAATGCATTTGGTATAAATATTTATAACAACAAAATGTATTATTCGTTAAATGAAGGAAATGGGTTATATGAATTAGATTTGCAAACTAATAAATCCCAAAAACTATCAGATTCTAAAACGAGTTGTCCAGTTATATATGGTGATTTTGTTTACTATATGGATGTTGATGAAAAAGCTTTTTACAAAATGCATTTATTTAACTATGAAAAAGAAAAAGTAACTGATCTAGATGAAGATTTACTTAACTTTAATTTATATGATAAATATATTTATTATAGTGATATGTATTTATTTAGAATCGATATTAAAAGCAATAAAATAGAAAAAATAAGTGATATAGAGGCTGAAAAAATAAATATATTTGATGATCAAATTTGGTTTGTATCATATGAAGATGAATTTAAGTTATACAAAATGGATTTAAAAGGAAAAGATTTAATTTTAATAGATTAATTAATATTTAACTAGTTAAATATTATAGAAAAAATAAGGCTTAAACTAAGCCTTATTTTTTTCTATAAAATTTTCTAACCATAATTTAGATTTTTCATTATCTGTAAAATGATTTTTAAATTCATTGGCTAATTCTGTAGAGGTGATTCCTATACTATCAAATATAGCTCCAATTTCAATTAATCTTTTAGTTCTAGCTTTACGTTCTTTTTCTTTTTCTTTTTGAATAATAGCTTGTTTTTGAGCTTTTAATTGCTTTATTTTTTCTTCAATATCATTTAATTTTTTATTTTTATTCAAAATAAAAACCTCCTAATTTCATTTATAAATGAAATTATAGTATTGAAAAAATAAATTTTCAATACTATAATGAAAGCAAAGTTTATGATGATAAATATATAGTGTAAGATGTTATTGAAAATATAATCCGAAAGGCGCACTTATACACCATAAAAGGTGTGTGCGCTCTTGCAGAGAGCTTTAAAAAAATAAAAAATAAAGATAAAAAATACAATTAATACTTTTGTATTAATTATGAAAAAAGGAGGAATATATATTGGCAATATATCACTTATCTACAAAAATAATAAGTAGATCAAAAGGTAAATCTTCAATTGCATCAAGTGCATATCGAAATGGTGAAAAACTATATAACAAAAGAGATGGATTAATACATGATTACACAAAAAGAAAAGATGTAATCTATAAAGAAATTTTCAAACCAAGTAATGCTCCAAATTGGGTATTAGATAGAGAGCAATTATGGAATGAAGTAGAGCAAATAGAAAAAAGTAAAAATAGTCAACTTGCAAGAGAAATAGATATAGCTTTACCAATAGAGCTAAATGAAAAAGAAAGAATTGAATTACTAAGAAAATATGTAATAGATAATTTTTCAAGTAAAGGAATGGTAGCTGACGTAGTGATCCATGACAAAAAAGATGGAAATCCACATAGTCATATCATGTTAACTATGAGACCGTTTGAAGAAAATGGAGAATGGGGAGCCAAAGCAAAAAAGGAATATATATTAGATAAAAATGGTAATAAAACTTATAGCAAAAATGGAAATGCAAAATCTAGAAAAATAGAAACTACCAATTGGAACAAAAAAGAAACTCTAGAACATTGGAGAGAACAATGGGCTGTATATGCTAATAAAGCATTAGAAAGAGCAAATAGAAAAGAAAGAATAGACCATAGAAGTTATGAAGATCGAGGAATAGATAAACTTCCAACAAGACATGAAGGTCCGACTGTAAGAGCTA
Source organism: Romboutsia sp. 1001285H_161024_C4 (assembly GCF_015550185.1). Lineage (NCBI taxonomy): Bacteria > Bacillati > Bacillota > Clostridia > Peptostreptococcales > Peptostreptococcaceae > Romboutsia > Romboutsia sp. 1001285H_161024_C4. The sequence goes on along the minus strand of NZ_JADNAJ010000021.1, from coordinate 702 downwards.
TGGAAAAGAAAGGTATAAAAACTGAAATAGGAGATATCAATAGAAAAATCCAAGAAGAAAATCAAAAGATAGACATAATAGAAAATCAAATTAAGCTATATGAGGAAATGAAGGAACTAGAAAATGAGCGAACTAAAGATAATGGAACTAGAAACAGAAATATTGAAACTGAAGAAAGAGTTAATGAACTCCCAGAAGGAATCGGAGGACTTGGCAATAGGGATAGACTTGAAATACGAAAAAGAACTGAAGAACTTAAAAAGCTTACTAGAGATAAAAGAGAGCAAGATAGAGAAATTAGAGAAGAACTTAGAAAATGCAATGAAAGAATTGAGGGAAGAAAGATGGAGATTGCAAGACAGTCAGATAAAAAACAAGAATCAGATAGAAGAATTAAACAAAATAACAGGAGCATTGAGACAGGACTTGAACTCTAAAATAGAAAAAGATAACTCTAAATTTAAAAAAGTAATAATAGCAATAATAGTTGTATTCTTGATCTTAAGTGGGTCAATGTCAGCTGTAAAAGGTGATATATATAGAATAAAAGATAAAATAATAGATTTACATGAATATAGAGGTATGTAGGCTAAAAAATCGAAATAAGAAGGAATATAGGCACTATAATAGAGAAGTGCTGAAAAATAGAGAAAGCATATGGTATAATGAAAATGTTATTTGTAATTGGGGGAGGTGAATAAA
>NZ_JADNAJ010000020.1:0-9090 GCF_015550185.1 Romboutsia sp. 1001285H_161024_C4 | reverse complement strand
GAGTTTGGACCGTGTCTCAGTTCCAATGTGGCCGATCACCCTCTCAGGTCGGCTACTGATCGTCGCCTTGGTAAGCCGTTACCTTACCAACTAGCTAATCAGACGCGGGTCCATCCTGTACCGCAAAAGCTTTGATATTTTTACCATGCGATAAAAACATGTTATCTCGTATTAGCATACCTTTCGGTATGTTATCCGTGTGTACAGGGCAGGTTACCCACGCGTTACTCACCCGTCCGCCGCTCTTCTCCGAAGAGAATCGCTCGACTTGCATGTGTTAGGCACGCCGCCAGCGTTCATCCTGAGCCAGGATCAAACTCTCAAATAAAAGTTGTTACCTGCTCAGACTATCATTATCTGAATATCTGGCTTGGTTTGTTTTCGATTCTTTTAAGAATCATTAGTTATATAAATTAACCTACTGTTTAATTTTCAAAGTTCATTTTCGTTTTTGCCCTTTTCTTAAGGACAAGTAATACTATATCACCTTACATTTATATCGTCAATACTTTTTTTAAACTTTTTTTAATTTTTTTCTTAATCTATTATTATCTGTGATTTAGTCTATGTATTTTTCTACATTTCATACTAATTTTTATACTTTTTATTGATATAAGAAAACTTTTTCACAAGCTTCCTTATATCAATAAATACTATTTCTCTAATAGTTGTGTCATTCTACTTATATCTAAACCTAAGACATGTTCTCCATCTATAATAGTTAGAGGAATAGACATATACCCCATACCTATCAACTTTTTCTTGGCATCTAAATCTTTCGATATATTATATTCTTTATATTCAATATTTTTATTTTTTAGAAACTCTTTAGCTTTTATACATTGTGGACATGTATCGCTAGTGTATATCTCTACTACTTTCATCTATCTGCTCCTAAGTATTTATTTTGTTATGCTTGTATTTTTTTTTATATTATATTAGATTATTATTAACTCATTATTAGTATATAATATAATACATAATTTATTTTTTCTAAGTTAATATATTTAATAATACAAAAAATTGCATTATTATTCAATATAACTCTACATTTTAGGAGGATTTTAGTATGAGCAAAAAAGTATTGATTATGTCTGCTTCAACTGGTGGAGGTCATAATAGAGCTGCTCGAGCAATTAAAGAGGAGTTAGAACAAAAAACGATAGATGGTTTTAATATACAATGTGAAATAGTGGATAGTTTAAAATTAGTTAATAATACAATGGATAAAATAATTTCTAGGGGATATGAAAAATCTGCTATATATACTCCAAAAGCTTATGGTAGTGTATACAGATTTTCTGAAACCTCTCTTGTTTCTAAAAATGAGTTTAAAGGTAATTTGCTTACATCTTTAATGGCAAAAAAATTCAAAAAGCTTTTAAATGATTCTAAACCCGATTTAATTATAGGTACACATCCCTTCCCTATGATAGCTTTAAGTACACTAAAAAAACATAGTGATGGAGGTTCTGATCACGGTTTACATCTAGGTGATCACCATGATACTATAGATGTGCCTCCAATGATCTCTGTCCTTACAGATTATACTACTCACTCTACATGGATACAAAATGAAATAGACTATTATATAGTAGGTCATGAGTATGTAAAAGAATTGCTAGCATATGAAGGAGTTGATACTGAAAAAATCAAACCTTTTGGTATCCCCGTAGAAAAATCATTCTTAAGTAATAGAGAAAAAGAAGAAGTTTTAAATGAATTAGGTTTATCTTCTGATAAACTTACAGTTCTACTTATGGGAGGAAGCTTTGGAGCTGGTAATATAAAAGAAACCTTAGAAGAATTACTGAATATTGATAGAGATTTTCAAATTTTAGTCATTACAGGAAGAAATGAATCCTTAAAAGAGAAACTTGAAAAAAAACTGGCTACTCACAATCATAATAAAAATATATGTGTACTTGGGTACACTAATAAAATGAATGATATACTTGCTTCTATTGACGTTTTAATAACAAAACCTGGTGGTTTAACTACTACAGAAGCATTATTAAAAGACGTTCCTATGATTGTTCCATATTATATTCCAGGACAGGAAGAAGAAAACTTAGATTTTCTTTCAAATTGTGGTGCAGCCCTTAGAACTACTAAAAAGTATTCTCTTTCAGTTTTACTGAAAGTACTAATAGATGATCCATCTAGATTAGATATGTTAAAGAAAAATATAAAATCTATAAGAAAATTTAATTCTTCTCAAAATATAGCTAATTTAGTTGAGGATGTATTACTATCTATGAATTAATTTTAATTAAATTTACATAATAAATGCCCAATGGATAATATCCTTTGGGCATTTTACAATTATATATATTAGTATGTAGGTTCATAAAAATCTTCTTCATAATCATATTGATACTTCTTATAATTATTCCTAAAGCACGAGTTTTTGCTTTTCTGAGCTTTACTGTTTTTTTTCTTTATTAATAAGCTCATATCATCAGATTCTGTAAACTTTGTTTTTCCTTTAGATTTTAAGTTTTTTTCTCTTTTTTCTTTCAAAGCTTTTCTCTCTTCTAGGCTCATTGTTGATTTCATTTTATTCTCCTATAAATAATTTTGAATGAATTTATTAAAATTATACATTAACTTATTGCTTAATTCAACAAGTGTACCTTATATTATTTGAGTAAATTTATATCAATAAACGACAAAAAATCGAGGTAAATACCTCGATTTTTTATATTTCTCTTCTTCCTTCTAAAGCTTTTGATATAGTTACTTCATCAGCATACTCTAAGTCTCCACCTACTGGTAGACCATGAGCAATTCTAGTAACTTTTATCCCCATAGGTTTTAAAAGTCTAGCTATATACATAGCCGTAGCTTCCCCTTCAATCGTTGGGTTTGTAGCCATTATTACTTCTCTTACATCCTGATTTCCTAATCTTTGGATTAGCTCTTTAATTTTTATCATATCAGGTCCAATACCATCCATAGGAGATATAACTCCATTTAATACATGATATTGCCCCTTAAATTCTCTTGTTCTCTCCATAGCAGCAACATCTCTAGGATCTTCTACTACACATATTACACCAGCATCTCTGTTTTTATTAGAACACATACTACAAGGGTCTGTGTCTGTTATATTACAGCATACTGAACAATATTTTATTTCTCTCTTAGCTTCTAAGATAGCTTTAGATAAAGACTCTACATCATTAACATTCATGTTTATTACATGGAAAGCTAATCTTTGAGCCGTTTTTCTACCTACCCCTGGAAGCTTTGAAAATTCTTCTATAAGCCTAGCTATAGGCCCTGTATAAGATTGCATATTATCACCTACTAGAATAACCCTGGTATGTTCATTCCTCCAGTTAATTTACCCATTTGAGATGATTGCATTTCATCAACATTTCTTAAAGCTTCATTTATAGCACTTAATACTAAGTCTTGTAACATCTCTATGTCATCTGGATCAACAACTTCAGGTTTTATATTTATATCTAAAACTTCTTTCTTACCGTTAACTTTTACAGTAACAGCTCCTCCACCAACTGAAGCTTCTATTTCCTTAGCTTCTAATTCTTCTTGCATTTTTTGCATGTTTTCTTGCATCTTTTGAGCCTGCTTTAATAAATTGTTCATATTTCCAGGCATCATTCCGCCTCCAAAACCTCTTTTAGCCATTTTAAATTCCTCCTTAAAACTATTTTATTTTAATATTATATCATATTAGTGTTTATTATTTACTTTCATTTTCTTCGACACTATCTTTTATTTCTAGTATCTCCTCATTTACTATACTTTTTAGAATCTCCTCACCTTTATCAACTTTTCCACTCTTTATTTCTAAGTCTATGTTTTTAACTTCAGATTCTAATATTATTTTTATATTAAAACTTCTACTTATAGTTTCTCTTATTACTTTTTCTATATATGCTATAGTATCAGGTTCGCTTAGTCTTTTCTTAGCAAACGCAAATCCATCTGCGTATATTAGATATAACACATTTTCATATACGTTAAAACTACTTACATCACCTAATAAGAAGTATACTGGCATTTGTTTACTTTGCTTATCATCCTTTATACTCTTTCTAATCTTAGGCCATGATGACTCTATAAGCTTAACATCTTCACTTTTAACAGATTCGTATACTACTTCATCTGTCTCTATTATTTCTTTTTCCTCTATTATATTATTAGTATTCTCTATATTGTTGCTATTAACCTTTATATTTCCACTCTCTATTTTCTTCTCTAAATTCTCTATTCTCTTTATTAAAGCTTCTTTACTTTCATCAAACATAGGTTGGGCTATTTTCATCATAGTAACTTCAGCCAGAACCCTTGGATTCGATGAGCTTTTCATGCTATCTTGTGTAACAGATAATATATTTAAAACTCTTATAATATCATTTACATCTACACTTTCAGCTTGGGACTTTAATTTATCTATAGTCTCTTCTGGTAAAGAAATTATCTCATCTAATTCAGTTGACACCTTACAAACCATAAGATTTCTAAAATGGTCTATTAAATCATTAATTAAATTTCTTATATCCTTACCCCAAATTACAAATTCATTTAGTGCTTGAAGAGAGTTTTTTGTATCTTGATTTATTATGAACTGAGACATCTCAAATAATTGCTCTATATTTACTGTTCCTAATAATTCAACTACATCTTTGTATTCTATTTTGTTACCACCAAAAGATATACATTGATCTAATATACTTAAGGCATCTCTCAGTGCACCTTGTGCATTTCTAGCTATTAGGTTAAGTGCTTTATCTTCAACTTCTATATTTTCCTCATTGCATATCTTTTTCATTCTTTCAGACATATCATTAACCGTAACTCTTTTGAAGTCAAATCTTTGACATCTAGATAGTATTGTAGCCGGTATCTTATGAGGTTCAGTTGTAGCTAATATAAATATTATATATGATGGCGGTTCTTCTAATGTCTTTAAAAGTGCATTAAAGGCCCCTTGCGATAACATATGAACCTCATCTATTATGTATACCTTATATTTAGCCTTTGTAGGCGAATATTTAACACTTTCTCTAAGCTCTCTTATATCATCTACACTATTGTTAGATGCCGCATCTATCTCTACAACATCCATTATATTATCATTTATTATATCCTTACATACTTCACATTCATTACAAGGCTCTTGGTCTTTACTTTGCACACAATTAACTGCTCTAGCAAATATTTTAGCCGTAGATGTTTTACCTGTCCCTCTCGTTCCTGTAAATAAATATGCATGTCCTACATTATTACTTTCTATCTGATTCTTTAACGTTCTTATTATATGTTGCTGGCCCACAACATCTTCAAAATTTTGTGGCCTATATGCTCTATATAATGCTTTATGCATTCTTATCTCTCCTTAAATAAACTTCATACAATTAATCTATTTTTATCTAATTATATCATCACATTACTTATATTTTAAATGCTAGTATTTATTTTTATATAAAATACAACCTACATTAATTATTAACGTTATTAAATGTAAATATATACTAATCAAACTAAATTTATTTTAAAATATAAATTATCTTAACTAATTTTATTAAAAGTATAAAAAAACATATTTTTTATACCATATCTATTAATCATATTTTGTATACTCATTAATATATTTCTAAAATTATGCATAGAGTAAAAAACTCATGATTTTCTTATAATTAAAAAAAATCTCTTATAATAAGAGATTTGTTTTTTATATATTAAAGCTGTACACCATCTATTGATTTACTCTCATAGGCGTTACCTAAACAGTTAGCTCAACTTAGGCACCCCTACGGCACACGGAAGTGATCACTTACCGCTGCTTCCTTCCGGATCTGACGGGGTTCATGAGCTTCCATTGCGTAGGACCTAAGTGTCAACACCACTTATTCAGGGCAGCCCTACAAGATATAAACCTCTAGATGGAATTCAATCCTGCTATAGCGGATTGCAGGTTACAGGGCACCGCTACCTCCCCATCTAGTACAGCAAACTTATAACCATATTTAAATTTTCCTCTGGCGGAGAGAGTGGGATTCGAACCCACGATACGCTTTTGACGTATACTCACTTTCCAGGCGAGCGCCTTCGACCGACTCGACCATCTCTCCTTATTATCTTTTCCTAAGAGCTCTAAAAAATTCCTGTAATATATTAGAACATTCTTCTTTTAAAACACCGAATAAGACATTTATATTATTTCGTTCATAGTAATCAGTCTTAAATTTATGCTGATTTTCTGTATATTCGTTTTTTATATGTTTAGTTCCTATTATAAGTTTTTTTATTCTAGAATTAACTATAGCCCCACTGCACATAATACAAGGTTCCATTGTAACATATAATTCACAATCAATAAGTCTCCATCCACCTAAGTTTCTAGCAGCTTCTCTTATTGCTACAATCTCAGCATGAGCTGTGCTATCATTTAAAGTTTCAGTTAAATTATGTCCTCTGCCTATAATATTGCCATCTTTAACTACTATGGCTCCTATAGGAGTTTCGCCTTTTTTAAAGGCTTTATCTGCTTCTTTCAAGGCTTCTTTCATATATAGTTCTTTATTCATATTTCCTCCTAGAACTTATAACACTTCTATATTATCATAGTTACATTTATAATTCAACTGAATTTTAATTTATTTGTACAAGTTAAAATTAGTTACTATTGCATAATTCTTAATTATAAGTAATATTAAACAATGTAAATTGGCTATATTTGTAACTTAAATAGACTATAATATCATTAGGTTACAAGGGTTAAATTTGTGAGGACTATCTATAGCTTATATTTTTCTAAACTACATACAGTTGCATCCTATTTCTTGTTAAAAATATTATATCACTATATATAAAAACCAACAGAAATCTGTTGGCCTTTATATATAGATAATGATCTTCTTAATATATGTCTAAATTGCGTTAGATCTTATAATTCTTCTTTCTTTATAACATCTACACCCATGTATGGTCTTAATACTTCTGGAACTACTACTGAACCATCTTCTTGTTGATAGTTTTCTAATATAGCAGCTAAACTTCTTCCTACTGCTAATCCAGATCCGTTTAATGTATGAACGTATTCTGCTTTAGATTTTTTGTCTCTCTTGAATCTTATACCAGCTCTTCTAGCTTGGAAATCTTCAAAGTTTGAACAAGAAGATATCTCAACGTATCTGTTGTAACTTGGCATCCATACTTCTAAGTCATATTTAAATGCTGCAGTGAACCCTAAGTCTCCTGTACATATCTTAACAACTCTGTAAGGTAATCCTAATAATTGTAACATTTTTTCTGCATCATTAGTTAATTTTTCTAACTCATCGTAAGAATCTTCTGGCTTAACAAATTTAACTAATTCTACCTTGTTAAATTGATGTTGTCTTACTAATCCTCTAGTATCTCTACCAGCAGAACCTGCTTCAGATCTAAAGCATGGAGTATATGCACAATATTTTATTGGTAATTGGTCAACTGTTAATATTTCATCTCTATGTATATTTGTTACAGGAACTTCAGCAGTTGGTATTAAGAAGTAATCAACACCTTCAACTTTGAACATGTCTTCTTCGAACTTAGGTAATTGACCTGTTCCTATAAAGCTAGTTCTATTAGCCATGAAAGGAGGTAAAACTTCTGTATATCCATGCTCAGCTGTATGAGTATTTAAGAAGAAGTTTATTAACGCTCTCTCTAATCTAGCTCCTAATCCTTTGTATAAAGTGAATCTTGAACCTGTTATTTTACTTCCAGTTTCAAAATCTAATATTCCTAATCCTGTTCCTATATCCCAGTGTGCCTTATGTTCAAAGTTAAACTCTGTAGGTTCTCCCCAAGTTCTTATTTGAACATTATCTTCATCTGTTGTTCCTTGCGGAACATCAGGATGAGGTACATTTGGTATTCTCATTAAGTTGTATTCCATCTCTGCTTCTACAGCTCTAACTTTTTCATCCATTCCTTTTATCTTATCTGATAATTCTTTAAGTTGAGCTTTAGCTGCCTCTACATCTTTACCTTCTTTTATTAATTGAGGTATTTTCTTAGATTCTACATTTAACTCATTCTTCATTACTTCAACTTCTTTAAGTAATTCTCTTCTTTCGTCATCTAATCTAACTACAGCATCTAAGTCGAATTCTTTTTCGCCTCTTCTATCCATAGCTTTTTTTATATCTTCTAAATTTTCTCTTATTCTTCTGACATCTAACATTGCTAATTCCTCCTTATATTTTATAATTTATTTTACTTTAATTAACCTATTCAAAACTTATAACTTTTGTTAATCTACCAGCGCTAATAAATTAATTTTAGTCATAAATAACGTTTTCTAATACATGTATTTTTATCTAAAACCTTAATCTTAGGGTAATTATTGCATTAAAAAAAGACCTTCATTCCCCTATGAAAGGGACGAAAGTCTTGTTATCCGCGTTGCCACCCTAATTGGTTATATAAAAATATAACCCTCTCAAACCTGTAACGTAGGTATACGTCTTACCTTATTGTTTCGGTAGAAGCTCCAGAATAGATTCAAAAACCATTGTAATGAGTTCACACCTACCACTCACTCTCTGAATACAAACTTGCTCTTTACTAATTTCCTTCAAAGCTTTTTATTAATTCTTCTATTTGATAATCATTATATTATATATATTATCAAGTTTCAATAGTATTATTCAAAAAAGTTTTTTCAGTTTTAAAAAATTTTAATTTTTACAATCTCTAACTCTAGCTATTTCAATGCTTCTAATATTTTTTATATAATTATATATTTTATTTATTAGATTTAATATATGGTATGAAAAACAATTATATTTATTTTTTTGCATAAAAAAAGACTACGTGGCTACGTCTTACTCTTCCAGGGGGTCGCCCCCCAAGTACCATCAGCGCTAAAGAGCTTAACTTCTGTGTTCGGTATGGGAACAGGTGTATCCTCTTTGCTATAATAACCACATAATCTTTATCTTTTAGAGTTAATACTCTGAAAACTGTATATCATTTAGTTAATGATTTTGGTCAAGTCCTCGACCTATTAGTATCGATAAGCTAAATACATTACTGCACTTACACCTTCGACCTATCAACCAGGTA
>NZ_JADNAJ010000001.1:529930-698508 GCF_015550185.1 Romboutsia sp. 1001285H_161024_C4 | reverse complement strand
ATAAAATTTTTTTTAAGCCTAAATAATCTAAAGTCAAAATTTGTCTAAATTAAGTTTAAAAAATTTTTATTATTTTAAGTTTCATACCTATTTTTTAATTTGCCAATAAATTACAATAGTGTTATATTAAAAAAGAAAACAGCAGCAATCGTTTTCATGAAGTAAGACACTACTATATTAATCAAAATCTAGGAGGAGAATTACTATGGAAAACTTAAAAAACAAAAGATTTGCTACAAAAGCGATACATGGAGGACATCATAAAGATCCTGTATCTGGAGCATTAACTACACCAATATGCCAAACATCAACATTTGTATTTGATAGTGCTGAACAAGGTGGAAGAAGATTTGCACTTCAAGAAGGTGGATACATATACTCAAGATTAGGAAATCCAACTAATGCTCAATTAGAAGAAAAAGTAGCTTTACTAGAAGGCGCAGAGGCTTGTATGTCTACTGCATCAGGAATAGGAGCTATATCTTCAGCATTATGGACAGCCTTAAAAGCAGGAGACCATGTAGTTGCGTCTAAGACATTATATGGATGTACATTTGCATTATTAAATCATGGCTTAACAAGATATGGAGTTGAAGTAACTTTTGTAGATGCTACTAATTTAGAAGAAATTAAAGCTGCTATGAAAGAAAATACTAGAGTTGTTTATTTAGAAACTCCAGCAAATCCAGACTTAAAATTAATAGATATAGAAGCTGTTGCTAAAATAGCTCATGAAAAGAAAGATTGTATAGTTATGGTAGATAATACTTTCTGTACACCTTACATACAAAGACCTCTAGAATGGGGAGCTGATGTTGTACTTCACTCTGCAACTAAGTACTTAAACGGACATGGAGACGTTATAGCAGGTTTTGTTGTTGGTAAACAAGACTTTATAAACCAAGTAAGATTATTTGGTGTTAAAGATATGACAGGTGCTGTACTTAGCGCATTTGATGCTTACTTAATATTAAGAGGTATGAAAACTTTACAAATCAGAATGGATAAACATAGTAAAAATGCACTAGAAGTTGCTAAATTCCTAGAAGGACATAAAAATGTAGTAAAAGTTAACTATCCTGGACTTGAAAGCTTCCCTCAACGTGAATTAGCTAAAAAACAAATGCATTTACCAGGTGGTATGATAGCATTTGAAGTTAAAGGTGGCTTAGAGGCAGGTAAAAAATTACTTAACTCTTTAGAATTATGTACTCTTGCAGTTAGCTTAGGTGATTGCGAGACATTAATACAACATCCTGCTTCAATGACTCACTCTCCTTATACAGCTGAGGAAAGAGCTGAAGCTGGAATCTCAGATGGATTAATAAGAATTTCTGTAGGTCTTGAAGACCCTGAAGATATAATAGATGATTTAAAACAAGCCTTAGATTTACTTTAAGCTTTAAAATTGAACCTAGTTTAATTAAGCTAGGTTCAATTTTTTTAAAGTCTTAATTGTCACAATTTTAATTCAAAAGGAGAATTCTTATGAGAAAAGAAGAAAAAGTCAAACCGAGTTTTAAAGCTTTAATTCCATTTTTAGTTTTTATAGCAGTTTATTTAGGAAGTGGTATAATTCTTCAAGCTCAAGGCGTAGAAATGGCCTTTTATCAATTCCCAGCCCCAGTAGCTGTCAGTTGTGGTGTCTTAGCAGCTTTTTTCTTAATTAAAGGTTCTATTGATGAAAAATTTGATATTTTCGTTAAAGGTTGTGGTAACTCAAACATTATAATAATGTGTGTAATATATTTATTAGCTGGAGCCTTTGCTAGTGTCTGCCAACAAATGGGAGGCGTTGATTCAACAGTAAACTTAGGTTTAACATACATACCTTCACAATTTATCGTAATTGGTATATTTTTAATTTCTGGTTTCATATCTACTGCTACAGGTACTTCAGTAGGATGTATTGCAGCAATTGGTCCAATTGCAGTTGCAGTAGCTGAAAAAACTGGTGCTTCTCTTCCCCTTGTAATGGCTTGTGTTTTAGGTGGAGCCATGCTTGGAGATAACCTTTCTATAATTTCAGATACTACAATAGCTTCTACAAGAACTCAAGGATGTGATATGAAAGATAAGTTTAGAATAAACTTTTATTTAAGTTTGGTTCCTGCCATTATTACAATTATTTTACTATTTGTATTTGGTAAGCCAGAAGTTCCTACTACAATTCAAGCTTATGATTTTAACTTAGTTAAAGTTTTACCTTATTTATTTGTATTGGTATTAGCAGTTGCTGGAATGAATGTATTTTTAGTTTTAACTGGTGGAATATTTTTAGCTGGAGCAATAGGAATGTATTATGGTGATTTGACAATATTAACTTTTGTAAAAAGTATTTACACAGGTTTTACAAATATGACAGATATCTTCTTGTTATCTCTTTTAACAGGTGGTCTTGCCGAAATGGTAACTCATGCTGGTGGTATAGAAGCACTTCTTGTAGCTGTTCAAAAGTTTATTAAAGATAAAAAATCAGCAGAAATTGGTATAGGTGTTTTAGTTGCATTAACAGATATAGCTGTTGCAAATAATACAGTTGCCATTATAATAAATGGACCTGTAGCTAAAAAACTTTGTTATAGATACAAAGTTGACCCTAGACGAAGCGCTGCTATTTTAAGTACTGTTTCTTCTATTTTACAAGGCTTTTTACCTTATGGTGCTCAGATGCTAATTTTAACTAGTTTCACAAATGGAAAAGTATCTCCTATGCAAGTTATGCCTTTAGTTTGGTTCTGTCAATTATTATTGATTTCAACACTACTTTCAACTTTCATACCATTTGCAAACAAATTAATCGTAAGAGATCCTTGGAATTTTTCTAGTGAAATGCCTGAAAGTAAAATTAAAAATATTGGTAGTGAGAGTATTCAAAATTAATAGATATATATAAATTTTTACATTTTATAAAATAAAAGAGTAGGCAAATTTTTACCTACTCTTTTATTTTTAATATTTTGAAAATCTATTTTTTTATCTTATATAATTTTTAAGAAGCTAAGCTTCTCTTTATCTCTGGATTTTTAGTTGTAAACTTAATTAAAATAGGAATAAATATTAGTTGTATAAGCATTCCAGGAATAGCTTTAGCTAAATCTCCAAATACAAACATAAATGGGCTAACTTTTGGTGCTAAAGTTAAAGAAACAATGAATGCCCCCAAAACAGCAAATAATCTACCACCTATCATAGCACCTATAAGACTTATATATATTTTATTAGTTTTTTCAAATAAAAATCCACTTATAACTCCGTATGCACATAATTCAAAAGCCATTATAGGCATAACTGGAACTAATGGTGGCATACCTGTCATAAACCCACTTAATATAGGTGTCAATAATCCTACTAATCCTCCATAAAGTGGTCCTAATAAAAATCCACCTATTAAAACTGGTATATGCATTGGTAAAAATATTGATCCTGCCATATTAAATGTATGGAAAAACATAGGTAATATAATTCCAAATGCAATAAATATCCCCGATAAAATTATTTTTTTTGTTTTCATAAAAATATCCCCCTAAAAGCTAAATTATTAATTTTTATCTATTATTAAATAATAAATTTCATCATTTTCAAAAGCTTCACTTACATTTAACCCTACATCTTCAAATAATGACTTTTGTTTTTTAACACATATAAGCCTATCATTTTTAACAGTTTCATCTTTTTCTTTATGCATATTATTTAAAAACTCTCTACTATTAGAATGAGCTATCATAAGTTGCCCATTTTCTTTTAAATTATTTTCTACTAATGACTTAATAGTTAACGTTTTATTTTGTAAATGTGGAAACATTGAATATAAAATTATTTTATCAAACTTTTCATTTATATTATCGTTTTCAACATCTAACTCCTCAAAGGATAAATTTTTAGTATCCTTAAATTTTTCTTTTGCTATATCTAGCATTTGAGTAGATATATCAACACCTTTTATAAATCCAGTTTTATTTAATTTTTTTAAAAAAGGTATTAATACGCCAGTTCCTGTTCCTACATCTAATATACTTTGATTATCTTTAATATTTAGCTTAGATAAAAGAGTATTTATTTTTAATTCATTTACTTCGATTATGTTGTCCCAATCTTTTGCTATACTATCAAAAAACTGTACTTGATTCATAGCATATCTCCTCCATTTGATAAATTATTTCCATCTTAGTAATATCTAAAAAAATCTTTTATAATCACTATAACAATCTAAACAAACCTTCTTCCCCTCTTGAAGTCTTATAAATTGTTCAGATGATTTTTCCTTACATACCTCACAAGTCTCAGATAAAAATAATCTAGCCTTTTCTGGAAGTTTTATATTAGTTGGTGTAAAATCAAATAAATCTTTTGGATTAGCATTTATCAAAAGATTTTTATAATCTTCTCTTGATAAGCTTTTATCCCTATTTTTTAGAGACATTCTAACAGATTTATTATTTTTTCTATTATAAAAATGATAAACACTTTTTCCCCTAAGTCTTATAAGTAAATTTCCCTTACCTACAGTGCACCCAAGCATTAATTGTATTGCATCTAGTCCACATGCATCATTTTCAGCTATACAAACAACCTCCTCATCCTCAGCAAATTCTAATTCTAAGTATTCTTTAGCTCCTTTAGAAGCTAAATACCCTATAGCTAGCCCTGGACATTCATGTCCATGAAATTTGATTACTTCTTCCCAAGTTTTCATAAGTTTTCTCCCCCAAAAACAAAAACCATGAAGATACACTTATATTATTCGTGTAAACCTTCATGGCTTAATTTCTAAATTTAATAATTCTTTTTTCAATATAAATAGTATATATTTATACATTATTTGTCAACAAACATTTTATCTATTAATATTTTTAGTATTTTAAAATTATCATTACTTTTTATTATCACAATAAACATTCATAGCATCACTTAAAAATTTAGCAAGCCCTTTTTTATGCTTATCTATATTTTTAGTAAATCTTTCATCTGCTACATACATAAGAGCTAATCCTCTAAATATTTCTACCGTACAGTTATAGTAATTATTGCTTATATGATCTCTCCATTTTTGTACTAATACTTGAACTTCTTCATCATCTGGATTTTTATCCATTAAATTTGCTAGCTCAATATATATATTATTAGCTTCTTCACTTATTTTTTCCCAGTCTTCTTTTGAATACTTTGATGTCTTTTCCCTACTTTCTTTATAAGCATCACTATCTTTATATCTTCTTTCTGTCTCTTCTTTGTACTTTTCTTCATGCTTTTTAATATCATCATAACTAAAAGCGTTAAAATCCTTTTTACTCATATTATTCTCTCCTAAATTTTTTATTGTTTCATCAATAGAATCTATTATATTTTCTAGCCTTTCTTTCTTTTTCATTATAAGTTTTCTTTGTACCCTTAAGGCATTTTCTATATCAAAATTTTTATCATCTAATATATTTTTTATTTCGCTTAATTTAAAGTCTAATTCCTTAAATACTAGTATTTGATAAAGTCTTAATATATCATCTTCACTGTAATATCTATAATTAGATTCAACTTCTCTACTTGGCCTTAATATTCCTATATTATCATAGTGGTGTAACATTCTTACACTTATGCCTGTTAATTTTGATACCTCACTTATTTTATACGTTTTTACACCTCCTAATGAAATTCTATTCTATAACATTATGTTAGAGTAAATAGTTTTTTATATAATTATCTTAAAATATTTAATTTTATCCTTTGTTTTATATATTTGTATATATAAGAATTAATAAAACAAAAAAACTAGCTCAAATCTAGTATAGACTTTAAGCTAGTTTATTGTTTTATACTTCTATTAATTCATATTCTTTATTTCCTATACCAAGACTTACACTATGATCAACACATACTTCCCAATTAGTTTCAGGGTGTGTATTTATAAAATGATCGTGTGTATTATGTTTTTTCTCATCTAAGTAGCTTCCATTTATTACACTTTGTTTATTTGCCATATCTACACAAGCCATATCAAGTGCTACTGGGTCAAATGATGCAAATATACCAACATCAGGTATTATTGCTAAATCATTTTCAAAATGGCAATCACAATTAGGGCTTACATCTATTACAAAACTTATATGAAAATGTGGTCTATCTTTAAGTACTGCATAACTATATTCTGCAATTTTTTTATTTAATATATCATTAGCTTCAAATGTTGTAGTATCTACTGCATCAAAATTACAATTTCCTATACATCTACCACAACCTACACACTTATCATGATTTATAACTGCTTTTTTACTTTCATTAAAACTTATAGCATCATGTGCACATATTTTTGCGCATGCACCACAAGTAACACATTTTCTTTCTTTTATTTTTGGCTTTCCACTACAGTGCATTTCCATTTTACCTGCTCTAGAACCACACCCCATACCTATATTTTTAAGCGCACCACCAAATCCTGTTGATTCATGACCTTTAAAGTGATTCATAGATATTATTATATCAGCATCCATTATTGCCTGACCTATTTTTGCCTCTTTTATGTACTCTTTATCTATTTTAACATTAACTTCATCTGTTCCTTTAAGCCCATCACCTATTATTATATGACATCCTGTTGTAAATGGATTATATCCATTTTCATATGCTGCATCTAAATGTTCTAGTGCATTTTTTCTTCTTCCTACATATAAAGTATTACAGTCTGTCAAAAATGGCTTTCCTCCATTTTTCTTTATTAAATCTACAACTACTTTAGAATAGTTTGGTCTTAGATATGCAAGATTTCCTGGTTCTCCAAAATGTATTTTAATAGCACTAAATTTTCCATTAAAGTCAATATTTTCTATACCTGCTTTTTTTATAAGATTTTCTAATTTCATAAGTAAACTTGTATTTTGGTCTGTTCTTAAATTAGTAAAATATACTTTTGATTTTTGCATTTACCTTATCCCCTTACCCTTTTATTTATATAATAATTATATCTATTTTTTCTTTTATTTTAAGTAATAATCTTAAGATTACTAAGTATAATTTTTATTTTTTTACTCTAAGTAATCTATCTAAATATATAGATTTCATCTGATCACTTGCCATAGCTTTATGTATAGGAGATAGCTTAAGTATACTAGAAAGTATTGAAGCCATAGCTCTATGACTATGAAGTGCTCCTTTATCAAATATTAAATTTTGTAATTGTCCTTTTTCAATAGCCATAAGTACTACTCTGTGAGCTGATGATGCTGGAGTTATTATTTTTTCTTTTCGCTTTTTTAGATGTATACATTTCTTAGGACAGCTTCTTGCACACACTCCACATCCTAAGCATATATCTTCATCTATTTTTATAGTAGTTTTGTCTAATTCTTTTACTTCTACTATTGAATATATAGGACAAGTATTTAGACATTTTTTACAGTTTATACACTCATCATAATCTATATACGGTATAAAGCTACTAGTAGCTACTGGTTGTAAACTTCCATACTCTCTTGCAGCAACTAATGCTTCACAGCAACATCCACAACAATTGCATATAAAATTTACTCCTTTTTGTACATTTTCTCCACATTGTACTAAATTACTTTCATAAGCTTGGTGAAGTAATTCCTTACACTCTGATACATCTATTCTTCTTGCAAAGTTATTTTTAATTAAAGAATTTGCAGTATTATTAAAGGTCATACATATATCCATAGGTGCATCACAAGCCTTTCCTACATGTTCCATTTTATGTCTACAATAACACATACTAACCCCTATATGGCTTGCAGTTTCTATTATATGTGTTGCTCTTTCATAATCAAGTATAGTTATTTCATCATCATTAGTTAAAACTTCTTCTTGTACATAAACTCTTCCTAATTTAGTTTCTGCCGAATAAAATAAATCTTTTATAAAATCTTCTTCTACATTCATATATTGATAGTAAAGTTCACCTAAAAGTTTTTGGTCTATATCATTTCTTGTTCTCATTAGTGCAAACTCAAAAAAACCTGCCATAGGAGGTGGCAGAATATATTTTTTACCTTTATCATCTTCTAGATCTAAAAGTATTGCCTTTGCAGCAAGTGAGTCTAATATTTTTAAAGCTTCACTATCACTTACACTCCATATTTTAGCTGCTGTTTTTACTCTAAATGGTCTTATTGGAAGTTGTGCTACTAAAGTTGCTTCCCTTTCTGTAAATAGTACCTTTAATATGTCATAAAGTGTTTTAGATGGTGGTACCCCTTGCGGAAATTTATTTAATCTTTCCTCTAAGCTTTTATAAGCATTTTTAGCACTTATATGGCTCATATTATCACCTCTTAAATTTATATGATTTAATTATTTACATATTATCTAATATTAATAACTAAAACTTTTTATATATATTCTTTATATTTCTATAAATTTCCTTTAAAGCTTTATATTTATTATCTTTTTTACGAAATTATAATTTTTTTATTAATTATCTATATTTAATAAAATGCATCTACTTAATAAAAGTAAAATAACATAAATTTACTATATAAATAAAAGTCCAAAATTTTTCTATCGTAAATAATTCTTAATACTAAAAAATGAGCAACTTCAATCAATATGAAGTTGCTCATTATATATTATCCATTTAATTATAATAGCTCATCTTTTAATTCTTTATTTACTTCTTTTACTAGTTCTTTTTCTTCTTTTTTAACTTCTCTTATTATTTCTTTTGCTTCTTTTTTTGCTTCTTTATCTTCTTCTTTCATTTGATGCTTTAATTCTTTTGCAAATTTATGTGCTTCGTGCTTTTCTTCTTTAAACTCTTTTCTGCTTTCATGTTCATACTTTAAACATTCAGCATCTTTTTTTAATTCTTCTTCAATATGTTTTACTTCTGATTTAAATGTCATTTTTAACATCTCCTGACTAATATTTTATGTAAGCTCAACTTTCTTGTTGATAGTTTATATATACCCATAAAATACCAACATAAACATATTATTAGTTTTTTTATATATTTTTTTCTAAAATTATAATTTCTAATTAAAATTTGCTATTATACTAAATTTTGTAATTATTATTTAGATATTTAATTTTTCTTTTATATTTTTACATAACTTCCCAAGTAATAACCCCTAAAGTTACTTTGCTTTCATGATAAAATATACCATCTTTAATTTCTCTATTAACAAATTCTTCTATTTTATCTATGATTTCATACTTATCTAAGTACTCTTTATATCTATTTTTTAATTTATTTACTGAACCTTCATAACTTGTTTTATATTTCCAAGTAGTACCTGTATAAAAAATACTCGGTCTATAACCACTAAAATATAATATATTAAATGGATATATTATATCACTTACTCCACAAAATTCTAGCCTTTTTCCTAATATGAATTCATCTGCCTTTTCTAAAACATCATCTTTTGACTTTCCATCTGTTGCTATGTAACAACAACTTTTATTTGAAGCTTCATTTATTTTTAGTAAACTATTTGGGTTATAACATCCTGGGTTTAAGCTACTTATTACTAAGTCAAATTTTTTATACATATTCTCTTTGTTTAAGTCTATATCATTCCAATTAGCTTTAATAATTTCTATATTATTTATATTATTGCTTTTTATCTTTTCTTTTAAAATATTAAGCATACAATCTGAATAATCAAGTGCATATACTTTTTTGCATATTTTACTTAATTCTATAGAATATGAGCCTGTACCACAACCAATATCTAATACCTCGCTATTTTCATTAATATATCCCTTTAATTTTAAATTTTTAATAACATCCTTAACTCTATTATTACAAACTGTTTCATCATAATTTTTTGAGAACTCATCCCAAACCTTTATGTTCTTATCTTCTGTGTTTTTGTCTAAAATATATTCTTTACCTACTTTAATCCATTCCTTTTTCCAATACTCTAAATTCTCCATACTCCACCTCTGATAAACAAAAAATTAATTTTAATACAAAAAGCCATAAAGACAAATCTACTATAGATTAAAACCCTTATGACTTTATATTATAAATCCTGCTAATTTAATGATAGTATTTTTTTTAACAAACTTCAACATATTTTATATTTATAGCTATTTAACTCTTATTTTTATATTCCTAAATTTATTAAATATTAGGTATAATAAACTATAGAACCTAATATTTGGAGGAAATTATGAATCTACGCATAAAAGCACTTTTAACATCATTGTCACTTATACTTATATCAACTACTGCTGTATCTTGTAAAACTAATACTAAAAATACATATACTCCACCTAAATCAGATGCAGTTTTAAATAATCCTTTTATGGGATGGGCACCTGATGCACAATATACAGATTACACTCAACCACACAAACTAGTTTATGCAAATATATATTTTAGCGAACTAGAACCTAAAAAAGGAGTATACGATTTTGATTATATAGAAAAAAAATATAACTTTGATTATTGGAAAAATAAAGGTGTAAAAATAATAATAAGACTGGTTATGGACTTACCTAACAGTGAAAACAAAATGTATATCCCTAACTGGTTGTATAAAGAAATTGGTAAGGACGGAACTTGGTATAACATACCTTATGGTAGTGGATTTAGCCCAAACTATGAAAATAAAAAATTAATCAAATATCACGAAGAAGCCATAAAAGCTTTAGCAAATAAATACAATAAATCTTCAGAAATTGCATTTGTAGCTCTAGGTAGTATAGGTCATTGGGGAGAATGGCATACCTATCAGGCAAATGATTTTTTCATACCATTTCCTAGACAAGAAATAGCAAATATTTATGCTGATCATTATGTAAAATACTTTGATAATAAAAAATTATTAATGAGAAGACCATTCAAAGTAGCTAGAGATAATAATATGGGATTATTTAATGATATGCTTGGTAATAAACCATCTACAAAAGAATTTATCTCTTGGGTAAATGATGGATATATAGATTGGCTAACAAAGGTTAATCAACCTTCTATGAAAGATTTTTGGAAAAATGCACCTTCTGGTGGTGAATTTGCAAGTGGTAACTCTGGAATGAATTTTTTAAAAGATTTTTCTATAGATAATACTATAAAGCAAATACAAGATACTCATATAACCTATATAGGACCTAATTGTCCTGCTGATAAAAAAGGGAAACTTCAGTATAATTTTGATAAAGTACTAAAAACCTTAGGGTATAGATATGTTATAGATACTGTAAAATTTAATAATAACTTAAATCCTAATGATAATCTTAAACTTAATATTAATATAAAAAATGAAGGTGTAGCTCCTTTTTATTATAAATGGCCTGTAAATATTTCATTAATAGACAAAAATAATAATATTATTTATAGTTTAAATATTGATGAAGATATAACAACTTGGTTGCCTGGAAATATAAACTTTGCTACTTCTATAAAATTACCTTCACATATATCTAGTGGAAATTATAATATAGCTTTATCTATATTAGATCCATCTAATAATAAACCTAGCATAAAATTTGCTAATAATAATGAAATAATACCTAATTACTTTAAATTAGGTGAAATAACTGTTAAGTAATATATTAAAACTTAGATAATATATATTTATAAAAATAACCTATAAAGTGGATTCTTTATGTTACCCACTTTATAGGTTATTTTATTTATACTACTTTGTTTTTATTAAATAGACCATATATACTACTAAATATGCCCTTTTTCTTTATATTAAACATTGGTTGGTCTGCAAATATATGGTATTCTATCCTGTTAAAGAATTTATTTATTTCATTAAAAGCAAATACCATAGATATTATACTTGAAAAGAAAAAGCCATATCCATAAAATTCTTTCCCAATAAATACAGTAATTATTGATAATACTATTGTAGTTATTAAAAATACTGTTGCTATTTTTAAACTTTCACTTCTTGCATCAAAATAAAGTAACATTATAATTAAAAAGTTCATACATATATATGCTAGTGCTCCTAGTGTTAATATACCAAATATCTCAATAGAGTCACTTAAAAAGCCCATATATGGAAGTAACTTAAACCCTAATACTATGCATGCAAAGCTTCCTATAAACTGTACCTCTATCATATGAGTCATATGCATTACTACACAATCTATCAATTCTTTTTTAGCTCTTTTTATTTCATTGATACTTCCAGTATCTCTTACAAAGTTATAAAATTCTTTATACTTTGGATATATTAAAGTTTCAACTTTTACAGTAAATATTACAACTGCTGGTATAACACTTAAAAAAGCATAAAAACTAGGAACATCATAAAATGAGGCTACTCTAAAAGTATTGTCAACTACTGTGGCGCTATCTGTCATCCAAATTATAAGATTATGAGAATATGCACCTAGTGCTAAAAATATTCCTATTAAAAATAGTTCAAAATACTTGTCTAAACTCTCCATAAATTTCATGCACCTTGATAATTTTAAACTATCAAATCCAAATGCTCTATAAATTATCCCTATAAACATTATAGATATAAATATATACCCTATTAAAGTAGCTAAAAGTGCTATGTATAACTTAGGCATATTTATAAACTTTATTCCAAATATTGTTCCTAAAGTTATAATTAACATACCTATTACAAACCCTAAAACTATTTTTAAATAGTCTTTTACAGCTGATAAATACACCACTTCTATCCATATTATTCCTATTATTATAGTTATCATAACTGTCGCCAACTTTATATATATCTCTAAAGTTGAATTTATAAATAATAATGATGTTATTATTAATGCACTTATACTGTATATAATTATACTTCCTATTAAAGATTCAAATATATATCCTATCTTTTTTTCATATATGCAATCTGAAACAAATCTTGATATAAACATACTTATACCATTAGATAATATATATGATATAAAAAAGGCATATATTATTATAGAACTAAATAATTGTATATTTAAGTAGGTTTCTCCAACTTTTTTTAATATATCTTGCATAATTAAAAATGACAATATTGAGATGATCATTGGACCTATGGTTATTAATGAAGACATAAAATAGGTTCTAGTTTTAGAAAAGTATCCGTCTTTATCTATTATCTTTTTAAGTTCAAATCCAATTCCTGCCATATTTATATTTCTCCATAAATTTTTCTATAATTTTGTATAAATTGATCTTGTGTATAAAAAGTTGATACTCTTTTATATCCATTTTCGCCCATTTCTTTTCTTAATTTTTCATCTTTTGCTAGATTTACTATTTCATTTGCCATTTGAGAATAACCCATAACAGGTACTACTACTCCACAGTGTCCTATATTATCATTATTTCCATATAAGAGTTCCCTACATGCTCCTACATCTGTAGTTATATAAGGCTTTTTAGCTGCCATACCTTCAAGTACTGATAGTGGCTGGCCTTCACTTATACTTCCAAGAAGTAACATGTCCATTTTACCTATATATTTTGATATATCTACTCTTCCTGTAAATAATATATTTTTATTACCTAGCGATTCTACTAAGTCTATACATTCTTTAGTATAGTCTTCATCTTCATCCATAGGTCCTATAATATATAGCCTAATATTTTTCATTTCTTCATTTGCATTTACAAAAGCTTGTATTATAGTTTTTACATCCTTTATAGGTACTACCCTTACTATAGCACCTATATATATAATACTTTCATCATCTTTTTTAGTATCTATATTTTTAAATCTATCAAGCTTTACGCCATTTGGAACAATTTTTATTTTATTCCTATCACATCCTAATTCTATTTGAAGCTTTTTATTTTTTTCAAATAAACTATAAACCTCATCACTGTAAGTATACGCAGCTCTTGATAAATTGTAAAAATACCTTATCCAGTTATCTTTAAAGTAACCTTTAACCCAATCTGCCTTTATTATCTCTTCTTCTCTTTCTCTTGTATATATTCCATGTTCTGTTAATATAAACTTAGAATCTTTGTTGTAGTATTTCCCTAAAGCTCCCACTAATCCTGCATATCCAGTAGATACACTATGATATATATCACATTTTGGTATATCACTTTTTAGAACTTCAAATACAGTCATCATCATAGACCTTATAGTCCAAAAGAAATGGTTAAATATTATATGTGGATAATATTTACTTGCTATATCGCTTACTACATCAAAAAAATCTTCACTCATTAATATATCCACTGTATTTACATTTTTAAGTCTATTTATGCAGTCAAATAAATCTTTCCAGTTAAAGTATTCACCTACTATAAACTTACCTATAACTTCTTTTTCTATATCTGTAAGATTAAATTTTACTTTACTTTTAACCTTTTTATTATCGTCTATATCTAAGTATATATCTTTAATTTCTACAACATTATCTGGTATTTCATACTTATAGGTAAGACCTTCATCATTTTTAGCACTTATTGCATATATTACAAATTCAATTTCTTTCATACTACTAACTAGCATTTGAATCCAGCTTGAAACTCCACCTGTTACATATGGATAGCTTCCTTCTGCGATTAAACATATCCTCATATTATTTACCTCCTGTTGTTATACTAAAATCAGTATTAGTTGAATGTATAAGGTAAATATCTTCATCTATTTTTTTATAACTACATCCTTTAGTTTTTATTATCTCTTTATCACTTCTAAGTATATAATAATCATTCTTTGAAGTATCTTTTGAATATCCTTTTATATTATTTTTTTCATAAGAAAATACACTTTTAGTTTTTAGATAAGTGTCTAAGGATTCTACACCTTGAGATATAGTATCAGCCTCTAACCATCTAAAGTCTTTATAAACTATCTCCATAATTTTTTCAAAGTCCTTTTTAAGTTCTTCCCAGCTCATACCACGATTTCTTTCTGGATCTAATATGTCATCTGGATGTATAAAGTGAGAAAATACTCCATTTATAGTTATGCCATTGTATATCATCCACTTTTCAAATTCTTCAAAATCATAACCTGAACTATATCTAGGAAAATTGTATATTCCATCTTTTCCTTTTGAAAACTCTTGTTCATAAGCTAGTTCATCGTTACTTACTACATATAAAGATGCTATAACATTAATACTTGGTATACCTTTTTTTAAGGCTTTTATACCTTCTTCTGTTATAATATTAGATGGTGGTACATATCCCCTTATTATATAGTTTGGGTATATCTCATGTATAAATTTATTTAACGCTCTCTGCGCTTTTAACATTTCATCGTAGCTTTTCCATGGCTTATATCCAAGTTCTTTACCTACTAAGTATTTATTAGTAGTAAGTGGCTGATGATTAAATCCATGTATACCTATTTCTCCACCAACCTTTAGTAAGTTTCTACCTAAAGTTACTAAATTTTTAGAATATACATCTCCATTAAACTTTTCTATATTATTTGTTACATCTTCGTAATTGTATATTAAAAAACCTGTTGGAACTGCATTGTAATTTTCACACATTCTAACAATATCTGGCCACCATATATTAACAAAGAATTTTTCATCATTAACATGATAATATTTATAAATTATATCTGAATTTCCATTAGGCATTGGAGCTGGGAAATCATCTATATCTAAAACCTTAGAGTTTATAATAGGATATATAAACTCATCTCCAGTTCTATAAAGTATACCAGTTAATATACCTCGATTAGACTTTTCACCTAAAAACTGTCCATTTGAAAATATTACTTTACCACTACCTAACTCTTCCTCCCAAAGTAGAGGTATATTATTATCAGCACTTATATGAACCTTAACACCTTTTTTTAACTTAACATCTAAAGAGCTATTTTCTGTATCTTCAGTTCTTTTAAGGCCCTTACCTTTTATAAGTATATTAGATTTAACATACATATTCTCTGCTTCTATTAGCTCATTAATACTTTCTATTCCTAATTCACTTGAATATCTTTTTATATTATCACTAATCAATGGCCTTTGTGCAAATATTAAGTTTCCTCCTGATTTAGCATAATTTATAAGTTCATCTAAGTAACTAAACTCTTGTAATCTTTCAGAATTTATTATAACTGCTTTATATCCCTTTATATCACCATTAAAATTTTTAATATTTTCATTTACTATAGACTTATCCATAGATTTTATAATCTCATTAAAATTTCCTTCAACCTTTTTAGATTCTTCACTCTCATCACTTAGTAGTAAAAACTTTTCAGTGTATTTCTTACTAGCACTTTCATATTTTTTTGATGTGTATACTTTTTTATCTAAGCTTGTGGTTTTTGTATTTTGAATTTTATCAAATATATAGTTATTTTTCATAAGAGATATTAAAAAACCTAAAACTAAAATTATAGATGTAAAAGTTATTATAAATCTTTTTCTAAACACTATTATCACCTTCTATCCAAAATCTTAGTATGTCTAATCCTTCTTTGTCTAATTTAATATCAGATTCTCTTAATGACTTTATAACTTTTTCAAAATTTTTTTTATCGTTAAGTGTATAGTAAACTTCTAATAAAAACATATATGGTTTATAACTTTGTACAAATTTTTTCATATACTTATAAGAATATATTATAGCTTTATCATAGTTTTTAATATCTATATATATTTTTATAAGCTCATTTAAGTAATTTTCATCATCTTCTATGTCTCTTATATAGTTTTCTAATGCTAATTTATAGCTATAAGTTAACCTTGTTCTTTCTTTTTTGTCTATTAAATTACTATCTATACATTCTTTGAGCGCTTTTATATACTCTTTGCTCACCTCTTTATTCTTAGAGTTTTTATAATACTCAACTTCCATATCTTGTATAGCAACAGTAAGCTTACTTTTAAGCTGCGTTATAGCCGTTGCTGCATAGTGTGACGTCTCACTATCTTCATCTTTAAGTGCTTTTAATAAAAATTCTAAATATTTATATGAATCTTCTTTTAGCATTTCTATAACTAGATTTCTTTTTATATTATGGTCATTTAAATTTAGTGCATCTTCTATTGGTATTAAATCTTTTTTATTTTTAAGCTCTGCTTCTCTAATAAGCAAACTTATATTTCTATCATACTCATTTTCTTTATCTATCAAATACTGTCCATTGTCACTTTTAATAAAAAATTTAAATAAATAAATAAACAATATATATATAATACCTAAAAAAGGAATAGCTATAATTAGTAAGAAATTGGTGTAAGCATTTTTCACTCTAAAAATTTTCATAAGTAGTAGTATAAATAGACCTATTAAAAAATTAATGACATATATTTTAATCATCTTCATCTACTCCATCTACTATTTTTACTGTTAGATTTTTACCTAGTAATCTATTCTTTACTATACTACTTTCTTCTTTATTAGTATTATTAAGTATTATGTATACATGATTATTACATACTCCAGCTAAATCAGTACTTCTTATGCACTTAGATATTTCTTTAGATAAATAGTTAATATCATTTAACATATTAACTTTTAAAAGTGTATAGTCTGATTTCTTCTCTTTCTTAGATATTTCACATACTTTTAAGGCACTTTTTAGATACTCTTTTCTTAAAAAGATAGTTTCGTCTATATATCTTTCTTTTATAGTTGCTTCTTCGTAATTATAAGCTTTTATTATAGATGTCTCAATTAAACTTACTATAACTTTAAATAGATTTTGATAGTATAAATTCATCTTTGAAAACTTAATTTTATCTACCATTATAATACTTATTATTTTATTGTCTTTTACTATTGGTGCTACCATAGAAGGTAACTTTGGATTTAAGTTTTTATTTATATATATTTCTTTATTTAGTAGTTTATCTTTAGCTTCGTATAAATCATTTATTTTGATACTTTTTAGTGGGTTAAAATCCTTATTATTAGATTTTACATTAAGCCTTAAGTAATCATTATTTAAAGTATATATAGATATATTATTATTTTCTAAAAACTCTTCCATAATATCTATAGATGATCTTAATATATATTGAGGCTTTAAACTATCTAGCTCTTTTACATAAGAATATATCTTACCAAAACTATCCTTAGAGCTTATAACTTTTTCTTCTAACTCTCTTTTTTCTTCGTATGTTGAGTTGTATATATCTTCTAAAAATTCATATTTACTATTTTTTTCTTCATTTATTCTTTTTAATTCTTTTATTTGATTGTTCTTAAAGTCACTAGCATATCCTGTATATATTCCTAGCAATACATACATTAACATTTGAACTAAAGATTGACTAAGTACAAATATTGATATAATAGATATTCCTTGTGATAATTGGTTTAATATTAATAATAAACAAGATAATATAGATGCTATTACAGATTGCTTCATTCCATGCATCATACCTATTACAATTATATATATAATTTTTAAGTCTATTATAGTAAATATTGAATTATTCTTAGATAAAAATGATGATATAAAGCATACAATCAAAAACATACCTATATTTTCTACATATGGCTTAGTTACTTTTATAAATTTATTTTGTTTTTTATCTTTTTTAATTGCTTTTATTTTTTCAGTACTATTAGATTCATTTATATACTTATTGTATATAGTTATTATCTCTTTACTTAAACTAAATTTTATATAAAAGTTAGTATCTTCTTTAAATTCTTTAAAATCTTTAGTATTTATTTTTTCTAATGTATAGATATCTTTATTTTTTATAGTACTTAATACTAAATTATATATGTCTTTATCACTAGCTAATTCATACCCACAAATATAATATTCTTTATTGATATTATATTTAGATAATAAATATACAGCCTCTGCCACATCTAAATAGTGAATATATCCATTTTTTAATCTATTATCATAATTCTTATTTTTATTATCTACTACATCTTTAATTATGTTTAATACTATATCTTCTTTTTCTTTTAAATTTACTTCACCATATACTCTATCTATGTATAAAATAGACATATTTATATCATATAATCTTTTAAATTCTCTAAAAATATTCTCACAAAGTATATGTTCTTTACTTTTATTCTTTAAATTTACCATTATAATTTGAGAGGTTTCATAAGTTTTAGATAACTCTAAAATATTTAACAATATACTACTTTCAATATTATGATTTATATATATAACTTTATCAAAGTGTGTATTTTTAAATATATAATCATATTTATAATTTAATGAATCTAGTTTATAATTTTTATAATATGGTTCTCTTAATTCATCATCACTTAAAATAAACACTTTGTTTCCCTCTTTATAGAATCTATGAGCTATTGATTTTATTAGAGAATCAACCCTCCCCACAATAAGTATTTTCATCTTACACCACCTTTTTATAAATATTACTTTCATCATAATATTTTAGCACTTTTAGTCGATTTTTTGTGTAGATTAATCTATTTGTCATATATTTCAATAAAAGATTAAATATTTCAAATTATATATCTAATGAAAAAATTATAATTTTCTTTCTATTAAAAAAAGTAGCTAATATTAGCTACTTTTCATCTTTATCACTTTCTTTTTCTAATGCATATTCTTCTAACTCAGCTTTTAATATATCTTCTCCTTCATCATTTAATATCTTATAACTTCTTAATTCTTTGTATAAGACTATTATAGTAAGTATAGTAGATATTAAATCTGCTAAAGCTTGAGATAACCATACACCATTAAGTCCTAAAAATTGTGGGAGTATTAATATAAATGGTATTAAAAGTATTACTTGTCTAAGTAAACTTAAGAGCATAGCAATTTTAGCCTTACCTATAGACTGTATAAAGTTACTTCCAGTTATTGATATACCAACGATTGGCATCATAAACAAATAGATTCTAATTCCTTGTATGGATATTTTCATAAGCTCTTCATCTTTATTGAATAATCCAATAAAAAATTTTGGATACATTTGTATAAAAAATGTACCTATAAACAATATAATTGTTGCTACGCTTAAAGACATTAAATATGCTTTTTTGACTCTATTATATTTTTTAGCTCCATAGTTGTATCCAATTATAGGTTGTGCACCTTGGTTAAGTCCAAATATAGGCATTAAAAATATCATAGCTATAGAAGAAATTGTTGTCATTGCACCAATAGCTAAGTCTCCGCCATAAGTTCTTAGTGCATTATTAGATATAACTTGAACTAAGCTTGCAGCTAACTGCATAAAAAATGGCGACATACCTATAGCAAATGTGCTAATTACTAAATCTTTTCTTAATATTAAATTATTTTTCCTTATTTTTAAATTAGATTTTTTAGATAGATAATACAAAATAGTAAGTATCGCCGTTACACATTGCGCTATTATAGTAGCTAGAGCCGCTCCTTGTATTCCTAAATTAAAAATAAATATAAATAAATAATCTAAACTTGCATTTAATACACACCCTAGAATCATGATTCCTGATGATATCCTAGGATTTCCGTCTGCTCTTATAGAATGATACAGAGAAAAAGAAAGTAAGTTAACTACACTTCCTACAAGGATTATATCTATATAAGTTTTTGCATATATTAAAGTATTTTCACTAGCACCAAATAGTATAAGAATATCTTCACTAAATATAATACCTATTATAGTTAATATAATACCTATTATTAAGGATAATGTTACTGCATTTCCTAGCAGTACTTCTGCTTCATAATTTTTCTTTTGGCCAAGTTTGATAGATATGTTAGTAGTTGTCCCAATACCTATTAACATTCCAAATGCAAGTATTATGGTAGCTATTGGCATAGTTATTCCAAGGCCTGTTATAGCAAGTGGTCCAACTCCAGGAATTTTTCCTATAAACATTCTATCTATTACATTATATAAGGCATTAACAAGCATTCCTATAATTGCTGGTACTGAATACTTAAATAATAAAGAATTGACATGTTTTACTCCTAGTTCAGTTTGTGAATGCATTTAGACTCTCCTTTTATAATTTTCTTTATATTAATATAGATTCTAAATTTTAATATATATTTATAGTTATTGTTCTACTATTTCTTATAAACTATTTGTGACAAGTTTTGTGATACTTAAAAGTTTTTAATCTATATTCCATTATTTATAATATGACTTAAAATTTTTTTAAATAACTTTTGTTTAAATTTTTCATTAAAATTTTATTTCATTTTAATTATGCCTATTTATATCACTTTTATAAATTATACAATTTTTTTATATATAAAAAATTCGCTTCGCTTAAGCCACTGCGTGGGCGCTACATTTTATGTCGCCAACGACTTAGTCCGTTGCTCAAAATGTCTTTTTTACGCTCTGCAAACACTTAAACCTCAATAGTTATCCACAGTTTTTTAAGTATCATAATTTCCTTGAGCGTAAAAAAGGCTATCTTTTAAAGATAGCCTTACTTACTATTTATTGCTAAAATGTCTTTTTAATAATCCTAAAAATGCTTTACCATGTCTTGCTTCGTCCTTACACATTTCATGAACTGTATCATGTATTGCATCTAAGCCTAATTGCTTTGCTTTTTTTGCAAGTTTTAATTTTCCATCTGTCGCACCATATTCAGCCTCAACCCTTGCTTCTAGGTTAGACTTAGTATCTGCAACAACAACTTCTCCTAAAAGTTCAGCAAATTTTGCTGCATGTTCAGCTTCTTCATAAGCTATTCTTAAATAAGCTTCTGCAATTTCTGGATATCCCTCTCTATCTGCTTGGCGGCTCATTGCTATATACATTCCAACTTCAGTACATTCTCCAACAAAATTAGCTCTAAGCCCCTCTAGTATTTCTTCATCTATCCCCTTAGCTATACCTATTCTATGTTCATCAGCCCATATTAATTTACTATCCATTTCTTCAAACTTTTCACTTCCTACATTACATACTGGACAAGATATAGGCAAGTTTTCACCTTCATAAACATAACCACAAACTGTGCATACAAATTTTCTCATAACAACAATACCTCCAAAATTTTTAATTTATCTTAATTTTTAGTTAATTTTAATTATTGCATTTTTTATATACTTGTATTTTTTATATACCCTTGCTTTTTATTATATAAACAATATATATCATCCAAATTTTATTTTTTATAATATTTAGAAATATAGTTATATTTCTAAATATTATAAAAAAAACGCAACATTAGTACTATAATTAGTTTTCTTACTATATTATACATTTTTTTTTGCATTTTATAAGTAAAATTACAATATTTAGAAAATTTTTTTATTTTTTTAATTTTAAATAAATTAACCGTATATTTTTTTGTATACTTAATTAAGTTTTAAGATGAAAAAATATTTTAATTTCATGCAAAAAACCAGTAAAAAATAATTACTGGTTTTTTATTTTATATATGCTTTTAGCTACTAATTCTTCTCGTTCTTTTTGATTGTTATTATCTAAATATACTCTATAAGTATTTACATATATTTTTTCTTCTTCATGTTTTTCATCAGTCCTTATATATAACTTCTCTCTATCTTTATCACATCCATATATTTTGCTTGTTATAGCTCCATTTTTTATTATATTTTTTATATAAACTGGATGACTATATGGATTTTTAAACTTAAAATCTATATAACCGTAGGATACTGCTGCATCTTTTCCTCTAGGTGCATATCTAGATGGATAAGTATGATTGTGTACTTCTACTATTTCCATATTAGATATAAGAGCTGCATTATATATTGTAGTTGAAACTTGACAAACTCCTCCACCTTCTCCGTTTACATATTTACCTCCTACTATAACTTTTGCACTTTTATATCCATTAGACCAAGTTCTAGGTCCTGTAGCTGAATTATATGAAAAAGTTTCATTTGGCATTATAACTATATCACTTGTACTCTTTCCTGCTATATATATATTGTTTCCTCTTGAACTTTTATCATTAAAGCTAGTACTATATTGGCCTAATATAGCATTAATACTTTTTACATCTGATGTATTAATTTTGGGCTTTATTACTTTAACAGGAAGATATATATCTTTTATTTCTTTTTCTTTTATCATTTCATATATTTTTTCTTTTAACTTAGAAACATCTACTTCTAACCCATCTTTTGACTCAGTTGTTTTTATTTGTGAACTTTCACTTATACTTACAGTAGCATCTATCTCACTTTTATCTATTTCTTCTTTTATAGATTCTATTATTTCACTAAGCTTAGCTTCATCATATGATGCTTTTAGCTTTATTTTATGTTGTTTTTTTATAGCTAAATCAAATATTCTTCTTAAGTTTAATAAATTATCCTCAGTTCTTGTATAATCTTTTGCTAATTTTACTGCTTTATCTACATTATAATTTAATTTTATTATATCTTTATTTATTACCCATGTTTTTTGATTGTATCTTATATTTATATTTTTAGGATGATAATATTTATTTATTTTATCTTCTGCTTGCCTTGTAGTTAAGTCTTCTACATTAATATCTTCTATATATATTTTTTTAAATATTTTAGGATCTTTTATAATTTCATTTTTTTTCATACCTAAATTAAAAAGTGATATTATAACTAGTATAAGTACAATAGTTATTTTGTTTATTTTAGTAGTCATATTTTTCTCCTTAATTTGTTGTCTTTATTATTTTCTCCTCTTAAATATTTTATATTCCTATATATAGCAATGATTTCAAATTGATTCAACTTTAATTTCAATTTTGAAATTTGAATTATTATGGTATTTTTGAAATTTCATTTAATATTTAAATTTTTTTATAAAAAAATATAATTTTTAATATACTTTTTTAAGTATTATGTTATAATAAATTATCAATGAATATTAAATTGAAATCCATCTAATAATATTTGTATTTTTAAAATAAGAAAAGAGGTAAGCTTAGCCTCGTATGTAGAGAAATCTGCATATGGTACAACCTGAATTGCAGGTAATTCCTAAAGCCTAAGTGCCACAACGTAAAAGCGAATAGCTTTAAGCGTGAAGGAACGAAAGTAGAAAGAAGTCTTAGGATGGTATATGGTTAAACCCTAAGTACCAAAACAATGGATGTTCTTGCAGGGAAGTCCCGAATAGGGAAACCTTCAACGACTAGAGATTTATCTCGTACACTATAAGCGATTGATAGTGGAAGTAGGTTGCCCCTAACGAGTAATGTCGAGGGTGAAGAAATAGTCTGCTCTCATATGAAAGTATGAGAAGTTTTTTAAGAAACTGCATAAGCCTAGCGAACTTGTGTGAACAAATGGTGTCTATTATGATAAAAAGAGTAAAGTTATCTAAATTTAATGGAGAACTATGTGAAAACTTATATGCTGATGTATGTTATATAACAGCAACTAACTTTAATGATGTTACTAATTTATACAATAGGGTGAGTGATGCTCTAGATAATAAAAATTGGTTAAAGTCTCGTGATGAGCTTTATTTGATGGATGTTTTAGATAAAGGTGGATTTATAATTGGTTGTTATGTTGAAGAAACTTTAGTTGCTTCAGCTCTTTGTGAAGCTCCTAGTGGAGATTATTTAGATTATCTTTACGAGCTAGGGCTAGATGATTTAGATATTAATTCTAGCTATGTATCTGGATATGTGATGGTAGACCCTGTTTATCGAGGAAATGCTCTTCACAGAACACTTATGGAAACTAGAATAGAAGAATCTTTACTTAGAGGTAAAGACTTTATAATAACTGCTATAGCTACAGAAAATATTTTTAGCTTAAATACAGTTTTAAAACTTGGATTTGAAATACAATTTGAGAGAGAAAATGAATACGGTATAAAAAGAAATATACTTACAAAAAGATTAGTAGAACTTTCTGAAGAAGAATTTACTGCATAGTACTATTTTATGTACTTATCTTGAAGGCATCTTTATGCAACCTAGTTATAACACTTGGCTATATAAAGATGCCTTTTATATGTTCTATTTAAAATTATTTGAGTATTTTAAGTGATAAATGTATATCCTAACTTTATAACTTTTTATTTATGTATATTTAGGTAATAAATGGTATAATAGTTATAATTCTAATCATTTTCAAATATATATGGAGGTATATATGAATATTTTAAAATACTTATTAATTTTCATACCTATAAGCTTTGTAGGTGAATTTATGCATTTCCCACCTACTCTTATGTTTATTTTGGCTGCTTTATCGATAATACCACTTGCTGGTCTTATGGGTGAAGCAACTGAAGAAATTTCTTTTTATACAGGTCCTAAAATAGGAGGTTTTTTAAATGCGACCTTTGGAAATGCAACAGAACTTATAATTTCATTCTTTGCTTTAAAAGCTGGCTTATTTGATGTTGTAAAATCTTCTATTGCTGGCTCAGTTATAGGAAATATATTATTAGTTTTAGGAGCTAGCATGCTATTTGGTGGTATAAAGCATAAAAATCAAACCTTTAATAAAAAGGTTGTAGAAGTATCATCTAGTATGCTTTTATTTGCAGTTATAGGACTTTGTATTCCTGCTGTTTTTACACATACTATTGATCCTTCCCTTTTAAATACTAAATATGAAGGTCTTAGCGTGGTAGTTGCAATAATTATGTTTACTATATATATATTAAGTTTAGTTTTCTCATTCTTTACTCATAAAGATATATATTCTATAAACCATAGTGATGATGAAGGTAGCGCTAAATGGACATTAAAAAAATCTATTATAGTGCTTGCTCTAGCTACTATATTTATAGCTATTGAAAGTGAATTTTTAGTTAGTGGTATAGATTCTTTAACTAAAACTCTTGGACTTAGTGAATTCTTTGTTGGTATAATTCTTATACCTATTATAGGAAATGCAGCAGAGCATTCAACAGCTATTGTTATGGCTATGAAAGATAAAATGGATGTATCAGTTGAAATTGCAATTGGCTCAAGTTTACAAATAATACTATTTGTTGCTCCAGTTTTAATATTTTTAAGCTTATTATTTACTCCTATGAGTATAGTATTTAACCCTTTTGAACTAGTATCTCTTATTTTTGCAGT
Source organism: Romboutsia sp. 1001285H_161024_C4 (assembly GCF_015550185.1). Lineage (NCBI taxonomy): Bacteria > Bacillati > Bacillota > Clostridia > Peptostreptococcales > Peptostreptococcaceae > Romboutsia > Romboutsia sp. 1001285H_161024_C4. The sequence continues at coordinate 672,692 of NZ_JADNAJ010000001.1, read as the reverse complement.
TCTTATTGTTAATAGAGTTGCTAGCGATGGAGAAAGCAATTGGCTAGAAGGGGTCCAATTACTTTCTGTATACTTTATAATAGCAGCAGGCTTTTTCATATTATAAAGTAGTATGATTGTATTAAAATATAAAAGCACCTAAGTAAGTTTTTAGCTACATAGGTGCTTTTATATTTTAATTTATTTCTATTGATTTTTTTAAGTCAATATCATTTTCAAAATTTTCAATTCTATGAGCATTGGAGAAATCTTTTTCATTTTTTATAATTTCTTTATTTTTATATCCATAATCTTTTTTATTATATTTACCTAAATATCCTCCATTTATTATTGTATATAAAGGGTCTCCTTTGACTATATAGTTTTCTATAAATTTATCATAATTTATAAAAAAATCACTACTTCTCCATTTTTTATCATTAATATCTATAAATCCATCTGATTCTATTGATTTATCAAAAAACTCAATTAATTCTTTTTTATCTTTAATTTTTTCATCTGTTTCTGAGAGTATATCTACATAAGCTGATATATAATATCCTACTAAGCTTTTTTTGAGTATTAAGGGTCCATATTCACCTTTTATATGATTAGGATTCATATTATTAGCAGCATTAAAAGTTATTCCTTTTATATTTTTATAACCATTGTTATAAAGTTCATATATAGCGTATTGAGTTAGAAGTCCTCCTAGTGAATGACCTGTTATATATATTTTATCTTCTTTATTTATAAGTGGAGTAAGAAATTCTATACAAGCATTTCTTTGAGGATGAGGCATAAATTGCGTTAAGAAATTACCTAACCAATCCTTATAATCTTTACTAGCTTGATAAGCTATTATCAAAGCATCTCCATTTTTTAAAGCTATAGCAGAAAAACCTTTAGTATGTCCTGTAGTTCTTATTATAGTAAAATCACTTAAAAGATCATAATTTTTTCCAAATACTTCTTTTACTGTTTTTCCTACTTTCATTTTTTCTATACCTTCATAACTTAACTTACAGCTTTCAAGTAACATCTCACCATTTACTTTTACATTTTTATTTCTAAATCGCGGAGTTATAAATTTATCATTTAATTTTGGATTAGTTTTATATTTTAATTCATATTCATTACTTTTACCATCATTATCAAAATCTTCATCTTTATCTTCTACCCCATTATTATCACTATCTTTTTTATTTGGATTAAGATTTAGTTCAATTTCAATCTTATCATTTAATCCATCTTCATCACTATCTTTTTTATATTTATTACTCCCTATTATTTCTTCAAGCGCATCTGTTATTCCATCATTATCACTGTCAATTCTCCATAAAATATTGTCTTCATCTAATAAATTTTCTAACATTTCTTTATTATTTTTGTTTGTTTTTAATTGCCCATTACCGTAAACTACCGTGCTAATAATAAAAAATAAAATTAAAGTTGCACAAAATATTCTTTTTATCATAGTTTATCACCTATTTTTTATATAATATTATTTTGTTAATATTTTATGCTATTTGTAATTTTTTATATAATAACATTTCCCTACATGTAAAAAGTAGCTGAAAAATCAAAAAATTCTTCAACTACTTTTTAATTTATAGCTTTATAATTTTATTATCACTAATACTTCCACTAACTTTACTTTCATAAGCATATCTAATACCTAGATTTTCAACAAATGATTTTATCCATAATTCTCTAAGATTATATAGATATTCTAAATCTCCTTTACCTAGTTCATAATTAGATTTCTGTATATCTTTATTTTCTTGATATTTTATATATTCTTCATTTTTTTCTATTACAGAGCTTGCTCTATCACAAGGCATACCAGCTAATATATAATTATTTAAAGAAACATATACATTTTCTGGTGTATCTATTTTATTAGATTCATTTTTTGCACATTCTATAGCTTGTTGAGTATATGCATTTTTTGTAAGTTCTACACTATCTTCTCCATATATCTCTTTATATTTAGTCACTATATATGCAGTTCTACTTTCAACTTCTTTTATTCTTTCTTGTAACCACCCATGTATATTATCTACATCTATTAATTCTTCTAATGGCTTATTTACTAAATATTTTCCATATAAAGTAACTGCTTCTTCTTGTATTTTTAATGCATCTTTTTGATATCTATCTGCGTGTAATCTTACTATATGTTCTTCTAAATCTTGACTTAATTTTACTTTATTAAATAACCAAGTGTGTATTGGTGCTAAAAATCTACTCATATTTTGTCTCCTTTATTAATTAAGATATTGTTTTTAAGTTTTATTTAACTTTATTTAGTAATCTGTTCATTAATTTTAAAATTAATACTATCAATTTATGTATTTATTATATTGCATTATATACCACCCAATCCGTAACATAAGTTACTGTTTTTTCTATTTTTTAAGAGTATCATATTAAATATACTAAATATCAAAAGGAGTAATAAAAATGCAAGATAAAAATAAAACATTAGAAAAACAATTATGTAATTTTACTATAGAGTATACTTCTATTAGATTAAAAGAGCTTGTACAAAAAGCTAAAGAAAATGAAGTGGATTTTAACGACAATCTATTAAAAGATCTAACAGAAATAACATTCTCTTATAATTTTTTCAATGAGGTTGAAGAACTTGAATTAGATTTTCCTCTTCATAATAAGGTAGAAAATCTTTTAAATGCTCTAAAAACAATAAAAGAGTTAAATAACCTTACTGATAAAGAATGTTACTTAGGTCAAATTTATAATACATATTCTAATTATTGCGATAAGTGCAAAAATGTAGATGATTATTTAAAAAGAGATGAACTAAAAAAATATCTATTAACTAATATTTTAAGTTTCAATGATATAGATCCTTCATCTATTGTAAATAGTAAAATTGAGTCAGTAATTGATTTATGGATTTCAACATTAAGTGATTTTAATTGCAAAAATGAAAATGGAGTTTCTTCAAAATTTCAAGAACAATTAGCTAAACTTTAGGTAGTATGTATATTTTTTTATTTACAATTATAATTTTATTTGTAAATAGTAAAATTTACATAACTAAAAAAGAGATTAAAGTTAAATATAGTATCATAGATATAGGATATTAAGTGTATTATATACTTGTCCTATATCTTTTTTATATAATATAATTATATTAATATACAATTATTATATAATACAGATGAAATTATTGTAAATCAGTGGGGGATAAACAAATGAAATCGAAAGATAGAAAAATAATCATAGGAATAGTTTTGATAGTATTAATTGTATTTGCTGGAATTAAAGTTATAGATTTTCAATATTCAGGTATAGATAAGAAGGCAATACTTACAACAAAAAATATTTCAGAATAATATTAATATAATACAAAATAAAAAATCCAATAGTTTATCTATTGGATTTTTTATTTTGTATTACTATATATGTATAATAAATTAAATATAATATTTATTCAATAGTTATTGCACCTACAGGGCAATTTTCCATTGCATCATTAGCTGATTCTATTTCATTTTCAGGAATATCAGTTGTTACTGGTACAGATTTTCCTTCATCATCCATGCTAAATACATCTGGACATATACCTACACAACCTTCACATCCTATACATGTATCTCTATCTACAAATGCTTTCATTTTATATCTCCTATTATATCTTCTAGCTTTTAAAATATTATTGTAACAAGAATTGAACTAAGCTCTCTTGCTATTACATTATGTTCTACCCTTGCATCAAATGGTAAAAAGTCTCCTGGATTTAAAACGAATTTTTCTCCTGTCTTAAATTCAATATCAACACTTCCACTTATAACTTGAACAGTAGCATATCCATTATGAGTATGATTTGGTAAACCTTTACCTTTCTCAAATTTAAAAAGTATATTTTTGAATTTTTCGTTTTGAACTAATATTTCTCTATTTGTTTCTATATTATTTAAGTTTGTAGCAATTAGTTTCATTTTATATCTCTCCTTTTTATAGGAAACTTTTTATATTAAGTAATATTAATTATATAAGTAGTAACTTATATAATTAATATTACTTTTATAACCTATTTTTCTCCTAAGAACATTTTTAAATCATCTTCAACATTAGTTATTCCACCTATACCAAAGTTTTCAACTAAAACTTTAGCTACATTTGGTGATAAGAATGCTGGTAATGTTGGTCCTAAGTGTATATTTTTAACTCCTAAGTATAATAATGATAATAATACTATTACAGCTTTTTGTTCATACCAAGCTATATTAAATGATATTGGTAAATCATTTATATCTTCTAATTCAAATACTTCTTTAAGTTTTAATGCAATAAGTGCTAATGAGTAAGAGTCATTACATTGTCCTGCATCTAATACTCTTGGTATTCCATTTATATCACCTAATGGTAACTTGTTGTATTTATATTTAGCACATCCTGCTGTTAATATAACAGTATCTTGTGGTATAGCTTTTGCAAATTCTGTGTAGTAGTTTCTTGACTTAGCTCTTCCGTCACATCCACCCATTACAAAGAATCTCTTTATAGCTCCAGTTTTTATAGCATCTACTATACTATCTGCAAGTGCAAATACTTGATTGTGAGCAAATCCACCTACTATTTCTCCAGTTTCTATTTCAACTGGTGCTTGACATTTTTTAGCATGTTCTATTATTTGTGAGAAGTCTTTATCATCTTCTGAATTTCCTTTTATATGAGTACATCCAGCAAATCCTGCTGCTCCAGTAGTGTATACTCTATCTTTGTAACTATCCTTTGGAGGAACTATACAGTTAGTAGTCATTAATATTGGACCATTGAAACTTTCAAATTCTTCTTTTTGCTTCCACCAAGCATTTCCATAGTTACCTACAAAGTGTGAATATTTTTTAAATGCTGGGTAATAATGAGCTGGTAACATTTCTGAGTGAGTATATACGTCTACCCCTGTTCCTTCTGTTTGCTTAAGTAATAATTCTAAGTCTTTTAAATCATGTCCTGATATTAATATACCTGGATTATTTCTAACACCTATATTAACTTTAGTTATTTCTGGATGTCCATAAGTTCCAGTATTTGCACTATCAAGTAAAGCCATTGCATCTACCCCAACCTTACCTGTTTCTAGTGTTAATGCAACTAAATCATCTGCTGTTAAAGTGTTATCTAAAGTCTTAGCTAATGTACTTTGCATAAATGCATTTACTTCTTCACTATCATAACCTAGTGCATTAGCATGTTTCATATATGCAGACATTCCTTTTAATCCATATATTATAAGTTCTCTTAAACTTCTTATATCTTCATTTTCAGTAGCTAATACTCCTACTTTGCTTGATTTTTCATCCATTTCTTCTTTAGTTGATGCATTCCATAAAGCTGCTTCTGATAAGTTTACTTTATTTTCTAATGTAGCTAATAATTCTTCTTTAGTTGATAAAGTTTTTGCAACTCTTTCATAGAATACTGCATCATCAAAGTTAGCATTAGTTATTGTTGTAAATAAGTTTATAGTTACTAAATGATTAACTTCATCTGCTACTTTTTTTCCTTCATTTCTAAGTCTAGTTGTAACCTCTGATAATCCTTTAGTTACATATATTAATAAATCTTGCATTCTTGCTAGATCTGGTGATTTTCCACATACCCCAAATTTTGTACATCCTGTACATCCTGCTGTTTCTTGACATTGGAAACAGAACATTTTATTTTCCATAATTATTCCTCCATCACTGTTGTGTTTTCTTATCTTTAGAATACTCCTTATTGGTTATTTTTTCTGTAACGTATGTTACATTTTATAAAAATTTATAAGATTTTTTATTAATATAAATCATGATTGGTTATATATATCACAAAAGTTGTCTTAAAAAATATAATATAGTACAACTAAATTAGGATGTGATAATATTGAGAAATTTAAATTTGTCTAAGGTTAATGTAGTTATAGAACCACCATATACAGCTACGTCACCTATTAGATTTAGAAGGTATAATATACTTCACCTAGATAATCCAAGAGAAGTTAATTTATCTATTTCACCATACTTTTATAATCTAGATTTATATACTACTAGTACGAACTTAATATATAGTCAATGGTATTTTATATATGGTGATAGGTATCAAATAACTTTTGCAGTATTTGTTGGTGATTATCCTTATGATGTGGCTAAATATCGATATGAAAAGTTTTTAGAGCTTCTTCCTATGTCTATAAGTGCTGTAGCTAATGGAGATAAAGGTCTTCTAGAAGCTAATCCTAGCTTATATGAAGCTCCTGTATATGTTAGATTCATCTCCTCCTACCCTCAATTTAATAAAATAGTTCCTTATAAATTTATTAAAGACTATATTGATGATAAAGTAGATGTATCTGTTAAATAAAAATAATTTTTTAATTTATTGGTATTTATAAAAAATGATTAGTACTTTGTATAATTTATAAAATAAGGAGGAACGAATCGTTCCTCCTTATTTTATTTAAATATCTCAATACTTCTATCTAGTATCCCAGTAAAGTAAGCTATAACTAAGCCATAGTTAGTTATAGGTATATTTTTTTCTTTGCATAGATTTATTTTGTTTATTACACTTTTTCTATTAACCATACAAGCCCCACAGTGTATTACTAAATCATAATTTTCTATGTCATTAGTAAAATCATATCCTACTTTAAAATCAAAATCTAGCTTACCACCTGCTATTTTTTCTAGAATTTTAGGTATTTTAACTCTACCAATATCCTCATGACTTATATTATGGGTACAACTTTCACACATTAATACTTTTTGACCTGGTTTTAAGTCTTTAAGTTTTCTAGCCCCATTTATAAAATCTTTAAGCTCTCCTTTTTGTCTAGCAAATAGTATTGAAAAACTTGTAAGCTTCATATTCTTTGGTATCATAGCGTCTACTTCTTTAAATGCTTGTGAATCAGTTATAACTAAATCTATATCTTTTAACTCTTTTATTGCATCTTCAAGTTCAGTGTCTCTTACCACATAAGTCTTTATGCCATGATCTAAACAATCTCTTATCACTTGGACTTGTGGAAGTATTATCCTACCTTTAGGAGCTTCTGAATCTATTGGTACTACTAATACAACTTTAGAACCATAATCTAGTAAGTCTCCTACTATTGGCCTATCTTCTTCTTCAGTTTCTAATTTTTTTATAATAGTTTCTTTTAAAGAATCTATATTAGTATTTTCTTTAGCTGATACATATATTGGATTTTTGAATTCTTTATTTATATTATCTATCTCATTGTTTTTTAGCTTATCTAATTTATTTACAACTACTATATGAGGTATATTATATTTATTAGCTTCCCTCTTCCAAGTCTTATATGTACTTATATCAGGATTTTTACCATCTACTACATACATAGCAAAGTCTAATCTTTTTAAATAGTCATAGCTTTTTTTAATCCTCATTTTGCCTAATTCACTTTTATCTTCAAGACCTGCTGTATCTATTAATAATACTGGTCCAAAAGGAATTAACTCCATAGCCTTTTGAACAGGGTCTGTGGTTGTTCCTTCTACACTAGATACTAGTGATATTTCTTGACCTAATATTTTATTCATTAAAGATGATTTACCACTATTAGTATTACCATATATACCAATATGTTTTCTATTTGCATTTGGAGTATTGTTCATAATTACCTCCTAAAGATAGAAATCTCTTTCTCCAGACTTCATTTTTTCTAAACTTTCCTTTGTATAAGATTTAATATCTTCTCTTTCTATACTTTCGACTTCAGTGTTTATTATTTCTTGTGCTTTATCATATAACTCTTTATCTCCATAGTCTAATGTAAACTCATGAAGTGTCATAAGTGCATTAGGTTCACATACATATTTTATATTACCAGACTTGGCAAGTTGCATAAATCTATCTCCAGTTCTACCTTTTCTATAACATGCTGTACAGTAACTTGGTATATATCCATCATTTAATAATTCTTTTAGTATTTCTATAGGACTTCTCTCATCATTTGTCTTAAACTGTTTAGTTTCTTTTCCTTCTTCTCTTTCCTTATATCCACCAACACCAGTTGAAGAACCTGCAGATATTTGACTTACTCCATATTTTAATAGTTCTTTTCTCATAGCTGGAGTTTCTCTTGTTGAAAGTATAAGTCCTGTAAATGGTACTGCAATTCTAAGTATTGCTACTATCTTTTTAAACATTTTATCACTAAGTAAATGTGGATAATTTTCTAACGTAACCCCCTTAGCTTCTTGAAGTCTTGGTACTGATATAGTATGGAATCCTACACCATATTTTTCTTCTAAGTGAGCATTATGCATCATAAGTCCTAAAACTTCAAATCTAGGGTCTGCTAGTCCAAATAATACTCCAGCTCCTACATCATCTATTCCTGCCTGCATAGCTCTATCAAAAGCTGTTAAATGATAATTATAATCTCCTTTTATAGACTTAGGATGCATTAAATCATATGTTGGCTTATGATAAGTTTCTTGGAATAATATATACGTTCCTATCCCTTTCTCATGAAGAGCTTTATAATTTTCTACAGTAGTCGCTGCTATATTTACATTAACTCTTCTTATTTCTCCATTTGCATTTTGAGTTTTATATATTGTATCTAAACATTCTAATACATAATCTATAGGTGCATTAACAGGGTCCTCTCCAAGTTCTAATGCTAACCTTTTATGTCCCATTTGTTCAAGTATTCTTACTTCTTCTGCTACTTCATCCATTGTAAGTCTTCTTCTATTAAACTTATTATCTCTTTGATAACCGCAGTACACACAGTTATTTACACAGTAATCACTTACATAAAGTGGTGCAAATACTACTATTCTTTTTCCATAGATGTCTTTTTTAATTTGCCCTGCTAATGAATATATCTCTTCTAAATCTTTCTCATCTTCAGCTTGAAGAAGTATTGCTATATCTTTATAAGATAATCCTTCTCTTTTTTTAGCTTTATTTAATACTTCTTTTATCTCTTCATTTGAAGGATTTTTAGTTTCCTCTAATATTTTGTATATATATTCATGATCTATAAACATTTAAAACATCTCCTTTAGTTAAATTTAAGTAACATTTATTAATTTGTGCTTTTAAAACTTATACTATTTTCATATTAGCCTCTAAAATCAGGGTTATCTCCTCTAGTTATTTCAACTTCAAATCCAGCTTCTTTTATCTTTTCTTCAGTTAATCTTCTATATTCTGCATCTTCATCTAATATGTATGCTTTATTATTGTATAGAGAATATTTTTTTCTAACACTCATAGGTGATAAATTTGGCATTATAACATTTCCACCAGCTTTAAGGCCTGCATTTCTTCCATTTTTATCAATACTTGATAAGGCAGTTGTTGCAGGAAGTAATACTTTTGGAAGTAATAATCTAACTATAGCTAAACATATTACAGTTTTTTCTAAGCTCCCATGAGGATAGTCCTTAAGTGGAGTATCTTTATGAGGAATAAAAGGTCCTATTCCACACATTGCAGGTTCAAACTCCTTTACAAATCTTAAATCATTAGCTAAATCTTCATTAGTTTGATTTGGTATTCCTACCATAAATCCTGCTCCTGCTTGATATCCTATTTCCTTTAGATTTTTTAAGCAATTAAATCTAACTTCATATGGTTCTCCTGGATGAATAGATTCATATAGTTTCTTAGATGCACTTTCATGTCTTAATAAATATCTATCCGCACCTGCTTTAAACATTTTTTCATAAGATTCATAACTTCTCTCACCTAAAGATAAAGTTAAAGCATTATTTGGAAATTCATTTTTTATAGCAGTTATAATTTCTACCATAACATCATCAGTATAATATGCATCTTCACCACCCTGAAGTACAAAAGTTTTATATCCTAGCTTATCTCCTTTTCTAACGCATTCTAAAACTTCATCAATATTTAGTCTATATCTCTCGGCACTTTTATTACTCCTTCTAAGCCCACAATACAAACAATCCTTCTTACAAAAGCTTGTAAGTTCTATAAGCCCTCTTAAATAAACTTTATTTGAATAAGTTCTCATTCTCGTTTCATGCGCTTTTTCTATTAGAAGATTTTTTTCTTCTTCATTTATATTATCAAGTAGATAAAGTAATTCTTCTTTGCTTGCGTCATTTTCACTATATAGTTTATTTATTATATCTATAACATTCATTAATATCACCTCTTTAATTGAGTTAAAATAAAATCTCAATACTACTTAAAATAAGTTTTAAGCACTATTAAAATTTCATTTAATATATTCAAATTAAAATTTTATTATTTTAATTAATTTTCAAAAAATTTTTTAATCAATTTATCAGAGTCTCAAAATGCATAAGTTTTATGAATTAACTATAAAACTCATGTATTCTGAGACATATTATATTAAATATTCCTTTGTACTAAATTATTCATATAAATAACTTTTTATCCAATGCTTTTTTCTTCACTTTTAGCATTATCAACTTTAACATCTCCACGACCTAACATATAATATTTAGAATCAAATTCTGTATGTAAAAGTTCATGAGATACATGAGATAATGGTTTTTCAAAGAATTCATCATAAGCTTTTATAACTTCTGGGTTTTCATAGCTACATTTTACATTTATTTGAGCATCTTTATTGTATAATCCTTCTATACGCTTTAATCTTATTTCATTAGTTACTCTCTTTTTAGGTTGTTTAGGTTGTCCAGCCCCACCTATACATCCACCTTTACATGTCATTACCTCTACAAATTGATAATCTACTTCACCACTTTTTATTTTTTCCATTAAAGCTTCCGCATTATTTGTAGTTTGAACAGCAGCAACTTTTATAACTTTATCTTCTATTTGAAGTGTAGCTTCTTTAACTCCTTCAAGACCTCTAACTGGCTTAAAATCTAATAATTCTTTAGTTGGTCTCTCTCCTGTTAATACATGATAAGCTGTTCTTACTGCAGCTTCCATAACTCCACCACTATTACCAAATATAATACCAGCTCCACTACCTTGTCCCATTAGGTCATCAAAGTTAGAACCTTCTAAAGCTTCAAAATCTATATCTTCTTCTCTTATCCACTTAGCTAACTCTTTAGTAGTTAATATGTAATCATTGTCTCTTAATCCTTCTATATTATTGTATTTGCTAGAAGAATTCATTTCAGGTCTACTTATTTCATATTTTTTAGATGTACATGGCGTTATTGTTACATTTACTATTTTAGCTGGATCTATATTTGCTTCTTTAGCAAAGTATGTTTTTATAGCAGCTCCTTGTATACCTATTGGACTTTTAGTTGTAGATAGATTTGGTATAAACTCTGGGTAGAAAGTTTCTACATACTTAACCCAAGATGGACAACAACTTGTAAATTGAGGTAAGTTCTCACTTTTATTGATGATTCTGTCAACTAACTCATTTGCTTCTTCCATTATTGTCATATCCGCACCAAAAGTTACATCAAATACATACTCTCCACCTAATTTTCTAAGTGCAGCTACCATTTTATCTTCAACATATGAACCTACTTCATATCCAAACTCTTCTCCAAGTGCAACTCTAACTGCTGGAGCTGTATTAAATATTACTATTTTTTCAGGATCATTTATAGCTTCTTTAACTTTTTGATAGTCTTCTACTTGAGTTATAGCTCCTACTGGACATGCTACTGCACATTGTCCACAATGTATACATATAGCTACATCACCTGTTTCCTCTAGGTTAAATCTTCCAGCAACAGCTATATCATTATCACAAGTACGTTTACATAATCCGCACTTTATGCACTTATCGTAATCAATTTGTATAGCTGGATTGTCTAATTCTACTGGTACAACTTTTTCTGTAAATAAATGTTTCATGATTTTTCCCCTCTGCTACTTTATTTTATTGTCTAAAAAAATTTAATCATCTTATATGACAACCCTCTAATATTTATAAGGTTGTCATATAGTGCTTTAAACTTTAAACTATGGTTTTTATATATTAGATTTGCCATTTTTCGACATATCTAATATAAATTTATATACCCAAATTTTTAATTTATTATCATATTTTTTAATTTTTTTTTATTTTTTATTAAGAAAACATTTCCCATTTAATTACAAATTTGTATATTTTCCATTTTACTTTGACTTATATAGCCATTTTCAATTATAATCTACTAATGAATGGATTTTTTTACATGAGGAGGAAAATATGTCTTTTTTAGAGAAATTTAAAAACAAAAAAGTTATGATTGGGGTAAGTGCAGTAGTAATAATAGCACTTGGAAGCGGTTATTTTATTTATAGGAATAATAAAATAAATAATGAAGTAAATGAGTTAAATGCTCAAATAGAAACTTACACTATAGCAGATAGTGAAAAGGTATTTATAAATGGGGTTATAGTACCTACTCAAACAAAAGACTTTAATCCTTCTACTGAGGGTGAAATAAGTAAGTTAAATGTTACAAATGGTAAGATTGTAAAACAAGGGGATTTATTATTTACAACTAAAAATCAAAATATACTAGATGAAATAGATGGTCTTAAAGCTCAAGTTAATGAACTTAAAAAAGCAAATACAGAAAATGACCCTACTATAAAAACAGAAATAAACAAAATAAATGCACAAATATCAGCACTAGATAAAAAAGCCTATGTAAATACTTATGCACCTTTTGCTGGTAAAGTTTATCTAAATAATAATGAATCTGAAAATAATAATATGCAAGGTCAAACTTCATCATTTATGACACTTATAAGTTCAACATTTTATATGCAAGGTCAAGTAAGTGAACAAGATTTAGTCAAACTTCAAATGGATGATCCTGTAGATGTATTAGTATTTTCAAATAACAAAAATTTAAGTGGTAGAATTAGCTTTATATCAGATAGACCAACTACTAATACTAATGAAATGAATATGGGCAATCAAGGAAATATGTCTTACTATGATGTTAATGTATCTTTTGAAAATCAAGAAGGTTTAGTTAATGGATTCCATGTTCAAGGTTCTGTAAAAGTTAATAATTCATTAGTTAAGGTACCAACAACTGCAATATTAGAAAATAAAGAAGACGGTACAGCTTATGTATTTAAAGATTTAGATGGAATACTAAAAAAACAAATAGTCGAAATACATGACAAAAATGAAGAATTTAGTGTAATCAGTTCTGGTCTTGAACCAAATGATATAGTTATTAGATATATATCACCTGAAATGAAAGAAGGCGACCCAGTAAATACAGGTAATGCAGGTGCTAATAATACACCTTCAAATGTAGATGATTCTACTGAAACTACTACTGAAGGAGCTGAGAATTAATTTGAGTAATGTAATTAGACTAGAAAATATAGAAAAATATTATAAAGTTGGAAAAGATAGGCTTCATGTTCTAAAATCTCTAAATCTTGAAATAGAAGAAGGAGAATTTGTAATGATAATGGGTAAGTCAGGTAGTGGTAAAACTACCTTACTTAATTCCCTAGGTCTTTTAGATAAATTTGATGAGGGCAAGTATTTCTTTTTTGATAAAGATGTTACTAATCTTAGTGAAAATCAAAAATCTGACTTTAGAAATAAAAATATTGGATTTATATTCCAACAGTTTAATCTAATAGAAAGTTTAGATATTTATCAAAATGTAGAACTTCCATTACTTTATAGCAATCACTTAAATAAGGCTCAAAGACAAGAGATAATACTAGAAAAATTAGATTCAGTTGGTCTTGGTGATAAAGCAAAATCTAGACCTCTTCAATTGTCTGGTGGACAGCAACAAAGAGTAGCTATTGCTCGTGCACTTGTTAACAATCCATCATTAATATTTGCAGATGAACCAACAGGAGCACTTGATAGTGAAACTAGTAATGATATAATGAACGTTTTAAAAAAGTTAAATGAAGAAGGTAAAACTATAATAATGGTTACTCATGATAGTGATTTAATAAAATATGCCACTAAAGTCATAAGACTTAAAGATGGTGTATTATCATCGGAGGTATAACCTATGAATATGATGAAAAATGCATTAACTAATTTAAAAGGACATAAACTTAGAGTCTTTATAACTCTAGTTTGGATAATAATAGGTATTACCTCTGTAATACTTGTAAGTTCTATTGGTAATGGTGTTAAAAAAGAAGTTCTAAAATCAGTTAGCAAAGTTAATCCTAACAAAACTCAAATATACTTTGAACCTACTAACTCTAATATGGCAGGTATGACAAGCTTTTTATCTCCATTTAAACTTAAAGATTTAGAAGAGTTATCATTTTTAGAAGGTGTTGAAAAAATTGGACCTGCTAAAGATGATTTTGCTATGAATTCTATGTTTTATTCTGAAGCTTATTTTGATAAAAAAGCTACATATGTTGATGTTTCACCATTAAAAGATGATACTACTTTAAATCCTCTATATGGAAGAAGTTTTTCTTATGAAGACGAAAATAGAAAAGTTATTATAATAACTCTACAAAATGCAACTGATCTATTTGGAACTCCTGAAGATGCTTTAGGTAAAGGTATCAGTATAAATGGAAATATATATGAAGTAATAGGCGTTATAGACGAAAGTTCCGTTGTTAAAAAAGAAAAGGAAGAATCTAATTCTTTTGAATCTATGTATTATGGAGATATGGATTATCTAACTTCATATATGCCAAAAAAAGCTTTAGATGTGCTAATGAATCAAAATATGTATCCAACTGATATATACCAATTAGATTTAGTTGTATCTAATGGATATGATTTATTTGAAACAGCTTCTAGAGTAACACAAAAACTTCATGAACTTCATCCGGATATAGAAGGAACTTATCAAGTTCATGATCCTAGTGAACAAACTAAAGCACTTGAATCTATGGTAAATAATATAAATATGTTTATAACTGTAATAACTGCTATTTCTATGTTTGTTGGTGGTGTTGGGGTTATGAATATTATGTATATATCAGTAATGGAACGTCAAAGAGAAATAGGTATAAGACGTGCTATAGGTGCTAAACCTCGAGATATAATGTTACAGTTTTTAACAGAATCTGTATTTATAACAGTTTTAGGTGGTATACTTGGTATAATAATAGGATTTATAGTTGTAAACTATGCATCTAGTTACCTACCATTTAAAGCTATAGTTAATATAAACAGCTTATTCTATGCCTTTATTGCTACTATTGTAACAGGAGTTATTTTTGGTATAGTACCAGCTTTTAAAGCATCTAGATTAGATCCTATTAAAGCTATATATAAATAAATACTTTAATTTAACGTATATTTCATACTAACTAATAACGGTATTTAAATAATAAAAAAGGGAGTGTCTTTAAAAGACACTCCCTTTTTTATTATTACATGCTTATTATCTTTGCTAATGATACTATTACAATTAAGTGAACTGGATAGAACCAATAAAACATCCACTTTATAAACTTATTAGATATTCCTAATTTTCCATTGTACATAAGTATTGGAATTATTGCAAATACCATCATCCATTGGTAATCCCATAAAAATGCAGCATCTATAAAATCAGGTCCAATCATAGTTACTAGTCCAAGTAAACTAAACACAATGTAAGCTAAGACCATACAAACCTTTTTTTCTCTTAAGAAGTAGAATATTAATACCATACCTACTCCATATAAAGATGCTTCTGTAAAAAATCCTGCTATTCCAAATAAAATAGCTAATAAAATTTTCCAATTTAGAATACTAAATTTATTCGTACTTGATTTTGCATATTCTATCATGCTTAACATACAAACTGCAAGTCCTAATGATAAGAATATATTATTTGGTATCTTAAACACTATATCTACCCCTATCATTAATACAGCCATTGAGAAAAGTCTTTGTATATATTTACTTTTACTTCTTGTATGATAAAAACCTTCAACTATTAAATAGAAAAATATTGGTGCAGCTAACTTTCCTAAATATCCAAACCATATAGGTACTTGATTGTTTAATGCTCCATTCATATAAGTATAAATATGATCCATAGCCATAAATATAATAGCCATAATTTTTAATGTAAAATTACTAAATAATTTCATTTATGTCCTCCTGTATTGATTTCTGATACTATTTTATTATTTTTTGTTAATACCTACCATCGATTTACATTACATTATACTTACAAATTTGTAATGTAACAGTGTTTTAAGTCAAAAAAATAACATAAGCCTAATATTAGGCTTATGTTATTTTTTATTATATACACTCTTTATCAGATAAACTTAGATTACCATCTACTATAGATATTATTCTATCTGCTTTTTTAGCTATATTTTCATTATGAGTTATCATTATAAGAGTTTGATTATATTTTTTTATAGATGTCTTAAGAAGTTCCATAACCTCCTCAGTAGTTTTAGTATCTAAGTTTCCTGTTGGTTCATCTGCAAGTATTATACTAGGTTTTGATGATAGTGCACGAGCTATTGCTACTCTCTGTTGTTGTCCACCTGATAACTGATTAGGAAGATGTGTTTTTCTATCACTAATTCCTAGTAAATCCATTAAGTCATTTATATATTCTTTATCAACTTTTCTATTATCTAATTTTACTGGCAATTCTATATTTTCAGCTACGTTAAGTACAGGTATTAAATTGTATTGTTGAAATACAAATCCAACTTTTTGTCTTCTATATTTTGCTAGTTCCTTATCACTTAAGCAACATATATCTTTCCCATCTACTTTTATAGTTCCACTACTTGGTCTTTCCAGTCCTCCTACTAAATGTAGGAATGTACTTTTTCCGCTTCCACTAGGTCCTACTATTGCAACAAATTCCCCTTTGTTTATCTTTAAATTAGCATCATTTAATGCATGTACAGTTGTTTCTTTTTTTCCATATATTTTACCTAAATTAATAGTTTCAAGTATAACCATAATAAATCCCTCTATTCTATAATATTTATAGCATCTACTATATTAGTTTCTTTTATTTTTCTTGCTGGTAAATATGTAGCAAGTAATCCTATTACTATATTAACTGCTATTATAAGTAGATAAAGTTTATAGTCAATAGCAAACTCTATGCCTATAATTTCAAATCCAAGTCTTTTATACATTCTGATTTGAAGTAGTATACCTAACACTATTACTATAGCACTTGAGAATAAACCATAAAGTATTCCTTCGTATACTATCATGTTTTTAAAATCTTTATCACTTATTCCAACTGCTCTTAACATTCCAAATTCGCTAGTTCTTGATGTTAGGTTATAACTTACGTTGTTTATTATATTAAACATACTTATTACAAATAGAACAGCAACTATACCATAGTTATATATTAAGAATTTCTCATTCATCTTAGCATCATCTTCTTTATCTTTAATCATGTCTATAGTAGTAGTTCCTGGCACTTTACTACCTATTTTACCTAATTGTTTATTTATAGATTCATGGT
Organism: Romboutsia sp. 1001285H_161024_C4; assembly: GCF_015550185.1. NCBI lineage: Bacteria > Bacillati > Bacillota > Clostridia > Peptostreptococcales > Peptostreptococcaceae > Romboutsia > Romboutsia sp. 1001285H_161024_C4. The sequence goes on along the minus strand of NZ_JADNAJ010000001.1, from coordinate 655,323 downwards.
CTGCTCCATCTTTTATTGTTGCATATACTAAATCATAATTATCTAAATTAGTTATATTTTTAAATTGATTATCACTAATTATAACGTCTACTCCATTTTCTCCACTATACATACTATCATCTGCATAAGGATAATCAACTATTGCTCCTACTTTAAATTCATATTCATCATATTCATAGTTATCTTTACCTTGCCAATATTTTTGTGTATCTATTTTACCTTTTGGATATTTTACTTTTACAGTATCCCCTACTTTTATATCAACTATTGGTTTTCCATAAGTACTATCTCCTACATCATAATAATCCTTGTAATCTTTATAAGGTTCATAAGCATGTGGAATATATACTACTGCTAAATTTTCTTTTTTCATTTTTTCTTTATTTATCTCACCACTTACTATGTGATTATTTAATTCATCTAGCATTTCATCATTATAGCCTTTTAATTTTTGTTTTAATAGGTATCCATTGTTTTCTTTATCTTCTATTAAAAGTCCATTTAGTACTTTTCCAACATAACCACCCTTAGATTGGCTTTCATAAAATTTCATATTTAAAATATCGTCTTTTTTAATTGGCATTCTACTATTTAATATTTTAGCAGTTTGAACTTTATCAATACCATTTATATTTTTTATGTCTTTTACATCTTCATCTTTTAAACCATTTTCTTCATCAATACTTCCATTGACACTTAGCATAAAATCTCCTTGCCAATATAATTTTTTGTAATTATTTTCATTTCTTTCCTTGCTTCCCGTTAAGCTATAATCAGTTTTTATAATCATTATCCCACCTATACTCATAGAAAACATAATCATTATAAATGCTTTTTTATTTCTAAATATATTTTTTAAAGATATATTTTTAGTAGGTGATATATTCTTACTTAGTCTTGATATTATAAAATTGCTTCTTTTGATTTTATCTTTATTAAAATTTCTTCTTATAGCTTCAATTGGTGATATTCTTCTTATTTTTATATAAGTTAGTATACTTATAACAAACATTACTAAAAGTATGCATACTATAGATAGTAAAATAACTTGTGTTGGTATAACAAATGGTGTTTCCTTTACTGGTCCTTCAAACTCTATATTCCCTGCAAATTTATTAAATAATTGTGCTCCACCAATTCCAAGTATTATGCCTATAGGAATTGATACTACACTTAATATTAAAAGCTCATATAACATAAGTAAAAATACTTTTAAATTAGTAGCTCCTATTGCTCTTAATACTCCATACTCTCTTATTCTTTGATATATTGATGTAGTGTATATACTATATATTACAAGTCCTGCAAATAAACTAAGTACTATAGATGTATTTTTGCTTTCTGAATCTAATCTTCCATTATTTCTTGCAGAATCTACAAGCATAGAGTTTATCCCAGCTTGTTTTTCTTTATCTATTTTAGCTTCTTTTATTATATTTGATATGTTTTTACTTATATCACTATTTTCATTAAATTCTACATGAGCTGTAAAGTTATTAAGTTTATTTTCATCTAAACCTAAAAACATTTCACATCTTCCAACACTTTTATCTTTATACCTATCTTTAAGTATTCCAACTACCTTAAAAGTTTCAGGTTTTTCTTTATTGTATAATTTAAAAGTTATTTCTTGATTTAGTTTGGGCTCAAGCCCCATACTATTTAAAATCCACTCTTCTACTACTACTTCATTATTTCCCTTTGGAAATCTTCCTTTTAAAAGTTCAGTATCACTATTTAAATAATTTTTATCTGAATAAAGTATATTTATAGGTAGTTTTTCACCAACATCACTGGATGCATAATAAGATGTTATGCCTAAATCTTTTATGTCTCTTCCATTTTTAACAGTTTTAAGTTGGTCTTTGTTTATATCTTTAAAATATGCATGATACTTTCCAGTTTCTCTTTTTAATCTATCCAAGTCTGCTTGTTGTGCGCTTCTTGATAATGTCCCAACGCCTACTATTAATGCACTAGCAAGTACTACACTAAGTACTATAGCCAATGACCTTGATTTGTAGCTTTTTATATATTTAAAAACTATCTCCAAATCATTTTTCATATTCACCACTTCCTTCCTTTTGATTAATTTGATTATAGCTTCTTTAAAAAAATGTATCAAACTGCATTTTTTCAAGTTTTTAATGGTTTTGTGTACAAATTCATATATCTATATTCAAGTTTAAAACCTTTGTTTGCAAATTTCCACTTTTTACATATTTTTTTATAAATGTTATAATTTAATTAAAGAATCGAAAACTTAGGGGGAATTATGAATAATATTTATATCTTACCTGTATACATACTTCTTTTGTTTATAGGTACTAGCCTTTTATTTAATAGATATGAATTTTATAGGAAACTTTCTTTAAATAAAAAGTCTTTGTTATCATTTTTTGTATCATTTATAACATTTTTATTATTTAATATTTTATATAAACACATATTGTTTGAGGTTATAAATGATTATTTTTTAAGGGGCATTATTAAAACTTCATTATCTTTTGTTTTAATAATTATTTGTATATATATTGGAAATAAATTTATCAAGTTAGTAGATGATAATATTATTAAAGAAAAAAATCTAAATGCTTCAAATAATAAAATAGAGCATAAAGATAATATTATTGCAAAACTTCGAAGTCAAAAACATGATTATCTAAAGCATCTTCAAGTAGTATATTCTTTATTAAATACTGGGCTTACTAATGATGCTAAAGAATATATAACAAATATATCTAATAACTTTAGAAGTAAAACTTCAAGATATGGTAAAGTATCTTACCTTGATGCTATAGCTTCATTAAAATATGAAGAATGTCTTATGAAAAATATAACTTTTGATGTTTATATACAAGATTTTATAGACAATCTAATTATAGAGCCTAATGAAATGAGCTCTGTACTTCTTAATATAATAGATAATGCAATTGATTCATTATCTACAATATCTAAAGATAATAAATACATCAAACTATTTGTCTATGAAGATGAATTTCAATATGTTATATCTATAAAAAACAACGGCCCTAAAATATATAACACTGATGCAATATTTTTAGAAGGCTACTCTACTAAAGATGGTACAGATAGAGGTTATGGTCTTTATTTAGTAAAAAATATATTAGATAAATATGGGTATTATATATTTGCAAATAGTGATGATTTTTTAACAGAATTTACTATACTAATACCCAAATATAATTAACTAGGAGATTTATATGATAAAAGTTTTAATATGTGATGATGATAAAGCTATAAGAGATGATATAGAAAATATATTAAAAGAATCTGGATATGTAGATTATATAAAAAAAGTTAAAAATGGAATTGAGGCTATAGAGTTTATTAAATCTGAAAAAATAGATTTACTTATAATTGATATTGATATGCCTTATAAAAATGGAATTGAAACTGCTAAAGAAATAACTTCTATTGACAAAGATATTCATATAATTTTTGTTACTGGCTTTTCAGATTATAGCTTAGAAAGCTTTAAAGTTCATCCTGTTGATTTTATAGTCAAGCCATTTACTAGGGATAAAATAATTGATTCTGTAAATATAGCTATTGACCATATAAATTCTCATAAGTTAGCTAAAACAAATTTTATAGATGATACCTTATTTGTATATAAAATAAGAAAGCAAATACATATGCTAAATTTTGATGATATAGTTATGTTTGAAAAGAATTCTAGAGCTATAAACTTATATACTAAAGACCACGATATTATAAAATTTTATGAGAACTTTGATGATTTAGAAAAAAGAATACCTCCAAATTTTTTCAAATCACATAAAAGTTACATAGTTAATCTAAAATTAATTCATAAAGTTATTCCTACTAATAGGTCTTCTTTAGAAATAAGGTTTATTAATTTTCAAGAAAGTGCAACTCTAAGTAAAACCTTAGAAAAAGATTTTTTATACAGATTTTATAGAACTAAAAGATTTTAAATATAAAGAAGGTATATAAATTATTGTAATTTATATACCTTCTTTCTCAATTCAATTGTATTTGTTACTCAAATCTTTCATAAAATAGAGAATTTATAATTTCATTCCAATCAAAAATACTATATTCAGATTAAACTTTTCTGTATATAGTATTGATATTATTTTTATTATATTATTCAAATATAGCTGATTGCTCTTTGTCTTTTATTTTAGATATAACCTCTTCACCTTTACTTATAATATATACAACACATATTCCTATAGTTAAAAATCCAATTCTTAATGCTATAGATGTTGGCGTATTAAATATAAACATAGATGCCACTAAAGCATTTATAGCTACGAAAAACATCTTTATTTTATATTCGTATATGAATGTATATATATATCCTAAGCTAAGGGTTACAAAAGTAAAGTATTTTTCTGGCACCAATACTTTAAATAATATAACAAAAGCTATAGCTCCTAATATTGTACTTATAAGTCTTTCTTTCATACGCTGTTTTGAATCTTCATGTTGTGATTGAGTTAGTGACATTACTGCTATAGTAATCCACATAGCCTTTTGAGTATTTAAAACCCTCCCTATAAGTATTGCTATACTTATACCTATTGCCATTTTTACTGCAAATCTAAACCTTTCACTAGAAAAATCTATATTTTCTTTACATAAATCTTCTTTTATAGATTTTTTTGATATTTGTTTTTTATAATGACTTATATAAAGTGTTAAAGCCATTATAACTCCACCTATAAAAGATGCTACTACCCTCATAATAGCTTGTGTTTCATCAATAGGTGTTCCATCTAAGAATACATAAAGTAAAATAAATGGTAAAAATACTTTTGTTTGTAAATTTTCTGATGTTATATAGATTACCATAAATACTGATATAAGGTTTATTAATATCCCAAGTAATATTCCAACTTGACTAGTTAAATATGTAACTATTCCTATAAAAGTAAATAATCCTATAGTTATAAATACAGATTCTTTGACATTGTATCCTAAATCTATATCCTTAAACATTAATGCACCTGTTATTACTGTTACCCCTGTTAGGGTGTTTTCCGTTCCAAATAAAAAAGAGAACATATTTACAAATGCTATTATGATAATAAGTAAAATTAACTTATTAATCATTAATCTTTTAGTAATATTTGTTTCCAAATTCATCCCTCATTTCATATTTGTTTAAGCTATTATACCGATATAAATTTTTAATCAGTAATCATTTTTTTAATTAAAATTATAATTACTTTTCTTATAATCAAGGAGTAATTATACTACTATAAAACTTTAATTTCAAGTACGTAAATTTTTATAAAATTTTTAATGGCTAATACTTATGTTATATGCACTTATATTATGAAATGTTAAAATACTTGTATAATAAATTAAAGGCACATAACTGTGCCTTTAGTAAAATTTTATATCTACTATTTTTCCTAAAGCTATTAGCTCTTTTTTAAGTTCATTCATAAGATATAGCTTTATACTTAGCTCATTTGGAAAATCAGGATTTTGGTGTGCTGGATTTATTGCTCTTCCAACTATTAAAGTTATATGTGTACAATCCTCATAAAGCATTCTAGCTAATTTTGATGCACCATCTTCTTTATATAAAAAGTTTAAATTAGTTTCATATTTTATTCTTTTAAGCTTTTTTATTGTTTCCTTAATAGTTAATACACCTTCTGTTACCAAGTCAATCCCCTTTATATAACCTATAGGTGGTATATTTTTATCAAAAATATCAAAACTAGTTTTTAGTTCTACACCTAGTTCTCTTGCTACTATATTTGCAGTAGTACCTCCACATACTATCTTTTTGCCATGAGTCTTCATTATAGTATCTACTATTTTACTATCTATAGCATTATCTATTGGAGGACCTGAAAATAATACTGCATTTTTACGCCTTATAGCCTTTATAGTGGCTACCGTTGTGTCATCCCCTGGCTTTTGCATATATAGTTGATCGCAAGCGCCTAATAATAAATCAGTTACTTGTTTAGCCGACATAGATTTATTTATATTTTTCTTTAGGTATTCATCTACATTTTCCCACTGCCACCCTAAATTTAGGATAGTTCCAACTCCAGCATGTATGACTCCATCGCTGACAAATACTAAAGTATCTTTTTCATGAACTTTAAACTGACTTTCTTTTACCTTGCGTCCATCTATATCAATAGTACTCCATTCTATTTTTTTGATTTCTCTATCACTTAAAAAAAATATACTAGGATTGTCAAACTCTGCAATATAGGCAATATTATCTTTTGCTATTTTAACTATTGTAAAAGTTGAATATGCTAAATTTCGCTCTGAGCATACTGGTAAAGTTTTTACTATTGTATCTACAACCTCTTCTATTTTAACTCCTTCTTTTAGCATAGTTATAGCTATTTTAGATGTTAAAGTTGCTAATATATTTGCTTTTACTCCACTTCCAAGTCCATCTGATAGCACTGCGATAAACATCTCTTCATCATTATAAAACTCAACTTTATCGCCACATAATTCTTCACCATATTTGTTTAAGCTACTACTAGCAAAATCTATAAAAAAATCCATTATAAATTCTCCTCTTCTTTTATAAGCTGTTTAAGATTTGTTAGTGTAACCTTAGTTTGAGCCGTTGTTTCTCCAAGAAGACTTGCTATTTCTTGTGCTACTATCATTTGTTTGTCTATAACATCTTGAGCCATATTAACAGCATCTATTTTCATACTTTTTATTTTATTTTTTAGTTTTTCATCCTCTGTTATATCGTCTCCTATCCAAAGCAATACCTGATTTTTATCTAACCATATTATACTTTGAATTATAGTTGAGTTACTTTCTTTTAGTATTATCCTTTCTTTGTATATATTTTTCTTACTTGTTTTTACATTTTTAAATTTTTCTTCTTCTAGAAACATTCCTATAGGAATATTCTTAGCTTTATTGCTAGACATATTAAAAAAATGTTCTGCCGCTGGATTTAATCTAGCTATTTCTAATTCTTTATTTACTACGGCTATCATATTTGGTGTCATCTCAAATATAGTACTAGTTAGATTTTCTGCTTTTTCCCTCATAAATGGTAAACACATATTTATTTCAGCCATATTATTATATACTGCTATTGCTTTTTCCCTACAAGAATGATATCCACATCCACCGCAGTTTAGCTCATCACTTTTATCGTATTTTCCCATATCTCTTAATATTTCCTTAAGTTCATTTTCACTTGGTTGTTTTAATTTATAATCTTTTGCTGGGAATTCTTTATAAATTGATATATTTATGTTTTTATTTTTTGAAGTGTCATTTTCAATTATTAAGCTCTTATTTTCATCTAAGTATTTTGAAAATTCTTTTATATTTTCTTTTTTTTCATAAACACTATTATTGTCCTCAGGCATACCAGATCCACCAATACAACCATGTCTACAAGCAGTCATTTCAAATAAAGTATTTTTAAATTTTCCTTTTTTTATTTCATCTAAAACCTCTATACACTCTCTAACTCCATCCACTTGTATTATAGTTCTTTTTGGTTTCTGACTTTTTATTTTCTCTGTTATGCTTCCTATTATAGGCAACATTCTTTTTTCTTTTTCTATATATTTAAATTCTCCATCCTCTAGACTTTCTAAATCTATATTCTCCTCTTTAAACCACTTATCTAATTCTTCAAAAGTTATAACAGAATTTATAGATTTTTCATCGTGTGCGTCAGTTTTTTTAGATAAGCATGGTCCTATAAAAACCACTTTAGAATCTGGATATTTTTCTTTTAGTATTCTTCCATGTAGTATTGACGGTGATGTTACAGGTATTATATTTTTAGTTAGTTCAGGGTAGTGTTTTTGGATTAGATTATTTATAGATGGGCAAAAACTTGTTATATACACATCATCATTTTCTTTATTTGCATATTTTATGTATTCATCTAATACTAAATCAGTAACCTCTACAGTTTCTTTTACATAATTAAATCCTAACTTTTTTAGTGCTGTTGGAATTTTTAAGCTATTTTTGCCATATATTGCGCTAAAGCTTGGTGCAAGTGATGCAACTACAGTTTTCCCCATTTTATTGTAGTGCTTTATCATAGATACTTCTGATTTTATAAGCTTGGCATTTTGTGGACAAGCTTTAAAACATTTGCCACATATTATACATCTCTCCTTTATAATATGTGCTTGTTCTTCTTTTACTTTTATAGCATGTACAAAGCAAGTTCTTATACATGCATAGCAATTTTTACAATTTGCTTTGGAAAAGCTCATAAACCACATAGTCTATTCCCCCTGATAGTTAATTTTATATCTTAAACTCACGCTCAAATATATCTTTTGCATTTTCTTTATCAACAGAAAATACTACTCCGTCCCATCTCATAACTGATACTGCTTCTTTACAATTTCCTATACAAAAAGATGCGCATAATTCTATCTCTTGTTCTAAGTTATTTTCCTTTATTAGTTTTTTAAATGCCTCTATAACTTCATATGATCCTTTTAAGTGACAAGCACTTCCTATACATATTTTTATAGATTTCATATTATCTTCCCCTTAAGCTTTCTTTATAATATAATTTTAGTTAACTATGTAGCTTATTTCTATAATATTTTTTAAATTTTATATAATTTATTTTTAGTTTTATTTATATATCATAAATATATAATCTTAAATTTTGTAGTTTATCCCTAACTAAATAAGCAAGTTGATTTTCATTATTTATACTTATAGAACCTATCCTTGTTATTCCACTTATATTTCCTACCTTACTTAATTTAGTATTTTCACTTCTATTTTTAACATCATATATTCCTATTTCCATCTCATAATTGTTATTTGTAGTTATTATTACAAGTTTACTTCTATTGTTATTTAAATAAATTGATTCTACATTTTTTATATCTAGCTCTTCAGATTTATTTTTAGTATTTATATATATTCTATTTATTCCATCTCTATGTTCTAAAGTTAATATACTTCCATTATTGAATACTTCCATATCTATAATATTATTGCTATTTATTTTAATAGTTGACTTATTCATTTTTAAATCATATTCTAGCAAAATACTTTTTGTATGATTATTTTTCAATAGCTTTTCCATAAACATATATAACTTTGTTCCATCACTAGAAAATTCGACTTTATGTATAAACTCATCATCTTTAAATTTATATATCTCTCTTTTAGTTCCATTGATTATATCATAATAAATTAAGCTATTATCTATAGTATATATAAATCCACTACTATCTAAAACCCAGCTTAATATTGTAATAGGCCTACTTTCTAATATCTTAGAACTATTTTCTTTTAAGTTTAATATACTAGTTACTGGTTTATTTTTATAATCTTGTATGCATAGAAGTACTTCTCCATTTGGAGATATACTTCTATAACCATAGTACATAACTTTTCCAGCACTACTGCTATTTATTAATTTTTTTTCTTTGCTTTTAATATCTATAGATACTATATCAGTTTTGCCCTTTTCTGATTCAAATAGTAATATATTATTATCTAAAATCTTCATGGATAATACATTCCTACTTAAAGATATTACTGAGTTAAGCTTTATAGGTTCATCCTTTTTTTTTAATTTATTCTCATTATATATATATTTACTAGAACTTAAATTTACATTTTTAGTGTATTCCTTATCTTTATTTATACCAAAGTATATTATCATAGAAAGTATACCTACAATACAAAACAAAACTATTAAATTACTTTTCTCTTTTTTAAAGATATTAAAATTTTTCATGTCTCCTCCTTAACTTATTGTAGGCAATTTAACTAAAACCATGGTTCCTTTGTTTACTTCGCTTTGTATTTCAATAATGCCGTTATAACTTTCAACTATAGATTTTACAATAGCAAGACCTAAACCTGTACTACCAATCTCTCTAGTATCACTTTTAGATACTCTATAAAATGGTGATAATATATTTTCTAGTTCACTCTCACAAATTCCTTCACCACTATCAACTACTTTTATATTTATATATCCATCATTAACCTCTGCTTTTACATATATGGTTGTATTTATTTTTCCATATTTAATAGCATTATCTAATAGATTTATTAATATTTCCTTTATCTTATCTTCATTTCCAATTATTTTTAAATTTTCCTTAACATCTACATCTATTTTCATATTATATTTTTGAGACTTGTGTATCATGTCCTCACAAATACTTATTATGATTTTTGATACATTTATTTTTTTAAGTTCATAGTCAAAATCTTTTTTAGAATTTCTAGATATTTCTATTAATTGAACTATCATTCTATTTAACCTATTAGCCTCTGATATAATTCTATCTATACCTTTATTAAAAAATTTTTCATCTGTAAACTGATTATCCTTTAAAACTTCACTATATCCTATTATAGTGGTCATTGGTGTTTTAAGTTCATGGGTTACATTATCAAAAAATCTCTTTTGTTTTTTTGATAATTCAATTAAATCATCTCTATCTTTTTCTATTATCTTAATTTGATGTTTTATTTTTTTTGCCATGGTTTCAAAATCTAAGCTTAAACGACCTAGTTCATCATCTGAATTAATATCTATATCTATATCAAAATTACCACTTGCTATCTCTTTAGTTTTATTAGCTAAAGTTATTATAGGCTTAGTTATCTTTTTAGATATAATGTATGCTATTAGTATACTTATAAAAAATACGCCTATAGAAAAATAAGCTATCTTTTCTATAAAAGATTTACTTTGATTATATAAATATGTGTAATCACTTTTATACCTTATAATTCCTATTAACTTATCATCATGTAGTATTGGATATGATGAATATACATTGGTTTTAGAATTACTATGCTTTATAGTGTAAGATACCTTTTGATCTATAGCCTCATCTAAATCTTGCGTTTTCTCTAACTTTTGAGAATTTTTGGTTCTTGGATATACTAGCTTACCTTCACTATCATATATATATACCATACTTTCTAGTCTGTAGCTTAAATCCTTTGATATGTTACTAGAAGCCGCTCTAAAAGATATATTATTAAGGTTTAGTCTATTAAATTCAAAATACTCTTTTAGGTATAAGTCAATGCTTTTAGATTTTTCTTTTATCTCTTTATCAATTATAAATTCATTGTTATTTTTGAGTACTGAATTGCTATATGTTACTATGGAATATATTACAAAAAATATTATTCCTAAGAAAAATAGCATTATTTTATTAGTTATAGATTTTTTCATATTTACCTACTCTTATCATTTAGTTTGTATCCTGTTCCTATTACAGTTTCAATACAGTTATATTCTTTTAATTTTTTTCTAAGCCTTTGAACATGAGTATCTACTGTTCTTGTTTCACATTCAAAGTTTATCCCCCATATATTTTCTAAGAGCTGATTTCTCGTCAATACTTTATTTTTATTATTTATAAAATAAAGTAGTAACTCATATTCTTTACTAGTTAAATGAATTGCTTCATCTTTATCATTTTTTACTCTCATCTCACTTTTATTTATTTCTAATCCATTTTGTAGCTTTATTTTATCTTCTTCGCTTTTAATAGATTTTGATAGCAAATCTATTCTCCTAAATATAGACTTTACTCTTGCTATAACCTCTCTTACATTGAAGGGCTTTGTTATATAATCATCAGCACCTAATTCTATCCCTAGTATTTTATCTATTGTATCTGATTTTGCCGTCAACATTATAATAGGCGTTGAATATGTAGTTGTAACTTTTTTACATATATCTAATCCACTTATATCTGGAAGCATTAAATCTAGCATTATTAAATCTGGATTAAAACTTTCTATAAGCTCAAAAGCCTTTTTCCCATTTTCTGCTACTTCTGTTTTGTATCCTTCTTTTCCCAAAGAATATGCCAGTAAATCTGATATATTTTCTTCATCTTCAACTATTAGTATTTTTTCCATAGATACTTCACTTCTTTCTTTTAAATAATTCTACCTACCTATTATATATTTAACTATAAACTATTTATATATTATGTATGTTACATGAATGAAACAATTTTGTAACATGAATAGGATTTATGGTTATATTTTTTGTATATATATATCTTACTATATTTTAACAACTTATTTTTACCTTAAATGATAAATTTTGACACAAAACTGACACATCATTGACACACCATTGCTATATAAGTTTTGTAAAATTTATATATGTTAAAAAGATATAAAAAATTAGTTTAATATAGATAATAATTAGAGGTGTAAGGTTTATGTGCGGATTTGTAGGATTTATTGATAAAAATTCAGATAAAGAAAATATATTAAATAATATGCTAGAGGCTATTGTTCACAGGGGTCCTGATGAAATGGGAACTTTTATTAACGAAGATATAGCCCTTGGATTTAGAAGACTTAGTATAATCGGAGTTGATAATGGGTTGCAACCTTTATATAATGAAGATAATAGTTTAGTATTAGTATTTAATGGTGAAATTTATAATTATAAAGAATTACGTGATGAACTAATTGAAAAAGGTCATATATTTAAAACTCAAACGGATAGTGAAGTTTTAATACATGCATATGAAGAGTTCGGAAAATTTATGGTAAAAAAACTAAGAGGTATGTTTGCTTTTTCTATATGGGATAAAAAAGCTAAAACCCTTTTTGCTGCAAGGGACCCTTTTGGTATAAAACCTTTTTACTACTCTAGAATCGATAATGATAAATTATTATTTGGTTCAGAGATTAAAAGTTTTTTAGCTTATAAGGATTTCAAAAAAGAAGTCAATAAAGAGGCTCTAAAACCTTATTTAACTTTTCAATACTCAGTACTTGATGAAACTTTCTTTAAAGGAGTTTATAAATTAAAGCCAGGACATTATATGATTTATAAAAATGGTGAATTGAAAATAAGAGAGTACTTTGATGTAGAATTTAAAAATGAAGAAATTTCACTTGATGAAAGTATTAAAAGAATAGAAAATGTTGTAGCTGAATCTGTTGATATTCATAAAAACAGTGAAGTACCTGTTGGTAGTTTTTTATCTGGTGGTGTTGATTCTAGTTATATAACTGCATCTTTAATGCCTGCTAAAACTTTCTCTGTTGGTTTTGAAGAAGACAATTTTAATGAGTCTGGACTAGCTAAAGATCTATCTGACATGTTAGAAATTAAAAATATACAAAAGCTACTAACTTCAGAAGAATGTTTTGAAAACTTATCAACTATTTTGTATCATATGGATGAACCTCAATCAAATCCATCATGCATACCACTATACTTCTTATCAAAACTTGCTAGAGAACATGTTACTGTTGTATTATCTGGCGAAGGTGCTGATGAAATTTTTGGAGGATATGAATGGTATGATGATGATGATAGATTAAAAAAATATAAAAAACTTCCTTCTTTCATAAGAAAACCATTAGCAATGACTGCAAAAAAACTACCTTATTTTAAAGGTAGAACAACAATAATTAGAGGTGGTTCTAAAGTTGAAGATTACTTTATAGGACAAGCTTTTATATTTGAAGAAAAAGAGGCTAATTCTATATTAAAGCCAAACTATAAAAATGCTCCTTCTATAAAAGATATAACTAAACCTATATATGATAAAGTTTCACATATGGATGACTTAACTAAAAAACAATATCTTGACTTAAAATTATGGTTAGCAGGAGATATATTACTTAAAGCTGATAAAATGAGTATGGCTCATTCTCTAGAACTAAGAGTTCCATTTTTAGATATTGAAGTTATGAAAGTAGGAGAAACTATCCCTCCAAAATATAGAGTTAATAATGGTACTACAAAACTTGCTTTAAGAGAAGCTGCTAAAAATAAGCTTCCTGATGCTTGGGCTAAAAGAGAGAAAAAAGGATTCCCTGTACCTATAAGACATTGGTTTAAAGAGGAAAGATATTATAATACAATAAAGGAAAGTTTTACAAGTGATTATGCTAATGAATTTTTTAATACTAATGAAATAGTGAAACTTTTAGATGACCACTTTAATGGCAAAACTAATAATGCTCGTAAAATATATACTATATATACTTTCTTAGTTTGGTATAAAAGATTTTTTATAGACCAAATATAAGAAATTGAAAATATAAAAATATTAAAAGAAGTGAATTATTATAATAGTTCACTTCTTTTAATATTTTAATTACAATACAGTTTTTCTTATTATATAAATTGAATATATTTTTACTTTATATGAAATTAAGTTTATTAAAATAATCAATACTTAACCTTATTAATCCAAATTATTTTTTATTTGAAAGATATAACTTCACTACTTTTTTCTATTACTTTCCAACCATCTTTTACTTTCTCTAATTGGAGTTTAGAATGAGCTATTGCCTCTGAATGTTTTCCACCTTGAGTTACTATTACTTCTTTACCATCTTTGTTAGTGTATTTATTTTCATCTATCGTCTTATGAGTATGCCCTGCAAATATAACATCTATATCACTAGTTTCTCTTGCTAATTCTTTTATTTTATTTCCTGGATTTTTGGGCTTTTTAGGTTCTTCCCCACTATGAACCACACTTATTATTATATCAGCCCCATCTTTTTTCATTTTAGGTACCCATTTTTTAGCATCTTCTACTAAATCATTCATATATAATTTACCCTCATATCCATCTTGATCTTTTAATTCTCTTGATTTAGTAGGAACCAATTTTTCTCCATCCCATTCTTTTGATTCTCCTACTTCTTTTATGGTTAGTCCTAATATTCCTATTTTTAAGTCTCCATATTTTGTATTAATATTTTTTATTATGTATGGCTTTGTATAGTTTTCATTATTACTTTTATATGTGTTTGCAGATAATATTTCCATATTATTATCTTTAAAATCATTTATTAATGTATCTAAACGACTTTTATTATTGGATACAAACTCATGATTTCCAAGAATCACAGCATCATATTTTAATTTTCCCATATTAGTTACTATTGGAGCAACTCCTTCTATTTCACCATCTTTAAATCGTAGAATAGGAAACCCATTTTCTTCAACTATTACACTATTTTTTTTAAACCATGAGTTCATTTCTGGAGTTTGCATATCAAAAAAATCTCCACTATCTACTAATATCAAATTTTCATCCTTTTTTTCTTTGTTCATTTACATATTTTTCTAAATCCTTACTTACTATCCCATGTAAATCTGTTGTTCCAAGTACATTTACCTCAATATTTTCCTTTTTCCCAAATCCTATGCTAGTTAGTGCTAATACTCCTGCTACTACTCCTAATATAACCCTTTTTTTCATAACATCCCCCTCATTATGCTTTCTAATTATAGTATATCATAGATATTTATATGTTTACTATGCTTGTGTTAATAGTATAAATTTCTTAATAATTTTGTAATAATTAATACATTGGTTTATAAATTCTTAATAAATCTATAATTTATTGTTAAAATATGTTTTTTAGTTGTATGATATAATTGTTTTAAGGGAGTGATAAAATGAATGAAAATATATTAATAGTTGATGATGATAAAGAAATAGTTGATGCGATAGAATTTTATTTAAAACCTGAGGGTTTTAATGTATTAAAAGCTTATGATGGAATTGATGCTATTGAAACTTTAATAGATAATAATGTAGATTTAGTTATTATGGATGTGATGATGCCAAATCTTGATGGTCTTAAAGCGACTTTAAAAATAAGAGAAAATAATAATATTCCTATAATACTTTTATCTTCTAAAAATCAAGATATTGATAAAATTTTAGGTCTCAATATGGGGGCTGATGATTATATTACAAAGCCATTTAATCCACTAGAGCTCATTGCTCGTGTTAAATCTCAATTAAGAAGATTTATTAACTTAAATAGTAACTCTAGTAATAAGAATATTAACGATTCTAACGTATTAAAAAGTGGTGGTCTTAGTTTAAATAAAGATACTAAAGTAGTTAGTTTAGATGGAGAAGTTATTAAAGTAACTCCTATTGAGTACAAGATACTTGAATTTTTACTTTTAAATAAGGGAATCGTATTTTCATCTACAGAAATATATGAAAATGCTTGGGATGATATAGCTTATAACTGTGAAAAAACCGTTGCTGTTCATGTTAGAAGGATAAGAGAAAAAATAGAGATAAATCCTAAAGAACCAAAATATTTAAAGGTGGTGTGGGGAATTGGATATAAAATTGAAGACATTAAATAAATCTATTAATATAGAAGACTCAAAATTAAAGGTAGCTTCTTTACTAATTTTATTTTTATCTATGTCTATATGTTTTGAATCACTATTTAATTTAGCATTTAGCTTTCATAACATATATGAATATTCTCCAATAGCAAGATATATATTCTTTGGAAATGTAATACATTTAGATAATCGGAGTATTTTAAGTATTGAAGTGATAGTTACTATAGTTTCTTTAGCTATATCTATAGGTTGTATTGTAGTTTATAACATAACTAAAAAATCTAATATAAAAATATTTGACTCTTTTATAAATCTAACTTCAAATGTTTCTATTGAAGTATTTTTATTTATAATAGGTTTTATATTCTTTATAAGATTTCATACTTGGTCATCTGCACCAGATTTTTTTGATAATTCACTTATAGTATGTGATTTTTTAATCCTTACAACTACTTATATAGCTTATAAAAGTTTTAAATTATCATCTAATAATTTATTATCTAGATTAATAGTACTTTCTATGATTAAGGATTTTTTAGATAAACAAAATAAAAAAACGATAAACAATAAAATAGCTAGTATATTAGTAATATCTATAATAATACAGTTTATAATTATGTTTATATTTTTATCAGTTATAAGCTATTTTTCTATTTTTGCAATGATTTATGCTATGCTATTTTCCCTATTTAGTATTATACCTTACTCTTATATATACAAATTATTAACTAAAAAAACAAAATATATTGAATATATATCTAAAAATATAAAAACTATAGAAAATGGTGACTTAAGCCATAAATTAAAGGTAATTGGTAATGATGAAATATCATCTATTGCAAGCAGTATAAATAATATAAGCTTAGGACTTGAAAAGTCTCTTAATGAGCAACTAAAAAGTGAAAAAATGAAAACAGAGCTTATAACTAATGTAAGTCATGACTTAAAAACACCACTTACTTCTATAGTTAGCTATATAGATATACTTAAAAATAACGAATTAGATTCTAAAACTACTAAAGATTATATAAATATCCTAGATAAAAAAGCTACTAGACTTAAAGATTTAGTTGAGGACATATTTGAAGCATCTAAAATAAGTAGTGGTGATATAGAAATTAATCTAAAAAAAACTGATATAAAGGAACTTCTAATTCAAAGTATCGTTGAATTAGAAGATAAAATAGAGTCTTCTAAGCTAGATTTTATAATAGATACGCCTGATTATCCTGTATTTACTAATATAGATGGTAAAAGAATGTTTAGGGTTTTTGAAAATCTTATAACTAATATTACTAAATATTCTTTAGCTAATACTCGTGTATATATAGATATTAATGTTAAAGATGACTATATATTTATTACTATGAAAAATATATCTAATCATAGATTAAATATTTCTTCCGATGAACTATTAGAGCGATTTGTCCGTGGTGATGTTTCTAGAAATACTTCTGGAAGTGGATTAGGATTATCTATTTGTAGCAATTTAGTGGATCTTCAAGGTGGTAGTCTTAAGCTTGATATAGATGGAGATTTATTTAAAGTTATATTAAAATTTAAGATTTACTAAATTTATTAATAAAATTATAAAGGGCTATATTTTAATATAGCCCTTTATAATTTTATTTTTTATCTTCAAATACGACTTTACCGCCACATATAGTATATTTTACTTTACCAAATAATTTATGTCCTTTAAATGGAGTATTTTCACATTTTGATACAAATTTATCTACTAAGAATTCTTCATTTTCATCAAATATAACTATATCAGCAACTTTCCCTTCTTCTATGCTCCCACTTTCTAGATTGTATAATCTAGCTGGATTTATAGTCATTTTCTCTATTAACTTCATCATATCTAAATGATTGTTTTTAACTAAGCTAGTTATACCAAGAGAAAGTGCAGTTTCAAGACCTATTATACCACTTGGTGCTTTCGTAAATTCTACATTTTTCTCTTCATATGTATGAGGTGCATGATCTGTTGCTATTATTTCAATTGTATCGTCCTTTAAACCTTCAATTATTGCCATCTTATCTTCTAATGTTCTAAGTGGTGGATTCATTTTAGCATTAGTACCATAAGTTAATACATCATCTTCAGTTAGTGTAAAATGATGTGGTGTTGCTTCTGCGTATACATTAGCACCTAACTTTTTTATAAATCTTACCATTTCTACTGAATTTTTAGAACTTATATGTTGTATATTAACTTTTGCCCCACTTTTTAAAGCTAACATACAATCACGACTAACCATAACATCTTCAGCAACATTTGGCGCACCCAATATTCCCATTTGTTTAGATATTTTACCATCATTTATACCAGCACAAGTTATAAGCGATGGGTCTTCTTCATGAAAACTAAGAGGAACGTTTCGTTCCTTCGCCATGTTCATAGCCTTAAGTATAATATCACTATCCATTATAGGTAGTCCATCATCAGTAAAGCCTACAGCACCAGCTTTAATCATTTTATCCATATCAACTATTTCTTTACCTTTAAATCCTTTAGTTATTGCACTTGCTTGTAATACATTTATTGATGATAGTTTAGCTTTTTCATTTATATAATCTAAAGTTTCTTCATTATCAACTATAGGATTAGTATTTGCCATACATACAACTGTTGTAAATCCTCCCTTAGCTGCTGAAGCTGAACCTGTTAATATATCTTCTTTATGAGTAAATCCTGGATCTCTAAAATGAACGTGTACATCTATAAGCCCAGGTGATACTATACATCCTTTAGCATCTATTATTCTATCAACATCATTTTCATCTATATTCCCTATTTTTTCTATTTTATTATCTTTTATAAGTATATCTACTACTTCATCTCTTTTTGTTTTTGGGTCTATTAGTCTTCCATTTCTTATAAGTATCATATTTATCTCCCCTTTAGCTGATTAATGTATAACTAAATTTACTATATTATACATTAAGTTGTGTATATTTTAAATAGTTTTACGAATTTTATGCTAAAATTATTTTTTATAGTTCACATTTAAATATATTTTTTCTAAAAAAACTCATATATTATAGTAGAAAATTTTAAATTAGATATTAAATAATAATTATTATACGAATATTTATATAATCTACTTTATTAATTTAAATATTATACTTCTCTTTATATCTATAGCTTTTTTAGGACATAATTCATGGCAACAAAAACATCTTATACATTTATTTAGGTCTATTTCTATTTTATTATTTAAAGTAATAACCTTGGCCGGACATACTTCTATACATTTTTTACATTTTATACAATCTTTATGTGATACAAAAGGCTTTGGAGTTATCATCCTTGTAAGTGGCTCGTGTATAAATTTAGGCATAGTTGATGATAACAGCCTAAAATCTTTACTAGTTTTAGGTATCTTAAAATCTTTTATTATAAATCTTTCTATGTTATCACCCACTATAGATATATCACTTAAGTCTTTTTTTATATATTCTCTTTTTATACTCCCTCTTATAGTAGGTACTTTATTTATATCTAGATTTATAACTTTACATGCTACTATATCTATCATATAAGGACTAGGCGATGCTAATGTTATGCCAATTTTTCTTGGTGTTCCAGCTGAAGGCCCTTCTCCTTCCATGCCTACAATTCCATCCATAATAGTCAAACTTGGGTTTACATAAGAACATATATCTAATAATACATCTTCACAAAATCTTTCTTCATTTGGAAATCTATAATGTATTTCTGCTTTTTGAAGTCCTGCTATAGAGCCATATAAATTTTTAACTCCACCTGTAAATGTTGCCATTCCATGAGTTTTTAATTTACATATATTTATTATATGATCTACTTTAGTTATTGGAGTTATAATATTCATGTATTTTAAAGCTTTAGCATTTTTATTTTCTACCTTAATTTCACTTATATCATAATTTAGTTCTACACCTAGTTCATCCGCTATATCTTTCATACCAGTTGACTTATATATACTTTTTAATGAAGGTACTGTATACGGACCACCTGGGCTATCTCCTATTATTATTTTACAATTTAACTTAAGTAACATTTCACACACAACTTTAACTACCATTGGATGAGTAGTTGTTGCTTCTTTAGGACTTTTTTTCATTAGCAAATTTGGCTTTATTAGTACTTTGCTATTTGGTTTTATATACTTTTCTAACCCACCTAAATCTTCTAAATTTTTACTTATTGCATGTTTTACACTTTCATATCCATAATCATTACATTCCCTAATTGATACATTCCCCATTTGTTTCCCCCTTGATAAAATTGTTATCCTATATCTTTACATAATTATATCACAATGAAAAAATCTTTCTTGAAATTCTCATATTTATGCCTATTTTTAGCTATTATTTTTATATAATGTATAAAAAGTTTTCTATAAAATAACTATATCTTTTAAATTTTTATAATACTTTATATATAATTAGATTATAATTAAATACATAAGGAGGGATATTTTATGAATTCTCATGAAATAGATTATAAACTACATGGACATGACATGCAATTTGTTGAAATTGAGTTAGATAAAGGTGAAAGTGTAGTAGCTGAAGCTGGTTCTATGATGATGATGGATGAACACATTTCTATGGAAACTATATTTGGAGATGGCAGTAAAAAAGGTGGTTCTAAGCTATTTGGTGCTGCTAAAAGAGTTTTAACTGGTGAAAGTCTTTTTATGACGTCATTTACTAATACTTCTAACAATAGAAAAAAAGTATCTTTTGCATCACCATATCCTGGTAAAATAATACCAATTGACTTATCTGAAATGAACGGTAAGCTAATATGTCAAAAAGATTCATTTTTATGCGCTGCTAAGGGAGTAAGTATTGGAATAGATTTTAGAAAAAAACTTGGTGTTGGATTTTTTGGAGGTGAGGGATTTATCCTTCAAAAATTAGAAGGAGATGGTCTTTGCTTTATTCATGCTGGCGGTACTATTATAAAAAAAGAATTAATGCCTGGTGAAAAATTAAAAGTTGATACTGGATGCTTAGTAGCTATGACAAAAGATATAAAATATGATATAGAATTTATAGGTGGTATAAAAAATAGCTTATTTGGCGGTGAAGGGTTATTTTTTGCAACTCTTACAGGTCCTGGATATGTTTGGATTCAAAGCTTACCATTTAGTAGACTTGCTTCTAGAGTATTTGCATCTGCTCCTCAAGTTAGTAGTGACCAAAAAGGTTAAAAAATTATATTTATATATATTGTAAATTTATTTTAAGAATAAGTAATAGGAGCAAATTTCTACTTGGAGATAGCTCCTATTTTAAGTTAAAGATTAATTTTTAAAAAGGAAATTGTAATAATGATAGGGCAAGTAAAAGATTAAGTGGGAATCTTCTACGTCTAAAACGTCTAAATCTTCTAGGTCTTCCAAATTGTCTGCCACGTCTTAGTTGATTATTATCTTCATCTACAATTACATCTTCCCCAACTAATACAGTAACACCATCTTTATCTACACTCTCAATAATTCCATCAAATACTTGTCCATCTTCCATCATTAATACAACGTGGTAATTTAAAAATCTTTTACATTTATCTCTTAAACTTTGTAAATCTTTATTTTCGTCAATTCTTTTTAAATTCATTTTACTAATCCCCCTTTCTAATTATATAGTATTTATTTTTAGGATAAATGGTGATAGTTTTTATTAATATATATTAGATTAATATAATAATATTTTTAATAAAAAAATGTATACTTGCCAGTTCTGACAAGTATACATTTTTTTATTTATATATAAATATTGTATTATTTTTACAAGATATCTTCGTTAGAAATAGATTTTAAATTTAAATAAAAATTCCCTAATGTAGTATAATAATATGGTGTATACCATAAGAACCCTATTCCTAAAGTAAATACACATAATATAGCCCAACCTAGAAAACTTAGTTCTAATATAAACAATTCCCACTTAAAGCCTTTCATCATATTTGCACTTTTCTTTAAACAATCCATTATTGATAACTCTGGATTTTCTGCTAATATATAATATGATTGTGAGAACATTAACATCACTATAATACCTGGTATTACAAATAAAAATGTTCCTATTACTGAAGCTATAGTTATTATTAAATTTATTACAAAAGATTTTATAAAAACATTAAATCCAGAGAATAAATCTGTAAATTTAGCTTTTTCATTATCTATTGCTAAATTTAATATAAATCTACTAAATCCTAATTGTATTGGACCTGCAAATATTAATCCTATTATGTTCAAAGTAATAACTATATTTTCATTTAACCAAGATGTAGCTGTCCCTGATTCAACACCTGTTCCTTCTACTATTATAGTATATATTAAACATGTTAATATTGCTAATCCCCAATGACCCTTTAATTGCATTTTAGCACTATTTTTTAATTCAGCTCTTGAAATCATATGCCTTCCCCTCCAATTATATTGTTAGTTTATTATATTCTAACAAATATTGGATATATTTTATACTATATTAACAATATTGTAATGACTTTGTTTTGTCATTATATTTATTTAATATTTTATTCCACTCCAGTATACATTATCCTTTATAATAGTAATATCATCAAATTCTACACCCTCAAGTGCCCATTTTTTAAACTCCATAAATCCTGTTCTGTCAACAATATATCCAATATGTTCTTTTGGTAAACTTTTATCTATATATTTTTCTACATACTTATAAGTATTTAGTATTATCTTAATTATATTTTCTTCATCTGCCCATATTAAAAAATCTTCTGCTAACCTTGGATTCTTCTTACCGCTTCTTCCCATTATAGCTAATCTATAATATTTCTTAGGATCTCTACTCCATGCATTTGTAGGACAATTAAGTACACATTCTCCACATCCTATACATTTACTGTGGTCTCTTATTACCCTATAGTTTTCTGCATGTAATGCACCTGTTGATAACTGCTTACACTTTTTAACACAAGCCCCACAAGATACACATCTATCTCTTTCGTAGTGCGGTAAAGTCATTCCTATTATTCCAAAATCATGAGTTCTTGCTTTTATACAGTCATTTGGACATCCTGTCAAAGCTATTTTTACATGTAAATCATTTGGAAATACTGCTTTTTCTATTTTCTTTGCAAACTCAGTTGTATTGTATTGCGCTTTTGGGCATACTTTATTTCCTATACATGATGCTATATTTCTAGTTCCTGCAGCAGAATATCCTTTATCCTTTTCTTCTTGATTTATTTCCATTTTTTCTATAATTGGTTGGACAAGCTTATTGACCTTTTCCATATCTTCCATTTTTATACCAAGTATTTCAAACCCTTGTCTAGTAGTCATATGTATTTGACCATTTCCATACTCATTTGCTATCTTTGATACTATCATTAAACTTTCAGAGTCAACACATCCTCCAGGAATTCTAACTCTTAATGCTGTTTCGTATCTATTTTTAGTTATTCTATAAGCATTTTTCATTGTCTTTTTAGTATTTAAATCTCTTATCATAACATTCCCTCCTAATCTATAAGATTTTTAGCATAAGAATAATCAAATACAGGCCCATCTATGCAAATATAAGTATCATCCATTTTACAATGACCACACTTACCTACTCCACAACACATTTTTCTTTCATAAGAAACCCATATATTATTTTCTGCCAAATCTCTTTTTAAAAATTCGCCTACTGTAAAATGCATCATCATAGGAGGACCTACTACTATTGCTGATGTATTATTTACATCTTTTATTTCTAAATCTGGTATATATTTTGTAACTAAACCAACATTACCTTTATAATCGTTTTCACCTTTATCCACAGTAACTATTACATCTAATTTTTCACCCCATCTTTTTAAATCATCTTTAAATAATATATCTTGTGGTGATCTAAATCCAGCTATTAATTTAAAGCTTTTGAATTTTTGAGGATTATTATAAAAATATTCTACAATTCCTCTAACTGGTGCAATTCCACTTCCTCCTGCAACTACTATTATTTCTCTATTTTCATATATACTTATATCAAAACCATTTCCATATGGTCCTCTTATGAAGAATTTATCTCCTATTTTATAATTAAATATTTCATTAGTTACTTTTCCTACACTTCTTATTGTAAAATCTATATAATTATCACCATATCCACTTACAGATATTGGACTTTCTCCATATTTAGGTATTGATATCTCATAAAATTTTCCTGGAAGTACATCTTTAGTACTACATTCTACTCTAAAAGTCCACTCTATATCTGTATGTTTAACTATATCTATTATCTTAGCTCCTACTGGAATATACGAATTCATATTACTTTCTCTCCTTACTTATTTCATTTACTTTTTCTATACATTTTGAAAATGATATATATTGAGGGCAAGCATCATCACATCTTCCACACCCTACACACATGTTGTAGCCAAATCTCTTATTGAAATCATATATTTTATGCATTGTTTTAAATCTCATTCTTTCACCCTTAGTTTTTCTAAATTCATGCCCTCCAGCCATACTTGTAAAGCCGTCAACTTGACATCCTGCCCATATTCTTCTTCTTTCACCTACTTTTTCATTTTCTTTGTAAAAAACATCTTGCATAGTAAAACAAGAACATGTTGGACATACAAAGTTGCATCTTCCACAAGCTATACATCTTGAGTTATACTCTTGCCACATTTCATGTTTAGATATTTCTTTAGAGTTTATTTTATCTATTTGTGGCACTTCTATATTAAATAAGTTTTCCTTTACAAAATCTATTTCAAATTCACATTTTTCTCCATTAAATATTTTTAAATCCTTATCTTTTATTTCTAGGAAAACTTCATTATCGTCTATTTTAATTCCCATAGAATAATTATCCGTTTTATTTGAATCCATACTTACACAGAAACAATTTCTAAAACTTTCTCTACATCCAACAAGAACAAATTTTACTTTCTCTCTTAATTTTTTGTAATAATAATCTTCATCAATTCCATTTTTTAAATATATCTCATCTAGTCTTTTCATTGCATTTATATCACATGCTCTTAAAAAGATTAATAGTTTTTTATCATCAATATCGCTTTCCTTAAATTCATTTTCTGTAAAATAAAATAATATTTGTGTTATAGGAAATACTATTTCCTTGGCAGAAAAGTTTGATTTTCTATTTAGTTCCATTTCATCTAAAGAACTTACTTCTTTATATCTTACAACGTCTGTATCTGAGAAAGTTCCCATATATTCTAATGATACTGGTGCTAATATTTTATATTCATTACTAAGTGTTTTCAATTTTTCATTAAAATTTTCTTTGCTTAATTTTATCTTCACAACAATCACCTTTTCCCTTTTTTATTGATAAAATTTTAACATTTATTATAATTATTTTCCGTGATTAATATCACGTTTTTATAAAAATAAAAAGAAATAGCAAAACTTTAATGTTTTACTATTTCTTAAAGTACTCTGATAATCCTTTTTCTTTAACAAATATTTTTTTATTTTCTAATTTAACTAATCCTTCATTTTGAAGTGTTTTCATTGCCCTTGATAAAGTTTCTCTTTTACATCCTAGCATATCTGATAAATAAGTTATGCTTATATTTACATCTATTAATGTCCATACTCCTTTATTTGTTCCAAATTCTTTGCTTATTCTATATAATTTAGCTGCTAACTTTTTATCCATTTTTATAGAAATTGAATTTTTTAGTTGTCTATATAATCTTCTATTTCTTCTTTCCATGTAATTTATTATATTTTTAGTTAAGTAAAAATCTTTCTCCATAACCTTTATAAAATCATCTATATTATATTTTAGTATAGTGGCGTTCTCAAAGACTTCACAAAATACTGATGATTCTCTTTTTTTATCTGTAGTTATTTCATTAATCATTTCGCCTTCATTTAATATAAATATTACTTTTCTATCGCCATTTTCATTTATTTTAAATATAGATACTTTTCCATCTATAACAAAGTATATATTATTTATTTTTTCTTTTTCCTCAAATAAAACTTCATTTTTTTCTAATTTTATTGTGTTGCTATATTTCTTAAGTTCTTCTTTTGTTTCATCTTTTAAATTTTTAAATATATTTATATTATCTATATAACTGCTTTTTATCATCTCTTCACCATATTCACTCTTATTATAGTTTTATTTATCTACTTAATTAGTATATCACATATTATTATAAAAATTAAAAAAGGCCATCTCATATGAGATGACCCCTTTATTTAAACTATAATTAGTTTTGCTTTCCAAAATGTCTTTCTAATAATCCTAAGAATGCTTTACCATGTCTAGCTTCATCTTTACACATTTCATGAACTGTATCATGTATAGCATCTAATCCTAATTCTTTAGCTCTCTTAGCTATTTTTAATTTTCCTTCAGTTGCTCCATATTCAGCTTCTACTCTTGCAGTTAAGTTAGCTTTAGTATCAGCTACAACAACTTCCCCTAATAATTCAGCAAATTTTGCAGCATGTTCTGCTTCTTCAAATGCTATTCTCTTGTAAGCTTCTGCAACTTCTGGGTATCCTTCTCTATCAGCTTGACGACTCATTGCTAAGTACATTCCAACTTCTGTACATTCTCCAGTAAAGTTAGCTCTTAAACCTTCTAATATTTCTTCGTCTACACCTTTAGCAACACCTATTCTGTGTTCGTCAGCCCAAACCATTTCACCCTTCATTTCTTCGAACTTATCAGCTCCAACTCCACATACTGGACATTTTTCTGGTGCAGTTTCTCCTTCATGTATGTATCCACATACTGTACAAACAAATTTTTTCATGATTATACTCCTCCAATTTATATATTAATTTAATTTAAATTCATTATTTAACTACTATACTATATACCCTAAAATACATTAACTAAATAATAAATTCTTATTATTTATAAATAAGATATTTAATATCTTATCGATCATATTTTATATATACCCGGTGTAGCATCCCCTAAACAATAAATTTAAATTTTTTACAAATATAAGTTTACCATCTATACAATCCTAATTACAACCTTATTTTTCCATTTTTATATTAAATTATTTATTTTATATAATATATATTAAGATTTACTTGTATCTTCGTTAGATTCTATACATGCTTCCTCTATGTATATGTCTTTTTTCTTTAAAAAAGATAGTTTAGTTTCAGCCATTATGATGGCTACAAATATTATAAAACTTCCTAAAATCATTCTTAATGTTACTAGTTCTTTTAATATAATTACAGAGAAAATTGTTCCAAATACTGCTTCTGTTGAAAGTATTATAGCAGCCTTATTTCCTTCAACGCTTTTTTGACATATAGTTTGCACCAAAAAACAAACAGTAGTACTAAATACTCCTAGATATAAAACTCCTAGATATCCATCTATTCCAGCATTTATACTTCCCTCTCCCATAAGTATTTGTGTAAATAATGAAAGTATAAATGCCACACTAAATTGTATAGCTGTAAGTACTATTGGATTATACCTTACAGCATATTTACTTGTAAAGAATATATGAAATGCAAATCCAAAAGCACATACTAAAGTTAAAAAGTCTCCAAAATTGATAGAAAAATCTGATTCAAGCGATAGTATACCTATTCCTATAACTGTTAATATACTACTTATTATACCCATTTTATCAAGTTTTTGTTTATACATTAAAAATCCTATAAACGGAACTATAATTACATTAGTAGCAGTTATAAATGCATTTTTTGATGGTGTTGTATAAACTAACCCTATAGTTTGAACAACAAAGGCTGTAAATAGAAAAAATCCTAATATACAACCATACTTTATTGCATCTTTGCTCACATTTTCTTTTATCTGTTTAAAAAAGATTAAATTTATCAAAAGCGCTCCTATAAAAAATCTAAGTGTTATTATTTGTAGTGGCGTAAGTCCCCCATCTAGCGCCAATTGTGTTCCTACAAATCCACTTCCCCAAATCATAGCAACTATTAGTAATCCTATTTGTGAAATATATGTTTTTTTCATCTTTTTCCCCCTTTTTTTTGATATAACTCACTATTAACATTAATATACTAGACATATTTTGTAAATACATTAACATTTCTTTTATTCATAATTTCCAAATAATTTTATTTTTATATATAATTTAATTAGTACATAAAAAAAGAACTACATAATATATTAAACGTAGTCCTTTTTATTTTATTTTATAATGTTAAGTGTAAACGGGAAATCATAATCTCTATATGATCCATATCTTATCATAGCTATTATGTTAAGTACTAGATAGGCTATTGATACTAGTGGTAATAATATCATTCCAACTAACAAAAATACTAATAATCCAGATACTATTTCATATATAAAAAATGATATGTGAAAATTCAAAAGTCTTCTACCATTTCTAGCTATAAAGTCTGAGTCTTTACTATAATCTTTCCATACAAAGTATGATATTATAAACCCTATAAAATTAAAAACTATAATTCCACCTGCCATTAAAAGCATTATAATATTTTCTCTAGATATTGATTTTTTATAATCATCCATAATTATATCCTTTCTTACATAGTTTATAAACTATATAAAATTTAAGTATTAAAAATTTCCCAGGAAAACATTTTTATAAAATTTCCCTTCTCATCATGAATACATGTGTATTTTTAGTCATATCCACTTCCAAAAATATTATATTCATATTAAAGATATATGAAATATGATTTTTGTATATATCAAAAATTTATTTTATATATCTAGCTTTAATTGTTTATATAGATCTTCTTCTTGATTTTTGTTAGATTCTTTTTGATTTTCATTTATTATATTCATTTTAGATAAAAACCTTTTAACATCTGTTAAGCTATCTACTGCTATTTCTTTATAATTTATCTCTAAAAAATATCCAGTTGCAGTTTTTTCTATCTTTACACTTGGTTTATCCATTATAATAGATATTACATTTCCATTTAAATACTCAACAGCAAATGTCTTTTCATTTTCAGCAAATAACTCAACTAAATTCTCTGATATCTTAAAACTTTTGCTTTTATCAACTTGACTTGTGCTAAACTTCATAAGTAAAGGTTTGATTGATTTTAGATCATTTAATATAACTTTAGAACCTTTTATATCTATTAAATATCCTTTTGTACTAGCACTTATCGTTATATTTTTATTGTCAACTACTACAGATGTTATTTTTCCTTTACTATAGTATATGATATAAGACCTATTCATATTAGATAATATTTTAGTTATTTTACTTGGTAAATACATATAGCTCCTCATCTCTTTTTCGTCTTTAATAGATAAAATATAACATTTATCATTATTTTTTACAACTGCTTTATTCTAATTAGTACTTGTTATATCATCTATTAATCTTTAGTATAATATATTTTATCATTTAGTATAATGTGAGGTATATTAGGATATTAATCCAAAAAGAGATATAAGTTAGTTTCTTATATCTCTTTTAATTATATTATTTTACAACTACTTTTATAAACTTCTTCTTACCTATTTGAACTACTAATTCACCCTCAGCTACTACTTCTTGTAAATCAGCTATTTTTTCACTATTTACTTTAACTCCACCTTGCTTAACTAATCTTCTTAATTCACTTTTACTTGGAGTTAACTTGTTATCAACTATTATTTGAGCTAAATCAAAATCATTAGCATCTGCTTCTACTGTTAATATATCAACAGGTATTTGTCCTTTTTGGAATACTGATTTAAATCTTTCTTCAGCGAAGTTTGCTTTTTCTTCTCCGTGGTATAATCTTACTATTTCTTTAGCAAGTGCCATTTTTATATCTCTTGGATTTTTTCTATCTTCTTTTAAATCTTTTTCTATTTCAGCTACTACATCAGGGTGAACATCAGTTACTAAGTTGTAGTATTTAACTATTAATGAATCTGGTATTTCCATAGCTTTTTGATACATTACACCAGCTTCTTCATCTACTCCTATGTAGTTTCCTAAACTCTTACTCATTTTATTAACGCCATCTAGTCCTTCTATTATAGGCATCATTATAACTACTTGAGAATCTTGACCAAATTCTTTTTGTAGTGCTCTACCCATAAGTAAGTTAAATCTTTGGTCAGTTCCACCTAATTCTATATCAGCTTTTATAGCAACTGAATCATATCCTTGCATTAATGGGTAGAAGAATTCGTGTACTGATATTGGAGTATGGCTTTCATATCTCTTTTTAAAGTCTTCTCTTTCTAACATTCTAGCAACAGTTATAGTTGCAGCTAATTTAACAACATCTTCAAAGTTTAACTTTCCTAGCCATTCACTGTTAAATCTTACTTCTGTCTTTTCTTTATCTAAAACTTTAAATATTTGCTCTTGGTAAGTTTTTGCATTTTCTAAAACTTGCTCTGTAGTTAATGCCTTTCTAGCTTGAGATTTTCCAGTTGGATCTCCTATCTTTCCTGTAAAGTCTCCTATTATTATTACTACCTTGTGTCCTAAGTCTTGTAATTGCTTCATTTTTCTAAGAACAACAGTATGCCCTAAGTGTATATCTGGTGCTGATGGGTCAAGACCTAACTTAACAACTAACTGTCTTCCCTCTTTGTGAGCATTAGTTAATTTTTCTCTTAAGTCCTTTTCATCTATTAAATCTTCTACACCTTTTAATATAATTTTTACTTGTTCATCTAAATTAAACATATTTACCCTCCTGTTATTTTATATTTATAAATTTGCTTAAGTCTTATTTTTTAGCAAATCGTTTTTTAAGGATATAAAACTTTTTTGTATTAAAAAAAGCCTTCATCCTTACAAAAGGACGAAAGCTTGTGCTTACGTGTTACCACCTTAATTTATTAATACCTCACAGTATTAACCTCATTAGGTACAAAATTATACCCTAGCATTATAACGTATGCTACTCCGTTTTTCCCTAGTGGTTGTTATCTTTCAGGAAAACTGCTCCAAGATGTATTCAAATTAACTTTTCTTGCTCCTCTCACCTACCGGAAACTCTCTGTTAGAATACATTAATCCTACTAATTCTTATCATAGCTTTATATTAATATTTTTTCATTTATGTCTATAATATATTCTTAAAATTATATTTTGTCAATACTTTTTAACATTTATTTGGATCTATACCTTCAAATATTATATTATCTGCATATTTGGATGCTTTTTTATATTGATTACAATCAAGTATAGTCCAAGTTATAACTGGCATCTTCTTTCTAATTAACTGAATCCTTTGACTTTGAATACTTTTTATATCATAAGATACAAAATCAGGCTTTGTTTTAAAATTTAGTATCATTCCCCTTAAAAATAGTTTTTTGTACCATTTTATTATTGTATCTTTGTAATCAAATGATATTTGCCCTCTTATTAAATTATTTGCATTTTCTTTGTACCATAGAAGTACCCTTGGATTAAAAGACTGTATAGCAAACTTACCTTCATAATTTTTTACTATCTTATAAACCTCACTACTCATATCTATAGCATCTCCAAGAGCCTTTAATTCTATTAAGACTGGTACCCTGTTATTTACAATATCTAATACGTCCACTAAAAGAGGTATCTTTTCATCAGTGTTTAATAGCCTTAGTTTGCTTATTTCATTATAAGTCATATTATTTATAGTACCTTTATATCCTGTCATTCTTTCTAAAAACTCATCATGAAATACTACTGCCTTTTTATCTTTTGTAAGTTGTACATCTAATTCTATACCATAGTTATATTTTATAGAATTTATAAAAGCCCCCATAGAGTTTTCTGGATATATATCATTATGAAGTCCTCTATGTGAAAAGGGACATTTTTTGATAAAACTTACATCCTTAACCACATTTTCACCCTCTACTTAATATATTATTTAATATTCCTATTTGTTGATTTCTTATATTTATCTTTATATCTAATATTATATTAATTATGATTATAATAAATGTAGTTATCTTAAATATTAATACTAATGCTATTAACATTAAAATCGATAATATTCTT
Source organism: Romboutsia sp. 1001285H_161024_C4 (assembly GCF_015550185.1). Lineage (NCBI taxonomy): Bacteria > Bacillati > Bacillota > Clostridia > Peptostreptococcales > Peptostreptococcaceae > Romboutsia > Romboutsia sp. 1001285H_161024_C4. The sequence continues at coordinate 623,239 of NZ_JADNAJ010000001.1, read as the reverse complement.
ATATGAGCTACTTTCTTATTTTTAGATAATAAATAATTTTGTATTGCTGTATATCCATCTTTTATCACAAAGTAAAATGATAGATACTCTATACTTATTATTATAGTTTTTAGATATGTATTATCTATGTTTATATTAAACGCTTTAAAAACTTCTACTATAAAAATATATACTGATAATACATAAAATACATTTTTAGAACAACATACAAATCTTGAAAGTCTTCTAAAGTTAGCTATAATTTCAAATTTTTTATTTATATTTCCTTTTAGCATATTTAATTTCTTGCACATAAATAAGGATAAAATATATATAGAAAATACAGTTCCAAAAGGAAATGCAGCTATAAGTATATAATAAATAACTTGTACATATTCTCCCGACTTTAGTATATTTATATATCCTTGAAACTCTTTCATAAAGCTGTATCCTATTAACTTAGATGCATATACATCTACAAATACCATAAGTACAACGCCTATAAAAGAAGTATATACCATATCATCCATAATAGATGTATCCTTACTTATAAAGTAGCCACAAAGTATTCCAAGTATTACACTTTGGCTACACCATATAGCTATGCCTATATTCCCAAGTATCAACCATACTATTAAAAGTGATGTTATTCCAGAAAGTGCTGAATACTTAAAATCACATCTAAGTACTACTATTGAAAAAAATACAGGAACTATAAAATCTATGTAAAGTGCATATCCAAAACCAATTCCTACAAATAGTAAGGTACTTATAACAAATAGTGCGGATAGTATTGCTGACTCTGTTAACTTTTTAGTTTCATTCATCAAATTACCTACCTTTTAATTTTTATTTAGTTTATCCGTATATTATAATACTTCTAAAAAAAATAATAAAGCATGCTTTATTATAATATAAAAGAAACTGTGAATATTCACAGCTCCTTTTATTAATATATATGAGTTTATTTGTTGCCTACTTTAAATTTATAGCTTCAAGTGCTACTTTTGTATCATCAAAAGAATGCTTTTTCTTACCTATTATTTGATAATCTTCATGTCCTTTTCCCGCTATTATAACTAAGTCTTTATCATTTGCCATATCTATTGCCTTATATATTGCTTCTTTTCTATCTTCTATAATTATATAATTATCCTTTTTTATATTAATACCTTTTAATATATCATTAATTATTTTATGGGGATCTTCACATCTTGGATTATCTGATGTTATTATAGCTACATCAGAGTATTCTTGTGCTATTTTTCCCATTATAGGTCTTTTTAGTCTATCTCTATCTCCTCCGCATCCAAACACTGTTATTACCTTGCCTTTTGTAAATTCTTTTGAAGCTTTTAATATATTTTCTAAAGCGTCTGGAGTATGTGCATAGTCTACTATAACATTTAGTTTTTTATTATTTTTTATGCTTTCAAATCTACCCTTAATACCTTTAGTATTTCTAAATACTTCTTTAACTATGTTTATATCTATATCTAATATGTAGCAAATACTTATTATTCCCAATGTATTATATACACTAAACTTTCCTGGTATATTTACATAGATATAATCTTCATAAGTTGGAGTTTTTACTTTATATTCTATATGATCTTTTTCTAATATAATATCACTTGCCATAAAATCAGCATGTTCATTTATAGCATAAGTGTATACAGGTATATCTAAGTTTTTAATATTATTTAATATAATCTTACCATGTTCATCATCTATATTTATTATATTTGCTTTTGTTGTCATATAAAATAGCTTTTCTTTAGAGTTTCTATAATCCTCTATATTTTTATGAAAATCTAAATGTTCTTCAGTTAAGTTTGTAAATAATCCCATTAAAAAACTAGTATCTTTCACTCTACCTAAGCTAAGTGCATGAGAAGATACTTCCATAGCGCAATATTTACAGTTATTTTTTAACATATCATTGAAACTTTTTTGAAGGTCTAAACTTTCTGGAGTTGTATTTTTAGGTATTATTTTTTCCTTTGAGTTGTCTATTTCGATAGTTCCTATAAGACCACATTTATTAACTTTATTTAATATCTCCTTTAAAAGAGTTGATACACTAGTTTTCCCATTTGTTCCTGTTATTCCTATTACATCTAATTTTGTACTTGGCTCATTATAAAAATTAGATGCAATTTTTGCCATGGCCTCTTTAGTATTACTTACTTTTATAAATGTATACTTATCCATATTATCTATATTTATATCTTCTTCTATTAAAAATGCCTTAGCTCCAGATTTTATAGCATTTTCTATATATAAATGTCCATTAGTATTATATCCTTTTATACATATGAACATGCTGTTTTTTGTTACTTCTCTTGAATCATAATATATATTATCTATATCAATATTTGTGTCTCCATATATATTTAAAGTATCTACATTCTCTAAAATTTTATCTAATATCATCATATCCTCCTTATCTATTGTTTAATACAGTATATTTTACATATGATTTTTTTATGATATATAATTTAAGGTGGGTCTCCCCACCTTATCTTTCTTTTATTATAGAATTAAAGTACTTTTCATTACATTTTACACATTCATCATTTGGATTTAATTCCATACATTTTTGATGGTGATAATAAGCCCTTGGTAAATCTTTCAATTCATAATAACAGCAACAAAGATTTAAATGAGGTTTAAATCTTAAGTAACTCATATTAATGCATTGGTTAGTATCACAAGATATATCAGTATTAAGTATTATTTTATACCAACTTATAGCTTGTAAATATTTTTCCTCCTCTTCAAATGAATAAGCTATATTATACATTATATCAGCTCTTGGTATATCTTCTTCAAAGGCTTTATATAAATATATCCTTGCTAGTTTGTATTCTTTTTGTTTTATATAACATTCTCCTATTTTGCATAATGCATCTACCGTTTCTTCCTTAAATTTACTTACCTTTATAAATTCTTTTAATATTTCTATAGATTTTTCATATTTTAAATTACAATATAATTCTCTTCCATAATAATACAAATCTCTATTGCTTAATATTTTGCCATCTTTTAGTTTTTTTTCGTATATTTTAAGATTTCTATCATCTATATTTTTTACCTTATCATGTATTATACAAATATCACTATCATATACATTACTTTCATTTATACCCTCTATAGATATATATTCATGAACATATCCTACCCACTTAAAACCTTCATTTCTTTTGATTATTCTATTTCTTCTAGCTACTATTTTAGGATTATTATTTTCATCTATACACATATGAGTCTCTGTAGATATAACACTTATACTTTCATTTAAATTTTCTTTCAAGTTTATAAGTCTTTTTCTATTTTTCTCATCTAAATACTCGTCTGCATCTAACCAAAGTATATAATCTTTGGTTGCTTTATCAAAGGAAAAATTTCTAGCCTTTGAAAAATCATCAATCCACTTAAAATCATATATATTGTTAGTATAATTTCTACAAACTTCCTTTGTTTTATCTACTGACCCTGTATCTACTATTATTATTTCATCTACTATATCATAAATACTATCTAAACATCTTTTTAAAATATTTTCTTCATTTTTTACTATCATACATAAACTTATAGTAATCATACTATTTACTCCCTTAATTAAAAGTTATACTTCAATGTATGATAAAATGACATTTTTTGTGTTTATTGTACTGAATTTTCATTAATGTATATATGTTTTTAATTTATCTATATATATATTTATTTCTTTAATTGTATCTTCTATTTCGTGTTTGTTAGTTTGTATACCTTTTATATTTTTTAGTATTTCTAGTGTTGTATAGTTTATCTCTATACTATAATTTTCATATATATCTTTTAGATTCTCACTTATTTTATACTTTAGATTTTCTATAAAAGTATCTATATCATTTAGCAATTCCTTGCTTTTTTTATCATCTTGTACTTTATCATATATAACTTTCCCTACTGCTCCACTTATAGTCCCTGCTATTAATAGCGGTGGACAATAAGTCATTAGTGCTGCTGATATAGTAGTTGAAGTTGCCGATGCTCCAAGTATTGCACTATACATTGAAACAACTGTACCCGAAGTTGCCCCAAGCACTGCACCTGTTCCTACTACTGCTAATAATTCATTTACTGTTGCTTGGTTTTTTTCTAATTTAAAGCTTTGGGTATCTATGCATTCATTTTTATATGTTATATCATTTATATATCTTTTTATATCATCATCCATTTCATTGCTTATTTCTTTTAAACACTGACTCCACTCATTAAAAAATAAATTATCCAATTCTATTTTTTTCTTGTTTACTAATTCATTTATATATCCTTCATTTATGTATAACTTAGCTAAATCTATATTTAATTTAATTTTTTGTATTTCATCACTAAAAAATATTCTATCTACCCAATCCTTTATCTCAAAATCCATCTTTGAACTTATATAGTCTCTTTTGTTTTGAAGTAATTTATTGTATCTTAATAATTCATCATCTAAAACATATAAAGTCTTTAGATAATCATTATGGCAAACTATATCTTTGTGTATTATTCTATCTAAAGATGATTTTATACTACTATTTTTTTCTTCTTGAGAATTTTTTATTAGATAATTTATATAATCATTTAATCTATTAAATTCGTATTTTAAATCATTATAGTTTGATAATACTAAATCAGTACTTTTTGTTTTTACCTTAGGTAATACCTTCTCTTGGTATTCAAGATATGAAGATATCATAAAAAATTCATCTATATATATTCCATATTCATCTTTTATATAATCTATAATTTCTTCTTTATCAGAACTTAATAAATCACACTTATTTACTATACCTATAATGTTATTTTTATACTCACTTATCAAATCAAGCGCTTCTATTACATCTTCTTGTCCTAGGTGAGTTGCATCTATTACAAATAATATCAAATCAGCATTTTTTATATAGTTTAAAGTTTTTTCTTCATTGTTTACAGTTATGCTCTTTAACCCTGGTGTGTCTACTATATTTATCTTTTTTAAATAATCTATATTAAGACCCACCTTTGTTATGTCTTTATATGTTTTAGTATATGGCATGTTACTATATACTATTTCTATTATACTAGAAGTAGCTTCAAGTACATCTACTTCACTTATATCCCCTCCTATTAATGAATTTACTAAGCTTGATTTTCCTGATTTAACTTCTCCTAACACAACAATTTTTAATGGTTCTTCCTTATTACTTTCTATAGATTTAATAAGTTCAACCACTTCTTGTAATGGTTCTTTTATTGTATTTTTATATGGTAAATTTAAATCTTCAATTAACTTTTTTCTTATTGGTGAATTTAATATTTCTTCTTTAACTATACATATACCTTTATTATTTTCCAAAATATCACCCCAAAGTATTTAAAATTCTTTCTATATTGTTTAGGAAGTCTATATAAATATTTATATACTTATAGTCTATATATACTTTTTCAAAACTATGATTTTTTATATATTCTATGTTTGAAATTATAGTATTTATATTATCTTTTAATATTTTTTCTATGTCTTTTGTTATGAGTTCTTTATTTATAGATAGGTAATTTGGTTTATAATTTACGTCTTCATTAAATGCTTTAACTAAAAATTTATTAAATAAATTTTCTAGTTTATCTTCTTTTGCTTTATCTTTTAATTGTTTTTGAATTGGTACCTGGATTTTATCTAAATTTATATTAGTATCTATTTTTTGATAAATGGAGTCTTTATTGAAATTTGATTTTTTATAAATTATATCATATATATTACTAAAATCATTATTGCATTTATTTTGCAAACTTATTATATGGTCCTTTATTTCTATATCTATATCTTTTATATAACTTAGAGCATCCTTTTTTATATTATCTAAGGTGTATTTTAATTCATAATCTATTTCATTATATATAGATAAGTCTTTGTATAATTCTCTCTTATGTGAGTATATAGATTGTATTATATTACTTTTAGTTATATATAAATTTTTGTATTTGGATTCTATTTGCTTATTTTCACAAAGTTTTTTAAAATTAACATCTATACTTTTATATAATTTTTCTATATTGCTTTTCTGTATATAGTAATAATCTTTATTTAATATTCCTTTTATAGCATCCTTAGCTGATATGTATACAATGTCTTTAAACTTATCTTTAAATAATTCTTCACATTTATCTTTAACTTTATCTAGATCTTTTTCTTTTATTATATCAATCTTATTTACAACAGCTATTATATTTTTGTTAGTGTAATTTTTATCTATATCATTAATTTCATTTATAAGCTTTGTATTTTCACTAGATACTATATTTTGAGCATCTATTACCCATATAATTCCATCTGCTATCTCATAATATCGCTCTACTTTTTTATCAGTATTTAATAGACTTTGGTTAAGTCCCGGTGTATCTACTATAGTAAAATCATTTATTAAATTTCCTTCTTTTAAGTAATATTTAACCTTACATATTTGAGGTTTATATAAATATTTCTCTTCTAATTCTCTTTTGTATTCTTTAAGTTCTTTTTTTGTTTTTGTATTTTCTTTTTTAAGCTCTTGAACTAATCTATATATTTTTTCTTTAGATTTTTTGTACTTATCTTCTTCATCTTTCAGTAATCTATATCCACCTTGTATACTTTTTAAAATTTTTTCTTCGTTGTCATATATTATCTCTATTTTTTCTAAATTACTCTTTAAAAAAACATCAACCTTCCAAGTACTTGGTATATCTTTTGTAGCTACTACCTCCCTTTTTATTAATGAGTTTATAAGAGTTGATTTTCCGTAGTTCCCACAACCCACTATACAAAGTACAAATGGATTTTCTAGCTCTTTTACATTGTTTTTTAATTTATTTATCTCTTTTTGTATATAATCTATAATATATATTGATTTTGTTTTATCTTTGGTATATATATACTTTGTAATATTATTTATTTCATTTTCTATAGGTGTAATAATTTTCATAATATTGTTTAATTCTTCATATCTTGAATTATACATAATATCATCCTTTTTTGGTAAATTAATTTAATTATATTTTTACTTTAATAAGTGTAGTGTATATAAATTTAATATATAGACAAAATTAAAAACAAAACCATATTTAAAGTATATGATCTAATTATCTTAAATATTATACTAACTTGAAATATTATTGTATATATGATTTAATATTTGTATAAATTTGTAATATTTTGAAAGGAGATTTACTATGAGAAAAGCATCATTATTTATAGTCGTTAATGCTATATCCTTATATATAGTATCTTTACTTTTAAATAGCGTATATATAAGTTCTTTTAAGTCATTAATAATACTTACATTAATATTTGGATTACTTAATTTAACTATAAAGCCTATACTTAAGTTCTTTTCATTCCCTATAACAGTTTTAACTTTAGGGTTATTTTCACTAATTATAAATGGATTAGTTTTAAAGCTAGCATTCTCATTTGTTAATGGAGTTTATATAAATAGTACTTTAAGTGCAATAGGTGCATCTATATTGCTATCTATTGTAAATAGTGTTTTATATAGTATATTAGACTAATTAATAATATAAAAAGGGACTAAAAGCCAACTTTAGTCCCTTTTTATATTATTTTAATTGTTTATATAAAATAAATACAAGTATCAAATTATTTTTGTATATTTATATTTTTTGATTTTATCCTGTTATTTATATACCCACCACATAAAGTATATATCATACTAAAAAGAGGTACTCCTATTAGGATCCCTAATACTCCAAACATTGATGAACCTATTATTATAGGAACTAATATCCAAAATGATGATAATCCTATGGAATTTCCTACTATAAATGGATATATAAAATTCCCTTCTACTTGCTGAATTATAACTATCATTATTATAAAGTAAAGTGCTGTTACAGGTTTTATCATAAATAATATCAAAGCAGAAAGAGCTGCTCCTAAAAATGTACCAAATATCGGTATTAAATCTGTAATTCCTATTAATGTACTTATTAATATAGCATAAGGCATATTAAATATGGTCATACCTATAAAACATAAACTTCCCATAACTATACCATCTGTACATTGTCCTACTATAAATTTTGAAAATTTAACATCGCCTAATTTAATAATGCTCATTATTTTATCTGCCATATTTTCACTTAAAAGACCATATATCACCTTTTTAAATTGAACTATAAGCTTGTCTTTGCTAAGTAACATATATATGGCTATAACAAAACCTAATAATAAGTTAGTTATTATAGATGTTATTGAAAAAGTAATTCCAACTATATTAGATATAAAATAATTTAAAGTTTTTATCATAAAGTCTGACATCTTATCAACTCCTGATAATAAACTGTGATGTAAATTATCTGATATATTTATATGAGACATATAAGTTGTTATATAAGACTGTAATGAGTCTATATCCTGCGGAATACTACTTATTAAACTTGAAGTACTTTTTACTAATTGTGGTATTACTAAGTTTATAAATGCACTTAATAATAGCCCTATTGTTATAAGTGTTAATATTAATGATATTATCCTTATAATAATTTTTGAATTCTTTATATTATATTTTTTAACAATTTTTCCTATTAATCTATTTTCAAAAGATTTCATAGGTACATTTAGTAAAAATGCTATAGCTAATCCTATTATAAAAGGTTTTAATATAGATAGTGTAGTGTTTAAAACATTTCCTACAGTTTTTATATTTAATAATAAAAAGGATAATATAATTATATAAGTTGCTAGTATAAATTGATTTTTCAGTTTAAAATCCCTCATAAATTTTGACTCTCCTTTTGTTGATTGTTTATTATTAAATTATACAACAAACAAGTTTAAATTAGTATGTTTTCAAACAAGATATAATATTTTATTATTTTTTATATAATTTTTTATTGCATTTAAATATTTATTGACTATATAAGATTTATAAAGTATTATTTTAGTTATTGATATTTATTTTCATTTATTTTTAATTAACATTTAATATTAATTCGCAAGGAGGTTTTATGAGTAATTGGTTATTTTATGCACTTTTAGCGGCTATCAGTGCAAGTTTTGTAACAGTTTTTTCTAAGGTGGGAGTAACTAACTTGTCTCCTTCACTAGCTACTAGTGTTAGAGCAGTTATAATGGGAGTATTTTTAGTATTAGTATCTTTTATAAAAGGGGATTTTTCTAATCTATCTTCTCTTTTAAGTCATAAAAAAGACTTACTATTCTTAATATTTGCTGGCGTATCTGGTGCTTTGTCTTGGTTATTTTTAAATATAGCACTAAAGACGGGAAAAACTTGGCAAGTAGCTCCTATTGATAAGTTATCTGTAGTTTTAACTGTAATTTTTTCTATTTTAATATTTAAAGAACAAATAAGTGTAAAAGGTATAATAGGCGTTTTATTTATAGCTATTGGTACTATATTTGTTGCCTTAGGATAAATTTTATATTACATATCAAGACAATAAAAATATTAACTATATATTTCATAGTACATAGTAATTAATTTTTTTATTTACTATATACTATGAATTTGTTATTTTCTGTAGAAACAAATTAACTTCTTTTGCTTTTTTCAAAACTACTATTTTATTTTTAAAATCTTGTTCTATTTGTTTATAATGATTGCGTATTTCTTTAGTGCGGCCTTCATAAAGAATCCACCAAATAAATTCTAAGTCAATTTTCTCTATACATCCTTTAGCCATATCTTCACGAGTTGTGTTTTTGTATCTAAAATACCTCTTTAATGCTCTATAAATACAAATTCTACGTGGAAAATTCAAAAAAATTATTTTATCAGCTTGTTCTAATCTTTCTTTTTGAAAAAAATCACTATAATTTCCATCTATCACCCAAGAATCATTTTTCATAAAATCACATACTATCAAACGCCCTTCATCTCTATCACGTTCAATCCAATTGGGCAAAAAATTAACTTTGTCGAGAAATAAAACAGGTGCCTTATAATATTTTGAAAGCTTCCTAGCAAGTGTGGATTTTCCACTTCCACTATAACCAATTATTGCAATTTTCATTTTAATTTCCTCCAAAACTTTAATATTAATAAATTAAAATAATAGTAAATACATTAAAAACCTATTGCTAGTTATTTATAGCCATAGGTTTTTAATGTATTTTTATAGCAAAATATTCTTGTTTATTTTATAAATTCTTTGTTTACTATACTAACCATTTTGTCTAAAGCTTCATTTACTATTAGTTCTCCTTTTTCTTTAGAACTAGTTCTTCCTATGGCTAATAATCCTGATTTTGGAACTAAATCCTTTGGTATTGGATATACATGATAAGTTGGTACTTCTTCTATTTTTTCATCTATTAATCTATCCATATGAACTAGTTGTGGAGCAAATTTAAGTATTAATGAAGTCTCTGTTATAGCTGCATGTTCTAATGCCCACCCTGGAAACTCTATTTCATCAAATACTTTATCAATAGTATCTTGGCTTATTAAGTCCCACCAGCTCATCATTATTATTTTAGTATCATTTGGCATAAATTTGCTTACTAAATCTATGGCTTCTAGTAAAAATGCTTGATTTTCAAAATGAGAGTTTACTATAGCTATTTTTCTTACACCATCTCTTATTAACTCTTCTAAAATATCTTTTACTAACTCTATTAAAGTAGTTCCATTTAAATCTATAGTACCTGGAAATAATGGACCTCCACCTGATGCCGGTTGAGATTTATATCCATAATTTATAGAAGGCATTACTATAGAATTTGTTTTTTCTCCTAATAATTTAGAGAATCCCTCAGATATTATAGTATCTGTAGATAATGGTAAGTGTGGTCCATGTTGTTCAACAGACCCTATAGGTAATATTACTACATCTTTGTCTTTTCTTTCATTAAACTCATACCATGTCATTTCTGCCATTAGTGTCATAAAAATCACTCCTTTATTAATACTACTGTATAAATTATATCATATAAAAAAATGTATTTAACAAGTTTAAATAATTAAATTTACCAATAATAAAAATTTAATTTTTATACTTTAATAAGAGAGGGCATATACCCTCTCTTATATTTATCTTATTATAATTTTAAATATAGCTTTCTTTACATATTCTTTTTCATTTACTTTTATAGCTGTCATGTGAGCATCTTCTGGATAGCAAATCAAGAAATTTCCTTTTCTTAATTCTACATATCCATTATTTTCACCTTCTAGAGGTAAAAAGTCCGATTCTTCTTCATAATCTTTTTGAGTTAATTGTTCTATGAAATTTAAGTCAATTCTTTCGCATCCATCTATCATTAAATGAATATCTATGTACTTTTTATGAGCTTCCCAAAATCTTTCTTCTTTCTCATAAGTTTCATATTCTACTATATTTACAAATATATCTTTTCCATCTATAGTGTATGTCCCTTTTTCATAGCTTTTTAAATCATTTTCATTAGCATATTCAAAACACCTAAGTAGGTCTTTACTTAAATTAGGATAATTTTTTATATGCTCTATATTGCCAAATATCATAAATTTTCCCCCTATCTTAAAAGTCTTTACTTAAATTTATACCTTGATAGCTACTCATTAATTATTGTTCCTACAAAAGTTCTTTCTGTTCTAACACCTGGTTTTACTTCCCCATTTATTGAATATATCTTATTTCCATTAAGTATTAGACCTGCTCCACAAGGTGCATTAAATGGAATTTCTCCTACAGTTTTCCAGCTATCTTCTTCTGCATTATATATTAATATATTTTCATTCCAATTAAATTCCTGAGGATCTGCACCAAAATATTTTTGTCTAAAGGCTTGTAATTCTTCTCCTTTTAAGTTATCTAGATTATAAACTGCATCATCATATATTTCTTTATTAAATCCACCTATAACTAACATTTCTTCTTCATTAAGTTTCACTGAGCTTGCTCCTAATAAAGATATTTTATTATCATTTATTTTAATATCAGAAACCTTTTCCCATTTATTATTTTTTATGTTATATTTATATCCATCTGTATATGCTACTTTATCTCCACCACTAAATACATATATATCATCACCTAATATTTGAGCTACAGCTTGGTTTCTAGTTGCTTCTCCTGGCATAGGTGCTAACTCTTTAGTCTCACCTTTTTTTATGTCAAATCTATACATCTTATTACTAGGTGTTCCATTTTGCTTTCCTAAACCAACATATATATATCTATCTTTTTTAACTGCTATTCCATCGCTAAGTGTAAATGGTAAATCTCCTATGTGCTTTTCTTTAAGTTTTCCTTTTTTATTAACTGTAAATAAAGTTACATTATCAGCTTCTTTTTCATTACTACTTCCACCTATATAGTAAACCCCTTCTTTATCAGTAATTGAGCTCCCATATCCAATTTCATAATTTAGTTTTTCATGGCTAACTTGCTTCAGTCTTCCATCTTCTTCCTTTAGTACATACACATCTGGATAAAGCTTTTTAGCCCCTCCATCTAAAACTGGTTTATCTGGGAAATTTGCTCCTCCACCAGCTATTATATATTCGCCATCTTTACCCGCAAGTAAACCTGCAGTACCTATATTTTTATCTTGTCCAAATTGTGCCTCTAAGTCACCACCATGTTCCCAGAGTATTCTATCTACATCATTTCCACCTGCATTTCCAGTATAATTCATAGTACTTGCACCTAGTATAAACGTAGATGAAATTGCAATTGCCATAGCCTTTGTTAGCTTTCTCATTACTTACCTCCAATAAATAATATATTTTTAAAACTAAAAATTATAGATATAATTTGTAGAGGTATTTATTTTAGTCAAAAACTATTTATCAATTTTATATACTTTAAGATTTATATATACTGTTATTTATAAAAATGACATAACTATATTTTTAGTTTTTTTACTTTTACAATTAGATTGTACTAATAAAAAATATTCTTATCAATAAGATTTTTATATAACTTCTATATAAAATTAATTTTATGTTTAATGTAATAAATACATAAACTATAATAGAATTTTTTATGTATTTTTTAACTAAAATTTAATATTATATATATAGAAAAAGTTATGAAAATAAATATTCTCATAACTTTATATATTTAAATTTTATATACTATCTTTTTGAATATCTTAATATGACAATCCCATTGTCTGAAATATACTCATCTAAGTGTAAATCTATTTTAGGGTTATTACCCAAGAATAATGGTCTACCTTTTCCAAGTATTGTAGGTATTATTCCTATTATATATTCATCTATAATATCTGCTTTTATAAAGTTGTCTACTAATTTCCCTCCTCCAAATAAAAATATGTTCTTTCCTTCTTTTTTTCTTTCTTCTTCTATTACTTTACATATATCGCCATTTATAAAATGTATATTTTCATAATCTTCTAGCTCCTTTGATGTAGCTACATACACCTTTTTGCTTTTGTAGTCATTATGAAAATTTTGGTCATAACATTTTTTTCCCATTACTACAGTATCTACTTCACTTAGAAATTCATTAAAATCCCACTTTTTATCACTATTTAAAGAATTATCTCCATCTCCAACTATCCAGTCAAATCCTCCATCTTCACTTGCTATATATCCATCTATGCTAATTGCTAAGTTTAATATTATTTTTCTTTTCATATTTATGTCTCTCTTTCTTACTGATTTTTTTAGTTTAATTTACATTTTATCATAAAATATTTTAAATTATAAATATATTATAGTACATAGTTTCTTATATTCTATTAAAAATAGATATTATATTAAATTATCAACTTAAAATCATTAATTGTTAGTATTACTATATAAAAAGAGCACCTCTTTTTTAGAGGTGCTCTTTTTTAGCTTATATTAATTTATTTTACATAGCTAATTCAAGATATCCACTTGGGTGGAAGTAGTATATATTTGATGTATTTTTATCTACAAAGAAACCTAAGTCAGTATCATAGTCTGGGAAAAATACATATCCACTTAATCCTTTTTCTTTTAATGCACTAAAGTTATTTTCATCACCTTGGTATGTATAGTTTGCGTCTTGATTATACATTTTTAATAAATCTTTAGCTTGTTCTTGATTTAATACTTTTATAACTTCAACTTTACTTTCTTCTTTTATGTCTGGTTGTACTTTATCATTTGAAACTACTACATTTTCTTCTTGTACTTTATCATCTTCAGTTTTTTGTTTATTTTCAACTTTTGCATTTTCATTAGTAGTTGTATTTTCTTCTTTAGCTACTTGATTATTTTCTTGTTTGTTTTCTTCTTTATTTATTTTATTATCATCTTTTTTAACTTCTTCTTTATTTTCAACTTTTACTGATTCATTATGTACTTTATTATTGCTTTCATTTTTTATTACTTGTTTATCTATGTTGTTATTTTCTTCTTTATTTACTTCTTCTTTTGTATTAGTGTTTATACCTTCAACTGCTTCTACTTTAGGTTTGTTATTAGAATTTTGTGCAAATATTATGTTGTTTATTGGACTTACAAATAACATCCCTCCACATAATACTGATAATGCTGTTATAGCTCTTTTCATTTTAATCACGTCCTTTTAATTTATGTAAATTTATGTAAGTTTTTATTTTATTTCCTTCTATGTATTTATATTAACATATTAAAATTATATATAACAGTTACACGGCTGTTACTTTAGATTACAAGTTCGTAATTAAAGTAACAAGGATGTAACTTTTATATTTATACTTTTTGGGTACAACAAAAATTCGCTTTGCTTGAGCGACGTGTCGGCAAAACACTTCATGTCGCCCACGACTTCGTCTGTTGCTCAAAATATCTTTTTTTGCATTTTAATCTTATTGATATATGTTGTCTATGTAAGCTATCAACAGCTTTATGCTTAATATAAAGTACTGGTATATAAAAAAAAGATAGCATAAGCTATCTTTTTAATAAATATCTACTGTTTTAGCACTAACTACATCAATACCTGTGTCTAGTATATTTTTAACTATAACATCTCCTACACTTATTGGTGCACTTACCTTTATAGTGTCCAATTCTCTCATTATTTCAAACATCATATCTTTTGGTATAGATTCTTTTGTTTTTACTGGCAGTAGGTTTAAATATGAATTTTCAAGTCTTACAGTAGTAGTTATAACTCTTTTAGGATTAGTTAACTCTTCTACTCCATACTTTTCTCCTCTTTTACAAGTATTTCCTTCTACTTTATATCCATCATCAGTCTTAGTTACTACTAATGGACATCCCATAGGACATACTATACAAGTTATATTTGCCATATTTAAGCCTCCTTAACACTTACAGTTATATTTTCTTTTATATCTTTAAATAAATCTTTAGATAATTTTATATTTTCCATTTCAGATGGTATCATATGTTTTCTTTTCTTTTCTAATATTACTTTACCATTACTTTCTACTACTAATTTTTTGTTACTGTATATATTTCTAACTCTCATAAATAAATTTATATCTTCATCACAAGTTGTGTCTATATTTTGTGGTACTATATAAGAAATTCCTTCACTTGCTAAAGTTTTTACACTTTCATTATTTTTTAATTTATTTAATGAGTATAGAGCTGCATTTTTACCAGCTATTCTACTTTCTTTTGTAACAAAATCTACTAAGTCATGTACATGAACTACATTACCACAAGCAAATACACCATCTATATTAGTTTCCATGCTATTTCTAACTATTGGTCCACTAGTTTTACTATCTAGACTTACTCCTAAATCAACACTTAACTCATTTTCTGGTATAAGTCCTACTGATAAAAGTACTGTATCACATGGTATATATTCTTCTGTTCCTTTTATAGGCTTTCTGTTTTCATCAAGTTTTGAAAGTGTAACTCCTTTAACTCTTTCTTTTCCATGAATATAACTTATACCTGTGCTTAACATTAAAGGTATATTAAAATCATCTAAACACTGTACTATATTTCTAGTAAGCCCACTACTGTGAGGATTAACTTCTACTACTGCCTTAACTTTAGCGCCTTCTAATGTCATACGTCTTGCCATTATAAGACCAATGTCTCCTGATCCATATATAACTATTTCTTTACCTACCATATATCCTTCCATATTTGATAGCCTTTGAGCTGCTCCTGCGTTATATACTCCTGCACATCTATATCCTGGTATATCGATTGCACCTCTAGTTCTTTCTCTACATCCCATAGCAAGAACGATTGAATCTGCACTTATATTTATAAGTCCATCTTCTCCAAGTGCTTCTATAGTTTTATCTTTAGTTATATTAAGTACCATAGTATTTAGCATATAATCTATATTTTCTTCTTTTATCATTTCTATAAATCTATGAGCATACTCAGGCCCTGTTAGTTCTTCTTTAAATTCATGAAGTCCAAATCCATTGTGTATACATTGATTAAGTATTCCACCTAATTCTCTGTCTCTTTCTATTATAAGTACATCTTTTGCACCATTTTTCTTAGCTTCATAAGCTGCTCCAAGACCTGCTGGTCCTCCTCCAACAACAACAACATTATATTTCAACTAACTCACCCCTCATTTCCTTAACTTTACCTACTACCATGTTTGATTTGTCATAATCTTTTAATACATCTTCAACATTTATATTAAGTTCTCTAGCTATTATTTCTATAACTTTAGGACCACAAAAACCACCTTGGCATCTTCCCATTCCTGGTCTTACTCTTCTTTTAACTCCATCTACAGTTTTAGCTCCACATGGTGATTTTATAGCATCTATTATTTCACCTTCTGTTACCATTTCACATCTGCATATTATCTTTTTATATCTTTCATCTTTTTTTGCTATTTCTTCTTTTTCTTTGCTACTCATATGTGAAAATGGCTTATTTTTTCTTCTTATTGGGTTAAAATCTGTGTTTTTCTCTAAGTTTAATCCCTCTTCTTTTAGAATTTCTACTACATATTTTGCAATAGCTGGTGATGAGGCTAACCCAGGTGATTCTATTCCACCTACATTTATAAAGTTTTTACATTTATCTGATGCAAATATCATAAAGTCTCCTGTATTTGGTGTTGCTCTAAGTCCTGCAAAAGATGTTATTGTCTTTCTAAAATCTATATTTTCTATACTTTTTCTTGAAGCATTAACTACTTCTTCAATACCTTCTCTACTTGTAGATATATCTTCTTTGTCATCTACAACATTTGCATTTGGTCCAACTAATAAGTTTCCATGAACTGTTTGAGTTACTAATACACCTTTACCTTTTTTTGTTGGGCATTGGAATAATGTATGATTTGCTATTTTCCCTTCAGATTTATCTAGTATTTTGTACTCTCCTTTTCTAGGTATGATATAATACTCATCTCCGCCTATCATATTGTTTATTTTGTCACTGTATACTCCAGCTGCGTTTATTACATATTTTGATTTTATTATTTTGCCATTTTTTAGTTTTATATTAAATTCATCATCTATTTTATTAATATCTACTACTTCACTTTCTAATTTTAAATCTACTCCATTTGTTATAGCATTTTCCATAAGTGCTATATTTAAATTAAATGGACAAACTATACCTGCTACTTCACAAAGTAGTGCACTTACTACGTTTTTATTTACACTAGGCTCAAGTTTTAATACTTCTTCTTTGTTTAGTATTTTTAGACCTTCTACACCATTTTTTATTCCTCTATCATAAAGTTGTTGTATATGTTTTTTATCTTCTTCATCGAAAGCTAAAACTAAAGAACCATTTTGTTTAAATTCTACATTTAGCTCCTCACAAAGTTTAGGATACAACTTGTTACCTTCTACATTTAATCTTGCCTTTAAACTTCCTTCATTTGCATCATATCCACCATGTACTATAGCACTATTTGCTTTAGTAGTTCCTTGACAAACTTCAACTCCCTTTTCTAGTACTACTGTTTTTAAATTATATTTAGATAATTCACGAGCTATAGAGCTTCCCACAATTCCAGCGCCTATTATTGCTATATCATACATAACTTTCCCTCCAACTTATGTTTTTTCTAAAAAAAGACAGAGAGCCCCCTATACGTTGTATAGAAGGCTCTCTCATCTCTTAGCCAAAAATATTTAAATATTGTACTTAATAAAATTCACTTTGTTATAATTTGTAAATTATAGATATTACTTTAAAATTGTAAACATTTTCCTTCATATATTAATTATATACTATAAAATATTTTTTGTCACTAATTTTATATTAACTCTCAACTGATGCTAATTCAGATTTAAATTCTTCATCTTCTCTTGCCCAATCAAGACTTCTTTGTACTGCTTTTTTCCATCCTTTATATAATAAGTTTCTCTTTGCATCACTCATACTAGGAGTAAACTCTTTATCTATTATCCAAGATTTCTTAATATCTTCTTTGCTATCATAAAATCCTACAGCCAATCCTGCTAGGTAAGCTGCTCCTAGCGCAGTAGTTTCTACTACCTTTGGTCTATTTATATTTGCATCTAATATATCTGACTGGAACTGCATTAAGAAATTATTTGCACTTGCTCCTCCATCTACTTTAAGCCCATTTAGCTTTAGTCCTGAATCTTCTTGCATAGCATTTAATACATCTTTAACTTGGTATGCTATTGATTCAAGTGTTGCACGAACTAAATGTGCTCTATTAGCACCACGAGTAAGTCCCATTACGCTACCTCTTGCATACATATCCCAATATGGTGCTCCAAGCCCTGCAAATGCCGGTACTACATATACTCCATTAGTATCATCTACACTTTGAGCATAAAATTCACTTTGGCTAGCATCATATAATATTCTAAGTTCATCTCTTAACCATTGTATAGATGCACCACCTATAAATATACTTCCTTCTAATGCATATTCAACTTTCCCATCTACACCCCAAGCTATTGTTGTTAATAATCCATTTTTAGATTCTACCATATTTTCTCCAGTATTCATTAACATAAAGCAACCTGTTCCATAAGTGTTTTTTGCACTTCCTTCTTCAAAACAAGTTTGCCCAAATAGTGCTGCTTGTTGGTCTCCTGCACATCCTGCTATTGGAATTTCAGCTCCTGCTAACATTTCTTTGTCTGTGTGTCCATATACACAACTAGATGGTTTTACTTCTGGTAACATACTCTTTGGTATGTTTAACATTTCAAGTATTTCATCATCCCATTTTAACTCTTTTATATTATAAAGCATAGTTCTAGCAGCATTTGAGTAATCAGTTACGTGTACCTTTCCACGAGTTAAATTCCATATTAACCAAGTATCTACTGTACCAAATAATAGATCTCCATTTTCTGCTTTTTCTCTTGCACCTTCTACATTATCAAGTATCCATTTTATTTTAGTTGCTGAAAAATATGCATCTAGTATAAGTCCTGTTTTTTCTTTTATAGTATCTTTGTATCCTTTAGCTTCTAATTCATCACATATCCCTGATGTTCTTCTACATTGCCAAACTATCGCATTGTATATTGGCTTTCCTGTATTTTTATCCCAAACTATTGTAGTTTCTCTTTGGTTAGTTATACCTATTGCACAAACTTCATCTGGTCTTATAGAATTAGTTTCTAGAACTTCTCTCATAACTCCACTTTGGCTTCCCCATATTTCCATAGGGTTATGTTCTACCCATCCTGCATTTGGATAAAATTGAGTAAATTCTTTTTGGGAAGTTGCTATTATGTTTCCACTCTTATCAAATAATATTGCTCTTGAACTTGTTGTTCCTTGATCTAGCGCCATTATATACTTTCTTTCCATACAAATCCCTCCCGGAAATTTTAAAATTTATATTTATAATTATTGTTGTATTTAATGTTTCTACTTAGATGCTTCTGTAACCTCTTCATCATCTAAATATCTTTTTACACCTTTGTCATATACAAATCCTGCAAGTAAACCACCTATAATTGGACCTACTATTGGAACTAAGAAATACATATTTTCTCCTAATGCATTAGTTCCCCATCCTGCTATCATTGCAAATAATTTTGGTCCAAGATCTCTTGATGGATTCATTGCAAATCCTGTTAATACTCCAAAACTTGCACCTATTATAGCTATTGTTAAACCTATCATAACTGGTGCTAAATTAGCATGAGGCTTGTTTGAGTTTTTAGCTTCTCCAACTGCAAGTATAACCATAACTAAAAGCATTGTTATTATTATTTCTGTAAATAAAGCTGTCATTATACTTATATCAGCATGTGGGTATGTTGAGAATATTCCCGCTGTAGCCATACCACTTGCACTTGCTCTTACTATATTATTAGCATTTTCAAAAGATATGAATAAGTTCTTAAATAAAAAGTAAACTGTAGCAGCTCCTACAAAACATCCTAGTATTTGAGCTATTATGTACGGTAAGACCTTTTTCTTTGGAAAATCCCTATACACCATTAAAGCTATAGTAACTGCTGGGTTTATATGTGTACCCGACACTGCTCCTGTAACATATATTGCCATGGTAACAGCAAGGCCCCATATTATACCGATTTCCCACTGTGAAATACTAGCTCCATTTAATACAAGTGATGCAACTGATCCACAACCTATAAATATTAGTATCCAGGATCCTATAAATTCAGAGATACACTCTCCCATCAATGTTTTTTTCAACTTAATTCCCCCTTAATTTTTATAAAATCAATTTTTTGTAAAAAAACAGAGAGAGCTCATAGTAAAAAAACTATTAGCTCTCTCGTCTCCAGCCTAGTATTGATTTAATTAAATAATAATAAAAAAACTTTTTCCCGTCAATATTTTTTAAGGTTAAGTTTTTAACATTGCAGTTAAGTTTTTAACAGCCTTTTTTTAATCCTTACCATATACTTTTATCTGTAGTTGAAACTGCCATAGCACCACAAGATAATATATTTATAACTTCTTCTTTTTCATCTATAAGTCCACCACATATTATTGGTATATTAGGATAAGTTTTATTTATCCTTTTTACTATCTTTGGCATTATTCCAGGCATTATTTCTATAGCTTGAGGCTTTACTTTCCTTAAGCTTTCTATAGCATTTTCAAGTGACATTGAGTCTATAAAGAAAAACCTTTGCACAACATCTAGGTTTAGCTCTAATGCCCTTTTTACAATATTAGTTTTAGTAGTTATTATTCCATCTAATTTTACTTCTCTTTTTATATAATCAACAATAACCGGATTTGATGCTATTCCAGATATCATATCTATATGAACAAATACCTTTTTATCATATTTATGAAGATATTCGATTATTTTTTTTAAATTAAGTATATCTCCATTTAATAAAAATACAATATCACAATCTGATTTTGCTACAGCTTCTAAGTTTTCGTCATTTTTAATTGCACCTATTATAGGATTTACTTCTAAAATTTCTCTCATTTTTTCCCTCCAAATTTGTATGCGTCTATATTTATTATACATTAATAAAAAAAAGTGCAATATTAATTATTTTTTTAACAAATTTTAAAATATAAAAGAGGAACGATTCGTTCCCCTTTTATATTTAGCCCATTTAATTATTTATAGTCATTTTGATTTCGTAAATCATCCCAAAAATTTTCTACATTAACTACTTCTTTATTTATCCCTTTATAACCATCCTAATAAAATTTTTGATTAATATGTATTCGACTTTTAGTTACATTAGCTTTATATAATAAAAAAGTTGGTCTATAAATTAGCCCAACTTTTATTTATTCTTAATATTAGTATATTTTTATAAATTCTTCTAATAATGAACTAGCATTTTTAGCTGCTATTGGTAAGAATTCCTCATATGATAAATCAGCTTCTCCATTTGCTTTATCAGATATTGAACGAAGTATAACAAATGGTATATCATTTAAGTAAGCTACTTGTGCCATAGCTGCTCCTTCCATTTCTACTGCCTCTACATCTTTAAAATTATCTTTTATTTTTTTAGCAATATCTCCACCTGCTACAAATTGGTCTCCTGTAGCTACCATTCCATCTACTATATTTACACCTTTTACATTCTTAGCAGCTTCTTTTGCTTTATTTATCATATTTTTATCTGCATCAAAGAATCTTTTATTTAATCTTGATATTTCTCCAAGTGGATCTCCAAATACTGTTGTATCAAAATCATGCTGAACTGTAGTTGTTGATATAACTACATCTCCTTGATTTAAATCTTCATTCATAGTCCCAGCAACTCCAGAATTTACAAGAGCTGATACATTAAATTTATCAACTAAAACTTGAGTACACATAGCCATGTTAACTTTTCCTACACCAGAACGAACTAACACTATATTTTTATCATGTAATGTTCCTTTATAAAACTTTATACCTGCTATAGTCGTAGTTTCTTTTATATCCATCTTTTCTTTTAATATCTCTACTTCTTCTTCCATAGCCCCTATTATCCCTAATACATTTTCATTTCCTGGTTCTGATTGTGATGTGCACCCTACCATTAAAAATATTGATAATAATATTGTTGGTAGTAAAACTAATATTTTTTTCATTTTCTAATTACTCCTTAATTTTATGTCAAAATCATTTTACAATATTATTTATATCATTATTTTCATACGTTTTCAATATTTTTTTATATTTTTTATGCATTATTATGAATTTTTATATATTAAAATTAAATAAAGTTCGTTTTTCACTTTGTAATATATCTATTAGGCATTTTAATTTTTATAAAAAAATAGATATAATAAGCTATTGAAAACTTACTATATCTATACTTTTATCATATATTTTTTATGTTTTGATTATATGTACTTAAAATAACTGACTAAATATATGTGTATGTTCATTAAATATATTTATACCTATGCCTATAAGTATAATTCCACCTATAAGTTCTGCATATCCATTAAATACGTTTCCTATTTTTTTACCTATAAAAACTCCAAATAAACACATTATAAATGTTATAACACCTATAGCTATTGATACCTCTACTATGTTTATACTTAAAAAAGCAAAACTTATTCCCACTGCTAAAGCATCTATACTAGTAGCTACAGATAACACTAAAATATCCTTTGTAGATAGCTCTTCTTCAGATGTAGCAGCTAACAAAGTATCTACTTCATTTGCTTCTTTTCTTTCATCTATGAATCCTTTTATCATTTTATATCCTAAGTAACTTAATAATATAAGTGCTATCCAATGATCTATAGATTTTATGTACTTTTCAAATCCAATACCCATAACCCACCCTAAAAGTGGCATTCCACCTTGAAATATTCCAAAGAATAAGGCTATTTTTATACCTAAAGATTTTGTTAAATGTTTAATAGTCATTCCTTTTGTTACCGATACAGCAAAAGCATCCATTGAAAGTGCTAAAGCTGTAAATAATACTGCTGTAATACTCATAATTTCCTCCTAATTTTTCATTTTTGCAAAAAAATAACGAGACTCTAGGTATGCAAAATAAGCATACCTGAGTCTCGTTTTTTAAGATTAGACCAGACTATTTAGTCATTATGTTGACCTAATCACACAATACGTGCAAACTACTCCCTCAGTATGATAGGATATACATCTTATTATAATACAAATTTATATATAAATAAAGTTTTTAATCATTTAGTATATAAAAAATAGATAGACTTATTTTTATATAAGTCTATCTATTTTTAACTAAGTATATATTATTCATTTATAGGCTTTTTTAAAGCTGCTAATGCTATCATACCTACTACTGAACCTATTGCTATTGCAGCTAAGTATCCTAAAGGGTTACCAACAACTGGAACAACAAATATTCCTCCATGTGGTGCTCTTAGTGTTGCGTTAAACATCATACTAAGTGCTCCTGCTGTTGCTGAACCTAATACACAAGCTGGTATAACTTTAAGTGGGTCTGCTGCTGCAAATGGTATTGCCCCTTCTGTTATAAATGATAATCCCATTACATAGTTAACCTTACCTGATTCTCTTTCTTCTTTTGTAAATCTATTTTTAAAGAAAGTTGTAGCAAGTGCTATTGCTAAAGGAGGTACCATACCACCTGCCATAACTGCTGCCATTATTTCAAATTGGCCTGATTGTAGTGATGCAACTCCAAATACATAAGCTGCCTTGTTTATTGGTCCACCCATGTCTATTGCCATCATACCCCCAAGTATTAATCCAAGTATTAATTTAGAACTAGTTCCAAGTCCATTTAAAAAGTTAGTTATACCTAAATTAAGTGCTGCTACTGGAGGTATTATTAAAAATGTCATTATAATACCCATTAAAAGTGTCCCAAATAAAGGATATAAAAGTACTGGCTTTATTCCATCTAATGAATCTGGTAACACACTAAATACTTTCTTAAGCCCTACTACTAAGTATCCTGCTATAAAACCAGCAAGTAATGCTCCTAAGAAACCTGAACCACCAGTATTTGCTAGTGCTCCTCCTACAAATCCTACTACTAAAGCGGGTCTATCAGCTATACTATATGCAATATATCCTGCTAATACCGGTAACATAAATCCAAAGGCAATATCCCCTATTGATTTAAAGAATGCTGCTAGCGGTGTATTTGAGCCAAAAGTCTCTGGATTTATTGAGTAATTATCAAGTAAAAATGCTAATGCTATTAGTATACCTCCACTTACTACAAATGGTAGCATGTTTGATACACCATTCATTAAATGCTTATATACTTTTCTAAATGCACTTTCGTCACTACTTTCATCTTTTGTTTCTACATTTCCTTCGTGATTATATATAGGTGCATCTCCATTTTCTGCTTTAGTTATTAACTCTTCAGCTTTGTGTATTCCATCAGCAACTTTAGTTATTATAACTTTCTTTCCGTTAAATCTAGCCATATCAACTTTTTTATCTGCTGCTACTATTATAGCTGTTGCATTTTCTATTTCTTCTTTAGTTAATACATTTTTAGCTCCAGATGAACCATTAGTTTCTACCTTTATGCTAACTCCCATTTTCTCAGCTTGTTTATTTAAGCTTTCTGCTGCCATAAAAGTATGTGCTATACCTGTCGGGCAAGCTGTAACTGCTAATACTTTTGGGTATTTTGAAGTTTTTTCTTTAAATACTTCTATTTTTTCTTCTTTTTCTTCTGGGAATTTCTCTTTTTCCTTTTTATCTATTAAACTTAAAAACTCATCTTCGCTTTTAGCATTTATAAGTTTTTCTCTAAATTCTTCATCCATAAGTATTGTAGATAATCTTGATAACACCTCTAAGTGAGTGTTATTAGCTCCTTCTGGTGCTGCTATCATAAAGAATAAGTGTGATAGGCTCCCATCAAAAGATTCATAGTCTACACCATCTTTGCAAATAGCTGCAGCTAAACATGCATTTTTAACTGAACTAGTTTTAGCATGAGGTATTGCTATTCCTTCACCTATTCCTGTTGTACTTTGATTTTCACGAGCTATTATTGCTTTTTTATATTCTTCTTTATTATTTAAATTGCCACTATTATCTACTAAATCTACTAGCTTATCTATAGCATCACTTTTATCAGTTGCTTTTAAGTTAAGGCTTATAGACTTTTTATTTATTAAATCTACTATCTTCATAGCTTATCTCCTCTCTACATTTATTTCATCTATTAAACTATATATGTGTTCTTTATCTGCTAAATCATTAGAAAATGCTGTTGCACCTCCACTAGCTGCCCCTAGTTTTAAAGCTTCTTTGTAGTCTTTTGAATTTAGATATCCAGCTATAAATCCAGCTACCATAGAATCTCCTGCACCTACTGAATTTTTAACTTTCCCTTTTGCTACGTTACTTATAAAGGTTTCTCCATTTTCTGTTATAAGTAATGCTCCATCTTTCCCTCTTGATATTAATACATTTTTAGCTCCCATATCTTTTAACTTTCTAGCATAAGTTATTATTTCATCAACAGTTTCTAGTTTAACATTAAATAATTCTTCTAATTCATGGTTGTTTGGCTTTATTAAAAATGGTTTGTGCTTTAATACATTAATTAATAAATTTTTAGTTGCATCTACTACTATTTTTATATTTTTATTTTCTAGCCTTTTCATTATATTTTCATAAAAAGAAGAATCTAAAGTATTGGGTATACTTCCTGCTAATACTAATACATCGTTTTCCCTAAGGGTGTCTAATTTTTCATATAATTTATTTAAATCTTCTTCACTTATATTTGGTCCTTGACCATTTATTTCTGTTTCTTCACTGCTTTTAACCTTAACATTTATTCTTGTAAATCCATTTTTTATATTTATAAAATCTTCATTTAATCCTTTATCTTTTAATACATCTTTTATATAATTACCTGTAAACCCACTAACAAATCCTAGTGCTCTACTTTCATATCCTAGTTCTTTTAATATTAAAGATACATTTATACCTTTACCACCTGGATATACATACTCTTCTTTAGTTCTATTTACCTCTCCATTTTTTAGATTATCTAGCTTTATTACATAATCTATAGATGGATTAAGTGTAACTGTATAAATCATTTTATCACCTCATTGTGTTATCTTATATACTTATAATAAGCTAGAATACCTTTTCCTAAAAGACAAAAAATTTCTCTTAGTTAAAAGAGAAATTTATCTATTAAATATAAAGGTGTATTTTCACCTTTATTATATTAAATTTTTTTAGATTATAAATTAAATAGATTTATTTAAACATAGCTATAAATTTATCATAATTTTTAGATTCACATATACTTATAACTTTAGCTATAGAATCTATTCTTTTATATATGCTTGAAAGTAAATCTTCATAGTTTAATATACTATCTTTTTGTATACAAAGCATTACTATAAGCCTTACATCCCCTACTTCCCACTTTATGCTTTTTTTAAGTATTCCTATTGCTATAGTATTTTTATATACCTTTCCTTTAGCACCATGAGGAATAGCTACTATATTTCCAATTTCTGTTGTAGCTATCTTTTCTCTATCAATATAAGATAGTTTCATTTCTTCATCTATATAATTCTTTTTAAGTAATTTATCAGACATATAATCTATTACGTCATATTTATTATCAAAATCTAAGTCTGTAAAGAATAAATCCTTATCAAATATTTCAGATAAATTTATATTATAATAAATTTTACCTGTATCTATAAACTTTTCTATTATCATTATTTCCTTTTCATCTAAAAATGGTGATACATTTATAACAGGAATATTTTTAATATCTATAGGTACCGTAGATATTATAAAATCTACATCAAGTACTCCTATAAAATCTATTAAGTAAGAAGGAATTACTTTTAGTATTTCAATTCTTTTATCAAATTTAGCTTCAATCTTTGCCTTTATAAGCATAGATGTTCCAATGCCTGATGCACATACTATTATAGCTTTTAATACTTTTTTGTTTTCTTTATGAGAAGTTCTTTGTAATGCTCCTCCTATATGAATTGCAATATTTGCAATCTCATTTTCATCTATTTTAATATCTAAATCTTTTTCTAATGTATTTTTTGCAATAGTTGCTAGTTCAAATGCAAATGGATACTTAGCCTTTATATCGCTTGCTATTATACTTTGAGTATTTATGTTTAGTTCTTTATTAGTACAAAAACTAAGTATATGCTTATATAAATACTTTTTAAATATATTATCATTACTTAAATCTATAGATGTAGCTAATTTTAAATTTTTAATAAACTCATCTATAGAGCTTAGTACTTTTTCTTCATATTCTTTATTGTAATTACTGTTTATTTTTTCTTGGTAGTTATTAATATATATTTTTATAAATTCTTTATAATTATTATTATCTTCTAATGATAGTGATAGTAGTATATAATTGAATATATTATTAAATTCATAATCAGTAAATATTATATGTTTTTTATGTATATTGTATAATATTTCACTTCTTATTGAAGATATATTTGAAGCTACAATGTCACTAAAAAAGTCTTCAATATTTATGTTTTTGTACTTTAAGCTACTTTCTATTATACACTTTATTATATTTTTAGTATCTCCTGAAATACTAATACCTAGCTTATGTTTTGATATAGTTTTTAAATTATAATTTTCAAGTATAACTTTAACTTCTTTTAAGTCATTTTTTATGGTAGATAGACTAACATACATTTCATCTGCTAAACTTTCTATTTTCAATGTTTTATCTTTATAAAGTAGTAGTATCTTTTTTAATATATATCCTACTCTATCTATATTAACGTTAGTTTGTTCATCATCTTTATCAATAATAGAATCTACATTTCCAACTAATATATATCCTTTTCCTCTTATAGAATCTATTTTTACATTTTCTAAAGTAGAGTTTATCTCTTTTATTTCTCCTTGAACTGTTTTTGTAGAACAATCTAGTTCATATGCTAAAGCCTTACTAGTTATAGGTTGTGTACTTTTGTTTAATATATTAATTATCTTAACTTGTCTACTGTTTAAAATATATGTCAATATCATCAATCCTTATTATAATTTTTTATCTATTATTTTATTCTACTATAAGTGTAATTATAGTTTCAAATAAAAATTTATTTTCATTTACTAAGTATTTATCATTTATTTTTAAAGTAAAGTAACCTATACATAAGCATCTTTAAAGCTTATATACAGATTACTAATTAATATACATCAGACATTTCTAAATCTACTATTTTATTTATATCTTTTATACTTGAACCTTCATTTTGCATTTCATTTACTTTCAAATGTCTAGGAAGGCATATCTTAAAAGTAGAACCTTTATTTATTTCACTTTCTATTTGTATTTTTCCATCATGAATATCTATTATTTCCTTTACTATACAAAGTCCTATTCCACTACCTTCATTGTGTCTAGTATATAAGTTGTCCACTTGATAAAATCTATGAAATATATAATCAACCTTTTCTTTTGATATACCTACTCCATTATCTTTTACTTCAATAACTACATTTTCTTTTTCTTTATAAATATACACACTTATAACTCCATTTTCAGGTGTAAACTTTATAGCATTTGATAACAAATTTAATATAACTCTTTGAATTTGAAATATATCTATAGCTACTTTTACCTCTTCACATTCTGTGTCAAATACCATATCAATATTTTTTCTTCTTGCAAAATCTATACTAGACTCAAATATATCTTCTACAACACATACTATATTGCAATTTTCTAAGTTTAATTTTAACATTCCAGATTCAGCTTTAGTCATATCTATTATATTATTTGATATTTTAAGCAGTCTATAGGCATTTTTATCTACATTTTCTAGCTTACTTAATATATAATCTTTATCTAGATTTCCTTTTTCAAGACTTTTTTCTAATACTTTAGTTGTTCCTAATATTATATTTATAGGTGTTCTTAATTCATGGCTTAGATTAACTATAAAATCTGATTTTAATTTCTCTCTTTCTTTTGCTCTTTTTTGTATTTCTATTCTTTTTAATTTATCATTTCTAAATCTAATAAAAATTATGATTATACCTATAATAATTATTATTGATATGATTTGTAAAAATATTAAAACTCCTTTCATCCATGTAGGAATTAGTAATTCAAAAGGATCTTTATTTAAAACAACTACATCCTTTATTACAGAAAAAGGATTAATATTATACTCATATATACTGTTATAATCTACGTATGATTTTACTTTAGGTTCTGGAACGCTTTTAATATTTTCTATTTTTTCTCCATTTTTTAATTTAATTATCATCTCTCCAATTATACTACCTTGTTCTTGACCTATATCTATACTACCTCCTAATATACCAGCATTCATATAGGTTTGATCGTTAGAGTATATTGGTGCACTGCTATAATTTTTTATTGTATTTATAACTTCTATAGGAGTTTTATACTTTCCTAAATTTTTACACTGAAATTCTCCTCCAATTATATTAATAGTACTTTCTGAATTTTTAATCTCACTTAATTCTTTTGTTATATCTTCTAAATAATTACTTTTTATATGTCTTATTTTTACTTGATCTTTTAAGTATCTATCTACTATCCTTGATACTTCCTTATAAATAGAATATCCATATCCTGATTCTTCCGTTATTATATTTATATATCTTACTTTAGGAGTTAAGTCTTGCATTAAATACATTAAATCTAATGTATCATCACGGTGATATACACCTGTCATGTTTTCTTTTTCTTTGTTGGTTTCTTCTAAATTATTATCTACACCACTAAACAAAAGAGGTAATTTATAAAAATTGCTATTTATATTTTTTACTTCCTTTTTAAAAACTTCATAAGATTCATCATTTACTGCGTATATAAGATCTATACTTCCCTTTGGGTACTTTTTACTTAACATATCTTTTAATGATTTTATATATTCTTTATCGTGATTAACTCTAAAATCTAAATATTCAACTTTAAAGTTTATATTTGGCTCATTATTATTTGATATATAATTTTTAAGCCCCATTGCTATATTTGATTCCCAGTAATGTCCTTGATGATAAGAGTTTAGTACTAAAACGTTAAATGACGCATCTTTTGTACTTTTTGCATGTATTTTAGATATAAACATCTGTGTCATTAATATAACAGTTAATATGTATATTATTTTCTTAAATTTTGTCATTTATTAAATCTCCCTGTCCCAAAATATACTCAAGATTTAATAATTCTACATTATTTGTTTTTTTCCTTTATTATTTTTATTTAAAATAAATAAACCTAAGGAAATAATCCTTAGGTTATATATTAATATTTATATTTATTCCATAGATAATTTAAGTATTTCTTTTACTTCTTCATGAGTAGCAGTTATTGGATTAGTTAAACCACAAGCATCTTTTAATGCATTAGCTGCTAAAGTGTCAAAGTCTTTTTCTTTCACTCCAAGTTCTTTAAGTCCTGTTGGTATATTTACAGCTTTTGATAATTTTTCTATAGCATTTATACAAGCATTAGCTCCTTCTTCATCATTCATATTAGATACCTCTATACCCATAAACTTAGCAACATCTTTTAATCTATTTGCACATACTTTAGCATTAAACTTCTCAACTCTTGGAAGTAATACTGCATTACATACTCCATGAGGTAAATCATAAAATCCACCTAATTGATGAGCTATAACATGAACATACCCTAATGATGCATTGTTAAATGCAACTCCTGCTAAATACTCAGCATATGCCATATTTTCACGAGCGATTAAATTTTGTCCATCATTAACTGCACATATTGGAGTCATATTTTTATCCACTAAAGCCATTTTAACATGTCTTTCTTCATCTGTTATTATAGAGAATATTGTTAACTCACTACCTGTTCCTGCTGTTGTGTTTACACATATTAGTGAGAATTGAGGTAGTTTTGATTTATTAACACCTTCGTAATCTTTTATTTCTCCTCCATTAGTTGCAAGTATAGCTATTATAGATCATAAAAAGATAGTTGGGCCTATACTATCTAGTAATATTAATAATTTAAGGTTATGCTGTAATAACTTATTTAAGTCTTTGAATTTAAAAGAAGTAGGATATGAATTTATTGCTCAAGGTTCATTATTTAATAGGAATTATATTAAATAATGAACTATATATTCTTAATAGCAATATTTTCTATAGATATACTTTTATTATTAAAGCTTTTATTGTTACATTTGGTAATTATATCGACTGAATAACTTTCGCTATCTTCAAAAACTAAGACGTGTTGTTGATTTAATTGTATAGTTAAAGGTTCTGTTTGGGTAATATAAATATCAAATATATTATTAATAAGCTTTATATCGTTATTAGTTAATGGTCCTCTTACTATAACTTCACTTATACCAATGATATCATTGTCTCTGCTATTTGGAATCATATATTCATTCATAAACTTTCGAGATTTTTCATCATTCATTTGTTGAAATCCAATTTGCAATGGAACTCCTTCAAAAAAATTAATATAACTATTTTGCCAAGGCATAGTTCTTGTAATCATGTTGAAAAACCATTTAAATTTTAAATGCTCAGGTTTTGTAATTTCAATACTTTTTTTATTTAATAAGTTATAAACTTCATCTATATTAACTACATCTAACATAATACAAATTAATCCTCTATGCCCATTGTTGTATAAATCTACCCATTCAGTTTTCCAACCACCTCCATTAGATCTTAAAATATTTATCATCTCAAAATATTCATTTCCAATCCATAAGTTAGAGGCTTTGTTAATAATAATGATATAATTTTTTTCAAGATATTATCCTCCTTATCTCACTATCTTAATTACATATTTTATTTTCTAATTACATTGTAATCATAATACGTATCAAAAAGTTTGAATTTTAGAAATATATTTTAAAATTAGTATAAAATAGGAGCATCTGCTACTATTTTTTATTTAATTATTAATAGATTTAACAAACTCTTCTAAAAATTTAAAATCTATGTTTTTACCAATAATGTTGTATCTAGATACAGTGCTATAACTTAAACTTTTAGCTTTGCCCAGTATTATTTCTAGTAATATACTTTCTTAAAATATGACTATTTTCACTTTTTATTAATTTGTAATTGTGATTACTTTTGAAGTAGAAAATAAGGAGGAACGATTCGTTCCTCCTTGTAGTTTTAGAATTTATAAAGTTTGATTATTTTAATTTTATTCTATTATAATCAAACATTAAGAAACTAAATTTTTTGTTTAATATTGTTCATTACAAATCCACTTTTAGGCAACGTAGGTATCCTTTCTAGGCTATAACTTAAATCCTGATCAGGTACTTCAAACTCAATACTATTAATAAGGAAATCAATACTAGCTTTCATGATTTCAATTGTAATTTTTTCTCCTGGACAGCGATGACCTTTTGCAGGATCTCCGCCACCTTGAGGAATAAAATCAAATAAGCTCTCATTACGCTCTTTAAAACGCTCTGGTATAAATTCAAAAGGCTTCTCCCATATTCGTGAATCATGATTTGTACCATAAATATCAAGAATAACAAGCATGTCTTTTTTAAATTCGTATTTATTCCAAGCAAAATCCTTTTTTACTCTTGCCCCTAAAAATGGCCCAAATGGGTAATAGCGTCTAACTTCTTGCACAAACATTTCAAAATCTTTACTGTTGCCAGACAAAAGTTTTTCTTTACACTCTGGGTGCTCATATAAAGCCAAAGCCGAAAATGTAATAAATGTTGAGATAGCAACAATTGGACGTAGTATGTTGATAAGTTCCACCGCAGCAATTTGGGTATCCAGTTGACTACCATCTAACTCTCTATGAAAAGCCATAGCATAAAGTGCTGAGCTTTCTTCAACCTTAAGCTTACCAGAACGAACATCTTCTATGACTTTTTCTATCCACTCTTCGGCTCTAGATCTAGCTATTTTACCTTTCCAATATCGTGGCCCTACTGCTCCAAGGGCATCAACCATTGCACTAAAATCCTCTGCTCTCTCTTTTACCTCAGATTCTAAGAGAGGAACCCCAGCCCAATTACATGCTACCCAGCATAAAATATACTTTGCCTCATCAAAAAGTACAATCTCCTTATTATCTTTCCATTTACTAATTGATGATTGCAATTTATCCATTAGAAGTTTTGAAAGTTGATTTTGATGATGTGAGTTAGCCAATGACATAAAAAGATTTTTACGATGCCTATGTGATTCTCCATCCATAGACTGTACACCACCTATACCAAACAATGTTTTTTGTACTCGTTTTGGAGCAGCACCATTTCGCTTAAATAACTCTGAATCATAAAAAATCCTTGCTGCTTCCTCTCCAACTATACAGATTGCTTTTTCTCCTAGCAAATGTGTCTCAAATATATCCGACTGATATTTATCTACCCTATTTTTTATAAATAGATATGCCTCCTGGGACATAGCTATAGTATGGTCAATACCTTTATCTTGTGGAACTTGTTCTTTAATTGGCATTATCTTATATACTCCTTTATATTACATGTTTTAAAAATCGCTTTGCTCTTTTATTTTTTCCATACCAATTATAAGCTATTCTACTTGTTTATAAAGATATAATAAATGATGGTGTTCTATATAGCTTATTTATCTAATATTTCTTTAAAGTAAAAAATAAGAGGAACTATTCGTTCCTCTTACTAAAATTATAATTTATATAGCTTATTTTAATTTTATATTACCTAAGCTCATCTATAACAGAACCAATTATCTTAATTCCTTTTTCAATATCCTCAAAATCAAGCCTTGAAAAACCAAGTCTTAATGTATCATGCCCACTATCATCTGTATAAAATACATCTCCACACATAAATATAACGCCTTTTTCATAACATCTAGTTAATAACTCTCTACTATTTATATTGTCTAATTTCAAAAATATATGAAGTCCACCTTCGCCCATAATGTAATCTGTATGTATATATTTTTTTACACATTCTAGTGCAAATTCATATTTTTCTTTATAGAATTTTTTAATTTTTTTCATATACTTTTCAAAGGATCCATTATTTAAATAATCATATAAAATAGCTTGATCTAAAAAAGATACATGAATATTTTTACATCTTTTAACACTTTCTAATTTACTTATAATACTTTTATCAGCTAATATCCAACCTATTCTCATACCAGGGAAAAGTACCTTTGAAAAGCTTCCTATATATAATACTCCATTAGATGAACCATCAAGGGCTGCAATTGGACATATGTGAGAACCTGTATGAAGTAGTTCTTCATTAAACCCATCTTCAATTATAGGAACATTGTACTTTTTCATAAGATTATAAAGTTCATATCTTTCTTTGTGTCTCATAACTATACCTGTTGGATTGTGATAAGATGGAACTACAAATGAAAGCTTAACATCATTATTTTTAAGCTCTTTTTCTAAAATCTCTAAATCCATTCCATTGTCAGTCATATCAATTCCTACTATATTTAAATCATAAACCTTAAAAAGCTTTATAGCAGTATTGTGAGTAGGATTTTCACATATAATAGTGTCCCCACTTTTAGTAAATGAAGATAGTATTATATCAAGACCTTCTGTAAATCCATTAGTTATTAATATGTCTTTGTTAGAAGTATCAACGCCCTTATCCTCCATATATGAAAGTAAATAGTTAATAAGTGGTTGATATCCTTTTGCATAGCCATAGTTAAGTAGCTTATGACCTTCAAGACTTATTCTATTTAAAAATGATTTTTTTATTTCATCAATGTCAAATAGTTCTCCTTGAGGAGATATGCTTTTAAAAGATATTAAATCCTTCTCCCAAGGTATTTCACTTTTTACTATATCAAGTTCTTCGCATAAATTTGCGTATTTATTATATTTTTCATCCCAATTTATATTCCAAGTATTTTCCTTATATACATTAGATATACTTACAAATGTTCCTTTTCCTTTTTGAGAGTGTATAACCCCTTCATCCTTTAATTCTTCAAAAGCAGATATTACTGAGTTTCTACTTACATTTAGTATTTCACTAAGCTCTCTAGTAGAAGGTAATTTGCTTCCTTTATTAAGCATTCCCTTTGATATCATATCTTTTATGTTATTTTTTATTTGTATATATATTGGTTCTTCATCATTAAAATCTATATTTGAAAATATCAAGTGTTATATCACCTCTATCTTAATAATTATTTAAAATCCTATTTAAAATGAAAGTTATAACTAATGTAACTAGTGAAAATATTAGTCCAATCATTAAAAAAGATATTGTGTATATATTAAATTTTATAATTAAATCTAATAAAAAAATACTTTTATTTTTAAATATTGTACTAACTATAGTTAGAATTATAGATATAATGTAACATATAACTAACCCATTTAAGCTTCCTTGTATGTCTTTTTTGCTTAATGTCATATGAGTTGAAATAAAGTAAACTAATATAAGCATTATTATATGACTAATACTAAAAATATCTTTAGTTAAAAACATACTATCTATTATTACTTTTGTTTGTATTAATAAAATATTTATTATACTATTTATATCTATATTTTTTAGGCTATTTAAATACTCTATAACATTTATATTGTTTATAAGTTCATTGTAAGTATTAGGAGTTAAAACCATCATTATTAACCATATTAAAGCTGTTCCAAATATCATAGGTGCTATTCCTATAAAAAAGTCTCCTACCCTTTGATACAAACTATTTGATTTATAAGAGTGCTTAACGTATCCAAATACTCCATCTAAAAGTGCTTTTTTAGGTCTAAATAATTTAAAATCCACTATTTTATGATTAAATATTTTTGCCATTATCATATGACTTAACTCATGTACTACCGTTCCTCTATATCCTGTAACTACTAGTCCTTTAAATCCAAATGTAGATACTATAAGTCTTTCATTTATAGTTTGAATTACATTAAATATAAGGCCAAAAACTATAAAAGTACCTAAAACTGCAAATAAATTTTCAAGACTAGTTATTAAAATTTCTATCATTTACTTTTCTCCTTATTTAGTTTTTGTTTAGATAACAAATATAGGAGGAACGATTCGTTCCTCCTTGTAGTTTTAGAATTTATAAAATTTTATTAATTACTTTTAAGCTAGTGAATATTCTATTATTTTATCTATTAACTCACTATACTCTATACCTCTTGCTTTTGCACTTTGAGGTATTAAGCTAGTAGCTGTCATTCCTGGTAATGTATTAAGTTCTAAAACGTAAGGTACTCCTTCACTTATTATAACATCAACTCTTACATAAACTCTACAATTAAAAGCATCCCAACATTTTTTAGAAACTTCATTTACTTTCTCTTGTAAATCTTTATCTAAGTATACTACTTCTTCTTTTGCACCTTTTCCATCTTGTGAGTATTTAGCTTCATAGTCAAAGAATTCATTTTCTGTTTTTATAGATATTGTAGGGAATACTTCTCCATTTAATATAAATGAAGTGTATTCTTCACCTTTTATATATTTTTCTATCATGGCTTCTTTGTCATACTTTAATACTTCTTTAACTGCATCATATATTTCACTTTTATCTTTTATTAAAAATGTTGCTACACTAGAACCTCCGCTATTTGGCTTTATAAATAAAGGATAACCTATTTCTTCTATTTTATCGTAATCTATTTTATCTAAGTCTTTTACAGTAGTCCAAGGAGCTGTTGGTATATTTCCTTCTTTTAATATTTTTTTACTCATGTTTTTATCCATACATAAACCACTAGTTAAAGGTCCACATCCTGAGTATGGTATATCCATTGCTTCAAGTATTGCTTGAACTGTTCCGTCTTCTCCAAATTCTCCATGTAGTGCAAGTAGTGCAAAGTCTAATCCTTTTGCTTTTTCAAATATATCTTGTTTTGAATCTAATATTACTTCTACTACTTCATATTTATTTTTATCTATGCTACCTAGTATTCCTCTTCCTGATTTTAGTGATATTTCTCTTTCTGAAGATACACCACCCATTATAACTCCAACTTTCATCATTTTATCCATCTCCTATATGTCAATTAGTTCTTTTCTTGTTTATATTAAGATTATATGATTAAATGAACTTTATTTAAAGTACCACATATATATAAGTTTTAAGTAGTAGTGGTACCACTGTTATTTTCATATAAAAAGCCATATATAAGTATGAATATATTTCTACTTATATATGGCTTTTGTTTAAATTAATATTATTTGCAAAGTTATATTAAGCATTATTTAGTTTATTTTTATTGCTAATGCAACATTTATTTTAGTATATACATATATATTTAACATTAAAATATCATATTGTAAATAAATGCTGAAACTATAGCTCCACATATAGGTGCTATAACTGGTATTGGAGCATATTGCCAGTCAGAATCTCCTTTATTTGGAACTGGTAGTATAAAATGTGCAAGTCTTGGCCCTAAATCTCTAGCTGGATTTATAGCATATCCTGTAGGTCCTCCTAAACTTAAACCTATGCCCCATACTACTATACCTACTGCAATCGGACTTATTCCTTCAGCTAATGGATATGCTCCTATACCTAATATTGAAAACATTAATATAAAAGTTCCTATAAATTCAGTTATAAAGTTTGACTTTAAGTTTCTAACTTCTGGAGCTGTACAAAATACACCTAATTTAATACTTTTATCTTCAGTTAATTTAAAATGGTCATAATAAGAAATTAATACTAATGAAGCTCCTATAAATGCTCCTATAAATTGTGCTATTAAATACATTGGAACATCTTCCCACGGAAACTTTCCAATAGATGCAAGAGCTAATGTTACTGCTGGATTAAAATGAGCTCCACTTATATTACCAAACATAAATACTGGTATGGTAACTGCAAATGCCCACCCAGCTGTTATAGATATTATTCCACCATTTACACCTTTTGTTTTTTTAAGTATTACATTAGCTACAACTCCGTCTCCTAGTAATACTAATATCATCGTTCCTACTAATTCTGCAAAAAATCTTAAATCCATAATATTTCTCCCATTAAATTCCCCCCTCATTTCTGAAGGGGGATAATACTAGCTAATAATGATACATAAGCCATATTTATTCTAGCTTATAAATTCTCACAAATATCAACTGCTTGTCTTATGTTATTAGCTATTAACTTTATGAAAAGCATCAACAGCAGCTTGTGCTATTAATCTATCTTCTTCTACTGATCCTCCACTTACACCTACAGCTCCTACAACTTGTCCATCTACTACAATTGGTAGACCTCCACCAAAAGGAACTATCCTAGCATTGTTTGTAAGTTGAAGTCCATATAAAGATTCTCCTGGTTGAACAACTTCACTTATCTCATGAGTTCCTTGTCTTAAACAAGCAGATGTAAATGCTTTGTTTATTGAGATTTCTATACTTGTTATAAAAGCATCTTCCATTCTATGCATTAACATAAGGTTTGCACCTTTATCAACTGCTGAAAATACTACAGGTACATTTATTTCTAAAGCTTTTTTTTCTGCTGCTTTAGCCATTTCTTTAACTATTTCTAAGCTTAATTCTTTATATTCATTTAATTTTTTCAAGTAATATCACCTCTTTATATTTTCTTAAGTTCAATTCCTTTAACTAATCTTGCTCCGTTAGCTCCTAAGTTTCTAAATGATCTTAATTCTTGATTAAAATCTATACAAAATAATGGTCTATCTTTTTTTAATTTATTAGTTGTTAAGATTATCTTTTCTTTATTTATACCAATTCCTACAGACAACCTAGATTTTAAAGATGCTTCATGGCTTAAAGTTTCACAGTTATTAAATTTCATTTGTTTTACTATATACGGAATTCCTTCTTCTTCTATCCCCCACAAAACTTCCTTAAATTCATCTATATCTGTATCAGCTGAGTGATATACATATATACTAGGTGTATCTAAATCATAACTCTTTATAATCATAGCTTGCTCCTTATTTAGATGCTAATATAAGTCCTGTTGCTACTGCATTTCTTGGACCTTCTATTCCTCTTATATTTCCTCTACCTGCTACAACCCCATAGTGAGATAGTGCATCAGTTATAAGTTGTGGTACTTCAAAGTCTAGGGATGAGCCTCCAACTAATACTACAAATTCAATATCTCTAATATTGCCTGTAGGAGACACTATACTAAGTGATCTTAGACAGTTAGTAACAAACACTTTTTCTTTAGCTAATCTTCTTATATTTTTTATTTTTTCAACTGAATTTTGACCATCTATAGGAATCAGTTCATTATCTTTTATAATTACAACTTTTGCAAAAACTGATGGGTCTAGTGGTTTTTCAAAAAATTCTACACTTCCATCTTCATGTCTTATATTAAATAGTGATTCTACCTTTGCTAAAGAATACTTCTTTATATCTTCAGCTGTTGAAAAATCTTCAAGACCAAGTTCTGATTTTATAAGCATAGTTACCATATTTCCTGCACCTGCTAAATGTATTGATTTAACTTCACCTTTATTATTCATTATAGAAGCATCTGTTGAACCTGCTCCCATATCAAGTATTGCAAGAGGTACGCTGGTACCTGGAGTTGTTAGTGCTCCTTTTATAGCAACGTCAGCTTCTACTCCACCAACTTCTACTTTTATCTTTAGCTTTTCTTCAAGTTCATCTGCTATCATTTGCATTTGGAGTTTATCTGCTTTAACCATAACTGCTATTCCTACAGCATTTTCCATTGAAAACTCTTTTGCAAGTCCACCTTTTACGTTTTGTGGAGTAAATGTATCTACCGCTAATAAATCTTGAATCTTTATATCTGATATGTTTTGATTAGTAAGCTCACTCATTACTTGCCTTACTCTTTCAATCATTCCACCTGCATTAGTTCCAGCTTCACCTTTTATATCACAAACTGGTAAACTTAAATTAACTCCATCCATTATCTTCTTAGCACCTTGGTCAACATCAACTATTTCTTTTCTTCTTTCCCCTTCGATAATTATCTTACCAGCAGGAATTTTTTTCTCCTTAACATCCCCTTTAGGAGTCTTTATAACTACTGCAGATCTATTTCCTATAAGGGCTCTAGATATAGGAACAATCATCTTAGTTTCTTCAGAAGTTAAATTAAACACAGTCGCTATTCCATAAGGATTTGACAACTTATCTATAACCTTTCCTTGCATAGCAACTTCAACTGCACATAGCATTCCTATAGGTACTTTTTCAAGTAGAGTTACTTCATCTACTATTGGTATTTTTTTATCTAACCTATTATTTATTAATACTGCATCATCTCTTTGAACAATGGCACCAGTTATATTTATTCCTCTTTCAACTGCAAAATTTATTCTATATGATGCTTCTAAAAAATTTATATCTTCTAACACAAGAGGAATATAACTTTCTTTTAAATCTATATCTTCTAAATTCTCTAAATCTCTTATATCTATGGTTTTACCTATACCTAAACCTTCTCCACCAGGTGTAGCTGGGTTATGCCCTATCATAGTTGATTCAGTTATTATAGTTTCAGTTATAGTTTCCATAGCTACATCTCCTATAACTGGAGCTGCTTCATTTATTTTTACTAAATCTAAATCTTCCATTTTTAGCTTTGCATTATTAAGAGCAATATTTAAAGATGAAATTACACCATTTATATTCTCTTTTGTTCCTTTTATTCCACTAGTTGGGACAATACTACTAGAAATAAAATCTACTTTATCATCATAAACTTTTGCAAGTGCTACTTCAGTAGTAGCATTTCCAATGTCTACACCTGCTATTATTTTCATTTTGCTTACATCCTTTTATTTATTATTCTATTCTTAGTTTTTTTCTAACTTCATAAACCTCTGCCGCTTCTCTTATAAAGTCTGCATTTACTTTAGCGTCATAAATGTTTTCAAGTTCATCAGCTATTTCAAGTAATTCTTCTTTTGTAGATCTAAAAGGTCTTAATGCATTATATATTTCTAATATTCTTTCATCAGGAACACTTATAAGTTCACCTGCTCTTCTAAAATTTCTTGCTATTGCATTTCTATTCATTCCTTCAGCTATTTGAGCTTGCATTTCTAAAGTTTCTTTAGATATTCTTATATCTTCAGGCTTTATATCTTGTGACATAACACTTTCTAATGTTATATCTTCTAGTTTTTTACCTGTTGGAGTCTTTATAAGATTTGGTATCTTAGTTGCTAAAGGATAATCCTTAGGTGTTATTCTATTTTTTTGCATGAAATTTCTCCTTTCTATAATTAGAATTTAACTTTTATCTCATTTGGTTTTTTATTTTCTATAATATGTTTCGTTTCTTTTATATGAAGTAATGCAGCTATTGCCATAAACTTAGGTCTAGCCATTTGATCATTTTTAGTTGGTACTGGATTTGGCGATTCTCCCTTTGCGTATTTTGCTGCATTTTTTCCTATTGCTCTAAAAGTATCTAAATCTAAAAGAGGTGCTTGTGGAAAAAGTTCTACATTGTTTAGTGGAAGTAAATCCTTTTGATGTATAACTGTTGTTCCTTTTGATTGAATACCTATACCAATTCCTGAACCACTTAATTTAGCAGCATCATTTGCCATAAATGAGACATCAGAGGTTCTTAGTATTCTAACAACACGAGCATGTAATCCCTCTTCTTCTATACCTGCTATAAGTTCTCTTAATACTTCATCATGTTTTATATTAACTATAGTTTTAGTTTGATATTTTAAAAATGCAGGTCCTATCCCTATAACTACTTCATCTGATCTTGTTCCAACACTAGCTTCTCCCATTTCTTCTATTTGAAGAGTTGGCATTATAAACTTATCCATCTATATCAACTCCTTAATCTATATCTTCTGGTTTTATTACATTAGGTATATTCTTTATTTCATTCCATCTTTCTTCACTTAATCTATATCCAGTTCCAGGACCTTTATAGTCATTAATGTCATTAACGGCACTTATAACATCAAAGTTTTCATCTAATATAGCTGATGTTTGTAAATAATCACCTGTAACTCTTTGCTTAAGCATGTTTAATACATTATTTGCAACATCATCAAATCCATGTTTACTTAATGCTTTAACTATATCAAGTCCAGTTATTTTATTTTTTAACATTTCTTCTGCTGCTTTTAAATCTTCAACTATGTTTCTTTCTGGCATATCTTTACTTCCATGTGCATAAGTTGCAGCTTCTACCTCTTCATCAGTTACATCAGGGAATCCTAATTCCTTAAATACTGCTTGTATAGCTTTTGCTGCTTTATTTCTAATAGCTATTATTTCCTCTTCACTTACTGGTCTAAGTCCACCATCTACCATTAAATCTCTTTGAAGTATATTATAATCATCAAAATCTTCTGCATCAAAGTTTGATCCAGCGAACATATTATCATAGTTTGGAACTGCACTATATCCTGAGAATATAAAGTCCGTTCCTGGAAGCATTTGCATTAAAGTTCTCGCAGTTCTTCTTATATCAGAATGTGAGAATGTTTGATCATTTGCAGATGCTACTTCTATATCTAACATAGATGCAATTAGATTTTCTGCAAGTACAGCTCTTATTCCTGATGGAACAGCTCCTGTCATACCTATACAACTAACAGCTCCATTTTGAAGTCCTTGAACTCCAGCACCTTTAGTTATATATATACATCTTGCTTCTAAATAAAGCATTGATTTACCTTCTGCATATCCCATTAATGCTTCTGATCCTGTACCTGATGTATATCTCATTTTTAATCCTCTTGAAGCATAAGCAGATGCTAAAAATGCTTTTGACCAAGGTGTATCATCTCCATCTGTAAATACTGACTCTGTTCCATATACTGAAACTGTTTCAGCATAACTTGTAAGACCTCTCATTCCTAAGTCAAGTTCTGTAGCTTCTTCAACAGAACATTGAGTTAATATCCCTCCACGGCCAACTTGAGAACCTACAAGTATAGCTAATGCATTAAAAGGTGCATATCTAAC
This sequence comes from Romboutsia sp. 1001285H_161024_C4, assembly GCF_015550185.1. Lineage (NCBI taxonomy): Bacteria > Bacillati > Bacillota > Clostridia > Peptostreptococcales > Peptostreptococcaceae > Romboutsia > Romboutsia sp. 1001285H_161024_C4. The sequence continues at coordinate 580,025 of NZ_JADNAJ010000001.1, read as the reverse complement.
TATTGCAACAGTAGTTTCTTGTTCTGAAAATCCTCTTTTTGCTGCTTCTGCTGCATCTGCTGCTATTTGAACTGGATTGTCTTTTAGGTTAGTTACATGGCATTGATTTGACGGAGTTTTTCTTGCTCTAGTCTTTTGAAGTGCCATCATCATCTCAACAACATTCATATGAGATACAACTTCAACAATCTTAGCAGGTGTTATAGCTGTACTTATATCAACTATTTCCTCTCTTGAAACATTTATATCTACTAATTTTTTAGCTATTTCAACTGAATCTAAATTCATGTATTCTTCTGCTTTTTCTAAATTTATAGCGTAGTCTGCTATAAATCTATCTATCATATCAAAATCTTCTCTTTTTTTACTATCTAACTCAACTACCTTACCATTTTCTATCTTTATAGAAGGCTTTGGATCATTTGGGCTACCCATTGCTATTAATCCTTCATCTGCCCACTCTCCAATAAGACCATCTTGATTTACTGGGCGCTTAGCTAAAACTTCAAATCTTTTTGACTTCATATTCTCATCTCCCTTAGTTAAATCGTTTTCTCGGTTTCACTTGTTATAATTTTAACTTATTTTTATATTTATTCCATTACAATATTTTGCCTTTATATGTGATTTTTTTATCAATTTATACGTATTTAAATAAGATTATTTTGTCTTTTATGTATTTTTAAATAAAAAAATAGTCCTATATTTAAATAGAACTATTTTTAATATGTAAATCTCTATATTTTTTTGGGGTAATGTTTTCTGACTTTTTAAATACTCTTATAAAATAACCACAATCTTCAAATCCAAGATTTATTGCTATGTTATTAATTGGCTCATCTGTACTTACTAGTAATTCTTTTGCTTTAGATATTTTTTTAGAATTTAAGTAGTTTATAAAATTTAATCCAGTTTCTTTTTTAAATAACTTACTAAAGTAACATTGGCTTAAATTGCAAACAAGTGATATCTTATCCAAAGTTATATTTTCATTTATATTATTATCAATATATTCAATAGCTTGTATTATAGGTGACTTAATTTCATTTTCTTCGTTAATCTTTAAATTAACATTTTTATCTATATTTTCTTCTTCTATTTCTATATTCACTTCTTCTAATTGGTTTTTCTTATTTTCTTCTTTTAATTTATGACTAGCTTCATTTAATGACATTTTAAGAATTGCTTCTTCCACTATATAGTTACTAATATGAAACATCATTTGTGCTATGGCTTTTATCTTCGTAATACTAACAACAGGTAAGTTTTTATATTCTTTTTCTAGCTCTTTTTTTAAATCTTCACCTAAATTATCAAAGTCTTTATTTACCCGTACAATTTCTTCTAATTCGATATTTTCATTATCTTCAAGTAGAACTTGACCAGCCATAACAGCACCTAAGTATTGATCTTTAACTATTATTGGTGCAGCAAAGTCTACTAAACCTTTATGGCATATATATATATATGAATTTTTCATTCTTACAGATTCTAGTCCACCTCTTGAATCACATTTTTCACAAATGGCTGAATATCTATCTATTTTTCTAATCATAGAACAAAATTTAGTACAATTACTATGATTTGTTATTGCCTTTCCCTCGTAATTAACCATTATTATAGCTATTCCTGTAGCTTGTGCTATATCATCTTGTATTTTTTGGAATGATTCTATGTTTATTATTTTTTCTAATGATAATGTATTGTTCAATGTGACACATCCTTTTTACATTTTATAGACTCTTTTTATGTCTTTATTATATTGTTATGTGCAAACTTTTTCAATACCTTAATACTAAGCATACTAAATAAGGAGGAACAATTCGTTCCTCCTTTAATGTATTATCTATAAACTAAATAGTTCATTAATATCCTCTTCACATAAACTAGATAATAATGAAGAGTTATTCATATCACCACTTATAATATTTTCAATTAAATCTTTTTTATCATCTTGAAGCTTTATAATCTTTTCCTCAATAGTTCCTTTAGCTATAAGCTTTATGACTTCTACAACATTTTTTTGACCAAATCTATGTGCTCTATCAGTTGCTTGGTCTTCAATAGCTGGATTCCACCAAGGGTCAAAATGTATAACAATATCTGCACTTGTTAAGTTAAGACCTGTTCCTCCTGCTTTTAGGGATATTAAAAATACCTTATTTTTATCACCTTCATTAAATTCATTAACAAGGTTTATTCTCTTGTTTGCACTAGTTGAACCATCTAAATAAGAATAATTTATATTCTCTTTATCTAATCTATCTCCTAGATTTTTAAGTACTGATGTAAACTGAGAAAATAGTAATATCTTATGTCCTTCATTTATATTTTCTTTTATTAATTCTAAACAAACATCAATTTTAGAACTTCCACCACTATAGTCTTCTATTAGTATAGATGGGTCTAGACAAAGCTGTCTAAGCTTTGTTAAATATGAAAATATAGTTATTTTATCTTGTTTGAACTCTTCATTTTCCCTTTTTTTGTTTATGTCATTTACAAGTGCTGTGTATGCTTTTTTCTGAGGTTTGTTCATTTCAACGAAGAACTTCTTCTCAATTTTTTCTGGCAATTCTTCTAAAACATCTTTTTTAAGTCTTCTTAATATAAATGGATTTATCATTTTCTTAAGTTCATCTATATTTTTATTATTACCTTTTATAAATTTTTCTTCAAAAGACCTTCTATTGAATAAATATCCTGGCATTAAAAAATCAAATATAGACCAAAGTTCTATTAAATTATTTTCAATAGGTGTTCCAGTTAAAGCAAATTTAACCCCTGCATTTATATTTTTAACACATTCTGTGTTTTTAGCAAATGGATTTTTTATATTTTGAGCTTCATCTATTACTAAATAATCAAAATACATTTTTTCATAATACTCAAAATCATTTCTAAGAGTTGAATATGTAGTAAGTACTACATCTACTTCACTAATTTCCTTAAATAATTTAATTCTTTGATTTTTATCTCCATGCATAATTAGTACTTTCATACTTGGAGCAAAGTTTTCTATTTCATCCTTCCAGTTATGCACTAGGGAAGTTGGAGTTATTATTAGACTTTTTTTATTTTCCTTTGAAAGTAAAAAAGATATTGTCTGTATAGTTTTACCAAGCCCCATTTCATCAGCAAGTATACCACCAAATTCATAATGATTTAAAGTGTTAAGCCACTTATACCCATCTATTTGGTAATCTCTTAATGTTGCATTTAGATTTTTAGGTACTTTAATATCTATGCTATCAATAGTATTTATTTTATCTGATATTGATTTTAAATATTCTTTACCGCTTATAAATTCTAATTCATCATTTTTTAAAAGTTCATTTAAATATATAGCTTTGTTATTATTTATCTTTAACTTACTACTACTTATATCTTTACTTAAATCACCAACTAACGTATCTAATAGTTTAAAAAATTCTTGTGCTTTATCATCTTTTAAATCTATTATAGTATCATTTTTAAGCTTGTAAAATCTCTTCTTTTCCTTAAAGGCTTTTAATATTTTTTTATACTCTTTTTCATCGACATTTTCAATATTAAAGTTAATTTCTAAGTACTTTCTATCGTTATTTTCATTTATACTTGCATTTATATTTGGATTTATTATATTATATTTAAACTTATCAGAATAATAAACTTCACCAATTTCTTTTAGTTCTCTTATTTTATCACTTAATAATATATATAAATCAAGTTCACTTCCTACAAATACAAACTTATTATCAGTTTCTTCTTCAAATTTTAAATTATTTAAAATTTCTTTTATATTATTTTCTTTGTTAACATCTCTTATTATATAGTAATCTTTATTTTCTTTTTCATTACCATATATAAATTTTAAATCAAGAATTATTAAATCTTTTTTTCTATCTAAGTAAATCTTAGTATTTAAGTCTTTCCTTATCTTTTTACTTATGTTTTCATCAATTGATACATTTAAACTAGCTTGTTCTAACTTTGGTATTACTTTAGTTATAACTTCTTGTGCTTTTGATTTATCAAATTTTATACTATTATCTTCTTTTAAATGCTTATAAAAGTGTTTATATGAACTATATTGATTTATTGAAGGTAGGTATATATCTCCATTGTAGAAAAATACATCTGCCTTTTCATTTAAAGGAATTGGCATATTTTCGTCACTACTTATAACTAATTTATCATTTTTATCTTCTATATTAAAAGATATTGGTAAGTCTTTATAAAGTATATTAGGTTCATATATTATGTCATCTATTTTTATCTTAATTCTTTTATTCCCTAAAGTAGTTAAAAATCTTTTTAAAGAATCTCCAATTATATTTAAAATTTTTCCCTCTACTAATTCTATTTGATCTTTATCTTTTTGTAATACTTTAAATTGTCCGTTTATAGTTACCATTTCATCTATATATGAAGCTATTGCCTCATCTTGTGATGAAAAAGTATGTTTTTTAGGCTCATATTTAAAGTCTTTTCCATAAGTTATGCTACTTCCAAATTTTCTAGCTTCGGTAAAATCGCTTAGGCTTTTTAAAACATACATCTTGTTTTTTCCTATCTTAAATTCAACTTTTGCATATTGTTGATTTGTAGATGTATCTATTAATACCTCTAGATTTATTTTTTCTTCAGTCTCTATACTTTCAAGTATCATATCTTGTGGAGTTTTCTTTTCTATTATATCTATTGTTTCTATACTTTTTATATTTTCATGTAAAGTTTCAAGTGGAAACTCTTCTTTTGATTGTTTTATATCATAAATAGCTTCTAAAAATGTTGCTACTAAGTGTTTACACATATATGGATGACTATTAGACTTTTTATTTTTAATATAATCATCACATGTGCAAGAGGTATCTTCAAGGGCTAAGTTTTCTAGATTTAAAGCTAATTCATTTTTATAGTCTATATATGCCTTAGATCCTTCTACTATTGAATGTATGCATATATATTTACCTTCTATAAATATATTTAGGTTGTATACATTTCCTATTTCATAGTATTCTTGTCCTCTACTCCATCTAGTTATATTAGTTATTTTTTTTGCATTTGAATTTATTTTATCTAGTATCACGAATTCACCCCTAACTACCTTTTACTATTTTGTATTATATCATACATTGTATTCTTTAATACGATATAAAAGGTCTACCCCAATAAATTAGGCATAGACCTTTTATATATTTTTAAATAACAATCTATATATTATATTAAACTTTAAGTAAACAATATAATTAAACAAAATATTGTTATAATATTACAAATTGCACTTACTATCCCTTCGTGCTTACCAGTTTTAATATTTGCCACACTTATTCTATGTTTGCTGTATGGGTAAAGTATTGGTACACCTGTTGGGTTTAGCATATCTAAAAGAAGATGACTAATATATCCAACAGTTACTCCCCAAGCAAATATGTCTAAACTATTATAAATCATATTAGAAAATATTGTACATAAAGCTATTAACACTATTAAAGATGGATATTCTAAATCTAATAACTTTTTTATTTTTTTGTTATGTACAAATTTAGGTCTCATTGAGTTTAGTGCTGTATCTAATGCTATCCATATTAAAAATCCACTAATTATTCCTATTGCTACTCTTGATGTTATGTCTTTAGTATAGAAATTTTTAAGTATATATATGCCACCAAGGGAAAGTATAGCTACTATAAGTGCTGCTACTAAGGTATGTGTAAATCCTCTGTGTTCTGTATGCTTTGCTACAAATTTAGATATTGGCTTTAGTTTTTTACCTACCTCACTACCTTTATGGTCTATATCTGGTAGTAATGCTCCAAAAGATGCTCCTGTAACTAACATTACACCTTGTTCTATTGATATATTTTTAAATCCCCCTAGTGCTACCACTGTAAGAGTTGCTAGTGCTACTCCACCACACTTATGTGTTGTTCCATTCATTATGTTTCTCCTAGTCTATATACTATCTTTTTTTAGCTTATCCTAAAGCTATTAATTGTAATTTTAATACTTATATAATATACACATTACAATATACTTTAGTCAAATAATTATTATATAATAAAAGAGCTTCTTAAAATATTTAAAATTTTAAGAAGCTCTTTTAATTTTATTTAATTATATTAACTAAGCATTAAATTTAATACAGATAATGCTCCTATTATCCAAAGAGTTAAGCTAATCTTTTCAGTTTCCTTAGAAACAACATGCATTATAATGTATGAAATAAATCCAAAACATAATCCTATACTAATACTATAAGTAAGTGGCATTAATAAAACTGTTACAAATGCACTAACAGCAATCTTACTATCATTAAAGTCAACTTGTCTAATACTTGAAAACATAAATACTCCTACCATTACAAGTGCTGGAGATGCAGCATAAGATGGTACTACACCTAAAAGTGGTGTAAATAGTAATGTTACTAAAAATAGTGAAGCTGTAACTACTGATGCAAGACCTGTTCTAGCACCAGCTGCTATTCCTGCTGCTGATTCTCCAAATGTAGTAACAGTACTTGTTCCAAGCATAGAGCCTATTAAAGTAGAAGTAACATCTGCATATAACATTCTTGATAATCCTTTTATGTTACCATCTTTATCTTCAAGTCCCATTTGCTTACAACAACTTATTAAAAATGCTAAAGAATCAAACATATCTATAAACATAAATGAAAATATTGGTCCTATTAATGAAAACTTAAGTGCTCCTAATATATCAAGCTTAAAAGCAACTGGCGCTATACTTGGAGGAGCTGAAATTATAGATGTAGGAAGTTCTACATATCCTAATACTATAGATAAAACAGTTGTTACAATAATACTTATTAAAATTCCACCTTTAACTTTTTTAACTTCAAATATTCCCATTAAAACAATTCCAAATAAAGCTATTAAAACTGTTGGTGTAAAATCAGCTAAAGCAACTAATGTATCAGGATTACCAACTATTACTCCCATACCTTTAAGTCCTACAAATGATAAAAACAATCCAATACCTGCAGCTGATGCTATGCTAAGTTCTTTTGGTATTGCATCTGCAATATATTTTCTAACTCCAGTTATTGCTAAAATTAAAAATATCGTTCCAGATATAAATACAACTCCTAGAGCTTGTGTCCAGTGAACCCCTTCTCCAATAACAAGTGAATATGTGAAAAATGCATTAAGCCCCATACCTGGTGCAAGTGCAAAAGGTGCATTACCTAAAAATGCAAATATTAATGTTCCAATAGCAGTAGCAAGTATTGTTACAGTTATAAGTGCTGATTTATCCATCCCTGCATCAGATAATATTGCAGGATTTACAAATACTATGTAGGCCATAGTTAAAAATGTTGTAACTCCACCTATTACTTCAGTTTTTGCATTTGATCCACGTTCAGTGTATTTAAATATTTTATCCAAAAAAGATAAAGATGCCTTACTTTGTTGTTTTTGTGCTATCATACTTTCCTCCTAGATTTTAATTTAAAAAAAGATATATATTCTAATTGAATAGAACATATATCTTACAAATCTAGTCTATAAGTATGTGTAGCTATTCATAGCAAACTCATTTACGGCGAGTTCGTAGAAACATATGGACCATATCACCATATTATACGAATAATATATCTATATTTTGAATTAATTATACATCATTACTGAATTTTTATCAATATTTTTATTTAAAAGTTTGTATTTTTAATAAAATTTTAGTTATATTTTCATATTTTAATATATAATTTTATATTATTTTTCAAAAATTAAATTAAAATCCGAACTATTTTATGTAATTATAAATTATATTCATAAAATCTAAATCATACTTATCTACACACTCATTAATATCATCATTTATATAGTTTTTTTCATCTACATTCTCTTTTATATATTTTTCTTTGTCAATTTTATCAATTACATCTTTTTTAACTATCTCTGACTTTATTATTTTTCCTCTATAGATAATATATATTTTATAAGTGTCCTCACTAACTTCATTTAATGCAATTTTTATATTTTTGTCTATACTACTATTTATTACTTTTTGCTTATTAATTAAGCTTTTTATCTTATCCATATCGTCTTTTATCTTAGATGCTTTTTCAAAGTTAAGACTCTCTATTTCTTTATTCATATTATCTTTTAGTATACTAAGTATATTATAACTCTCGCCTTTTAAATCACTTATTACTAATTTTATTATTTTATCATATTCATCTTTAGATATTTTATCTCTACAAGGTCCTATACATTTATTTAAGTCATAGTTTATACACTTATTCATTTTTTTGCATCTTCTTAGTTTATAGTTTTCGTTTAGTATTTCTTTTATTTTCTCTAGGTTACTTAACTTTGTATATGGACCAAAGTATATGCTATTATCATCTATTTCTTTAGCTACTTCAAGGTATGGGTAGTCTTTATTTGTATCTATTTTTATATATGAGTAATTTTCATGGTTTTTCATTAGAGTATTGTACATTGGCTTTATTTTCTTTATATACTCACATTCTAGTAATAGTGCATCTAGTTCTGTATCTGTCTTTATTATTTCTATATCATGTATTCCCTTTACCATTCTTTGTATCTTTCTTGAGTGATTTTTAGAATTTGCAAAGTAGCTTTTTATTCTATCTTGAAGCTTTTTTGATTTTCCTACATATATTATATTGTTATTTTTATCTTTCATAAGATATATACCTGGTGTTTTTGGAAAGCTATTTATTTTTTCTTTTAAATTCATAATATCCTCCAATAGCTTATTTTTTATGATTATACAATAAAAATGTAGATAGTTTAATGATTTATTGATTTAAATGTCTTATTTTGTTAGACTATTATATATTATTGTTTAAAGGAAGGATATATTATGGGGAAAAAAATTTATACATTAATAATTATTGCTGTAGCTATAGTAATTATAGCTATTCCTGTGTACTTCATATATTCTATATTTTTTGTAAAATCTACTTCTAAAAACTTTGAAACAACAGGTATTATTACTGAAATGGAATTTGAAGAGGGTAAATGGGAAACAAAAGAAGTTACTAAAAAGGTTAAACAAGAAGATGGAACAACGAAAAAAGTAAAGGAAAAGAAAAAAATATACGATTATGAAGAATGGGACTTAGAAATTGAATATACTGATAGTGAAGGTAGGGAAAGAGTTTATAAAGAGGAGCCAATCGAAAAGTCTGATTTATATAAAAGCTTAGAAAAGAATAATTTAAAAGTTGGAGATAAGGTGAAGTTATTAATTGAAGAACGTTTTAGAGGGGATTCATTGGTAGGAACAGATATAATAGGTGTAATAGAAGATAAAAAATAAGGAGGAACGATTCGTTCCTCCTTATTTTTTAATATTTCATCATGTATGGTATAACACCTCTTACTTCACCACAATTTACATCAATATTATATTCATCTGAATTATGCTTTTCATATAGTAGCTTTTTACCTTCATCTACTAAATCAAATATAGCATATGCTAATTCATTTTACAGTATATAATTATCCATTTCACAAAGACTATGATAAATTAGTTAGATAAAATCCCACAGATTTTAGAACCTATTTATAATAAGTGTGAAGTTAAAAATGTTTCTGATGAGGTAGCTCTTACTTATCTTTATATGTTATTTTATCTCAAAATAGCATCTACTTCTCATATAATTTTTCGACTTTGCTCCAATCAATTACATGCCATATATTTTCAACATACTCAGCTCTACGATTTTGATAGTTTAAATAATAAGCATGTTCCCAAACATCTATTGTAAGTATAGGTGTTAACCCTTGTTCAAGAGTTGTATCTTGATTAGATGTAGCTTTTACATATAAATTTTTATTTTCATCCATAAGTAAAGATGCATAACCTGAACCAAACTTAGATATAGCAAGTTTGTTTAACTCACTCTTTAAGTTCTCAACACTACCGAAAGTATCATTTATCTTATTTAGTAAATCTCCTTTTGGTATTTCGCAAGGGTTTGGAGATAAATTTGCAAAATATAAATTATGATTGTAAACTCCACCACCTTGATTTATTACAGACTGTCTAATTTCTTCTGGTAAACTAGATACATTTTTTAATATATCTTCTAATGTTTTTCCTTTAGTAAATTCTTCATAGCCTTTTAATATATTATTTAGATTATTAACATAAGTTTGAAGATGCTTTCCATAGTGAATTTCTAAAGTATCCTCGTCTATATACGGTTCTAAATCGTGAAATCCATAAGGTAATACTATTTTATCAAACATTTTAAACACCTCTTATTTTAATGCTCGTACTTATTAAAAAACATAAGTATCTAATTCCTATTGATTTTTAGTAAATACTTCATTATTATATTTTTATTTTCTTATATTTATACCCAAGTAAAATATATTTAACAATATTTTAGTTTGTTTTCTAATTTTTAATCTTATTTATATATTATTTTTATTTACATATATTTTAACTTCACTTTCATTAATTTCATATCCAATCAACAACTTCTTAACTATCCCCATAATACTATTAGCATTTAGATTTATCTCTAAATATAAATCTACTTCACTTAAATAATACGGTGCTTTCATAGTACTACTTTCTCTTGCAAAGTAAAGTCTTTTCTTTCCTCTTATGTCCATAGCCACTTTTATAAACTTTTCCTTATCTCTATCTATTAAATAATCACACACTTTTATATAGATATCTTTCCAAAATGAAACAGTTATTTTATTGCTCTCTATTTCTATACAGTTTGGAGATTTTCCTGTAAAATCAGAATCTAATCCTAAACACTCACTGTTTATATCTGTACTAGGAGAATTTTCACCCTCATCTTTTATACCTTCTGGTCTATCCACATCTAATATATCATTTAATTCTTTTTCTGATACTACTTTGTCTAGCCCATTATGTACCACTTGATTTATCTTTATGCTATGTAATACTACTCGTACAAAATCTTTGAAGTTTTTATTTATACTAAATAACTTGTTTATAGTTTCACCATCAAGTTTTTCTTTTCTTCTTGGTTGAATTAATATTTCACTATCTTCTACATTAATCAAATTTAATTTTATAATTCCTATATTAAATGCACTAGATAATCTCTTTATCTCTTGCATTAGTTCTATATCATCAGTATTTATATCAACACCTACCAAATACCCTTCATTTGCCCAACTAGAGTTAGATACAGCCTGGAAAAATTGTTCTCTTAAGGTTTCTATAGTTATAGTTTTTTTTAATTCAAAAGAGTATATAGTAGCTCTATTTATAGAAAAGTTACCACAAAGTTCTAATACCTTTTCATCCCAATTTTCAACTGGTAAATTAAAACCAACTACATCTGGATGTAACCATTCACTTTTTCCTTTTCCTAATTTAGTTGATACTTCGTGAAATATAGTTTTTGTATATATGTTCATCTTTTTAGCAAGATACCTTACTAAAAATGGATGTAATTCTCTTTCATGTATATCATTTAAATCTATATGTATATTGCTCATTTACTTCTCCTTCTTTATCCTACCCTCAGCTTCCTTCATCTTAAGCTCAACAGTAAACAATAAAGCCCTTACAAGATCATCATAAAACTCCCTCTTAAAATCATCAAAGTATGTGTAACTATCAAAACTTATAACACCATTGTTCTCAACACCAAACCTCTTACAATACTCCCTATGACACATTGATATAAGCCTTCTGTTAACTCCTAAATCTCTATTTTCACAAAGCACCTTTTTTAGCATTTCCTCTTTGCCAAGATACTTAATATCTTTTTCCTTAAACATTCCATCTAACTTTTTCATAGCCTTTTCATATACCTCATCGCCAAATTTAATACCTTCTTCATAAGGAGGTGCTGCTTCTATTTCTAAATTAGCATCTTGTGCTACTTCCCAAAAGTCCATTTCAAGCTCATCTATAATACTTGTAAGTATTTTTAAATTAGGTTCTCTTTGCCCTTGTTCATATTTTGCTATTGCATGTTTGCTTATTCCAATCCTTTTAGCTAGTTCTTCTTGAGTTATATTTTTTCTTTTTCTAGCTTCTTTGAGTTTTTTTCCTAAATTATCCATTCTTATCACCCATTAAATAATAACCCATTTTGGGTTATTATTCAATATTATTGGGTTATTTATTAAATAAAAAAGAGGAACGTTTCGTTCCTCTTTATTAATAAATATTAACTATCTTATTCTAAACTCTTTAATTATAGTGTGGTTATAATAAGAATAAAAAACTTACTAAATAAAAAATATATTAGTAAATATAGCAACTTAAGAAATAACTGTACTTTAATTTATATATTTAAATCACTAAAGTACAATTATTTTATAGTCTATTTTTAATTTTATCTACCCTTTACATACTAGTTTTATAAATACGTTCAATTAATTTTTTATAAATTAGTTATTAAACCATTCACTAGGCGATTGATTAAAGTAATGAGGTAAAAACTCCATAACGTTGTAATCTTGTATACCAGAAAGTTTAAGTGGCTCGTTAGATAGGTACTCATCTATTTTTTCAATAGATTCTGCCTTCATAACAAATAGTCCTCCACTCATATTTTCTTTAAGTCCAGCCATTAATATTAATCCTTCATCCATTGCCTTTTGAGAATAAGCCATGTGCTTTTTCATGATATTTTCATCAATTGGATTTTGATTTTTTAGTTTTCCTTCAACAATAAAATATTTCATTTTTATTATGCTCCTTTGACTATGTATGATAAATATATTTAACTAGCATTTCTATAATTAGACTTAACTTATTTAAAATGATAAATACCCTTAAAAATACATTTAAAAACTATTAACTAAGCAAAATAAAATAACTCTATCATAGTTTTTGTAATATACATACTAAGATAGAGTTTGTAATTAAATTTAGTAAACTTCTACCACCCTTCTTTGCTATACTTATCTATTAATTCTCTGTGCCTAGATTTGATGAACGTATTACAACTATTAATTATCATTTTTTATATACTCGATTAAATCATCTAAGGAATTCATATATAAATCTAATGATGTTCCATTTTCTAAATTACTGCTTCCATCTGTATTTAAACCTTTCTCTGTTGTACTTCTAACAACTAGACCACTATTTGGTAGTTTAAATACTATAGGGTCAATACCTACGCCGTCCCCACCGCTATTTTCATTTCCTACAACTTTTGCCCAGCCACTATCTTTACAAAATATAGCCAATCCTTCAGCTGCTGAAAATACTCTTTTATCTACCAATAAATATATATTTCCACTATAACCTTCTTTATTTTCTGTACCATCAAATATACTTTCATTAGAAAATTTTAATTTATATTCAGTGTAATATTTAAAATCTTCTATATTTCTCACTTTTTTTAACATATCCTTGTTAGGAAATTTATTTATGTCCTTTAAATCATTTCCTCTTGCTTCATAATATTCTTTTGTTATTTTTCCGTCTTTATGAAGTGCATATGTCGTGCTTTCATATATATTGTTTACTATAGGACTTACTATATGGTCAATCCATAGTTGTGTATTACCACCTCCATTACCTCTTATATCTATAATATAGTCCTTATAATTATTAATATCTTTATATAACTCATTTATTTTATTAATATCTTCATTAGTAAATTCTCCAAAACTATTAATTTTAATATACGCTATCTTATCATCAATTATCTTTGTTTCTATATTCCCCTTATTATTTTTAAACATCTTTTCATTAATTTTTTTATTTAAACTTTGTAAATCATTATTTTCACCTAGGTAGATTTTCCATTTTTTATTTTTATCTATTAAATCTTTATCATTTAAAACATTACCTTGATAACTTTCTTTATATGAATTTATATACCAATCTATGCTATCTGGTGGTATTAGATTGGTATGACCATCTCTAAGTAAATTTATTAAAGTGTTCATTATGTTATAAAATTCTTCATTGCTATTACTGTTTTCTACTTCTTCTTTAAAAACATCATATAAATCTAAGTATTCTGTATTGTATTTATTATAAAATACATCGAAGTTGCCGTAATTTTCTTTCATTGTATTTATATAATAATCAAAATCCTGTACTTTTTCTTCTTTAGTTAATTCTTTTAATTTATCATTACTGCTACATCCAATTAATAGACCTAATAAAAAAATTATTACAATTAATTTTATTATTTTCCTCATACAATCCCCCTAATTAACCTTAATACAAGTAAAAGAATGTTTTTATATATTTACTTTGAATTTATAAACTTTAGTACCTTCTTTTTATATTTATCATTATAATCCAACCAAATCTTAACATGCTCACTATCATTGACCGTTATTTTGGCCATATACTTAGTAACATCGACATCATCATAACTTAATCTTATTTACGATATTTACCGTAAACAACAAGTAATTCATTCTTTAAATAAAGTATATATATTCTTAGATGAAAATTCATTTGTAATTTTTAATGGCTATAAACTTTAATTAAAATATAAACTTAAATAATAGGTATAACTAAAAAAGAGTATGTCTGTTGAAATTAATATATTTCAGCAAACATACTCTTTTTTAGTTGGTTTTAACGTATATAACAATATCTTATGTATTTTTTGCTTGTTATTACTATATACACTAAAACCATCTGATATCTATATGTTAATCTTTTTTAATACTTTTTATAAAAATTATTTTCCTTAATTTCTAGTTAACTGAATAAGTTACTAGCTCATTTTCTCTAACATTTTCTAAAGAGAATTCCATTGTATCTATATGATTAAAAACACGTAAATATAATTTACCTAAATTTTGATCATATGCACACATATAACTTGAAAAATCTGAGTCATCTTTCTCTTCAAAAAAGCGTTCGACTCCCTTTGGAACCCAAACAGAATTTAAAATACTAAATAATTGAGCAGGTGATTCTTCATCACTAACTTCTCCTATAAGATTTCTTAAATATACTGCACGTACAAATCTTGATGGTGAAGTATAATCTCCTGGTAATCCAAGTAGACCTGTACCATTTGAAATTGGCGTAATTACAGTTTTATTGTTTAAATGATTTTGTTGTCTATTAAATCCTTGTGCTTGAATATAATTTGCTAAATTAGTCATATGCCAATCAAATGTTGGATCATTAGCCATTACACCTACATTATTGTCAAAAACTCTAAAACGTCCATTATTTGTTGGTTCTAATACAACTGAATTACCCATCTTGTCTGTAAAAGTATAATGAGCAGTGATAGGGTTTCCTTTACCTAACTCTCCTAATGCAGGAATATCATCACCAGTAACTGCAACTTTTGATATATTTTTCTTTATATCACTAACATTTTCAAAGTTGCTTAAAATCCAAGGAATTACTTCACCACTATTAATAGCTGTAAGACCTTCATTTTCTATGTTGTCTTTTTTATCCCATGTACATGCATTTAAAAATAAAAGTCCTCCAGCAAGTCCTTTTTCATTTACTCCATCAAAAAATAAAGTAGAGCCTGATAGACTTATACCTAAAAAAGCATATTTTGTTTTCCATGGTTTACTTTGTGTATCTAAAGTAAAATTTTTAGGAACAATAGTTACTTTTGAACCAATATCAAATGGATTAAAAGAAGTATCTAAAGTTCTTCCCCAATAAAAGTTATTTTTGTTGCTTGAAATGTGAACATGCGTACACATTTAAATCATCTCCTGTCAATTTATTATAATCTTTTATTTAATATTTTTTATACCCAAGATTATCCATTCAAAACAGAAAAATTTCTATTATTAATTTTCCCTTTAAGTTGTCATGTACCCTGTCGAGACATTCAATTTACTCTAGATCAAGCACTCTTCCTTATAAAAAACTATCTATTTTAATTTTGCTTATATACGTAAGTATTTCTTTTATCACCTATTCCTTAATCAATTTTTATTATTAAAGGACCGTGTATACTTGTTGTAAAGTTTTATCATATATACCCTGTTTAATTCCACTTAAATGTGTCCTAATGTCATTAATTTTATACAAAATACGTAACTAATCTCTAAAGTGAAATTTAGTAAATAGTTATATTATAATTAAATTACAAAGCATTTATTTTTCCTATAAAGTTTAGGAATAAGACAATAAACATAGATAAATTTCCTAATAATGAAATTAATAATATTGAATATCTTATAGTGAATACTTTATAAGGACAATTTCTATAATTGAATGTAAGCTTTTTTCCAGAATAAGATATCATAGCAAAAAGTGTAAATATTACTAACAATCCTTGTGCACTTACACTAAATAATTTAAATAAAGAATCAAGATTATTGTTTGTCCAAAATGAGTAATTCAATAAGCTTAAAATAGCGGTAATTATTGCAATTAATTGTGATATTTTAATCAGATCCTTTCTAGAAATCTAGTTTTTTTAATTATTATAATATATCATAATAATTAAACTAAACTTAAACTAAGCTTAAATTATTATTAAATTTAATTTTAACTAATCTTAAAAAACATTTAAAGATATCTAGAAAAATACTCTTAGAATCTTAATTTATCATAATTGTATGGGATACTTGTTCCAACCAATACATCTTCAATTTTATCTATTATTAACCAGTCATCCATCTTACTTTGTTTTTCAAATTCTACAAGACACATACATTTTTTATGCCAACGTTGCGTCTGTTTATTAGTAAGATTCAACTTCTCTTGATTATCGGTAAGAACAGTATTTATTTCATCTTCCGATAGCTTTACATAATTAGCATTTTGTATATGTACACTAAAACAGGTGTTTTCATGATAAATTTTAAAAATAGCTCTGTTAGATAACTTCGTGATAGATAGTAAGTAAAAAGGCTAGAAACATTGAAAATACATCAATTTCTAGCCTTTTTATATTTAAAAATAATAATTCGTAATATATTAAAATTGTTCATAAATCCAAGTGATAGATTGGTATATTATTTATCTTTTTGTTCATTTAAAATCAACCCATATTTCTTCATTAATACTAAGTATATAAATGATAATAAAGAGCCTGCTAACCCGTATATAGCATCAACAATATCTTTCGTGTTTATAATGCTTAAAAATAATTCATATACAAAATTTCCTAAAATCAAACTTATACCTAATACAATTACATATTGAAATTTAATATCAAATAAGACCATAATATAACCATAAGCCAAGTAAAAAAGCATACTTAAAGAAAAATTTGATATATGTGAAGTAATAGTGTTATTAATAAATACAATATCACTATTAAAACTATTAATCCACCTAATGATAGTTAAAATGAAACAAAAACAAACTAATGCAAAATAACATATATTAAATCCCTTTTTTATATTGTATTTAGATTTTGGTTTCATATTATTCTCCAATTCAAATTTATATTTACTTAATAATATAATAAAGTTCTAATTCCTGTAATATAACGTTTGCAAACTTTATTATATTATACTAAATATTCAATTATTTTCCAATTACCAAATAATTGAATATTTTCATTAAATCATATGTTTTTTGAATGAAAAATAGAGTAATAATATTATTACTCTATTTATATTTATTTAGTTATAATATAATTTTAATTTCATATGCAGTATAGGGAATGGATTACCCTGTTCATCGAACTTAGATTTTTAGAAGTCTAGTAAAATATAACAAAAACAAGTTATTTATGAGTGTGTAAATGTTTGTCCCTTAATTAATATAAAAATTCCCTAGAATTGATTCTAAGGATAATTTTCTATAAGTTTTTGCTATATATAAAAAAACTTCTTAGTGACTAGTTAAATTTTACGCTTAAAGAATATTAAATCTCCGAAATTTATTCCTACCGCACTTCCAAAACTTATACTAAAAATACTACCTAAATTTATACCTGAACTTCTCAGAATAAATTCTAAAATAAATAATACTATAAATGAACATAAAAAATCTTTTAAAGCATTAATTAATCTTCTTTTTCTATCCATCGAATTTAGATATATGATTTTTATTATTAATGAAATTCCTCCTATGACTAAGCATGAAATAAAACTTATGACAAAAAAACTTATACTATACTGTACTATTTTTCCTTCTCCTATAATAAATCCAGTAAAAATCAATACAAGTACGGAAAGTATAACTAGGTATGTTAATGCTCTTGTCAGCTTAAATAATTTATTGTATTTATCCATCGAACCCCCCATTAATTTGTATTACTTTAATAATATATCTTTGAAAAATAATTTACAATCCATATAATAATTCTAAATATATCTTAAATTTTACTTTAGGTATTAATTATGTACTTTACATAAAGAAAAATTAACACATTATTTATTCAAATAAGAATAATTTCCATTAATTTGGAAAATATATTTTTAACCAAAGATCAAATGGAGGTACATATTTAAATGTTTAAACATGATAAAAAGTTATTAAGAGAAGTAAAAGTTGAAAAACCAAACCCTCAATATGCAGTTTTAATGCAAGAACAATTAGGCGGAGCTAATGGAGAGCTTAAAGCAGCTATGCAATATGCGGCACAAAGTTTTAGAATAAAAGATCCTGTTATAAAAGATTTATTTTTAGATATAGCTGCGGAAGAACTTAGTCATATGGAAATGGTAGCTCAAACTATAAACTTACTTAACGGACATGATGTAAATTATAAGGCTGTTGACTCAGGAGAGATAGAAACACACGTATTAACTGGATTATCACCTGTATTAATTAATTCATCAGGAGCACCATGGACTGCAAATTATGTAACTGTAACAGGTGATTTAGTTGCAGATTTATTATCTAATATAGCATCAGAGCAAAGAGCAAAAGTTGTATATGAATACTTATATAGACAAATTGAAGATAAATACGTTAGAGAAACTATTGATTTCTTACTTAATAGAGAGGAAGCACATAATGCTTTATTTAGAGATGCATTAAATAAAGTTAAAGGTACAGGCTCAAATAAAGACTTTGGGGTTACAGAAGATTCTAAGTTGTATTTTGACTTATCTACTCCTGGGCCTAACCATGATACTAAAATAAATATTACTCCACCATCATTTGATAACCCTATAAATAATGATAGTATTCCAGTTGGAAAAAATTCTAAAAAGTAACATTAAGTATATCAATTTAAAATATACACTGTAATTAGGTATTTATAAAATAAAGTTAAAGCCCTTAGAACCCAAATAAATGGATTTCAAGGGCATTTTTCCTAGATATATTTACTTTAAATGTGTTTTAGATACTAATTGAAATTAAATTTATTTGTAAATTGTACCATATTTTTACATTTATTGTTTTTTAATTATAAGTCTATATTTTTTATTCATCATTATCATTATAATTATGATCTTTATCATCGTCTTTGTTATTATCTTTATATTTAAGATCTTTATCGTCATCATCTTCGTTATTATCTTTATAATCACGATCTTTTTCATCATCTTTGTTATTGTCATTATAATCACGATCGTTATCATCGTCATCTTTGTTACTGTCATTATAATCACGATCGTTATCATCGTCATCTTTGTTACTGTCATTATAATCACGATCACTATCGTCATTATCTTTATTGTCTTCATATCTATCTTCAAGTTCATCTTTTATTTCTTTATTTAAATAAACTGGAGTAGATTTATTTTTTAGTAGATTTATAAGCTCATCAACAGACATATTTTCTATAGTATCTTCTAATAAATCTTCATTTATTATCTCATCTACTTTATATCTTCCAAGGCTTATCCCTTTTTCAATTGCCATTTCTCTATCTTGTGATGAACCATACATATAAACTATTTCAACTCCACTAAAGTTCTTTCTTATTATATTTTGGATACTTTTTTCAAATACTTTATTGTTTGTATTTTCTAAAAATGCAAACCCTACTATCATTGAATCTTTATTCTTTATATCCTTATTACTTTGTACATAGGATCTAATAATCTTAGTTGCTTCATCAAGACTTTTCCCATTTAAATCTTTCATATTCATTTTCTTTCCATCTTTATTTAAACCTTTTGCATTAACTACTATTTTATTCTCATCAACTTCAATCCCTATACTTGGATTTATATCTAATGTTACTAATGCATATGGATTTGATATAGATTCTTTGTCTTTACCTGAAAAGTTAAATATAATTATAAAGAAAATTGATGCAACTAATGCCAATGGCTTTATCAATTTTTTATTTTTAAATTCTATAACTTTACTTTCTTTAATTATATCTTCTTCAGTAAATATAATTATATCTCCAATCAATAACCCCTTTTTAATTTTTATTTTTAACATATCCCCACTATTTTTCATAACTATTACATGGTCTTTATTTAATTCCATAACGATACCTTTGTAATACATAAGCTTAGTCACCTCTATTTCCCTATCCATAACATTAGGTTTCTATATTTTTTAAAGAAAATTATTATAAGTGAAATTATAAACTTTTTACTTCTATTTATGATTTTTTCTGTAACCATATATTTTAAAGAGATTTTTTTTATTGGAAGTCTCTTTTTTTCATACATAAAATCAGTAACCTCAAGGTCTTTACTTGCTTTCTTTGATACATTAATAGCATTTTCCCTTGTATCACGATGCTTTGGTGCTTCTTTTATTAAATCTTCCATTGTTAATTTAAATAAATTAAGTTCTTCTTTAAATTGTTGTATTTCATTTATAAGTTCTGTTTTATCTTCAATTGGATTATATAAGATATTATTTATGTCTATTCCTATCTCCTTATATAAATCTATTGATACAACATCAACCTTTTTTTTCTCTTTTACCAAATAATTTTTTACTCTGCTTTCAATTACTATCTTTGCAAATGATAAAAATGGACCTTTTTCTTGATTATATTTATCTAATGCTTCAACAAAAGCCATAAGACCTATGCTAAATTCATCATCATTTTCAATTGAAACATATTTACCTGTAACTTTTGAAATTGTATTTATTATAAATCCGATATTTTCTTCAACGATCTCATTTATATCACCATTTTGAAATACCTCTTTTGACATAATTATTATTCCCATCCTGATTCTTGAAATATATTTGCTAGTTTTATATAATAAATAACTTTCTATTTGATTAACTATATACTTTTTATTATTGATAAAATTAATTTTGGTAATGTCCCATTACATTACTAATAGAAGTTTCTTGATTTAATTTATTAATTTGCATATCATCCAATAAGTAAAAGCAGATACTTTAGTAAACTATCTACTTTTGTACTTTATATAACTTCTGTACTTGGTGCTAATACATTTACACTATCTATTTTTTCAAACTTTAGTAAGTCATCTATCAATAAATTATCTTGATTATTTGATACCTTTATCTCGTAAACTATTTCAAAGGAATCACTTAATATATTTTTAGCTTTTATATTATTTTTAATTTTATATTTATCAAGTATCTCTTGAATTGTATTTAAATTAACTTCTTTACCTCTTACAACTAGCAATAATTTATTTCCACACTTACTTTCTTTTCCCGTAATAATCATAAATAAAGCTATTAAACAAGAGCTTATTAGACATAAAAAAAGATTTTGTGTGGCTGATGCAAGACCTACTGACATACTCCAAAAAATAAATCCTATATCTCTATAATCTTTTATATTTGTTCTAAATCTTACTATTGATAATGACCCTAGCATTCCTAGAGATATGGCTAAATTACTTTGAATTAAATCCATAAGAACAGTACTTATAAAAGCTATCATAACAAGTGTTATATTAAATTTCTTATTATAATTTAGCGTATCATATGAAAGCTTATATGTATAATAAATTATTGCAGAAAAAACAATAGTCATGATAATACTTTGTATAATAAATTTTGGTGTTTGTGCATTTTGAATTATTGAGTTTAAATCTATATTTCCTTTTAAAATTTGATTCATAATATCATCTCCTGTCTAATAATAATATCTATTTAATAATTGTCTTGATGTTCCATACTTGCTTGGAGGCTTCCCAATAAAATTACATTTTGATAAAATTTCTTGTATCTGATAAAACAAGAATCTATCATATTTAACTTCAAGAATAGTTTGATCCTTAGGCATAGCTTGTTTGAAGTTTATATCTTCATCAAATAAATTATAATTAAAGTTTGTATACCTTAAATTGTTATCAAGAGTTATTCTTGTATTAAAGCTTTCATGTGTGAATGCTCTCCTATCATACTCAACCATAGAAACTGGTCTATAATTATGAGTTTTCATTAGATTAAATGCATAATGTGAAAGAGGATTATTATTATATTTTAATAGTACAGAATAATCTCCATTTATTAACTTTATTGCATCTTCTTTAGAAATTGTTATACTTTCTTTTAATTCTCTGTCTAAATGTTTTCGCTTAATTTCAAACTTAGCAAAAGTATCCGTAGTGTTGTATATTCTTAGTCTTACACGCTTTCTTTTTTCAGTTTTTACTAACTTTTGTGTAAAATCTTCATTATCAATACTATCAAAATATACACTTCTTGTTTTATAGCCATTATAATCACCATATTTATCTGGAGTTAATACTTTACTTAAAGAATTTAACAAGTAAATTCTATCTATAAGAGAAACTAAAAACTTTACTTCTTTTCTTGATACAGATAACATGTCAATATTGCTCATATTTTCACCTCCTAAATTATCTTTCGATATATAATACAAATTTTTTTAAATATTTAGGGACTTTTTTTCTAATATTAAAGAAATATTTAAATAAAAATATAATTAATTTAGAATATACTGATACCATGAATGCTTATTTAAGATTTATCAAATAAATATATTTATAGATTTTACATAAAGTTAAAGCCCTTAGAATCTATTTATTTAGATTTTAAGGGCTTTTTTACTAGATTTCTTTAGT
Source organism: Romboutsia sp. 1001285H_161024_C4 (assembly GCF_015550185.1). Classification (NCBI taxonomy): domain Bacteria; kingdom Bacillati; phylum Bacillota; class Clostridia; order Peptostreptococcales; family Peptostreptococcaceae; genus Romboutsia; species Romboutsia sp. 1001285H_161024_C4. Next base: position 557,181 of record NZ_JADNAJ010000001.1, on the reverse strand, counting down.
ATGTATTTTTTAAGAATAATCAAAAATGTATCTATTTTGTTACCACATAAATGAATCTATAGCTTAAAATTAGCATAAATTACATTTTTAAAATATATACGAAATGAGGGGTATCTATTATGGATATGTATTTTTTTGATCCAACTTTTGACTTATTTACGGTCATGTTTTTTATAATCTTTTTTCTTATTTTAGGTACAATTATAATTAATATAATTAGAGGTGTTAATCAATGGTCTTACAATAATAAACAACCTATATTAGATGTAAAAAGTAAAGTTGTTTCTAAAAGAAGTGAAGTTATAAGACACGCTGGACATGTTGACTCAAATGGAGTACATCATAACGGAGGTTCATCTACAAACTATTATATTACATTTGAGTTTGAAAGTACTGATAGAATGGAGTTTAGTGTTTCAGGAAAAGAATTTGGTATGATTGTTGAGGGAGATGTAGGGACTTTGAAATTTCAAGGGAGTAGATATCTAGAGTTTAAAAGAGAGATTTAATCTCCAGAATATGTTTATTTATAAATCTTTATACAGGTTTTATTGGATAATTATCCTGTAATTAAAACATCTACGACTAATAAAACAGATATAGAGGAATTATTATTTGAGAAATATCTAAAAGATAGTTATGAAAATTATGTAAATGATGAATATGAAACTATAAACATACTTAATGACTATAATATAGTTAGTTCTGAATTAACAAATATTTGATGTAAATAAAGAATTAGGTTATGAAGGAAAAGAAACACATGAAAGTGTTGATAAAAACTTAAATAAAATGCTTAATAGACTTAAATATTTAAAAGAAGTGTATTCTAAGCCTCTAAAATAGAATATCTAATTATAAGCTATATAATATATATAGCTTTAACTCTTGAAATTTTAGTAGTAAGCTTTTATTAACTTACTTTATTTATAAAAGCCCTAAAGATATATATAATAATTCTTCATACATAAAGTTTATAACAAATTTCTAAATTTAAATTCTCAAAATAGTAAAAAAGAGTGTATCTATTGAAATTGCTACATTTTAGTAAATACACTCTTTTTTCTTTTTTATAAAATTTTATTTATTATACTACTTTTGATTTATTTTTATCTATATTATTTGCATTTATTATACATTTTCTTTAATTATCTAATCTTTAAAATTTAATCCTCTTACTATTCAGGTACTATAGTAACTGTACATTTAGATTTTTTTACCACATATAAAGTTACAGAACCTATAGAATCAATAAAGTTCTTTTTAGTAGATTTGGTCATTATTATTTCATCAAATTTACCATCTATTGATTTTGATATAATTTCTTTGCCTGGATCTCCCAATATCCAATATTTTTCTACTTTATATCCTTGCAATTTATTCTTAAACTTTTCTAACATAATACCTGCTTCTTTTTGAGATTTTTCTATCTTCATGTCTATAATCATTGGATTTGTAATATTAGTTAAGCTAATATCACTAACAGTTATCAATACTATTTCAACTTCATCTTTAGAAAAATTATTTGATACAAAATCTAAAGATTTTTGGCTTCTTTCTGTTCCATCAATAGGAATTAATATTTTTTTCATTTCTCAACACATCCTTTTTAAGAAATATTAACTGTATAATTAATATATTATCAGAAAATATTGTAGAAAAATAGTCTTTTTTGGAAAACATTTCCCAAATTATTATAAAAATTTAAAAATTAAAAGGAATGGTTATTATGCCAATGATTGAACTTATTGATTCTATTATAACTTCTAGAATAGGAGGATTTAGCTCATTGTTTTATAAGTATTTTATAAATAATAAAAATGATAAAATTTAAGAATGCAAATTTCAACTATTACTTAATTTTGTATTTAGGTAATAGTTTTAAAAAAATCTAATATCTTCAACCCTTGTAAAGCCTCTCAGAATAAAGAAATGTCAAACTTAATTTTATTAATTCATCTCTAAATGTATTTAAACCATTTTTTACTATATATATAGTATGCATACATTTAATAAAAATACCTATCCCATTACAATTACTAATTAGATTTCAATTTCTTGACCTGTTGATAAATATTTAATTTGATTTTTAAGGCGTTGTTTTAATATATTAAATGGCTTTATACCTGTACAGTGGTAAGTATAAAAATCCATATTTTTATTTGATAGTTTCTCGCTCATTAACTCAATAAATTCAAATCTCTCACTTTTCATTGATACAGGATTGAACAAGTGAAATCCAGCAATAGTCATATCTAAATTGTTACCAATTATCTTCTCTGCTGTTTCTATAATATTAGTTATACCACGATGAGAACAACCTGCAATAAGTGTATATTTATTATTTTCTTTTAAAATAAGATTTTGCTCATGATTAAAATTATCTTGAACATATCTATCTTCTTCTTTTTTTAGTAGTGATTTATTTGAATTTGGAATTAAATTATTTTCTTTAACATTTGAAAATAAATATATACTATCATCTAATTTATAATTACCATCAATTAAAACAATTCTATGATTATTCTTAATTTTAGCACCTAGCCCTACATAATATTTTGCAAACTTCATTATTGAAGTATAGCCCGTGAGAAATAATAACTATATCAACATCAGAAATATCAATGTTTAGCTTTCTAGCGTTTTTATAAATGTATCATCTGGACCTACATCAAACAAAATACTATGTTCTCTAGTTTTAATATGTAAGCACAATCCATGTTTTTTCTTATATTCTTTTGATATTGTAGTATTCTCAACTAAAGTTGTTATTATCAAATATAATCCCCCAATCTTTTCCCCAATAAATTAGTATCTAAATTATTTAACATATAACCATCTGATTTATTGATATTATACAATACAAAAGTTATCTTTTTAATATATAATAGCTTAGTTAGGGAAAATATACCAATTGTACAAGAAAAATTCTCCTAAAACAGATAATATAAGATATATGATAGCCTCATTTTTAGATATGGACATAGTGGTTTTATATGTATCCATAGTATCTTCACTTTTAGATATAAAAGCAATTTCTTTATTTATGCTATTAAATAAATTGCTTACAAATATCCATATAAAATACCCCAAAACAGCACCTAAAGAATTCATTACTAAATCATCAATATCTGTAGCTCTATGGTTGAATAGTTGACAAATCTCAATTGCTAATGAAAAGCCTACTCCAGTTAGAAATACTCTAATAGGATTTCTAAATCTCTCCCAAATCAAAGGAAGTAAAAATCCTAAAGGCATAAACATAATAATATTTAAAATATAAGTCAAAATACCATTTGAGTTAAATAAAATTAAATTTATTTCTTCTAATCTAATAATTCCACTATATTGACCTATATCCCATACACTACCAATCCCTGCTACACTAATTGCTAAATAAATATAAATTAAGAAAATATATACCCATATTAAATGTGGTACTAGATATGTTTTTTCTTTTAAATCTCCCTGTTTTATAGCAAATATTTGGTATATTAAACAAGGTAATATTACACAAATAAATGGATAAAGACTCGACATAATTATAAGTTATCTCCTTTCAAAATTTGATTTGTTTATTAATATAAATACTAGCATAATAGTAATTTTTAAATATTAAGAAAATATTAAGAAGCTCTTAATATTTATTAAGATGTATTTTTTAAATTTAAGTCATAATATAAAATGAGTGTGATATATATGTAATATAGAGATATCAATATATCACATTAACAGGTGGCATTTTTAACTTACAAATTTGATACAGGAAACTAAAATTATGGCAAAATTTATTAGTAACTTAAAAAAGTATCGTCAATTTAATGAATTAACCCAAGAAGAATTAGCTAATAAAGTTAATGTTAGAAGAGAAACTATAGCTCGCTTAGAAAATGCAAAGTACAATCCTTCACTTGAATTAGCTGTTAGAATTTCAAAGGAGTTAAATACTCCCCTTGAAAAACTATTTATCTTTGAATTTTAAATAGTATTGAAAAATATTGTAATTAACCAATTAATAACTTAAAATATAAACTTGTTATACTAAATAATATATAAAATTATAAACAATAAAAAGACTAGAAAAAACTGGTCTTTTTTTATTTTGCTCTATTTTAAATAATTGTTGATAATTAATTACTTTTTTTAAATTAAGTTGTAATATAGATATATAAAGTTTTAAAAAGATATTTAATAAAGACCAAGTATGTATTTAAAATAAATAGAAATTTCGGAGGAAAAGAAATATGGAGATAAGAGAATATAAATCAAGTGATTGTGATAAAATAGCAGATTTGTTTTATAATACTGTTCATTTCATTAATGCAAAAGACTATACACAAGAACAATTAAATGTATGGGCTACGGGAAATGTTGATATTTATAAATGGGATAAATCTTTTTTAAATAACTATACATTGGTTGCAGAAGAAAATAATATGATAATTGGCTTTGGTGATATTAATAATGAAGGATATCTAGATAGATTATATGTACACAAGGATTATCAAAATATGGGTATTGCTACTGCTCTTTGTGATATATTAGAAAAACACTACCCTGTAGAACACATTATAACTCATTCATCCATAACTGCAAAACCATTTTTTGAAAAGCGCGGATATAAAGTAATAAAAAAACAATTTGTTGAAAGAAATGGTATAAGGCTAACAAATTATATAATGAAAAAATATATAAATTCCAGTTTATCTTCGTATTAAATGAATAATCTTAAATTTATAAGCATTTTACTCCTACTATAAATTTTATATCTAGTATATAACACATCCAAATAAAAAAAGAGGAACGATTCGTTCCTCTTTTTTTATTAGTTATTTATAACGTACCCATCATCTGGAACAAATTTTACCGTAACCCCTTTTAGCTCTATATTAGTGCCATCCTTTAGTACTACATTTTGTTCTTCTCTTTGATAAAAATCATCATTTCCATTTACACCCATTATTAGATTTACTCTAAAGTCAGATGACATTACATTTCCTCCACCTTTTACAGCATATAAATCATATATACCTTCTGGTATATCCTTACCTACTAAATAAGTTCCATTTCCTAAAGTTATACTTCTTGCATCTAATTCAGCTTGTTTTTTTGCTTCTTCTTCTTTTTTCTTCTCTTGAGCTATTCTTTCTTGCTCTTTTTTATTTTCTTCTTCTTTTTTATGAGTTTCTATTTTCATAGCCTCTTTTTCTGCATCTTTCATTTCAAAAAATGGCTTTGCTTCATCTACTTTTGCTTGTAATTCATTTACTGTATTCTTTGAGCTTTCTAGTTCATTACTTACTTTATCATACTTTGATTTTAATTCGTCATAGTCAGCTTTTGATACCATACCAGATGCTCCCATACCTATTCCTAGGAAAGCTGCTACTACAAATGTAACTATATAGCTTATTACTTTCTTTGCACCCATTTCCCTAATTTTAGTTAAAAACTTATTCATATAATTGCTCTCCTTGATATAAAATTTATTATTCCTATTTAAAAATTTTTATACTGCATCACTTATTAATCTACCTATAGCCATTACATCTATGCCTTTGCCTAGTTCAAACTCATATTGAACACTACCTATTACTAACTTAACTTCACTATCTAAATCAAAACTTCCAGAACTCTCTATTGCATAGCTGTTTATTTTGTTGTAATGGAAAAACCTAAATTCTTTTTTCTTTCCTGTTAATCCTTGGATATTAAGCATTATTACTCTTTTGTCTGTAAATACAAGTTCATCTCTTATTCCTTTAAATGAGTATATTATTTCTTCATTAGTTCCTAAGAAGTGATTGAATCCTTCATGTTCTTTTCCCATATTTTCATATCCGAAAAATCCTAATTTTACTATGTTCATACTTTATCTCCTTTTCTTTATTAAATACCAGATATTGTTATTTTGATTTTCACCATATTAATTATACATATCTACCTTGTCGAAATTTGCTATTTTTAGTCGTCTTATTAATTTTTTTATATTTTTTTGGTAGAATTTACAGTTAAATGTATTAATATATTAATTTTTTCATTTAATATATTGTAAAATAAGACCTTTTAAAAATGTTTAGTTAAATAAAAAAAGTGACTAGAAATTATTCTAAATCACTTTTTATTTATGTTATTAAGTTATAAAAATATATAAATAATTTAATTACGATTCACAATTATTTATATACACCCTTTTAAAGACTCAATATTCTCGTTTAGGGTATTTAAATATTTTATTCTTGCTTCATATTGTTTAACGGTTAATGCTCCTAGTTGTAATTGACTGTACATAATAGATGAGTTTTCAAATTCATAAAATTTATCAAATTTTATATCTAAATTATTTTCTTTACAATAATCATTAAGGATATTTACATATTCTTCAACTTTCTTAAAGTGTTTCTCGTGAAGTTTAACAAAAGGTGTCATTAGCATAAACATAATTGCGTTAGTTGTATACATAAATACACTTAAATTAGACTTTGATTTTTTTATATGATTTTGAATAATATTACAATCATTTTTAATATTTGACATATAAATCTCCCCTTTTATTTATAATTATATAATATATTAGGTTAGATATAATAGTTACGATTTGTATCAAATATATACACCTATATTAGCTTTTAAAATTAATTAAACAAGAATATTGTTTCTTTTTCCATAATACTTTATATACCTTTCATATATTGCTTTTTTAGTCTTTCAATTATATTTTTACATATTATACAAATAAAAATAAGGAACGAATCACTCCTCATTATTTTTATGCTTTTATATTTAAAACTAGTTACTAGCTTGTATATACGCTTTAATTTCTTCTATATTTGGATATTCTCCACATTTGATAATCTCATCATTTACAAATATTATAGGTAACTTTTTATTGCTCATTTCCTTAACTAACTTATTTCCACCTGTATTTATTAAAAAATCTATTTTTTTAGGTCTAACTCCATACACATCCACCTTATAAGTTAAAACTTCTATATCATTATATTGAGACTTTAACATATTTAAATCTTGATGAAATTTTGAAGCTTTCATATCCTTAGATGTATCCGTTAAACCTTGTATTCCATAATTCATTGATTCAAAAATCTCTATTCTCACAATTATTCACCTTCTATATAATTTTATTTTACAAACTAGTATCTGGTTTTATTTGCTACTTCAACAAATACTTCTTACTTATATAAACATATTCAAATTTATGAATATGTTTACTTATATTTAATATAAATATGTTATCTTAAATATAGATTTATTTTGAGTTACCCTCTCTTATAAGTCTTGCAAATTTATTTGGAAGTATTTCATTTTCCTCAATTTCTTTTGCTAGTTTCTCAAAATTATATTCTACTTCAATTATTTCAACTTCAACACTTGAATACGTTTTTGATAACTCATCATTATTTTTTATATCTATAATTACATAATTTGCATCAGGTCTATTAGTTTTTGGCTTTCCTACACTTCCTGCATTTACAAGTAATTTTTCTCCATGATACTTTGCATATGGTATGTGCGTATGACCACAAACTAATATATCCTCTACCAACTCGTTCATAACTTCATCTGCTTCTTTAGAGTTTTCCTTTAAGTATTCATTTATTGCTCTAGTACTTCCATGAACAAATCTTATAGTTTTATTGTTAAAAATTAATACTACTTCTTTCGGAAGATTTCTTAAATATTTTTTATTTTCTTCAGTTATTTCTTTCCCTGTAAAATGCATTGAAAGTCCAGCATTATGAGCATCTTTAGGATCTGGATAATCACATCCACATACTATTTTAGAGTTTCCTATAGCATCATCATAATTTCCCATTATAGTAAGTATATTTTCTTCCTTTATCCTATGTATAACTTCATTTGGTCGAGTTCCATATCCTACTAGATCACCTGTGCATACTATCATATCTACATTTTTTTTGTCAATATCTAATAAAACTTTATCAAGTGCATATATATTACTGTGTATATCTGATATTACTGCTATTCTCATGTTCTTCCCTCCTAAAGTGATTTTCTTTTGTTAATTTTACAAATTATATCTTTAACTTTAGATACATTTTCACAATTTAATCCAGCATCTTTATAGGCTGTTAAAATATCATAGTCATATTTTAATTTTTCCTCTTTATCTAATTCATTTTCTAAAAAAACTTTTATAAAGTTATATTTTTTTAAAGTTTTTTCATCTAATTTATAATACACATATTTTGCCTCTTTGTAATAAGTAACTATATTAGCATTCATTAACTTATTCAAATGCCTAGATGCATTAGATTGTGTAATTCTAAGTATTGATTCAATTTCACAAACGCATAATGGACCTTCTCTTAAAATATTGACTATTCTTATTCTAGTTTCATCTCCTAGAGCCTTTAACATTTGTATTATCTTCATAAAATCTCCTTCATCAAATTATCATATTCACTTTTAATCATATGGTATGCTAAAAAATTAATTTTGTAAACTATTATATCAATTCTTTTTTATATCCTTCTTCTTTATAATTAGCTTAATATAATAAAAATAGCCAAGGATAAAAATCCTTGGCTTTATTTTTAGTGTTGAGCATTAAGACGCTTTACATAACTTGTTTTTCTTAAAGAGCAAGTAATAGGAACTGCTATAACTATACTTGTTATTCCTTGAACTATGTTTGCTGGTATAGAACCTGCTGAAACTAAAACACCTCCATTTAATAATATACCTGCTAAAAAGTAACCAATTACCATAACTATACTTCCTAGTAAAGTTGAAGAAACCATATTTATCATTGTATGTCTTTTTAATATAGTAACACCTACTATATATCCTTCTAAACCTTTTATAATAAGAGTAAATAATGCCCAATGAGAATATCCACTTAAAATATCTGCTAGTGCTGAACCTACTCCCCCTGCAATCATTCCTGTAAATGGTCCAAATAAAATTGATGAAATAAATATTACACTATCACCTACATTTACATATCCTTGTGTTCCAGGTATTGGAATTTGAATAGTCATTGTAGCAAGGCATACTAAGGCTATCATAAGTCCATTTATTACAATTTTTTTAGTTTTATTATCCATTTTACTCCCTCCAAATTTTTAGTATCTTATAAGTTAATTATATTTGTGTTTATAAAAATTCTCAATATTAATTGTAACCATACAATTTGTTTTTTAAGGACAAACTAAACTCATACACATATATTAATTTAACTTAAAGCATCTCTCTAATAGAATCTAATAAAAAGGAGTTGATAATATGAAATGGTACTTAGACTTTGGTCATGGTGGCAAAGACCCAGGAGCATTGGGAGAGTTTTCAAAAGAAAGCGACGTAGTCTTAAAGGTAGGAAACTTAATAAAAAATACATTAGAAAAATCAAATGAAACTATAATAACAAGTAGAACAAATGATACATACCACACACTAGAAGAAAGAGTAAATAAGGCAAACAAAGAAAAATGTAATTACTTTATAAGTATCCACCTAAATTCATCAAGTAATAAATCAGTAAGAGGATGCGAAGTATGGGTATACGACAAAAATTCAAAACTATATAACCTATCTAAAAACATTTGTAATTCTCTATCAAAATCAATAAATACTAAAAATCGAGGAGTGAAAATATCAAAAGAATTTTATGTGCTTAGAAAAACAACAATGCCTGCACTATTAATAGAAATAGATTTTATATCAAATATAGAATTTGAGAAAAATCTATCTAATAGTTATTTCCTGGAAAATATAGCAAATACAATATCTAATGAGCTTTTAGCTTTTGTAAATAAGGAAGTGAATAATAAAAAACTATATCGTGTGTGTATAGGAGCTTTTGAGGATAGAGAAAATGCTATAAATTTTAAAAACAAAGCTATATCTAAAGGATTTAGTGATGCTTATATAATATAAGAGATAGATGTGTAAAAAAGTATAAAATATATTATCTAATTATATTTATTCTCAATTTTAATAATATATAAATCAAGGAGGAACGATTCGTTCCTCCTTCTTATAAATATTAAACCTTATACTTAATCTATATTCAAATACATCTTATATTGATAATATTATCTGAAAATTATAGACTTAAAGAAATTAAAATGAATTTAAATTATCAGTTAGTTTATAATTATAGTAGTTTTATCTAATACATTATTATAAATCCACCTAGCATTTTCTGTAGCTAATCTAACACATCCATGGCTCAAAGCCATACCAAGTCTATCATCAATTATTTCAGTTCCTGCTGCATTAAATAAAATTGAATGATAATAGTAGCTACCTCGGATTCTAGTAGCGTATTTTACCCTATAAATATCAGAACCAAAGTAAGGCTTTCTACCGCTAACATAAAAAGTTCCCCTAATAGTTGGTGTACTAGGTTTTCCTACTGTACATGACCACTTATAAAGTAAATTCCATGAACCATCATGATTTTTTTCAAATATATAAGTAAGCTTATTTTTTAAATCTGTTGTAATTAAATTTGTAGTGGGGCTTTTAATTTTATTATCATTTACAAACTTTGTCATATCTGTGTAAAAGTACTTAAAATCATATTCTTTAGGTAGGTTTCCATCATCAGAAAGGAAATAGCTAAATATATATCCTTCTTGATTATTATACATAACATGACTCCAATCTCCATTTACAGACAGAACTTGTACTATAGATTTTGGAGGAATTGTAGTTACTGGATTTGATTCAGCAGATTGATAAGATCTTAAAGTAACATCTGTCCATGTATATTTCGTTTTGGATAAATAATCACTATATATATATCCTCTTTTTCCATTATATAATACTTCATACCAATATTCTTCAGCTTCAATAACTTGAACCTTAGACCTTGCAGGTATTACAGTGATTACATTTGAAGAAGTAGACTTTTCTTCTCTTAGATTAGTGTTAGCTAAGGTATACTTATATAAATTTTGTTGTTGTCTTTTATATTCTTTCATACTTCACCTCTAAATTTACTTTCTTATAATATCCTATGAGGCTTTTTCTTTATTTGGCACCATTATACTCAATACTAGCTAATACAAAATTTTTATTCTTAAATATAAAAAACACATTGACTAATTAATCAATGTGCTTTTTATATTTATTTTTTATAAAATATATATCCTTTTCTTTTACGCATTCTATTTGTAGATATTTTCCTATACAATATTATAGACACTGCTAAAACAACTCCTACAACAGCAACAAAAATACCATATGGTACTATATTAGCTTTAATTAAATCAAATAATGATATATCCACTTTTCCTGGTACCTTTGCTTTATAATTTGGTAATGAAAATGTTAGCTCTACTTCTTTATCTGCTAATTTCCATGCATTTTTATCTTTAGTGTTATATTCTATTTTTGCATTTTTATCATTGATAGGATTTTTATAATACATTATATCTTTTGATACTACAATTGGAGCATCTACAGTCTTTTTAGGCCCGAATAACCCAAATAACTTGTACTCTAATTTTACTGTATCAATCTTTTCTCCAGCTTTTTTAAATACTTGCTTTTTAGCATTATATCCATCATCTGCAATTATCTTTGTATCATTAAATACATCTACATCATTTGCCCCATACACAGAATTAAGAGCAACTGTAACTAATTTTCTACCATCTCTTTCAAAGAAACCAACAAAGCAGCGACCTGCTTTAGCTTCATTTCCTGTCTTTCCACCTATATTGCCATGTTGGCCAAGCATTTTATTTCTTGTTTCAATAATAACAGGTGATCCTGCTAGGTTAACAGTTACCTTTTTATTTTTTTCTGATATTGTATCTCTAATCCATTCATTCTTAAAAGCTTCTCTTGCAATTATTGCTATATCGTATGCACTTGATAAGTTTATTTCTTTATTTTCTGGATTTAGAGCATTACTTTCTAATCCACATGGATTTACTACATGTGTATCTTTTAATCCCATAGACTTTGCTCTGTCGTTCATCATCTTTACGAAATCTTTAGTATTTCCAGCTACAGAGTCTGCCATTAAATATGCAGCATCATTAGCAGAAAAAATCATAACTGCTTTCATAAGATCATCACTTGAAATTTTATCTCCTGGATTAACCTTTTTAAAGTTATTTAATGCTGTTTGAGTAGTTTTAAGTGCATCTTCAGTAAACGAAATCTGCTCTGACTTTGAAGTATTTTCTGCGTAAATTAATGATGTTAGTAATTTTATAGTACTTGCTACAGGCATTTGCTTATCGGCATTTTTTGATGCTATAATTTCGCCAGTATCCATATCCATAACTATTGCTGACTGAGCAACTATTCCTTGGATTTGACCTGTGTTATCTTGGGCATTAGCTAAACTACTAACAGATGTTAGTGCTAATATTAAAATTGTTAGAATTATTGTCTTAAAAGACTTAAATTTTTTCACTTTAAACCTCATTTCTATCGTATATTATTAGTTGCTACTTTTAAAGTTTTATAGCTTTTTTCTTGGTCTTAGCCTAAATATAGCCTTCTTAGACGTAAGAAAGCACTCTTACTAATAGAATAAGAGTGATTTAATCGATTTCTTTTTAATTATACTATATTAATAATAAATAAACAAAAACTTATTTATAATGTGAAAAATAACAACTATCTTCTATTATCTAGAGATATATTTTTTATATAAAATTAAAAAGCTATTGATAATTTATCAATAGCTTTTTCGTAAATTTCAATGTTAAAGACGATTCGTAGGAATAATACCCTCGATTATAATATTGTCTCCAAATTAATTCTTAAACATATTTACTAATTTATTAAATGCATTTTCATTTCCATTTCCACCAACCTTAGTTATTTTGCCTGGTTGTTTTTTGGATAGTATACTTTCTTGCTTAGCATTTAAATCATTTCCTACTATAACTACTGGTGACTTTTCTTTAGATGCTAGCACCCCTACTGAAAGTGCATCTATTAAATCATCTGGCTTCTTCATTCCATTTTTAGCAATAAATATGTTATTTAATTCTTCATTTGTATAAAACTTTTCTAATATAGCTGCATTAGTTTCATTTCTATCTATTCCACCCAATCTTTCTGGATTTGGTAGTTTATTAGCTATCTCATTTGATATAGATGCTTCACTTCCTATAACGTAAGATTTTGATACCTCGTTATCTTTTATATATTGATCAAATACCTTAGTTCCTTCATTTGGTGATGCTAATACTATTGGCATATATCTATCCCCTGCAACTGGAGCAATACTTATTGCATCAGGAAGTCCTGTTACTCCATTTACAACTGCTATTTCTGATGATGCAGGATATAATTTTTTAGCTACTTCTAAAGAAGTCTTATATCTATCATTTCCACTTATCCTCTCTACAGTAATATTCATAGACTTTAATTCATTTATAATTGAATTTGATACAGAGCTTTCTCCACCTATTACAAAAATATATTTAGCGTTAAGCCTTGATATTTCTTTTTTAGTTTCACTATTTAATTTATCTGGTCCTGTTAGAAGTATTGGTGCATCTTTACGTTTTGCAAATGGTGTTGCACTAAGTGCATCTGCTATTGAATTTGAATTTACTATTACTACCTGGGATGAGTTTTTCCACCCTTCATTACTTACTTTTACAGCTGTTTGATATCTATCATCTCCAACTAGCTTATTTTCATATACGACAGACTGTGGTTCTTTTCCTTCTCTATTTTTCGTACTATAATAAGTATGTGACCACTTATCAATTACTTTTTTTATTTTATTTTCATCATAATATACCTTAGTGTATTTACCTTCATCTTCTGCCTTTATTGTGTATGTATCTCCTTTTTGCTTTATATCTCCATCTATATATAGCTCTACTGGATTATCTGTACTACTATTATCGCCTTTTTTCAGAACTATTGCATCTTTTTTTGAACCATCTATCTCTAATGTTCCCTTTATTCTCATCTTACTTTCAAGTTTCTTGCTCCCTTTTACATATATTGCGTGGTCTCCTGGATTTGTTATTTTTATATTTTCTAATTCTATATTTCCTCCACTTAAATCTATTGCATTAGCTCGACTATCTATTTCAGTATTAGTTATTTTAGCTACTCCACCTTTATTTTTATAATAGTCTGAGATTGAAATCGAGCTATTTTTTAATTTACTTGAATTTACAACTAAGTTCCCATTACCATATACTGATGATTTATTCATTTTTATATTTTCTAATAATATATTATTTGTAAACTCTATGAATATATCATTTATTTCGCTGTTATTTACTATATCTAAACTCTTTCCTTCTACAGTGAATATCCTTCCTCTATCTAGCTTTAAATTATCCATTTTTGTATTTGCATATATGTAAAACAAGTTTGGTCCTGCACTATTACTTATTGTATATCCATTTCCTTTTATTTCTTTTTCATTTCCTTCTATCCTTATACTAAATAGTTCGCCTTCAGGTCCATTTATAACTATATCATTTCTTATATTTAGAGTTTTTACATTTGGGTCTTCTAATGCTCTTAGAAAATCATATTCATTTGTTACTACTACAAATGGATTTTCATAATTCGGAAGTGGTGGTGTGTTTCCTTCTCTATTTTTAGTGTTGTAATATTCATTTGACCATGGGTCAGTTCCTTTTTCTATCTTACTTTCATCATAGTGTACCTTAATATTGTTGCCTTTATTTTCTGCCTTTATTGTATATGTATCCCCTTTTTGCTTTATATCTCCGTCTATATGAAGTTCTAGTGGCACACTTTTATTACTATCATTATTCATCTTTAACAATATTGCTTCTTTTTGTACCCCATCTATATCTAATGTTCCTTTTATTCTTATCTTTTGCTCTTCTAATTGATCTATTATACTAGAACCTACTGCATATATTGCATAATCATCTGGATTTGTTATTTTTACATCCTCTAATTCTATATCCCCTCCGGATAAATATATGGATGCTTTATTACTCTTGCTATCATACGTATGTATTATATCATCCCTCCAGTGATTCCCATTTATTTCAGTATCAATTATCTTCGCAATGCCACCCATACCTCCATAATGAGAAATTGAACTCGAGTCCATTTTACTTGATTTTATAACTAAGTTTTTGCTATTTTGTATTATAGTTTTATTTATTCTTACATTTTCTAACCTTGTATTCATTGAAATCTCTAGTCTTACATTGTTTATTTCACTGTTGTTTACTATATCTAAGTTAGTTCCACTCCAACTAGATATTCTTATTTGATTTATCTTTAGATTATCTATCTTTGTATTCGCACATATCCATATTGTTATATTTTCTTTGATAGCGCTTACTGTGTGTCCATTTCCCTTTATTTCTTTTTCCTTTCCATTTACTTCTATCCTCTCAGGATCACTTGCATGTCGAGTTATGACTATATCATTTTTTATCTCTACTGTTTTTATATTTTCATTTCTCAATGCTGCTACTAACTCTTTTTCATTTGTTACTTTTGCAACCTCTGATTTTGCATAATTAGAAGATTGTGTAACTTTTTCTTCTATGTTTTTTTCTAGTTTAGTTTGGATTTTATCGTCTTCTAATGCATATGATAGTGTTGTGATTTGTGTAGTCGTAGCTATTACTACTCCCGATAAAATAATCCCCATATTTTTATTATATTTTCTCATGTTACTTCCCCCTATTTGTAATAATGCCCTTAAAATTAATTATACTATTTTTATTAAAATCTTTATACACTAAAACAAAAATACATTGACAAAATTGTCAATGTATTTTCGTGGATTTCAATAGTGGAAATAATTCTCAACAATCAAATCTACAATTGTATTATTAAATATAATATTCTAGTATATATATCTATATAAATATTAATAGTTATATTTTTAGTTATTGTATTGTCTATCTCTAACTTTTTCTTTAATATATTTTTCTACTTCTTCTCTAGATATTCCTAAGGCAATTGAAAATTCATCATTAATTAATCCTTTAGCTAATTTCATAAACTTTTCATCTACTTGACCTAGTTTTTTTCCATTATATTTCTTCTTATAAACACCTAATATTACAGCTAATAAATCTACACACTCATAGTTTTTAATAAAACGTTTATATTTAGATTGCAGTAAATTTACATTTTTCTCATTACAATCCATTTCCTCCATGGAAGAAATACCATCTATTAATTGTTGAACTTCTTCATACGTAGAAATTGCTCTCATAAATACATCTGTATCTATTGGTATGAATATTTTTCCATTTTCATATATTGGTTTTAGCGTGTAATAATCCTTTTTATTGTTAATACCTGAAATATTAAGTGGACCTATATCCTCTACTTCACATAATCCACAATTACTATAAATAATAAATTCTCCAATTTTGTACATGCTTTTATCTCTCCTCTTTTATTTTATATATGAAAATAAAACTTAGCCTATTTAACTAGATTTATCTTTCTAAAGATGTACTGTATACTAATATAGTATTTTATTTAAAGTTTGCTAGTAATGTAGATTTTAAGTTTAAATTATTTTCTATATTAAATATTATTAATATTATATTCAACTCTTTATACTGTTATAAATATAAAAAAGATCCCACTAAGGAATCTTTCTAATAACAATGTATATATTATAATATAGTTATATTTTCTGCTTGAGGACCTCTAGCCCCTTTAACTATATTAAAGCTTACTTTTTGACCTTCTTCTAATGATTTGAATCCATCTGATTGTATAGCCGAAAAATGAGCAAAAACATCATCTCCACCTTCAACTGATATAAATCCAAAACCTTTTTCATTATTAAACCATTTTACTATTCCGTTATTCATATAACTTCTCCTATTGAACCTGCATCAAGATATTCTTGACTTGCTTTTGTATCTCTACAATATTTATTATAGCATAAATATATAATAATAGATACTATTATATATTTTTTATTTTAAATCTGTCTTATTTATTTTCTATTAGTATATATTTTTAATTTTTTAAATCTGGCTCAGCTGTTAAAGGTATCGCTTAGGATTAACAGTGTGTTCTCACATTTTAATATAAAATCTATACAACCTAAATAGACCTTAAAATTTAATGGTAATCAAATTCTTTACCAATAAATATAAAAAATATTAATGTGCTATAATTTTTTTTAACTAGTAAATTTTATATTTATTAAAATACAATCTATGGATAAATTACTTTATTAGAGAAAAAGGATTAATATTTAAAATAAAAAATAGTTAGGGAGATATAATTATGATTTTATATTTTAGCGGTACTGGTAATAGCCGATATGTAGCTCGCAAAATTGCACAAGAATTAAATGATGAACTGATATCACTAAATCAACTTATAAAAGAAGAAAAAACAGATGAATTAATATCAACAGATAAACCATTCGTATTCGTATGCCCTACTTATGCATGGAGGTTGCCAATAGTTGTTACGGATTTTATAAAAAATACAAAATTTTTAGGAAGTAACAAAGTTTACTTTGTAATGACTTGTGGAGGAGATACAGCAAAAGCCATAAACTATATTCAAAGGCTATGTAAACATAAAGAGTGGCAACTAAAAGGTATGGCAGAAATTAAAATGCCAGAGAATTACATAGCTTTATTTTCTGTACCAGATAAAGAAACACCAAAACAAATTATTATAGATATCTACTTAAAATACGCTTCTATCAATATTTTTAAGAAGCGTATTTTTTATAGTATTAAATATGTCCTCCATAATCAAAGGAATTACAATATACATCGACTTTATCTATTTCAACATATTCTGCATAGCACTTTTTATTTTCATTATATCTACAATTATGAGCCTCACATTTTATATCAGATGGTTTTGTAGTTGAATCCCCTGTACTATTTACAAAACTGTTATTAGAACTATTAAAAAATGATTCTTTCTCATTAGGACTTCCAGCTAAACTATTTGCTAAACTACTACTCTCTCTATCTACAAAGCTTGTACAACTAGTCCCTTTAACCTCTACTGCACCAAGTCCACTTACATGTATGGCACCTGCCTTACAGTCATAATTTATGTTATGTATACAATCAGTTGCATTACATTTTAAATTCCCACTTTGCATTTTGTTTTCCTCCTTAATAAATATCTATTTTATTATTTCCAAAATACAAAATATAATTCGATTTGATGTGTTTAACTTTATCTAAAAAAATAAATAATATCTATAAAACAGACTATATATGTCCTATTTAAGGTTTATATTAAAAAAAACACTTTATACATTAAGGAATTTTTTACTGTATATAGTGAAAAATATAATATAATAAAATTTTTTATCAAAATTAATAAAGAGGTGCAAATATATGAATAACTTTATAAAACAAGCAGATTTAATAAAAGATGAAATAGTAAATTATAGAAGAATAATTCATAGTAATCCAGAAGTTGGAGCTAAATTACCTAAAACAAAAGCTTTTGTAATAAATACATTAAAATCATTTGGATATAATCCAAAAGAAATTTGTGAAAGTGGTATAATAGCTACTATACAAGGAAATAAACCAGGAAAAACATTTTTATTAAGAGCAGATATGGATGCACTTCCAATGAATGAAGCTACTGAGTGTGATTTTAAATCAACAAATGGATGTATGCATTCTTGCGGTCATGACATGCATACTGCAATGCTTTTAGGAGCAGCTAAGCTACTTAAACAAAACCAAAATCAAATTGAAGGTACAGTTAAATTAGTATTCCAACCAGATGAGGAAGGATTTACTGGGGCTAAAAATATGTTAAAAGCAGGTGTACTTGAAAACCCTAAAGTTGATGCTGCTATGGCTATGCATGTTCACTCTGGAACACCTTCAAATGTTGTATTATATGGATTAGGAACTAGTATAGCAGGATGTATTAGATTTAGAATAGTTGTAAAAGGAACTGGATGCCATGGTGCTCTTCCTGAAACAGGCGTAGACCCTATAAATATTGCTTCTCATATATATTTATCTCTACAAGAGATAATTAGTAGAGAAATATCTCCAACTAAACCAGCAGTACTAACAATTGGTAAATTTGCTGGTGGAGATGCTCCAAATATAATACCTGAAGAAGTTGTTATGGAAGGTACAATAAGAAGTTTAGATAAGGAATTAGGAGAATTTATATTTAATAGAATGAGTGAAATAGTAACTTCAACAGCACAAATGTTTAGAGGACAAGCACAACTTATAGAATTATCTTCTGTTCCACCTCTTACAAATGATACAAATTTAGCTAATGAACTTGGAAACTATGTAAAAGATTTAGTTGGAGAAAAATCTGTTGTTTCATTTGAAGGTGGAGGTATGGGCTCTGAAGATTTTGCATCTTACTCATATGAAGTTCCAAGTGTTTACTTTATGCTAGGTGCAGGTACTGAACAAGAAAATCCACTATATGGGCTTCCTATGCATAATAATAAAGTTGTATTTAATGAGGATATAATGGTTACAGGAGCAGCAATGCATGCTTATTGTGCTATTCAGTGGCTAAAAAATAATAAGTAATTAATTAAAAGGAGAAAGATATGAGATTATTGGAAATACTTTTTTATCTATTAAAAATCAACTCTAAAACTACAATAAAGAATTTAGCAGAGATGTTTAATGTATGTGAAAAAACTATACAGAGAGATTTAGATAAATTATCACTCTTGGGTATTCCTATAATTTCATATCGAGGTGTAAATGGCGGAATAGAAATAGATAAAAATTATATAATAGCTAAATATATACTAACTGACAATGATTATAAAGATTTAATATTGTCACTATATATTTCTCAGCATATAAAACCAGACTTAAAAAAGACAGATCTTATTGAAAAATTCAGGCTAGTTGACTCTGATAGATGTAATAAAATATTAGAAAAACTAAAAGAAATATTTATAATAGACTTAGATGAAGACCAAAGTATTGATAAAAAAGATATATATAAAGTAATTGAGGATGCTATAGATGATAAGTCTTTTGTAAAGTTACAGCTTGAAAATACTATTATGGAAGTATTTCCTATTTCTTATGTTTTAAAAAAGGAAGGATTGTATTTATATTGTTATGATGAGGAGTATAAATTAGTTTTAATGAATATGGTATTTGATGCTTTAAAATGTGATAGATATTACACCGGGTCTATAATTAAATACAATGATAATAAGAGTAAATTAAAAATTATCTATAATTTTTAATTTATGTAACTAGTATACCAAAAATACTTCCAGCATACCTAAAACTTGTGAAATTCTCACAAAAATTCCCTTGGCAAATTCTATTTTACATATAAATAAGGAGGAACGAATCGTTCCTCCTTATTATAGATATTAAACCTTATGCTTTGTCTATATTTAAATAAATTTTATGTTATTGTTCATCCTCTCTAAATATTAATTCACTTTATTTACTTTTAGTGTATTTGATTTAATATACCCTAATAAAAAATAAGGGGAGTATTTTTCATTTTATGTGCCCTTGCTTAAAACTATATACTAGCTCCTTATTTTTAAATAAATATAAAAATACCCTGAAATATTATAAATTAATACTCCAGGGCATTGATTCATTTTTAGTAATTACATTGATACTATTTTACCATCACTAATATTTATAATATTATCTGCACTATTAGCTATTTCATTATTATGAGTTATCATAACTAACGTCTGCTTATACTCATCTACGCAAAACTTTAGAAGCCACATAACTTCATCAGTCGTTTTACTATCTAAGTTTCCAGTGGGCTCATCTGCAAATATTATTGAAGGTTTATTGGCAAGTGCCCTTGCAATGGCTACTCTTTGTTGTTGTCCACCTGATAGTTCATTTGGGAATTTATTTACTTGAGATTCTATTCCTAATTTAACTATTAAATCATCTATATAGTTTTTATCTATTTTTCCTCTATCAATTAAAATTGGTAAAACTATATTATCATAAACATTTATAACTGGTATTAAATTGAAACTTTGAAATATAAATCCAAACTCTTCTCTTCTTATTTTTGATAGCTTGTCATCATTTAAAGTATATAAATCTAAATCATCTATAAATACATTTCCACTCGTTGGTTTATCAAGGCCTGCCATACAATGAAGTAATGTACTTTTACCTGATCCACTTTGACCAACTATAGCTGTAAATTTACCAGGCTGTATTTCTAAATCTATACCATTTAGTGCATATACCTTATTATCATTTTTACCATATATCTTTTCTATATTTTTTATAATTAATTTCTTCATAGCTCTGCTCTCCCTTATCCTTATCTTATACTTTCTACATTTAATCATTTTCTGAAATTCCTTCTGCTATAGATATCCCTTCTATCTTATCCTTAGATAAAAACACTGCAATAAATCCAATAATTATAAAAATTGCAAATAGTATAAGTATCTGATTCCAAGGAATACTATGTTCTATAGTTCTTTCAAAGCTACCTTCTATAAGAGTTTTATTTGCACTTGAAATCCCCCAGTTATGATAAGCTGTTGCAATTACAGCACCTATTGTAGAGGCAACTATTCCGTAAAATTCACTTTCTATTATCAAAGTTTTTTTTATATCCTTAATACTCATTCCAAGGGCCCTTAGTGTTGATATCTCTTTTTTTCTTACAATAATATTACTTCTCATAATAAAAATACTGTTCACAGAAAGTATAAGTAAAATTAAGCACTGATATATTACTGCAAGTCTGTCCTCTGAACTTTGTTGCGCCCCAATAAATTTCATATCTTCACCTTTACCACCAATTGATGAAAATGCATAGTCCTTTGTTAGTTTCTCTAATCTTTTTTCAACTGGGTATAACTCACCTTTTTGAGTCATTACATAAATTTTGTTATAGTCCTTTTGACCTGTTAATTCTTTATAGTCGTCCTCTCTAAATATTACCTGTGCTCCATTAGCATCAACATTTCCATCTTGAGCTGCTGCATAAGCTTCTTTCATAATAGCGCTAACTTCAACCTTAAATGTTTCATACTTTTTTATACCATCTTTATATACAGGTAATTTTATATCTATAATATCTCCAACCTTTGCATCATCAATGACCTTTGCCTCAAATGAATGCGTAATTTTGGAGTTTGTATTGTTTACTAGTATAACTTTTTTGTATCTTCCTTCTTTAACATTTATCAAATTTTTTCCGTCTTCAATAAATAACTCTCTAGTCTTTAACATCTCGTCACTATATCCTCTTATAAGAAGTGGATATTCATTATTATTTTCATCTTTATATAGTTCATTTTTTCTGTTTAATTCATCTTGATATGCCTTAGATATTTTATCTTTAGAAAGTAAAATATGCCCATCAGGATTATAAAAGTTTGGTTCTACACTTTTTACTCCTTCTATACTTTTTATCTTTTCTATCATATCCTTATCAATTTTATAAAATAAACTTTCTGCGCCATTATAACTACCACTTACTGTTTTATCAACACTTCCATAGGACATTCCCCAAATACCACCTGTTATTCCTTCCTCTATATTAGTTTTTAATGTATCTTTTACTGCAAAGCTAACTATAAACATTGTTCCAACCATTGTTATTGCAAGCATTGTTATAATAGTTCTAGGTTTATTTCTCCATATATTCCTAATTGCAATACTTCTAATTATATTTTTTTGTCTTCTATTTTTTTTGCTACTCTTCCCCTTTGATTTTTTTTCATACTTTTCACTAACCTTTATTGAATCAATTATAGACATCTTTACAGCTTTTCTAACTACTATAAAACTACTTATAGATACTGATAATACTGATACTATAAAAGAATAAATTATGCTTAAAGCTTCTATCGTTAACCTAGAGCTGTATCCATATACTATTCTTACTCCAATATATGATACTATTATCCCAAATAATATACCGATTACCGTTCCTAAAACTATATAAATAAGACTAAGCTTTACAAACATATTCTTAATTTTTTTTCTTGACATACCTATTGCTCTCATAAGCCCTATTTGTATTATCATATCTTTAAGAATAATATTAAAAATATTATATATTACAAGGCTAGATACAATTACTAAAAGAATTATCTTCTTAAGATTTTCTAAACTATTCTTAGATATATCTTTTAATAACTTAGCTGCACTAACTTCCGAATTTTCACGTAAATTATCAAAGCTAAGATTTAATTTCTTTTCCATTTCATTTAAAAACTTAGATGTATTTTTTTCAGACTTAAGAAATATTGTTCCTTTATATGTGTCTTTTGTTTTTATTGGAAACTTAGCTCCTTCATATACAAATGCTTGAGTTTTAATTCCACTTATTGAGTTAGATAGAGAACTATAATATCTCTCTGGCTTTTCAAGTATTCCAACAATTTTAAAACTTTTATTAACGCTATCTATCTGATTAGCTCCACTGTCATCAACATACTTATTCATTAACATCATATCTATATTCTTATTTAATGGGTTTCTTATTCCCATCTGCTGTGCAGTTTCTTTTTCTATAACTATTTCTCCATCTTTTCTTGGTTCTCTTCCTACCATCTTGTAATTAAGTGAATCTATAAAACCTTTATTAAATGAGTTCAAATCAAATTTAACACCATTTTTCTTACTAACTATTTCACAGAAATATTTAACTCTATTTGCTGATTTAACTTCAGTATTATTTTCAAGTTGTTTTGCACTATCCATATCAATTCCTTCAAACCATACTTGATAATCACCATGTAAATCTTTTGCTTCTTGAATTTGAGAATCATATCCCGAATCTCTAATTACATTCATTGAAAAAATAAGCATCACTGAAAGTGCAATACTTGATAGTAATGCTATTGTTTTTCCTTTTTGTTCTTTCATATAAGACATTGCTAATTTAAATGTAATCAAATCCTTCCCTCTCTTTCTCCTATTAAATCCTCGCATAAAAAAATGCTACCTTCTTTGTATAAAAGGTAACATTTCTAAAATTTTGCTTCAATATAAGTCCGACAAGTGGTATTTTTTCACCGACAACTAGCATGTCAAACGAATATTTCTATTAAATTTTTACTCAACTGGTATATGAATAGTAGCTATAAACTTAGACTCACTATCCTTAATTTTCAATTCTCCATTATATTTTTTTATTGAAGATTTTATACTATCAATCCCTATTCCATGAAGGAATTTATCTTTTTTAGAAGTAAAAATCTTACTATTTTTAATTATTACTTTATTTGTCTTGCTGTTTTCACATCTGACTACATAGTACCCTTTTATAAAAGTACTTTTTATAGTTATGTATTTTTCTATATTATCATCTATTTTATTGCATGCTTCTATTGCATTATCTATTAAATTTGAAAATATACTACTTATATCAATCATCTCTATAAAATCACATTTCCTAAAATCTATGCCTACATTAAAATCTATATTATTTTCCATACAAACTTTACTTTTTTCATGTAGGATAATATCTAGTAGTACATTTCCTGTGTTATAAATATTTTTAGTTCCTTTTACTTCATCTTCTATATTGTTAATATATTTATTTACATCTTCACTACTATTTTTTAATGATTTTATATTTTCCATATGATTATTCATATCGTGGTATACTTGTCTCATTTTTTCTTGTGAATCCTTAACCATTATATAGTATTTATACTGCATATCTAATTTTTCATTTACAAACTCTGATTTAACTTTTTCTTTTTCTGATTTTATAGAATTTAAAAATATAGATATTAATAATATATTTACTATAAATAAAAGATAAGGAAATGTCTCTTTAATAGTAGCTGAAAATTTAAGCATATCTGAAACATAATAAAAATCAACATTATTTTTAACTACCATCTCATATAAATCACCTATATCTGCAAATGATTTATTTATAAATAAAATTATTAATAAGTTAATTAAAGTGGTTAATGCAATGTATAAATAATATTTCTTATCTTTATAGATATTTTCTAATCTATTATAAAAATAGATGCTAGTCATAAAGATAATAGTACTACTTATAAGCGTTGTTTCAAGTATGTAATCTACTTTTATAATTGAAATTTGTACAAACCAAAAAATACTGCCCCCTACTAAAATATAAACTAAACTATATATTACTGAGCTAACAATAGATTTTCTTGTATTAATTTTATAAAAAATTTTACAAATTAAATATATAGCTAAAAACATTCGTAGTATTTCCTGTAGGTATGCTGTTCCAAATCCTAATCCCATTATAATTGTAAAAATTAAGAATATACTTGTAAGTATATATCTACACTCAAATTTATATTGATAGACATAACCTTTTTTATTCATTATCATAAAGAATGAAACTATAAATATTGTCATGTTTAAAACAGCTAAAATATAGGTACTTACTAACATAATTTAGCCTCTATTACGTCAAAAAATTTATCTTTTGTTTCCTTAAACCTATATCTGCTAACAGGTACTTCCTCACTATTTTCAAGTACTAAAACATACTGTTTTATACTTTTTACATGTTCTAAATTAACTAAAAAGCTCTTGTGACATCTAAAAAATCTACTACAATCTATCTTCTTTTCAATATTAGTCATTGTCCCATTTAGTTTGTAAACTTTATTTAAAGTATGTATAGTTATAGTTTCTTTTTGAACTTCTACATAAGTTATTTCATTTATATCTAATTTCATTTGATTGCCTTGTTCTTTTACTATAATATATTTATTTTTTATATCTATTTCTTTTATGCAGTTTATTATATTTTCTTTTAAATTCTCATATTTGACTGGTTTTATTAAATATCTATAAGCCCTTACCTCATACCCATCTAATGCATATTCTATTAATGATGTAATAAATATAATTTCGACTTTATTATCTAACGTCCTAATTTTTCTTGCAGTATCCATTCCATTAATTTGCCCCATTTGTATATCTAATAAAATTACATCAGTATCATTTGGATAATTTTCAAGCAATGCTTCCCCAGAATTAAATATTTCCAATTTATATTTAATAGATAATTCTTTAAATATTTGATATATATGCTCTTTTAGCAACTCTTGTTGGTCTTTTTCATCCTCACATATTGCTATTTTTATCAATTTACTTCACCCCATGTCCCTTTATTTACGTCCTATGTTAATCCTACATAAATACGCATTATTTATATTATAGTAACAACCTTAACATAAGTAAATAACTATATTTTCATAAAAATCAGCTGGGTAATTTTCATTTTCCACATAAATAAGGAGGAACGAATCGTTCCTCCTTGTTTATCCTATAATTTAATCTCTTTCCCTTAACCCTTGCTCATCTTAAATAGTCCTACTACCAATAGCCTCATCAATATTAATAAGCTTATTAAAGCTCTATATATTTTTACAATACCATACTAGATTTGCTTCTACAAAACTTTATTCTTCAATAAATTGTACCAACTCTTCGTTAAATCTCTCTTGCTGATCATAAAAGGATGCGTGACCGCTAAATTCAAATGGTATAAGCTTTGAGTTTTTAATACTTTGATTTTGTACTTTGCCTAGTGAAAATGGAACAACCTTGTCATGAATTCCATGAATAATTAAGGTTGGAACATTAATTTCTCTTAGATCAGTAAATAACACTTCATTTATCCAAGTATTTGCAATAGCTGCTGTTGACCAACCTGCTGCCTGTAAGCCTAATTGCAAGAACCAATCAGAGAATGGTTTAGTTATATACTGAAAGAAAAAAATGTCACCAAAATCACTCAACATTTTGGGACGATCAGTATATGTTCCCTCAATAATTTTGGTAACCTCCTCTTTTTCTAAACCATATGGGAAATTTGGACGTTTTATAAGGCTAGGTGCTGCTGCAGCAAAAAGAGCAAGTTTAGATACTCCGTATCCTTTATGGCGAGACATGTATCTGATAGCTATAGCTCCTCCAGTTGAATGTCCTGCCAGTGTAAAATTATGTAGCCCTAATGCATTAACCACACATCTAACATCGTCTGACAATCTATCGTAGTCGTAACCTTCATAAGGCTTATCTGACTTACCAAATCCTCTCTGATCTATACCAATACATCTATATCCCATTTTAGGAAGCTGATTAAACTGATATTCAAACAACTTATGACTACCAGACCACCCGTGCAAAAACAAGATTGTCTTCTTCCCCTCTGGGTTAAGATCCTCTACGTAAAGTTTTACATTCGATTCTACTTTAACATAATATCCCATACAAATACCTCCATTAATAGAAAGTCTTTATTAGTAGCTTATTCTTATTGATATAAATATGTAAGTTGTCTTTTGC
>NZ_JADNAJ010000001.1:0-529833 GCF_015550185.1 Romboutsia sp. 1001285H_161024_C4 | reverse complement strand
CCATACAAATACCTCCATTAATAGAAAGTCTTTATTAGTAGCTTATTCTTATTGATATAAATATGTAAGTTGTCTTTTGCCTTTTTATCCTGTATTTTAATTTTCAAATATAGTAAGTTAAAATACTAAATGCTTTTAATCATACTAATAATTTATTTTTAAAGAACTATAATAATTTAAGGTATAATACATATATCATTAATAGTGATATTCACATATTAATATGTAAAAGTATATGAAAAATAATAATCAGATAAAAATTGCATTTAACACAACTATATGTACATTTAAATCTTTTATTATTAACGGTAATTTCACTGCTTAATTTAACCTTATTAAATACCCTCATAATTACCCATTTTGATATATATATCATTATCACATATAAAAAAATAGTGCTTAAATTTAATAAGCACTCTTAAAATATTTAACTTTGTTCAAGTAAACCAGTGTATAGTTCGTAGTAAACTCCTTTTTTATCAATTAACCTATCATGATTTCCTCTTTCAATAATTCTTCCTTGATCAAGAACCATAATAACATCTGAGTTTTTAATTGTAGATAATCTATGGGCAATAACAAATACTGTTCTTCCTTCCATAAGCTTATCCATACCCTCTTGAACAATTTTTTCTGTTCTTGTATCAATACTTGATGTCGCTTCATCTAGAATTAATACAGGAGGATTTGCAACTGCAGCTCTTGCAATTGCAAGTAATTGTCTTTGACCTTGTGATAAATTTCCACCATCTCCAGTCAAAATAGTATCATATCCATTTGGAAGGTGGTCTATAAAGTGGTCAGCATTTGCAAGTTTTGCAGCTGCTATTACTTCTTCATCAGTTGCGTCTAATTTACCGTATCTTATATTTTCCATAACCGTTCCAGTAAATAAATGTGTGTCTTGAAGAACTATTCCAAGTGATCTTCTTAAGTCATTCTTCTTAATCTTATTTATATTAATTCCATCATAACGAATCTTACCATCTTGAATATCATAGAATCTATTTATTAAGTTTGTAATTGTTGTTTTACCAGCTCCTGTTGCTCCTACAAAAGCAATCTTTTCTCCTGGTCTTGCATTAATTACAATATCATGAAGTATAATTTTTTCATAATTATAACCAAAATCTACTCCATCGAACTCTACGTGACCTTCAAGCTTTGTATATGTTGTTGTGCCTTCATCCTTGTGATAATGCCTCCAAGCCCAGATTCCTGTTCTTTCTTTAACTTCAGTAATTGTACCATCTTCATCTATCTTTGCATTTACAAGTTCAACATATCCGTCATCTTCTTCAGATTTTTCATCAAGTAATTCAAATATTCTTTCTGCACCAGCAAGTGCCATAATAACTGAGTTTAATTGCATTGATATTTGTGAAATTGGTTGATTAAATGATTTATTAAATTGTAGGAAAGAAGCAAGCCCACCTAATGTGAAATTACCAACACCTAAAATAGCAAGTAATGAACCAACCATTGCTGTAATAACATAACTTAAATGTCCCATGTTATTCATAATAGGCATTAAAATATTTGCAAACTTATTTGCATTATTTGCACTATCATTAAGTCCTTCATTTAATCTATTAAAGTCTTCAATACTTTTATGTTCATGACAGAAGACCTTAACTATTTTTTGACCTTCAATCATTTCTTCTATATATCCATTTAATGCACCAATATTCTTTTGTTGTGCCATAAAATACTCAGAACTTTTTCCAGCAATTTTTTTAGTTACAAACATCATTAATGAAACCATGATTAAAGTAATAATCGTAAGTGGAATATTTAAAATAATCATTGAAACTAAAACACTTACTACAGTAATTATTGATGATAAAAGCTGTGGTAAACTTTGGCTTATCATTTGACGTAAAGTATCTGTATCATTAGTATAAACACTCATAATATCTCCATGAGCATGAGTGTCAAAATACTTTATAGGAAGTGTTTCCATATGCTCAAATAAATCATCTCTTATTCTCTTTAAGGTCCCTTGAGAAACATTAACCATAATTCTGCTGAATGTCCATGTTGCTAAAACACCAACATAATATACTACTGCCATTTTCATAAGCATCATTAAAAGTGGTGTAAAGTTTACTTCTTTTTGATTTATAAATGGAAGTATATAATCATCAATAAGGTTTTTCAAAAACATTGTTCCAATAACACTTGCAATGGAACTTATTAATATACATGCTAATACTACAAAGCAGTGAATCTTGTAATTCTCAAATATATATCCTAAAAGTCTTTTAACACTCTTCATTGGATTTCTCATCTTAGCTTTTCCTGCCATTGGTTCTCTATTTGCTTTCATCCTTATCAGCTCCTTTCATCTGTGATTGATAAACATCACGATAAATATCACTATTAATAAGCAACTCTTCATGTGTTCCTATGGCATTAATAATACCTTCATCTAAAACAATAATCTTGTCTGCATCTTGAATTGATGAGACTCTTTGAGCAATTATTATCTTAGTTGTGTCAGGTATTTCATCTCTAAAGGCTTTTCTAATTAAAGAATCAGTTTTTGTATCAACAGCACTTGTTGAGTCATCTAAAATTAATATCTTAGGCTTTTTAAGAAGTGCTCTTGCAATACAAAGCCTTTGCTTTTGTCCTCCAGATACATTTGATCCACCTTGTTCAATATATGTGTCATATCCATCTGGGAATTTTGTTATAAACTCATCAGCTTGTGCTAGTTTACATGCTCTTATTAATTCTTCATCAGTAGCATTTTCATTACCCCAACGAAGATTTTCCTTTATAGTTCCTGAGAATAAAACATTCTTTTGAAGAACCATAGCCACTTCATCTCTTAAATATTCTAAGTCATACTCTCTTACATCAATTCCAGAAACCTTAACTGAACCTGTTGAGACATCATATAATCTTGGAATTAATTGAACAAGTGAAGATTTTGCGCTTCCTGTCCCCCCTAAAATACCAATAGTTTCTCCTGAGTTGATTTTTAAGTTAACATTACTTAATACATAGTTTTTGCTTTCTTTCTTATAAGAAAAATTAACATTATCAAATTCAATAGAACCATCTTTTATTTCTTTAATTGGATTTTCAGGATTTGCTATATCAGATTCTTCCTTAATAACTTCAACAATACGCTCTGCTGATGCCTTTGACATTGTAATCATAACAAACATCATAGAAATCATCATAAGGCTCATTAAAATATTAATAATATAAGTGAAAAAACTCATAAGTTCACCAGTAGTTAAGTTATTTGAAACAATCATCTTAGCACCAAGCCAAGATATTAACAGTATACAAGTATACATGGCAAATTGCATTGCTGGCATATTTAAAATAAGAACCTTCTCAGCTTTTACGAAAAGTTTGTAAACATTTGAACTAGCCTTATGGAATTTTTCAATTTCATAATCCTCTCTAACATAAGCCTTAACAACTCTAATTGCATTAACATTTTCTTGAACACTTGAATTTAAATCATCATACTTTTTAAATACATCTGTAAAAATAGGATGAACTGTTTTCATAATAAAATATAGTACCAGTGATAAAAATAATATTGCCCCTAAGAAAACACATGAAAGTTTTGGGCTTATACTAAAAGCCATAGCCATAGCCCCAATAAGCATAAGAGGAGCTCTTACACATGTTCTAATAATCATTTGATATGAGTTTTGAACATTTGTAACATCAGTTGTAAGCCTAGTTATAAGTCCTGCAGTTGAGAATTTATCAATATTTGAAAATGAAAACTCTTGAATATTATCAAACATTGCCTTTCTTAAATTCTTTGCAAAGCCTGCACTAGCACTTGCCGCATACTTTCCTGATAAAACACCAAAAGTTAAAGAAAGTGATGCAATAACAAACATTGATATCCCAATAAATAGAACCATTTTTATATTCTCATTTTCCACACCCTTATCTATAATTGCAGCCATAAGAAGTGGAATTATTATTTCCATAGCAACTTCTCCAACCATATAAAGTGGTGCTTTTAGAGAATCTTTTTTGTACTCCTTTACTTCATTTAGTAATGTCTTTAACATATATACCTCCCCTTATCAAATTTTCGTAAATTTAACTGTTTAATATAGAAACTATTTTGTCGAATTAATAATTTAAGTTATACTTAAGCTATCATTATTTGTTAGTACGCTAATTGTAAGCTTCCTAACAATGTATCCAAAACAAAACCGCTATATTTTGCGGTTTATTCTAAATTCTTCTTAATTTTTTTTGCTATTTTGAAGAATGTTTCTATTTCTTCATTAGTTAATCCACTTTCAATTAAGTTGTCAAGCTTCTCGACTCTTTCTGTTAATTCTTCTTGAGCCCTTATAGCTTTTTCAGTTAAAACTATTTTTTTTAATCTGGCATCCTCTACTACTGATTCTCTTATAATGTAGCCATTCTTTTCAAGTAATTGGAGTATTCCTGTTGCTGTTGAACGTCTGATCTTAAATTCTTTTTCTATATCCTTTTGAAATACATTGCTATATTGTGATTGAATATGAACATATTTAAGTATCCAACCTTGCATTCCAGTAAGATCATTAAACTCAAAAGGGCTTTCATTAATTTTTCGCTTTATAAGGTTACTTATGGTTTTAATTTCAAAACCTATTGTTTCTACCCTTTTCATATAATCACTCCAAACTTAAAATTATCATTTTAATATTATTATATAAATTAATTCTAATGTTTGTCAAATTCTATTTTATAAATATAGCTATTCTATAAAATCTTAACTAATTTATGTTTATATCTTTTCAAGACTTTCTTAGCATTAATAAAACAAACTACTTACCCTTCAATTACAAAAGTAATTTCAATACTTCTATACTAACGAGGAGATATAAAAAGACCGTCGTTCTATTTTTTAGCACGACAGCCCCTTTTCGTGGATTTTAATGGTTGAGACGATTCTTCATAATCATACCCACTATTTTTGTGGTACTAAAAATTTTTATTATCCTATAATTTTTCTCCACAAGAATCAATCACATCTTTGTACCAGAAATATGAATCTTTACATAATCTCTTCATAGTACCATTACCTTCATTATCACGGTCAACATATATCATACCGTATCTCTTTTTCATTTCTCCAGTAGTGAAAGATACTAAATCTATTATTCCCCATGGAGTATATCCCATTAATTCTACTCCATCATAGTTTACTGCTTTTTTCATTTCTTCTATGTGTTTACTTAAATAATCTATACGATAAGAATCGTGTATTTCTTCATTTTCTTCAACTATATCTATTGCTCCAAATCCATTTTCAACTATGAATAATGGAAGTTCATATCTATCATATAGACGGTTTAAAGTGTATCTTAAACCAACTGGGTCAATTGGCCAACCCCAGTCACTAGATTTTATATATGGGTTAGGTACTGAGTTTGATAATGCTCCGTTAACAGAACCTGAATTATCATTATTTACATCAGATTTTACAGCAGTAGACATGTAGTAACTAAATCCTATATAGTCTACAGTTCCAGCCTTTAATATTTCAACATCTCCTTCTTCCATTCCTATATCATAGCCTTGTCTTTCAAATTCTTTTAATGCATATCTTGGATAATGTCCACGTGCGTGCACATCTGGGAAGAAGAATCTTTGACGCATTGCTTCTTCTGCTGCCATTATATCATCTGGGTTACAAGAGTATGGATATATAGGTACATGAGAAACCATACATCCTATTTTAAATTCAGGATTTATTTTACGACCTATTATCACTGCCTTTGCACTTGCTAATAATTCATTATGTGCAACCTTGTATAATATAGCCTTTGGATCTTCTCCTGGCTCAACTGTTACTCCTGAATTTGTCCAAAAGAATAATGGATTATCCGTATCCATTTGATTGTTTATCTCATTGAAAGTCATCCAGTACTTAACTTTATCCTTATATCTCTTGAAACAAACCTCTGCAAAGTTAGCAAATAAATCTACTACTTTACGGTTTCTAAATCCGCCATATTCCTTAGCTATATGTAGTGGTATTTCAAAATGAGATAAAGTTATAACAGGCTCTATATTATACTTTAATAATTCATCAAATAAATCATCATAGAATTTTAAACCTTCTTCATTTGGAACTAATTCATCCCCCTTAGGGAATATTCTTGTCCATGCTATAGAAGTTCTTAAGCACTTAATTCCCATTCCAGCAAGTAATGCTACGTCTTCTTTATATCTATTATAAAAATCTATTGCTTCATGATTTGGATAGAATTTATCTGGCATAACTATTTCAGTTATTTCTCTAGGTACACCATGTGCCCCTGCAGTCATTACATCTACAACACTAGGACCTTTTCCTCCTGCGTTCCATCCACCTTCAAATTGATGGGCAGCAAATGCTCCACCCCATAAAAAATCTTTTGGTAATTGATTCATAGTTATCCTCCTGCATAAATATTTATTTGCGTTTACTTCTCTTTTATATTAATTATTGATTTTCCAAACTCTACTTCTTCATCTATGTATAATGCACATTCTTCATAAGTATCACTATTAGTTATTACTACTGGTGTAACTAATGAATATCCTGCTTTTTCTATTTCCTTTATATCAAATTCTAAAAGTAAATCTCCTTCTTTTACTGTCGAGTTAGCTTCTATTTTAAGATTGAATCCTACTCCATTCATTTTTACAGTATCCATACCTACATGAATTAATAATTCTACACCTTCTTCAGAGCGTAAACCTATTGCATGTTTAGTATCAGCTACAAATTCTACACTTCCATTAAATGGAGCGTATACTTTATTGTCCTTTGGCTCTATAGCTATACCTTTACCCATAGCTCCTGATGAAAATACTGGATCTTTTATATTTTCAAGGGCTATTACTTTACCTGTAATAGGATTTTTTATTTGTATCTCTTTTTTTAATTCTATTACTTCTTCTTTTTCTACTTCTTTTACTTCTTTAATTTTATCTTCTTTGCTTTTTTCTTCTTTTTCACCGATACCTATTATTTGGACAATTATTATTGCTCCGAAAAATGCTATAGCTGATCCTAATAACATACCCATTATTGAACTTGGATTATCAGCACTAATAGCATTAACTATTGTTAACATTCCTGGAAGTCCAGCATATACATAGTACGCAGTGTTAAATAAAGCTGCGACTACTGCACCTACTGCCCCTGCTATGCATCCAGCTATAAATGGTTTCTTAAACTTTAAGTTTACCCCATATATTGCTGGCTCTGTAATACCGAATATACCTGTTATACCTGCCGATAATGATATGTTCTTTGTTGCCATACTTCTAGATTTTATACATACTCCTACAACAGCTCCTACCTGTGCTATAACTGCCATTGTTTGGAATGCTTGGAATGTATCCATCCCATTCATCTCGAAGTTTGCTATATTCATTGGTGTAACTCCCCAATGAACTCCAAATATTACTACGATTTGCCATAACCCACCTATAACTGCAGCTGCAACTGTTGGTGCTATATTATATAAATAGTTGTATCCATTTGCTATAGCTGTAGCTACTCCATCTGATAAAGGTCCTATTACGATTATAGTAAGAGGAACCATAATTAGCATACATAAAAATGGTGTAAATAATGGCTTAACAGCATCCGGTAATTTCTTCTCTATAAATTTTTCTACATAAGACAATAACCATACTAAAAATAATGGAGGCAAAACTGATGAAGTATATGTTGTTTCAGCTAAACCAATTCCTAAAAATGTTACTGTTTCTCCACTAGCTATCCTTGATGCTATCTCTGCCCAACTCGGACTTACAAGTGCCGCACAACATGCTACTGCGATATATGGATTACACTTAAAATGCTTTGATGCTGTAATAGCTATGAATATTGGTAAAAATGTAAATGGTGTCCAAGACATAAAGCTTAATACTTCATATGTTCCTGTACTTGCAAAAGATGGGTTTACCATATTTATTAATATTAAACAACCTTGTAAAATACCTGCTGCAGCTAATATATATATAAATGGTGCAAATACAGCAGACATAGTTGCAATTACTCTATTTAATATACTTGTTTTTGGCTCCTCTTCATCATTTGAAGTATCTAAATTAGTTAAACTTGATAATTTATCAAATACTTTTCCTACATGCATTCCTATAACAACTTGGAACTGACCTCCAGTTTCTACTACTGTTATAACACCAGTAAGCTCTGAAACTTTTTTATCTGCATTTTTAGGAGTTTCTTTTAAAACTAGTCTAAGTCTAGTTGCGCATCTTGATGCTTTAATAACGTTTTCTTTTCCTCCAACGGCTTCTAATATATCTACCGCTAACTTTTCATAGTCACGAATACTATTTGACATAATATTTCCCCCTAAATTATTCTTTTCATCAAACACCATATGTACAATTATATTATATATTCATATTATAATTATACCGGTACAATTTTGTCAATATTTTTTTGAAAACATTTTCTCACATTCCCATTACCTTGGTTTTATTTATCATTTATGCTATACTTAGTAATAAAATAATTTGACTAGTAAAGGGTGTAAAAATGCTGAAATATCAACAAATAGCTAATAATATAGAAAAATATATTTACGATAATGATTTTTCTCAAGGGACAAAGCTACCTACCGTAGAAACTCTTGCTTCAGACTATCATGTAAGTAAAAGTACTATAGTTAAGGCTTTAGAATCCTTAGTTCTTAAAGGAATAGTTTATCAAGTTCAAGGTAGTGGAATATTTGTAAGAAGAAGAAACCGTACCGGTTATATAGACTTAAATGTAACTGCTGGATTCACTACTACTCTAAAAGATTTTAAAGTTACTTCAAAAGTATTAAACTTTGAAGTAATAAATCCAAGTGAAGAAATAGCCCAGTCGCTTGAATGTTCTACGGAAGATGAAGTTTATTCTATTAAAAGAATAAGATATATTGATAGTGAGATTATGTGCTATGAAGAGTCTTACTATAAGAAGAGCGTTGTACCATATTTAACTAAAGAAATTGCTGAAAAGTCTATATTTGAATATTTAGAGGCTGCTTTAGGATTGAATATAGGTTTTTCTGATAGATATGTTCATATAGATAAGTTAAGTGATGATGTAGCTAGTATACTTGAATTAAATTCTGGTGATCCTGCTATGACTGTTCTTGAACAGATATATTTATCATCTGGATTGACGTTTAACTTTACAAAATTGACTTATCATTACAAGCATACACAATTTTTCCTTCAATCTTCGCCAATAAAATAAAGAGTATTGAAAGTAAAATTTCAATACTCTTTATTTTATTCCATTAAATTTTTTCCATTTAT
Source organism: Romboutsia sp. 1001285H_161024_C4 (assembly GCF_015550185.1). Classification (NCBI taxonomy): domain Bacteria; kingdom Bacillati; phylum Bacillota; class Clostridia; order Peptostreptococcales; family Peptostreptococcaceae; genus Romboutsia; species Romboutsia sp. 1001285H_161024_C4. The sequence continues at coordinate 520,515 of NZ_JADNAJ010000001.1, read as the reverse complement.
ATATTAATGTTATTTTTATTAACTTATTTCTAATGTATCTTCTGTTTAGTCAATACTATTGGTAGTCCAAAAAATAATTAAAAATATTTATTCATCTCAACAATCCTACTACCAATAGTCTCATCAATATTAATAAACTCATCAAAGCTATATATATTTTTTTACAATACCATGCTAGATTTACTCATACAAATACCTCCATTAATAGAAAGTCTTTATTAGTAGCTTATTCTTATTGATATAAATATGTAAGTTGTCTTTTGCCTTTTTATCCTGTATTTTAATTTTCAAATATCGTAAGTTAAAATACTAAATGATTTTAATCATACTAATAATTTATTTTTAAAGAACTATCATAATTTAGGGTATAATATATATATCATTAATAGTGATATTCACATGTCAAGAGGTAAAATTATATGAAAAATAATAAAATAAAACAGAAAGTCCCTCCTTGGGAAAAGCCTATATTTATAATGATAGTAACCATTGTTGGAGGGTATATGAATGGATATACCTACATTACAAGGCATCATATATTAGCTAATATGCACACTGCTAATATGTCTAAATTAGGAATTAACATAGCACTTGGTCAGTGGCAAGGTGCACTAAGCTACTTTATTCCAATTGTTGCTTGTATATTAGGTGCTGCATTTAGTGAACTAGTTAAAGCTCTACTTGTAATACATAAATTTAAAGGAGATTGGAGAAAACTAGCCCTAATCTTAGAAGCAATTGCACTATTCTTTATAGGACTTATACCTACTTCTTTCCCGGATATTATTGTTACTAATCTAGTTTCTTTTTTTATGGGATATCAGCTGTGTTTATTTAGAGAATGCCTTGGTATTGCATTTAACACAACTATATGTACAGGAAATATTAGAAATGTTGGTCAATTATTATATAGTGCATTAGACGAAAAAAGTAAAGATTCTATAAGAAAGTTAATTATTTTTACATGTCTTACTTTCTCTTTTGCATTAGGAGCTATTCCAGGTACTTTAATATCTATTGCTATAAGTACTAAGGCTGTATGGGTTTGTAGTTTTATATTATTAACACAAGCAGTTTGGATAAATATCTATGAATGTAGCGTTGTTTAATTTTATAAGAAACTCCCATACCCAAGAAATTCATCTTAGGCATGGGAGTAAAATTTACTTTTATTTAGTCATATAATCATTCTTCCATTGTCATCATACCATATATACAATAGTTATTTTTCAACTTTACTTTGCTATACAATAATACCCACGATTCTCTATATAAAAATATAGATTATCTAGCTATTTTTCCAGCTCCATATTGCATTAAGTTTTCTACATCATCTACATTAACTAAGTTTGCATCTCCATATATACTATGCTTTAAAACTGATGATGCGGTTGCAAATTCTACCAGGTACTCAGCTTCTTTATTATTTAATATAGAATATAGTATTCCAGCAGTTAAGGCATCCCCTCCACCTACTCTATCCACTATATCATCTATAATATATTCTTTAGATGTATAAAACTTTCCTTCAGTATAATAATTACACTGTAAAGTATTTACTGATACTGATTGTATAGTTCTTATGGATGAAAACATATGATTTATATTTGGATAAATCTTATTTATTTCATTATAATAATGACTTAACTTTTCATACTTATCTTCATATTCACAATTCATCTTTAATATATTTTCAGCATCTAATATCCCTGCTGATAGTATATTTACGAAAGGCAATATCTCTAATGTAGCTTGTCTTGCTTCTTCTATAGTCCAAAGCTTTGCTCTATAATTTGAGTCATAACTTACTAATATATTGTTCTTTTTACAATGCTTTAGTATATTCATAGTTAATTCTCTTAGTTCTTTAGATAAAGCTAAAGTTATTCCTGAAAAATGAAATAAATCTACATCTTCTAAAGCTTTTTCTATATCTAAATCAGTAACTTTCATATTACTAAATGCTGAGTTTGCTCTATCATAAATTACTTTTGATGCTCTATTTCCACTTCCTACTTCTAAAAAGTATATTCCCGTTCTTTCTTCACCTTTTTGAACTTGGCTAGTATTTACTCTATGGCTATTTAAATAATTTATGATTCCTTCTCCAATGTCATTATTAGAAACTTTTGTTATCATTTTTGTATCTATTCCAAACTTTGATAAAGATATTAAAACATTTGCTTCTCCTCCACCATAATTTGCATTATAGTTGTTTGTATTAGATATCATAAAACCTTTATTAGTTGCTAGTCTAAGCATTATTTCCCCAAATCCAGCTACTCTCATTTTATTATCCTCTTGCTTTGTTTAATTTTTCTATATATTTTTTGCATATTGATGTTATTTCATCAAATTTCCCTTCTTCTCCGATAGTATTTAACTCTCCACCTATTCCTACTAAATCAGCTCCAGCATTTATCCATACATCTAAGTTATCTATGTTAACGCCTCCAGTTACCATTACATTTGCATATGGAAGTGGTCCTTTTATAGCTTTTATATAGCTTGGTCCAAATGCACTTCCTGGGAATAATTTTATAACATCGACTCCACTTTCATGTGCTAAAACTATTTCATTTATAGTCATAACTCCTGGTATGTAAGCTACTTTATATCTATTACATAAAGTAGCAGTTTCTAAATTAAATGATGGTGATACTATATATTCAGCTCCTTGTAATATAGCAAGTCTCGCAGTTTCAGGATCTAGTACTGTTCCTGCTCCTATTACTACATCGTCTTGAGTTTTAAATTCTTCACTTAATTCACGTATTATTTCATTTGCAAATTTATTAGTATACGTTACTTCTATTGCTTTTACATTTCCTTTTATACAAGCTTTTGCAATGTTTATTCCTGTTTCTTTTGTATTTCCACGAACAACAGCAACTACGCCACACTCTTGTAGTGCTTTTAAAACTTTCATCTTTTTCATAATAAATTCCTCCGATTAAATTTATATATTTAAAAAGAGAATCTCAAATAATTATATATTAATTTTGAGATTCCCATTTATTTAAAAACTAATTACAAAAGACCTGGTAAAACGTTTTGGAATAAAGATAGTATAGATATAAATGCAAGTGCTGATAAACCTGCTATAAATCCACCTACTGTCCAACCTCTTATAGTGTCTTGAACTGATATTTTAAAGAATCTACTTATAGCCCAGAATCCTGAATCATTTGGAAGTGATAAACCTATTCCACCTGCACATATTGCTATTGCACATAATATAGGAGATACAGAACTTGCTGCTATTGTTCCACTTAATATAGATGCTGTTGTCATAAGCGCAACTGTTGTTGAACCTTGTGCACAACGTATAATTTGAGATATTAAGAAACAAAGTAGTAATATTGGTATACTAAATTGTGATAATGAACCAGCTATATAATCTGCTATTCCTGTTGCTTGTAAAACTTTTCCGAAAGCTCCACCTGCTCCAGTTATTAGTAATATAAGACCAATTTGGTCAGCTGCGTCATTCATAATATCAGATATACTTCTAGTTATATATGGTTTTGATATAAGCGCTGCATATATAACACCTATCAACATTGCAACATTTTTATCTCCTAAGAACTTAAATAAAGGTACTACCGAATTGTTCTCTCCTAATGCTAAAGGTACAAAACTACCTAAAAGTATAAGTATTATTGGAACTAATAATATTGATAAAGACTTCATAAAAGATGGCATAGGTCTAGTTTCTTTAGTTGCTTCTAATTCATCTTCTATCTCTTCTATATCTTCAAAAGTATAGAAATGTCCATTTTTCTTATCTTGCTTATCTAAAAACTTACCATATAATATACCACCTGTAATTGTTGCTACAAAAGCTGTTAAAATTGCATATACAAAGAATATTCCTACATCAATTCCTAAACTTTCTGAAACAACAAGTGGTGCTGGTGTAGGTATTACTAATGAATATGTACAAGTTGTTGCTACTGATATTGCACATGCAAATGTTACCATTGATATATTAGTTTTTTTAGATAAAACTCTTAACATAGGTGCAAACATTATATACACTACATCCCCAAATACTGGTATACCAGTTAAAAATCCTGATATAGCTATTGCTGCTGGACTATTTTTCTCACCAAACTTATTAAGTATTGCATTAGATATAGTTTCTATTGCTCCACATTCAAACATAAACTTTCCTAACATTACACCTAATCCAGTTACTATCCCAATTCCACTTAATGTAGATCCAAATCCACCTGAGATAGTAGAGGCTATATCTCCTATTGGCATTCCAACTAAAATAGATGTTACTAATGATGTTATTAATAATGCTATAAATGCATTAAGTCTAAACTTTATTATTGAAACTAGTAATATAGCGATTGCTAATAAAAATACACCTATTAATAATGGTCCAGTTAACATATTTTTCCCCCATTTTATAATTAATTTTTAATTATTTCATATATCCACCTAACATTGGATCAACTGCATTTTTAGAATATATGCTTAGTATTCCTGATTTGTATTTTTCCTCTTTAGGAACCCAATTTTTTCTACGTTCTTCAAATACTTTTTCAACTTCTTCTAAGCTACATTCCTTGCCATTAATTCCTATAACTTGTAACGTTCTACTTTGTATATCAATTTCTATTAAATCATTTTCACAAACTAAAGCTATTGGTCCCCCTACTGCAGCTTCTGGTGATATATGCCCTATTGCAGGACCTTTAGATGCTCCAGAAAATCTTCCATCTGTTAATAATGCTATACTCGCTGATAATTCTTCATCTGATGATATAGCTTCTGTTGTATAAAACATTTCAGGCATTCCACTTCCTTTTGGACCTTCATATCTTATGATAACTGCATCACCTGGCTTTATAGCTTTTGTTAATATTGCATTTATAGCTTCTTCTTCACTATCAAATGGTCTAGCTTTTAATATAGCTTTGTGCATTTCTTTTGGAACTGCAGAGTGCTTAACAACGGCTCCTTTTGGTGCTAGATTACCTCCAAGTATAGCTATTGCACCATTGTCACCTATTGGATTTGTATTTTTACGTATTACGTCTTCTCTTTTTAATCCAACTTTACTTAAATACTCATCACACTTTTCATAATACCCATTTGTTTTTAAATCTTCTAAGTTTTCACCTAATGTTTTTCCTGTAACTGTCATAACATCTAAATGTAAATAATCTTTTATTTCTTCCATTATTGCAGGAACTCCGCCAGCATAGTAGAAGTACTCTGCTGGCCATTTTCCAGCAGGTCTGATGTCTAGTAAGTACGGTATATTTCTATGTATTTTATCAAATTCATTTGCATCAAGGTCTATTCCAAATTCACGTGCAATTGCTGGTATGTGTAATAATGAATTAGTTGAACCTGAGATTGCTGCATGAATCATAATAGCGTTTTCAAAAGATTTATAAGTTACTATATCTCTTGGCTTTAAATTTAACTTAGCTAACTTAACAGCATAACGTCCTGCTTCTTTAGCTACATCTTCTAAATCTTTGCATGTTGCTGGCATTAAAGAACTTCCTGGTAACATTAATCCTAATGCTTCTGCCATAACTTGCATTGTTGAGGCTGTTCCCATAAATGAGCATGCACCACATGAAGGACATGCATTATGCTTGTAATATGTTAACTCTTCTTCTGTTATTTCTCCCCTTTGATACATAGCACTATACATTCCTATTTGCTCTAATGTAAGTAAATTAGGCCCAGCTTCCATAACACCACCAGTAACAACTATTGATGGGATATTTACTCTACCTATTGCCATTAAATGAGATGGAACACCCTTATCACAACTTGAGATAAATACTCCACCATCAAAAGGTGTTGCATTTGCATGTATTTCTATTAACGCTGCTAGTGTATCCCTTGATGCTAAAGAATAATTTATTCCATCATGGCCTTGTGCTTGACCATCACATATATCAGTTGCATAAAATCGAGAACCTTTTCCTCCAAGTTCATTAACACCTTTAATAGCTTGATTTACAAATATATCAAGATGTGCACTTCCTGGATGACTATCTCCAAAAGTACTTTCAATTATTATTTGTGGCTTAGATAAATCATCTACACTCCATCCCATACCTCTCCTTAAAGGATCCATTTCAGGAGCTATTTTTCTAACTTCTTGACTAATCATATCCTACTCTCCTTATTGGTTTTTATAATACGTCTGACGTCTTTCTTTACTTAATATTAACACGTCTGACGTATTTTTACAATATTTTATCTATTTTTTTCGTAAAAACTTTTTCCTAAGGTATTTAAGTAGTTTTAATCAGCATATAATTAAATATAAAAACAAAAATACATCCGATTAATCAGACGTATTTTTGTTTTATTTATTTAATTTTTTTCAGCTACTATCCTATTTATATTTCTACGGTTGTATGCTAAGTGAAGTAACATAGCATCATGTGCTTCATTTGCATTCTTATTTTTTATTGCATTTAAAATCTCTTTATGAGTTTCTATTGTTTCATTTTTTAATTGTGTATTTGTAACGTCTATAAATACTGCTATAGATTTATTTATTATTGGAACTAAACTTGTTGTTACTAAGTTTTTACTGCTTCTAGCTATTGCTGTATGAAATTCTATATCTTTTTCCATATGTGGTATTCCATTTAATATAAGTTCTTCAACTTCATCACATAATTTTGATAGCTCTTCTATATCTTCTTTAGTTGCATTTATAGCTGCTAAACTTGCTATTTTAGGCTCTATCATAAATCTTATTTCTAATAAGTCAACTGCTAGTTTTAGTTTGTCTTTTACAAACATTAATCCTAATGGATCATCTGCTACCCCACATTTTATAAATGTTCCTGAACCTCTTTTTATTTCTAGTATATTTCTTGATACTAATGCTTTTATCGCTTCTCTTATTGTACTTCTACCTACACCTAATTTATCTGCTAGTTCATATTCATTTGGTAATTTGTCTCCTATTTTTAGGTTTTCATCTACTATTAACTTTATTATTTTTTCTGAAGTTGTTTCTCCTAATGGTTTTGTTATTTCTTCCTTCATATTTTACTCCTCTTGTTTTTTGATATGTTTTTTGTAGAGTCTTTACGCTTAATTATGTAATTGCTTATTCTAAGTTTTTATGTCTCCTTATAAAATAAAAAACCACTTATCTATTAACCGTAGAAAAAGTGGTTTAAAGTTTTACTTTAAATTAAATAAAAATAATTTATACTAGAAATCACTACTCTACATGACTAGATTGTGATTTCTTTTTATTTTTCTTACAACTATATTATACTATATTAACTTTAAAAATAAATAGCAAATTTATTCATTCTATAAATTCTTTTTTAGTATAATTCACTACTATACAATTCATTTAATAATTTACTTTTAAAGTAGCTATTAGGATTTAGGCTATAATATATATGTCATTAATAGTGATATTCAATTAGCATAAGCAGTTTGGATAAATATCTATAAATTTAATGTGGTTTAATTTCATGAGAAACTCCCATACCTAAGAAATTCATCTTAGGCATGGGAGTTAAGTTCAATATAGATTAATTTTTAGTTATCTAACTCTGTCCATTTATTTAAAATTTTATTTTCAATTAATATATCTATAAGTAATATATGTCCATTAATTACACTTTCAATAATATGTTTTTCAAGTACATCATCTTCTATATAATCTAATATAGTTGTTACAAAGTATAGCTCATTATAGACTTCAATTTGTATTATTTATAATAACTAAAATAAAAAACGCATTGACAATTAAGTCAATACGTTTTTCGTGTATTTCAATGGTAAAGACGATCCTCATAAATCATATCTACTATTTTCTTAACTATTATTTATTTCTTGTATATGATCTTACATTCATTATTTATATGATTTATTAGCTTTTCATTTATTATTGAATGTTATCGCTTTTCAATTCATTTATAAAAGAATCTAAATCTTCCTCACCTCCTTCTATATTAATATCCTTTTCTACCTGATTATCTTCACTATTTGTCTCATACATTTTTAAGTTATCTAGCTTATATATAATATAACCTATCCCCCAAATAGCTATAGTATAAAATACATATGGCATAGATGCATTTATATAATAAGATACAACACTCATTAACTGTTCACTTATAACTAAACCATTGTTGTTTACAAGTCCCGAAATGTATATATATGAATTATATATACTAAATAATGTATATATAGCTGTAATTGAAGATATAACATATAATACTACAACTATAAAATTCTTATTTTGTTTACTATATTTTCTCATAATTAATCTTCCTTTTTATAAATTTAAATTTCTACTAAATCTCTATTTTTTAATCTTAATATCACATCAGCCTCTTTAGCCATGTCTTTGCTATGAGTTACAACAATTACACACTTTCCATGTTCATGTGCACTTGATTTTAATATTTCTACAATCTCACTTGCCGTATCACTATCTAGATTTCCAGTTGGCTCATCTGCTAATATTATAGGTGAATTAGCAACTAGTGCCCTTGCTATTGCAACACGTTGTTGTTGCCCTCCTGATAATTGTAAAACATTTCTATTTATCTCTTCTTCTTTTAGTCCAAGTACCTCTAAATCCATTTCGGTAGCTTTAGGGTTTACTATTTTTATATTTTCTAATGGTGTTAAATAATCTATTAAATTATAATTTTGAAAAACTAAAGATACATTATTTTTTCTATGGTATTCATATCCTTTTTCTTTTATATCTGTATTTTTGAATAAAATTTGACCTTTTTTAGGTTCATCTAATCCTGCTAATAAGGATAATAATGTACTTTTCCCAGCTCCTGATGTACCTAAAATTGTATAGAACTTACCTTGTTCAAACTCCATATTTATATTTTTTAATACATTTTTTCCATTTTTATATGAATAATCAATTTGATTTAATTTTAAAATAGACATATCCTTCACTCCTAACTCATTTTAGATAATATTTCTTTTGGTTTTAAACGTATTATAGATAATGATGATATAGCTACTGATGCAGTTATAACTGCTGATCCTACAGCCCATACATATACCATTTCTTTAGGAGTTATTTTAACTTCTATATCTTTTGATGTGTAAGTAAGCATCTTAGTGTCAGGGTCATTTCCTAAAGCAAATCCAGCTTCTTGTTTTATACTTTGTACAGTTTCATTTGCTGCCTTTTGCATTAATGAATCCCCAACATTTTGAGCTATTAATTGTCCTGAGAAATATGATAAACTAAATGCTAATACACTAATTATCAATAATTCGCTTATATATTGTGCTATTATCTTAAACTTTGAAACTCCAATAGATAATAATATTCCTGTTTCATGAATTCTTCCTTGAATCCAGAATGTTAATATTAGTGATAATATAACTACACCAATTACTGCACTTCCGATTAACATCATATTTACTATTTTATCCATTGTCTCAAATGACTTAGATAATGCAAGGAATATATCTCCGCTCTTGTCGATTCTTGCACCATTTAAGTTTATAGGTAATTGTTTTACCTTAGATATAACAGAATCTATATTAGTATTCTTATCTGCATAGAAACTTGTTGTATAAAATACATCATCATTATCTGTATATCCATAAAACTCTTGTATAGAATTATTATCAGTTAATAAATAATTTTCTATTAAATCTAAATAAGTACCTTCTCTTTCTGCTTCTTCTATTACATTATCAAATATACCAACAATTTCAAGTGTCATTTGATCTTGACCTTTTCCTGGAACTGCATGACTATCTCTTCCATGCATTTTATTTATAGTTAATTTATCGCCTATCTTTAAATTATTAAGTTTAGCTAAACTCTTATGTACTAGCACTTTGCCTTTATCTCCAGGCTTTATGTGCCTTCCTTCAACTAATTTAATACTCTTATTAACAAACTTAAGATCTGATTCTGTATTATCATTTCCAGTTGCTATAAAAGTTTTTTCTAATCCTTCATAGTCATATGGTGCTTCTTTAGTTGGCTTTACTTTTTTAAGCCCATCAATATTTCCTCCACCATCTATTGATGCATTATAGTTTTTAATGTCCTTAATTTTTAATATCTCTTCTATAGTTTTTCTTGAAATTCTTTGCGAATTTATACTAAAGAAGTTGCTTAACCCTGAGGTAGCATTCTCTTTTGCTATATTTGTAGCTTTTTTTACTGCTATACCACTTAATATAGCTGTAGCTATTGCAAATAATATAAATAGCATTATTAAACTTTTCTTCTTCTTTCTAGTTATATATAACCAAGCTCTCTTTAGTACGTCCATTATTTCTCCTCCTTAAATAATATTTCTTTTGTTTATAGCTAAATAATATAATTCCAATGTGAAACAAATATAAAATTAAATAACTAATCATGTGTATTTTATATATTTCTTCTTCTATTTATAAAAAAAGAACACTGCTAAGTGTTCTTTAATAGTTTCTATACGATTATATTATTTAAAAGTCATAGTAAATTTCATACCTGTTTCAGTAGCATCAAATGAATATGGTATATCTAATGTATTTAATATCTGTTTAACAATATATAGACCTAATCCATTTCCTCCAGTATTTTTATTTCTATCAAATTCCGCTCTATAAAAAGCTTCAAATATTCGCTCTAAATGTTCTTTTGAAATTGGATCACATTCATTTTCTATAATCAATGAATTGTTGTTAAAGTATATATTTATATTTTTTCCTGAATCTGTATAGTTTACTGCATTAGAAATAATATTTGATAAAGCTTTCTTTAATAAACTTTCATCTGTATTTATATTTAATGAATTAGAATAATCAACGCTCATGTTAATATTCTTATATTTTGCTGTGATTTTATATGGCTCTATAGTTTTCTCTAATACATTTTTTATGTTTATAATTTTATATTCACTATGCTCACTTAAAGTATTTAGCCTTGATGTATCTAGTATATCTTGAACCATGTTACTTAAATCAACCACTGCATCCTTACATTTAGGTAAATAAACCTCATGATTTTTATATTTCCCAATATTAAGCATCATATTTTCTAACATTATATGAATACTCATAAGAGGTGTCTTAAGTTCATGAGAAGCACTTCTTAAAAAATCTACTTTACTTTGCTCAGATTTACTTACATTTTCAATTTCTTGTTTTAAAGAATGTATAGTATTCCAAAGGGTTTTATATAAACTATTTATATTGGTTGCTAATAATTCTATTTCATCACCTGTATTTATATTACAATAAACATCTTTATTTAAGTCCTTCATTTCTTTTGTTATTTCACATATTTCTTTTATTGGATCAGTTATTATTTTTACATAAACATATGATGCAAATAGTGAAATAACTAAACTTATCCCTATAGAATATGGTAATATCATAAATACAACACTTCTAGCTTCTTTAAAAGACTGTAAATCCATTACAATTTTTACGGATCCATTTATATTATCTGATGTATTAAACTTTTTATTAGTAATTATTGAGTTGCCTTTTGCCTTTAAGTAATTAGCATTTTGTTTTATTTCATTAGGTAAATTATTTAGTCCTTCTGAGTTTATATCTTTTTCTACTTCAGGAATTATTAAAGATTTTTCATTAATTAATTCAGGCTCTATATACACATCAGCTTGCTTAATACCTTCAAATACGGAGGTTTCATCTTTTATAGTTAATGAAATATTAACATTATATCTATTAGCAAAATCTTTTGCTATACTCTTACTAGCATTTTCATCACTGTCTTTTAACTTTTCTATCAATTGCCTACTAATATTCTCTAAGTCTTGTTGCTTTTTATTAATATAAAATGTAGGTAATAGCATATATAGTAAAGTATGAGAGATAATAATTATTATCCCCATTAATATCATTGTAAATAAATAAGTTTTTTGAAATAGCTTTAATTTTTTCATATCTGCTCCTCAAACTTATATCCAATTCCTTTAACTGTTACAATACAGTCTATCAACAACTTCTTACGAAGGTTTTTAATATACACATCTATTACACGATCAGTTGGAGCTTCATCAATATCCCATAAATTATCTAATATTTGACCCCTAGTTAATACTTGATTTTTATATTTTAATAATAGCTCCAATAATTTAATTTCCTTTGGCTTTAAATCTACTGATTCTCCTTGCTTTTTTGCTGAAAAACCTAAGAAATCTACCTCTATATCTTTATACACCCATTTGTTTGTATTTTCTACATCTTGACTACGTCTTAATAGTGCCTCTATTCTTTTATGAAGTATTATTACAGAGAAAGGCTTAGTTATATAATCATCCGCCTTTTCATTAAAGCTCATAATTTGAGTATAATCATCGCTCATAGCAGTTAACATCATTACTGGCACATTACTTATTTCCCTAATTTGATTTAAAACACCAAATCCATTTAATTTTGGTAGCATTATATCTAATACTACTAAGTCAAATTTACTTCCCTTAAATAAATCAATTCCTTCTTGTCCATCTTCGGCTACCATAACTTCATATCCAACCTCAGATAAATATTCACTTATTCCTTCCCTTATATCTCTTTCATCTTCTACAATTAATATCTTTGCATTCACTTTTAATAACCTCATTATTATTTTAATTAATATAGACAAAACATAATCTAATATATTATACTTTCCATTAGCAAATTTTAAATATTTAACTTCTCATTTAAACCTTTAGATTTAGAAAAAGTAGTTGTTATTGCATTTTTAGGACATACGTCTATACACTTTCCACATCTTATACATTCTACACTATTTGGTGTCTCATGCACAATTACATTCATATCACATTTTTTATGGCATAAATTACATTTTGTGCATTTATTGTAGTCTATTTCATATCTATAAATAGAATATTTATTAAATAAACCATATATAGCTCCTAAAGGACATATATATTTACAAAATGGTCTGTATATCTTAATCGATAAAACAATAATACTTATTAAAATTAGCATTTTCCAAGCAAATAGAGGTCCTATTATACGTCTAAGTGAACTATTCATTGATATAAGTGGTATACCTGCAAGCAGTGTCCCAGAAGGACAAATTAATTTGCAAAACCATGGTTTACCATCACCTGAATAGTTAGATATGGATAATGGTAATATAATTACAAATACTACTAATATAATATATTTTAAAATCCTTAGATACTTATCATTAGGTACCTTTTTTATTTTCTTAATTCCGGGAATCTTATATAATAAATCCTGGACTAATCCAAATGGACATAGCCAACCGCATACAAATCTTCCGATAAATGCACCTATAATCATTAAAAATCCAATTATATAAAATGAAATTTTAAAATCTCTACTTCCAAGTACTGCTTGAAGAGATCCAATTGGACAAGATGCTATTGCACCTGGACATGAATAACAATTTAGCCCAGGTACACATAGTTTTTTACTATCCCCTTTATATATCTTACCATTCATATATCCTAGTAAGTAACCGTTAGTTAAAGCTGTAAATACAATTTGAAAAATTAGTCTAAAATTAGATTTTATTTTGATTATTAAATTCATAGCTATCCCCTACCCAATTCCTATGCATTCAAGACATATAATATTAGATTTTTTGGCTACAGTTAAGTGCTCACCTCTATGAATGCCAAGAAATAATGATAACATGCCTAAAGTTATTAAAGCTAAGCCAATTTTATTTTTTTTTATAAATTTACTCATTTACATCAACCTTTTTTAATACATCTTCTATTCTAGATTTCCATCCTTCATAATCATTAGAACCATCTATTTGATCTACAATATTGCCATCCTTGTCTATAAAAAATGTCGTAGGAAATGCATCTATATTTTTAAAAATATCATTTTCTAACATATTCTTTGACATAGTAATTTGTTGATAACTTGATTTAGATTTACTTAATATTTCCTCTACTACTGATTTTTCTTGTTCAGTTAATCCTACTCCTGACTCTAACAATAATCCTTTTATTGAAACACCTTTTTTCTCATACTCTTTATTTAATTTATCTAATATTGGAATTTCATCTATACAAGGGGTACACCCTGTATTCCATACATTAACTAATGTAAGTTTCTTTTCTGAGAAAATAGAACTATCTACTGTATTCCCATTAATATCTTTAGTCTTCATTTCTTTAAAAATATTACTAGATGAAATATTTTGATTACTATTTTCTGAATTTGTACATCCCACTATTAAAAATATAGTTATAGCTGATAATAATAGTGTAACTCCCTTTTTTAATTTACTTTTATTCATATATTCCCCTCCTAATATTTGTCTTTATAAATATTATAATGTTTTAATGTAAAACCAATATGAAATTAAATGCTTATCTTTATAAAATATAAATTTTTCCTTGTAAAATATTTTTCTATTTTCTATTACTAAATATATATATAATTACGCTAATATTATTAAAATAAAAAAAGATATTAGCAAATTACTAATAACTTTTTTTATTTCATACCCACGATTAAGTTTTTCTAAGTACAATTATTAAAATATTCATTTTATCACTGTTTAATATCTTAATAATGGCTGTGTACTACATCTAAATGATCCTCCTAAACTTCTTGAAATTTCAAAATCAATATATTCAACAGTTATCCCCTTACTAATTAGTTGTTTTCCTATATATTCAAACTCCGGATCTAAAATATATACTGAATCATTAACTGGCAATCCATTTACAGCTAATCTTGATACATCACTATAAGGCACTGATATCTTATCCCAATTTTTTAACTCCTCTGGAATACCATTTATTAAAGCTTCCTCACATACAATCATTAGTCCATCTTTTACCAAACTTAATGCGCAATCTAAATGTAGCACATTATTTTTTAATGGAACTTGAACTACATTATAACCAAAATGTCCTAAAAATGTTTTTAACCATCTATATCCATTGTCATTTGATGCTTGTCCTGAATTTCCTACAAAAACTGTTTTGTAAAGAACTAAAACATCTCCACCTTCTAAAAATGGTCCTAATTCTGAATTTAAACCTTCTGAAGTATCTACCATAGGTAATGATACATACATGGCATTACTAGAAAATGCAATAGTTTCTAAAATACTACGTATAGGTAAAATTTCTTTCCTTCTATGATATTATTTCCTATTGTAAAATAACTATCCATAATAACCTCCTTTTATAGTCTTTATATTTTTACATTATAAGCTATATATATTTTTCTAAGTTATTAGATTTGTAATGATTCTTAAATAAACTTTCATCATTATGTTATTATCTATACTATGAACATATAAATTTACCGCATAAACAAAGAGGAACGAATCGTTCCTCCTATCCATATATACTATAAATTATTTTGTAGTTTTATATTATTAGCACAAGCAGTTTTGATAAATATCTATGAATTTAATGTGGTTTAATTTTATAATTTTTCTATTAACCGATGATATATATCCATAGTCTCATTTTTAGTTTTTTCGTTATATATAAAATAGTTATTTTTCAATTTTACAATGATATATGGTTTACTATTATTGTAAATATATACTCTACACTTTCCATATTCTCTAGATTTAAAATTGCCTCTACAATATTCATCAGTGCCTATACCATTAGTTCTCAGTTTAAAACTAACTTCATCTACTAATTTAATATCTTCTATATCATTAACACTAAATTCATAATCATAATAAGGGTAATCAATACTTATACTTTCATTTGATATATTAATCTTATGATCAGTAAGTTCCATACTTGATAAATTAAAAAATAATGGTATAAAAATCACTGCATATATTATAAATCCTGAATAATATGATATTTTACCTTTTTTAGTAGCTAAGTTGTAAGTATATGTATTAAATCCAAATCTAGGATTTACTTTTGAGTTATAATCATTTTCATTATAATATTTATATCCATCTATCCAATACTCATCATCATCTGTATAAATAACTTCCTTATCTATTTTAAGTAACTCTTCTTCTAAACTTTTTATTCTATTATTAGTATAAATATATACTACAAAAGTAACTATAGCCCCTAAAATAGCTATAATAGTTATAACGTAATAACTTACATTAATAACTTCATAAATTACTAAATATGTAAACAAGAAAACTATACTTGAAGTTAAAGATGTAATAAACCAAGCAATTGAATTTAAATATTTTTCTTCTTTATTCAAAATATAATTAATATCACTATTTTTGCTATACACTTTTAATCTAAGCTTATTACTACCTCTAAATCCTACAAAATATAATAACGCTAATACAGCCATTAATATAACTGCTATAAAAGTTGCATACTTTAAATCTTCATCATATTTAACTATAGATATAATAAGTGGAATCAAAGATATACCAAAAGGTATAAGAATATACTTATTAGGTATAGGCATCTTATCTTTTAACCTACTAATTTTAGTATCCATACTTACAACTCTTTTTTCCCCAATAAACCATTCATTATCTTTCTTCAACTTTTTAAGCTTTCTATTCATATGTATATAAGGTTGCCTAACTAACCATTCTGCCGTAACTAAACTCCAAGCAAGCAAATATAAAACTGATAAAAGTTCCTTATTTATAAAAGCTATTGGCAATCCAGTTAATATAATTACTAAAGTAAATATATTTATTATTCTCTTGTAATCATCAATCATCTTTAAAACAGCATCATCACTTAAAGCTTGCGTTGGAAGAGTAACTCCAAACAATATATTTCTTCTTGGTTTAGCTGCACTCTTCATTGTAAAATAAACCACAATTGTAATCATAATAAATGCAGGCATTAAGATAAAATTCTTCATATATTTTCTTTCCCCCTATTTGCTATCTAAAGACACACATTTCATCAGACTAAATATATTCTCACACATATCCATAAACTCTTCTTTTTTTACCCCTTTGATACTTGCTTCTGATATAACCAAATTCAAGTCTTCTTCTAACTTTTCCTTAAACTCCAACTTTCCACCAGAAAGTAAGTTAACCTTAGCCCCATGCCTTCTATCAATTGTGATAAAACCTTCTCTTTTTAAAAGTCCGTAAGCCTTATTGACTGTCATAGGATTAATCCCTAAATCCTCAGCCATTTGTCTAACAGTAGGAATACCTTCTCCCTGAATAAATTCCCCCTTACCAATTCCTATTACAATCTCATTTCTAAGTTGTAAATAAATAGGAACTTCACTTTCAAAATTTAAATTAATAATCATCAAAACACCTCGATTTTAAAATAATTTTAAACTAAAACAAAGTATTATTTGTATTATATATAGTAATACAAATAATACTTTATTTCAATATTTTTCAAAATTAAAAAAGATATTGACTAAATATGGTCAATACCTTTTTCGTGGATTTCAATGATTAAGACGATTCACAAGAATCATACCCACAATTACATATAAGACTAATATTATTTCTCAATACAATAATGATACTTCTTAAGATAATTAGGTTAACATATTCTCTATTTTATCTCTAGTTATTACCTCTATCATTTCAAAATCCATCTCTTTTAATCTATTTTTGGTTCTACGACTAATCTTATCATAAGTTATAACATACATACCAAAATTTTATTATACTTTAGCAGATTAATCGCAGTTTATTAGGAATAAGTAGACTTTATTGATTGATTACACAATTTTAACCATCCTTACTACCTTCTCCACATGACAATAGAAATTGAGTCGATATCACAACCTATTTTAAGTGCATAAACGCCTTGTTTTTTACAAATTTTTCAATTATCTATTCGTGAGAATAAGTCGATTATACTTTTTAACGTTCTTGCTTCTTTTGAATATATCAAAACCATTCACTACTTTTCTGCAAAAATCATCCTTCTTCATATGTGTATTAATTTTAAAAATATCTTTCTATCCTTTATTTTTTAAAATGTTTATCATTTCATCTTTATGTCTATTCGCCTTTTCTTCTGTCCACTTCCCATCACCAATCCTTGTCATTTTTTCCATTATTTTTAATTTAAGACTTTGATTGATGATACTTGGATATGAGTTTATTTTTCCAGTAGGTGGTAAGTTAGAAAACTTAGAATTTCCAGATACCGTTATTAATGCTAGATTACCGAATCCATTCAAGTCGTCTTGTTCCCAACATTCTCCTTCGACCGGATGTTGCGGTTGGAAATGCTCTATGGAACTTCTAAACAAGAATTGCCAGTCATCTTGAAATGGTGATATGATTTCTTTTCCTTCATATGAATAACCATCACGATAAATTAAATAATCAAGATAAGAAAATACAATTCGTTCAACTCCAAAACCATTCTTGTTTTGGTAATCGGAATCAGCAACCTTGTTCTTACAATAATTTTCTAACAATTGAATAACGTCAGTTTCCTCATTTTCTAACAACTTAGATAAAATCACCGAGATCCAATGCATATTTTTTGGTGATGTATAAGTAATACGCAAACAAGATTGAAGTGTTCTTAGCTTCTTATTATCATTACCTTCATCACCCAATGTACCAACGTATTTGGGTTTATCGTTATTTTTCTTTTTATCACGATATTTTTCTAAACGTTGTAACGACCATTTACCCGTTTCTTTGTAATCTCTAGCAAACTCACGCTTTAACACATACTTGTCAAATATCACTCGACACTTCAATAGATGGAACAAGAAATCTTTTGCATTTTCAGATGTTGACCATGCCCATGATAAATTATTAAGGAAGTATTTATCATCAAGACTTGCATCTTCTTCTCCAAGTTTTCTCATTACCACATTAACTTGCAGTAAGAAGTTTGGAAATGAAATAGGTGATTCAAAACGCTCATTCTCATCTTCAGATTGCACGTTTGACACATTAATCATTTTATTTTCTTTCAAAATATCAATTAAAAAACTTTTATCTATTGATTTATTTTCTGCAGAGATTTTACTTTTTATAGAATCAAAATTCTTAATTGATTGACTTAGACTACTCCAGTCCTCAGTAAAAATTCTTCTTCGCACATCCACATTGAAATTCATTTGAACATATGAATTCATATCAGAACATTTTTCCCAAATCAACGCTGCTACATCTTTGTCGTGATCGCTTTCAAGCACTTCTAACAATTTAGCTTTAGCGATTTCATGAAGTTCCAACTGTTCTCCACGGGTATTCATAATTTCAAAGTAATGGTTTAAATCAATATTCTGAGGGACTTGTACTCGAATAAGAAAAACCCGTTTCAATTTTTGAGTAAATCTGCCTTTGTCGATATTTTTATTCTTGAAGTAGTTATCCACGATTTGAAAACCCTTTAAAATTTCTGGTGATGATAATTCTTCAATTAGTTCTTGATTACTACTATCGCTGACATAAGAAAGGGTACGATTTGATTTTTCACGTGCCTCAAATCGCAACGCTTCTTTCGAAAATACAATTCCTAAATATTTTTCAAGAAGATATAAAGTTGTTAATCGCTGCTGCCCATCAATCACTTCATAAACATTGTTATCCATTTGATTAACAATCAAATTCCCTAAGAAATAGTTTTTATTAAAACCGTCAATAGAGCTTTCAATATCTTCAATCAATTGTTCTATTTGCGTTTCACTCCATGCATAATTACGTTGATAAATCGGCACTAGGTAATTGATGTTGGCAAAAACATCTGATACCGGTATTATTTTTAAATCTTCAGTCATCTTCTACCACCCATTCCATTCACAAAGCAATTTATATACTGCTTTATATTTTTCTTTATTGTTATCATCAATATCTGGCTTTGTAAGCACAAGTAACTTCAACTCTTCTGGGTCAGTCATTTCGCTGATTGCAGAAAACATATCCAGTCCATAGTTTATTCGCTCATGCTGACCTTTTGCATATTTATTGATGGTCTGCGGATACACCGCATTCATTGTCAATCGCAATGAATAACTCCATGAATAAAGTTGCTGCATCACAGATTTGGTTAAACTCTCAAGACCAAACCTATCGGCAAAGAATAATAACGAACATTCATACAGTTGCATAATATAAACATCACCAGAACGCTTTCTTGGAACTTGATCATGGTCATGAAAGCGGTTAATTTGTTTTTGTATCTTTTCTAATAGTTTTCCGTAATGAAGCGTGTAATTAAAGAATCGTTTCCCGGCTATTAAGGGTTGTGTCAATTGGAATTGATTCAAAAACCTTGATGCAAGCAATTCATTACTACCATTAGCATTGAACTGTTCTACATACAGATTACTAGCTTTATGGTAAATTGCATAATTATAGATATTTACTCCCTTAATTCCTTTAAAAGAATCAATTTTACTTGAAGAATAACCTAAACCTTCTTTTCCTTTATACCATTGAGTCAGTGGGTACAAATAATTTCTAAATAAATCGTCTAAATCGTCTTGGTTCATGTTTTCCCAGCTATTTATAATTTTAATTTTCTGGTTTTCATCTTCACTATTCATTTCTCGCAAATGGTATGATTTCAACAAATCATGTGGTGCTAACTCTTTTCCACGAGAATTTTGTGAATCGAAGAACTGAAATGCCTCTTGCTCACTGTCTGTGACAATTTGAACTATGGTGCATTGATTCAAAAGATAATCTTTATATTTTTTAAATTCCTCATCAATTAATTCGTTAGCTCTTTTAGAAAGAACGCCAAAATTTGTGACAATAGCATCATTCGATAATTTGCTATATTTTTCTTTCAACAGCCTTTGTTTATCATCACCTAAGCAATAAAGCAGAATTGATAATGTAGTAAGCCTTTGTTGCCCATCAACAATATTATATTTTCCAGAACGTTCTTTATGTAAGATTATCGATCCAAGGCGGTATTCGTTAATTCCATTCTTAAACGCCTCATATGTATCAATAAATAAGGTATTACTTGACTTCACACTCCAACTATATGGTCGTTGATATGATGGCAATGCTAAATTTATATTAAGCAAGTCTTTTAATTTAGTTATTTTTAATTCATTTTCAATTAGTGCCATTATACTTCTCCTCGTGTTTTATATTAATACCATATCATATATTATTTACTTATAAACAATCACTAACTCTTTTGTTATTAGGTTTTTGTTCCTCAAATTTTATAGAAGAAAATAATGGGTCATATTTAAAATGATCCATGACAATACCTTCTGTTATCATTTCATTTGCCAATTATAATTCTCCTGTATATTCTAAAATAGTTTATAATTAATATATTAGCTACCTTTTAATTCTAAATTAATTATAATTCTACCATATCATATAACATCCCTTCAATTTTTATAATAATTAATGTAGAACTATTACTATTTTATTATTATCATACTTAAATATTAGTTTCTATTATTATAATTACCTACTTAAATTTCTCGCTGTGGCTTTGTTTGTTATGCTATCCAAAAAACATGTGATTTTCCAATAAATTTCTGAACATATTAAAAACACTCGCATCTAATGGAGACGAGGGGAGCCGAACCCCTGTCCGAAATTTAAATACATCTTATGTTAATGTTGATTCTACGTAAATGTTTGTCATTTATACAATAACAACCTTAACATAAGTAAATAACTATATTATCATATAAAATTACCAAAATTGATTTTTATCCCAAATATTACCACCATACCTAAAATCTATAAAATACCTCTAAAAATTAACTTAATAAATTCCAATTTCTAACCATTCCCATTTTACGCATAAACAAAGAGGAACGAATCGTTCCTCCTTATCCATATATCCTATAATTTAACCTCTTCCCCTTAACACTCACCAAGTAATCCTTACTCATCTCAATAATCCTACTACCAATAGCCTCATCAATTTCAACAAGCTCATCAAAACTCTTTTCTGTACTAACAATCATTGGCAAATTATTAAAATATCTTAAATTAACAATCTCAAATACAATATTTATATCACTTTTGCTAATACCACCCTTAAACAAATCATCAATAAGTAGTACCCTAGCCCTTTTATACCTACCAATAGCTTTTCTATAATACTCCTCATCCATAATATTTTGCTTAAGAGATATAATAACATCCCTATAAGGCATATACAAAACAACTACCCCACTATCCATCAAATCATTACTAATAGCTAGAGATAAATGAGTCTTGCCACTTCCTACTTGACCCATAAATATTATAGAGTTTTGTCTAGTCTTTTCTATATCTTTAAAGTTCTTTTTATAGCTTAAAGCCTTGGAATAAGCATCTATTGTCTGAACATCATAAGCATAATTAAAGTTTTTAAAAGTCTTTTTCCTAAATTCATCACTTATGCCACTATTTTTTAATATCTCCTCACACTCTCTTAAAGCCCTACATTCACAAGGTATAGCAGTATTATCTTCTATTATAAATTTTAAATCTCTACATTTAACACATCTATACTCATTGTAGGAGTCTTTGTATTTCTCTGATTTGTTCTTCACTTGGCTTTTGATATATTGACTCGTCTTCAATTTCTCTAATATATCTACTCTTTCCATTTTTCCTATCCCCTTTGTTTTTAGAACTTACTTCATAAACATTTAAATCTTTTAAGCTTCTTATATTGTTATCTATCCATTTATTTATAATGCCATTTATATATCCTTTATTAACATTTCCTCTATTAGTAGCTACTTCTATAGCCCTTTTAAATAATTCTATATCTATATTTTCACTTATATAAATTAGCCACTCACTAACTAATTGATTTATAATCCCTACATTTTCTTCATATAATTTAGCATACCTACCTACATCATTTACTTCTTCTTCTTTATATTCTTCTTTATCTTTTTCTTCTTCTTTTTCTTGTCTTATATTTTCATACGACTCGTTATACGTATGGTAGTACGAGTCGTCATTACTATACATATCAAACAAATCTTTTATTTCTTTTTTAGGTATACTCTCACTTACATATTTTATAAGTGATTTATCTTTTACTTCTTTTAGCTCTTTATTTATACAATCCATCATTGGCTTTCCAGTTCTATCTAGGTTGTACTTTCCCCAATTTTTAATGGCCAATTCTCTAGTTTCTTCATTATATCTTATAGTTTTGTATTTATTTATAAATATGTCCATTAAAGTATTTATAGTTTCAACAGAATAGCCTAGTTCAAAGGCTATCTGTTTTTTAGTTATTTTATATATTCCTATTTGAGTAGTGTTTGGATTGCTAAGAATATAGACCATAAATATTTTACATTCTGGAGTGTATTCTTCTAATACTTTATCATCTCTCCAAAACTGTGTATGTATCTTTCTAAATATTGCCACAACCTCACCTACTTCATTCTAAAAGTTCTAGATGTACTTGTTTTTGTATAATTTTTTATTATTTCTGGGTAATCTATTTTTAATTTTTTAGTATCTATACTATTTTTAATAACTTTTTTCCAAGTTATTTTTCTATCTTTACAAAATGCTGTTTCGTACTCTCTCATTTCACTTTGAATAATATGTTCTATTACCTTTTTTTCTTTTTCAAGCTTGTTTATATTATCTACTATGCTATTGTATTTTTCTATTTTCTCATATAGCCCATCATCTAGCACTACTACTTCATTTAAAGTATCTTTATAAGTTTCTTTTAAAAATTTCCCACACTCATCACTTCCAAATGGTAGGTTTACCTCTTTTTCTTTTTTCTTAATGAAATCTGTAAACTTTCTCATATCCAAATTCCTCCCCTATAATTTTTATAAAATATTTTTGACCCTTTCCTGTTATATAAGTAGTTACTTTTATCTTTTGACCATTATTTGTATTTACTACATACTGACGAGTTTTAAATAGTCCTTGTTCTACATACTTTTGCTTTGGTTGATTTTCATCTCCTTGATTCATAATATATCCATTTACTCTAAACCAATAAAAAAGTCTATTTCTTCCAATATCTATTCCTAGTGAATTTAACATTTTAGCAAATGCACCTATACTTATAGCATCTTCACATTCCCCTACTACTTGTCCTATTTTTATATATGGTTCAAAGTCTTTTATAGCTTTGTTTAGTGCTTTTACCTTTTCTTTTTCACCTTTTAATTTTTGAGCTAGTTTTAATAGAAATTCTGGATTTTTAAGTATTTCATCTACTGTTTCATCACTCATATATCCCCCATTTCTTCTTATGCTTGGTAAAATCTCTTCTACTACCCACTTTTCAAATTTCTTTGCACTAGGTAGTTTAGATTTTAATACTAGCCTATATAAATTTGCTTCATCTATAAATTTTTTATTTATATTTTTAGTTTTTAAACTTCCATCTTTATTTTTTCCAATTATTACTTTTGCCCTATAAATTGTCCCCATATCTTTATCACAATGATCTCTTATTGCTTTTCTAGGATTAGTATATCCTAGTATTTGTGCTACTTTAGTTGCTTCAAAGTATTCTTTGTTATTTTCAAATACTACACTTATTTCTCCATATTCACTACTTTTAAATACCTTTAAATCAAACATTTTATCCCCCATTTTTTAATTAAAATTTATTTCATATTTAGATAATTTATTTGTTACCTAAAAATATGCTTTCCACACTAACTCCAAGTATTTTAGCTAAATCTAATGCTTCATAAACTGTAAATGAGCTTTTCTCATTTTCTTTTTTTACATAAGTTACTTTTGACATATGTATAAGTTTAGCTATCTCCTTTTGTGTAAATCCTTTACTTACCCTTAACCCCTTTAAGTTTCTTTTATATCCCATATTTACTCCTTTATGTATTTTATGATTATTTTTATTTAAACTTTGGTAACTTCCCTTGATAATTTAATAGTATTACCCTTTAGGTAAAATATCAACATGTTTTTATCCAAAAGGTAAAAATATGGTAACAAGTTGTATTTTTAGATAATTTTGTTATACATTTGGACTACTTCTGCTATAATTAAATTAAGGTGGGTGAAAAAATGGAAACTTTATCTATGAGATTAAAAGCTTTAAGAAAAGAAAGAGGATTGACTCTTGAAGAGTTAGCTAAAGAATTAGATACCACTAAGGTAACTCTATCTAGATATGAAAATGGAATAAGAGAGCCAAAAGGTGAAACTTTAAATAAATTAGCAAATTATTTTAATGTTTCTACTGATTATTTGTTTGCTAGAACTGATGATAAAAACTACTTATCAGATGAAGGAATAGCTGATGTTAAATTAGAAATGGATAAAATGCTTAAAAAGATTGGAGCTCATGGTAGTTTAATGTTTGATGGTGAGCCTATGACTGATGAAGAACTAGATAGTTTCTTACAATCAATGGAAGTTGTTCTTACTTTAGCTAAGAAAAAGCAAGAGTCAAAACTAAGGGGAAAATAATTAATGTTATTGGGGAGATTTTATGAATGCTAAATATGAAGCTAAAAAGCTTATAAATAAATATAAAACTAATAATCCTTTTGAACTTATGGATTATTTAGATATAATATATTTTCGTTATCCTCTTAAAGGAAATCTTAGAGGGTATTATACTAAAGAATTTAATCAAAAGGTAATTTGTATTTCTAGTCGTCTTTGTGATGAGGAAGTTAACTTAGTAGCAGCCCATGAACTTGGTCATGCTATACTTCATGAAGATAAAAATATATTATTTATATCTAGAAATACACTTCAATCTAAGGATAAACTAGAAAAACAAGCTAATAAATTTGCTGCTGAAATACTTTTAGATGATAATATATTTAGTGAGTATTATGGTTATTCTTTAGAGGAAATTTCAAAGTGTGAATGTGTTTCTTATGAATTAGTTGAACATAAGTACAATAATCTTAATAAGTAAGTTTTTTAAATTTTAAAGAGGGCTAATTTTAGCCCTCTTTATATGTAATATACTTAAATATATTGTGTAATAAAATATCTATTTTAATTATTTAATATAAAAATAGGAGCATATTTATTTGCTCCCTTTATATTTTCAATATATTAATATTATTAATCCAATTAGCAAATTAGAATTTAAATTTTAAATATTACTTTAAATTCTTCACATACTACTTTTTATCTTTCTAATAAACTTGAAAATAATGTAATAAAGATATCATTCTACCCCTTTTGTATAAACATAAACTTCACTTTGTAATTTATCTATCCATTCATCATATATAAAACCTAAGTTAAGTAATAAATTTTTTGATGGGATATTTTCTTTTTTTGTCATTGCTATTATTTCACATTCCGGATATTTTTTTCTGATTACTGGAAGTATAGCTTTCAAAGACTCCTTTATATATCCTTGTCTAGAGTATATAGGATTAATAGTATATCCTATTGAAATAGTTTTTGCTTTCTTTATAATATAAATATCACCTAAAAGAGTATCTGTAATTCTATCACTAATAGCAAGTCTAATGCCTTTATTAATGTCTTTATTACCTAACAAATCTTTTCTATAATCATCTTTTGTTAAAGATTTCGTGCTTTGATATTTCATCCATTTTTTATTATTTCTATAAGACATAAATGACTCTAAATCATGTTCATTAAAATCTCGTAATATACATCTATCAGTTTCAATCATTATATACCTCACTTAAATTAAATTTCAAAGTGTAAATGTGTTTCTTATAAATTAGTTGAACATAAGTAAAACAATCTTAATAAGTAAATTTTTTATAATTTTATATATTAGCTCTCTTATCTTATAGTTTAATTATTATATAGTTTAGCCATAAAAAATTCATCTACATATTTACCATCTACAATCATTGCATTTTTCTTAACTCCTTCTATTTCAAATCCATTCTTTTCATAAAGATGTTTTGCTACGGTATTAGAACAAATTACACTTAATTCAAGCCTTGTAATATTATTTTTTCTAGCCCATATATCTAATTCAGAAAATAATTTACTTCCAATACCCTTACCTCTGAATTTTTCACGTATTCCAACAACAATATATCCAGTATGTTTAATTCTTTTTGGTACGCCTCTTTGAACAGAAAGAAAGCCAACTATATTTTCATCATCAGTAGCTACTAAAACTAAATTATCACCATTGATACTTTTTTCAATTATATTTTTTGCTATATTAATATCAGTAGGTCGTTCCCCAGGCTCAAACATCATAAATTTAGTTTCTTTATCTAAATTTAAAAGCATATCTAAATAATTGTTAGCATCTTTCATTTTTATCTTTCTAATCTCCATTTTTTACCCTCCATATCCCTTATTTTATATTGTAATAATTATAGCAAAACTTATAGTTAAACAAATGCTTACTAAACCAATGCTTTGTTGAACATATTTAATTATTTAAGAATTAAATTCAATATATTTAAATTACTCTCTTTACCTCCCATATTTACAGTTATTGATTTTATTTGCTGATATCCTAGGGATTTCCAAAATTTTAGACCTTTAGTATTTTGTTCTACTACTCCTATTCGAAGTGTGTCAGCTCCTTGTATTAAAGCATATTTATTAATTTCTTCATGAATAATTGTTCCTAGTTTTTTATTCCTTTCATTTGGTGAAAGTAAAAGTAAACCTATCATCCAAGTTCCATTATCAGGATAGTTTTTAAATATATCTACCATTCCAACTAATAAATCACATTTATTACATACTCCCAATGTTAATGAATCCTCTGATGTTTTTTTATCACTATATTCAAAAATACTGTCTACATCCTCATAAGTTGCATTTTTTCCACTGCACATAATATGATAATCAGAACATAAATCATATAAATTTTTGATTTCATCTCTGTTAGAAGAAGTTATAGGCTTAATTAAATATTCATCATCTAATATACCTTTTATCATAAAAAAATCCCCTTTAGATAATTAAAATCACTAAAAAATTATCAATTTAATTATAGCAGAAAGTGCATTTCCCAAAGTGTCCACTAAAACAGATATTTTTTTGGACACAAATAATGCTATAATAAAAACAAGTACGCAATTGTTATATAATGTGAAAATAATGGTACTTTTGATATTATATAGTTAAATAGAAATTCATGAGTTCTATTGTTTTAGCTCAAAAAATAAAGTTTAAACGGGGGATATCAATGAAAGATAATATAATATGTTCAAAATGTGATTCAACTAAAGTTGTAGAAATTAAAGATGGAGCTGGGATATACCATATACCGATTAATAAATTTAAAGTTGTATCGACATGCAGACGCGTTTGCTGTGATTGTGGGTATATTGATGAACGATGGGTTAGCAATAAAGAAAATTTAGAGCTTATTTATAATACTTATAAATAGGAATTTAGGGGGATTAGTATGATAACAATATTAAGTGTATCAGTGATAGTTTTGGGATTTTTACTTGTGGTTGCAACTATAAAAGAAAGACATGATAAAAAGGATGAAGGGGAATATAATAAAACTAATTTTTCCATAAATTTAATTAAAGGATTTTATTCTATAATAATAGGGTCATTGGAAATATTAAATATAATATCAGAAAGAAATTTTATTAATTTAATGATTCTACTTGCTGGTATAAATATTTTTATTGATTATAAAATTAAAAACCAACCAAATCGTTAAAATCAAAAGTCATAAAGATAAATTCCAATTTGTAGAATTGATTTAGTTAACAATATTAATATAATGCGAACAAAAGTAGGACTTATATCATTATTAAATATAATGTATACCCCTACTTTTTTGTTATTGAAATTGTTCGTAATATCAACATTGTATTAAAACATAGCCTATTATTTAATAACTATAATTTAAGTTATATAAAATTGAATATTTTATTTACTACTTTTTATTATTTTTATTGTTTTTATATGAACTAGTAAATTTTCTAACATCAAGTAATGTAAAAAATAAACCAGGTATTGAAAGTATAAGACCTAATTTATCTCCAGCAGCAAAGAAAACTAACAGTCCACCTGTAAGGCAAAAAATTCCAGTAAATCTAAAAAATAGGTTAAATCTCTTTAGCGTTTTTTCACTCATTGTATCCCATGCACTTCTATGAAAATAATTTACTGTTCCTGTTTGTGCATTTTTTTCTATATTGATTATTCTTTCTTCTTTTTTTATTCTTTGTTCTTCATTTATTTTTTGAATACCTTCTTTTAAATAAATTTTGGCATCATTAAGTTCTTGCTTCATTTCTTTTTTAGTTTTACCCATTAAAAATCTCCTTTAAATAAATTTATGTAAGTATAGCAATCTTAGATTATAAATACAATTAATTTTATTTTAAAAAATAATATTTAAATTGTAAAGCGTATTTTGAACAAATTGGTAAGTGACGAAAAAAATACTCAAGATTATAAGGTATTTACAGCACCTTTAGAAGTTAGATATACTTTCTAGTAGTACCCATACAAGTTTTTTTGTTGATTAAATAACCCATTATATACAAAGTTTATTTTAATTTTTGTTTCCTTATCTATGTATTCATGGGATTTTCGTCCTCTCTCTTTATCATACCAATATTCTTTATAATTAGATCCTAATATATCTGTAATTTGGTCTACATTTTCAAATTTAAATAAATAATTAATACTGATAATTTTCCTATAAATCTTAAATTAATATAAAAAATTCGCTTTGCTCATATCGCCAACGACTTCGTCCGTTGCTGAAAATGTCCTTTTTTACTTTCACGAAGTTATTGATATAACTTTACTTTATAACTTATCCATAGTTTTCTTAGGCGTAAAAAACAAGCCTTATACAAAAATACATCTAGTAAGGCTTGTTTATATTTATAAAATAATTAAATTAACTATAAATTAAAAGATTTATCATCACTCTTTATATTCTTCTTATCAGCAACCCCAGTAAGCATAAGAGTCAACGCACCATCTCCAACAACATTACAAGCTGTTCCAAAACTATCTTGAAGAGCAAATATAGTTAATATAAGAGCTGTTCCAGTTTCATTAAATCCAAGAACACTAGTTATCAAGCCAAGAGATGCCATAACTGTTCCCCCAGGAACACCAGGTGCACCTATTGCAAATACTCCAAGTAATAATATAAATAAAACCATATTCCCAACACTTGGAAGATGACCATAAAGAATTTGAGATACAACCATTACAAAGAATACTTCAGTTAAAACAGAACCACAAAGATGTATATTTGAACAAAGTGGAACAGAAAAATCTAATATATCTTTTCTTAAAACCTTAGACTTATTAGCACATTCTAGTGCTACAGGTAATGTTGCAGCAGAAGACATACTTCCAACAGCTGTTAAATAAGCTGGACCATAATATTTTATAACTTCCATTGGATTTTTTCCTGACATGATACCTGCAATAAGGTATAATACTGACATCCATATAAAGTGACCAATAAGTACAATAACTATAACCTTTAAGAATACTGGAAGATGATTAGTTATAGAACCTTCATATGCTAAACTAGCAAATGTTGTAGCTATAAAGAAAGGTAATATAGGTATTACAACTTTATTAACCAAGCTTAAAACTATATTTTGAAACTCATTTAGAAATTTTTCAACTAAGTCAGCTTTAGTCCAAGTTACAGCTAAACCAACTATTATAGATAAAAATAAAGCACTCATAACAGGCATTACTTGAGGTATGTCTAATTGAAAGATAAGTTCTGGTAATTCACGTAAAGACCCTGTAGTTGAAGCGATTGATAATTTTGGAATTAATATGTAACCAAATATTGCAGAAAATGCTGCTGCACCTACTGATGATATGTAAGCAAAACCAATTGCAAATCCTAATAATTGAGAAGCATTATGTCTTAATTTAGCTATGGATGGAGCTATAAATCCAATGATTATTAATGGAACTGAGAAGAATATAACCTGACCTAAAACGTATTTAAGAGTAACTATTACGTTCATTACGGACTCTGAAGATATAAATCCAACTATAAGACCAATAGTAACTGCTAGTACTAGCTTAAATATTAAGCTATCGAAAATCTTTTTCATAATAAATCCCCCTTTTAATATGAATAAAATTTTAAAATAAAATATTTAGTGTGACAAATTATTATCATCATCAACACAAATGATAGCAAACTAGTACTTAATATTCAACAAAATTTAAGTATTTCTATAATATTAAATCAGATACACAAAAACAGAGTAATAAATTTAGATTACTACCCTGTAAGCTCACAATATATTAAATAAATAAACTACTTAATTTTATCTAACTTATCAAAAAATATTGAAATCTCACCACAATTTGGACAAACAGTAGCCTTTACTTTTCCTTTTGTATCTGAAAAAACTCCACTTCCCTTTCCTAATAACACTGAAGCTTGAGCTGTAAAATTTTCAGTTTTCAACATATAATCTTCAACCATAGTTTCATTACATCTTAAACACTTTCTCATACTATCTCCTCCACAAAAAACATATTTTTGAGCATCATTTACTTTGTTTTGCCCTTTTTAAAATATATTTTAATCTATCATAAAATGTAAACTTATGATTACATTCAGTACAATTTACCACAATAGTTTCCCCTTTCAACCTTTTATTATAATATATAACAATTGTTAATTTAATTATAGCAGAACTTATAGTTAAACAACTGTCCACTAAAAGAAATAATTTGTTAATGATTTAGTATTTATATCTCCATATGCTTTTTAATATTTTATTTTTAACTATCTTAAATAATTACATGATAAATAAGCAATAAAAATAGCTAGACCTATGGGAATTACCCAATATCTAGCTATTTTAACTATATAAATAATCTGATTAAATATGCCAATACTATAGAAGTCATTAAACTATATATAGATCCCTTTGGGGTATCGTATAAAACAACTAATATAGTTATAAAAAACACTGTATTTATTATACTTGTAAAATCAAAATACCACATTCCTATACTAAAAGAACATAATATCATAACTGTAATTATACATACCTTAATCATAAATGGTACAATTCCATTTCCTTTAGCATACCAACAAACAAATGCCAATAACGGAGAAATAATTGTTACTGCATACCATATCATCATGTAATTCATCGGATTAAATCCTGCAAAAATAATACTATATATATGATAGCTAACACACATACCTAAAAAGAATAAAAATACATTAATGCCTGCTCGTAAAGGTGTATTACTAAAAATAGATATACATACTGCTATTAAAATCCATACTCCAAGTAAAGAGAATACATTTCCTAAATCGAGTATACCTAAAATATGTTGCCACCAAATACCATCATCTATAGCTAAAGTATCTAGCCATTTTGAAAAAGTTCCAAGTCCAATTCCAAGAAGAAAAATTATGATTGAATTTATTATCTTTTTTGAAGTCGTCAAATCATTCTTAGGAATTCTTATTCGCTCTAAAAATTTTATCACTGTCTAACTCACTTTCTTATGTAAATTCCTATTTATATATATTATTTGAAATGTTTCTTAAATGAGAACCCATAAGGATAAAAATATTTTAAATCCTCTATTAGTTTACTTTTTATGCTTATTTTTATTATATAAAAATAAGCCAACTCCAGCTATCAATATCCCAAATACTGCAATTGCCCCGTATGGAATTATAAAAAAATATGTAGTCATTTTTATCCTCCCCTTTACTTAACAACTTGTCCACTAAAATTCCATTCATCATAAAACTCATTTAAAAATGCTTCCATAAATTTATGTCTTTTTTCTGCTATTTCTTTTGCTGTATTTGTATTCATTAAATCCTTTAATTTTAATAATTTTTCATAAAAATGATTTATTGTATGATTTTGCGCATTTTTAACTTGATTTAAAGATTTAAAATCTATTGGTTTTATTGTTGGTTCATACATTAATTGATTTTTATTTCCTCCATATGCGAAGGTTCTAGCTATTCCTATAGCCCCTATAGCATCTAACCTATCAGCATCCTGAACTACTTTTCCTTCAATAGTATATTGTGTTGAATCAATAACTCCGCCTTTAAAGGACATAGTTTGTATTATTTTAATTATTTTTTTAAAAGAATCATCATCTATATTTATGGAGTTTAGAAAGTTTTCTGTAACTGTAGTGTTTGCATCATTGGTATTTGAAAATTTCCAGTCATCAATATCGTGTAATAATGCTGTCATCTCAACAATAAAAGAGTCTGCATTTTCTTTTTCTGCTAAATATTTAGCTAAGTTATATACCCTTTCTATGTGAAACCAATCATGTCCACTTCCTTCACCATATAGTTTGTTCCTTACAAACTTCTTAGTTTTCTCTATCATTAAAACCTTATTCATGTCTCTTACTCCTTCATTTAGTAATAAAATATATAACAATTGTTCTTCCAAGAAAATCTCCTCTAAAATGTATCTTATTTAAATTCTAATTATATTAAAATTGTTCAGTATTTATTATGCTAATTTAGTTAATTTTCTCATCCACCAATCCTTAGTTAAATAGATATATCCATTTGGAGTTATTACAATATATTCATCATTTACATCTAATACATCTGGTACCCCCGTATATACTATATCTATATAAAGATTAAATCCCTTAACTTTTCTATTTAATTCACATTCTAATTCATCTATATAATCACAAAATCTATTTTCTACCATAATTTCATAGTAAGAAATCGCACTTTTACCTCCAGCTTGCATATCCCACCACTCAATAAAGTATGGATATGCTTTTTTACAGCATTCCCTAAGCTCAATATATTCCAGCTCTAAAAAATTATTTACATTATATATTTCACTAACAAGCATACTCATTCTATTATGGTTAATATTATTACACCTTTCTTTTATAACTCCATTAAACCATAATTTCCACTGTGATTTTAGCTTTTCAATATGTAAATCATCAAAAACTAAATTTGATAGATTAGTTGGCCAAGGTGTATTCGATTCATTAAAGTTTTCATTATCAATTAAATTATACATACACCCAGTAAATATAATAAAGTTTAATAACTCATCCTTAGATGTTCTAATAGACCAAGATTCATTAGTATATTCACTTATCATTTTAAATACCCCCTTACTATTATTTTTTATTTCATGTTATACAATAATTGTAAACAAATAATCTACATAATTATACTATATGTTATAACTATTTGTATATTTCAACATAATTGACTTTAACTTGTTATCTTATATCTTTAAAATGATAATATACATAAGATTAATGCAAACCTTAATAAAGATATAATTTTATTGTCAATTATTACGTTTACTGATATAATTTTATTACAGTAAACGTAATAAAGGTTACTGTAATAAAGGAGAAATAAAATGAGAGATAATGTAAAAGGTGGTGCTTTAACAGAAACTACACTTTTTATTCTATTGGCACTATACAAGCCTAACCATGGCTATGGTATTATGCAATTTATAGAATTAAAAACAAGTGGTCGTTTATCATTAGGGGCTGGTACTCTTTATGGAGCCATTAATACTTTGTTAAAAAAAGGATGGATAGAGCCATACGAGAGTAAAGATGATAGTAGGAAAAAGGAGTATTTAATAACATCTAAAGGTAAAATCGTAGTTGAAAATGAAATTGCACGATTAAATGATGTTCTTAATATCTCTTTAAAAATAGTAGGGGATGATAAAATATGAAAAAAATAGTGTTTAAGTATTTCTTTGATTTTTTAGAGGGGCAAGAAAAATGGTTAAACCAAATGGCTAAACATGGATATAGACTTGTTAAGGTAGGAAAATTAACCTATGAGTTTGAAAAATGCAATCCATCAGAATATATATACTGTGTTGAATTTGTTGCTGATAAATCAAACTCTGAAATAAAAAAATATAAGAATTTTTTAGAAGATGATATTGGGTATAAGAGTTTTATAAAGAATATAAATATAAATTGGTCATTTGGAAAAATGAAATTTAGACCATGGAGTAATGGTGGTAAAATTTCAACTTCCCCAGGAAGTTTTAACAAAGAATTACTAATATTAGAAAAGCAAAATGATGGAATGGATTTTAACCTACACACAAGTAATGATGATTTAATAAAATATCTTACTCCAATACGAAATATGTATTTATTTACAACTATACTTCTTGCAATAATTACTTTTGTAAGTAAATACAAAGCTTCTAATCATTTATTATTAAATACTCTATTATGGGGATTAATTTTAATTACTCTATTTTTAGGAATACAAACTATAAAATACTTTAACTTAGTAAAGAAATATAAAAAAGATAAAAAGCTTTATGAATAATTCAGCATTAAAAGAGTTATATTATATAAGGTTTAAACTATATAGAATTAAATTTATCAGATAGCTATACCACCATGGCTAAATTAATTTTAGTTACTGTGATATAGCTACTTTTATTGTTTTTTCAACTTTTTCCACTTTCGTATTTTTATTCTAAGTTATTTAAATTCTTATATAAATAATTTAAAAAAATTATTAATAAAATTTAATAAACTGGTTAAAATAATAACTGTAACAGACAGGTAAAAATTTTCTACACTATCCAAAATATATGGGAGTATGGCTCAGTTGGTAGAGCAATTGACTGTTAATCAATGGGTCACAGGTTCGAGCCCTGTTATTCCCGCCACTTTAAAAACTCTTAGTTTTGGCTAAGAGTTTTTTATTTGGATATTTAAATATTTTATCAATTATATTATATAAAGAGTCAACAAAGTTTAATTAACATAATTCTCTTTTGTATATCACAGACTATTTATAAATATTTTATAATAGTTAAATAATTTTAAAAAAATATTAATAAAATTTAATAAACTGGTTAAAATAATAACTGTAACGGACAGGTTAAAATTTTTACCCCATCCAAAATATACGGGAGTATGGCTCAGTTGGTAGAGCAATTGACTGTTAATCAATGGGTCACAGGTTCGAGCCCTGTTATTCCCGCCACTTTAAAAACTCTTAGTTTTGGCTAAGAGTTTTTTATTTGGATATTTAAATATTTTATCAATTATATTATATAAAGGGTCACCAAAGTTTAATTAACATAATTCTCTTTTGTATATTACAGCTATTTATAAATATTTTATAATAGTTAAATAATTTTTAAAAAATATTAATAAAATTTAATAAACTGGTTAAAATAATAACTGTAACGGACAGGTGAAAATTTTCTACCTATCCAAAATATATGGGAGTATGGCTCAGTTGGTAGAGCAATTGACTGTTAATCAATGGGTCACAGGTTCGAGCCCTGTTATTCCCGCCACTTTAAAAACTCTTAGTTTTGGCTAAGAGTTTTTTTATTTGGCTATGTTTTAATAACAAAAAAGTAATTGTATACCTACTTATATACTCCTACTTTTTTATTCACATTTTTACAATGAATACCCATACAATCTTTCAGCCGCAAATTAGCTACCTCTTACCATTGTTTCACCAGTTTTAATTCTATCTTTATCATAAACATCCCATATTTCCATACTTTCACACCTTCAAAATATATATTTAATTATAATCTAACTATAT
The DNA here is from genome assembly GCF_015550185.1 of Romboutsia sp. 1001285H_161024_C4. Taxonomy (NCBI): domain Bacteria; kingdom Bacillati; phylum Bacillota; class Clostridia; order Peptostreptococcales; family Peptostreptococcaceae; genus Romboutsia; species Romboutsia sp. 1001285H_161024_C4. The sequence continues at coordinate 484,159 of NZ_JADNAJ010000001.1, read as the reverse complement.
AAACTTAACATGATTTTTTCTTTTCCTTATGTAAATGAATTTCTGTTGCTATTACAATAACCAAGAATACTGTAACAAATACAAACAACGATATACCCACTTCATTTTTTAAAGTAAAAAATCTATCTATGCAATAGAAAACTATAGTATATATAAACCCAAAAACTATACCTAGCTTTCCTGCATATTTATTAGCAATAACCCAATTAGTACCATTTTTACAAGAAGTCCATGTTTTATAGCCTGATGAATTAGGTCTTTCCCCCGCACCATATCTCATAATCAATCCTACAATTATCATTAATATACCTAGATAATATGAATGTTCAAAGTAATTCACATTATACCCCTCCTATTTTTCTACTTATATATAAATATATTATTTATTAAAACTTATCTTACTCTTAAAAATAAGAAATGTTTTACCTAAAAGATATCCAATTCCTATCGCTCCCATGCTAGGAAATAAGTATTTAAATAAAAATTCTATATTATGAATTACTAATTATTTAAACTTCTAGATTTCTTAATTCGTAATATAACAAAATTATAATCTAAATCAGAACTCATTTGATATCATACTTTTTACTTCTTCAATACTATGAAATTTCAAGTATTGATCTATAAAGAATTTATTTTCATCACTACTCAATATATAAACTTTATTATCTTTAATATTTTGAATATATCCTATTTTATTACCTATCCATAAATTATAACGATGGACTCTACTTGATACTCCCTCAATTTTATTATATAAAAATAAGGACATAGTATTTGTTGGTTTTCCTAATTTTCTAGCATTTTCTGAGTTTATATCTATACCATTTTTTCGTTTTGTGAAACAAACCCTAATGATATATTCTTCATCTTCTTTTGAGATATTTTCATTTTTATCAAGGTTAAGTGCACCAATACTTCCACTTATTACTGCTCCACCAAACTCTTCATTACTTTTTACAAATACTTTTATAACAATAAACATAATAATTATTATCAAACCTAATATTAGGATTATCTTGTTTTTCTTCGAATTCATTTTTCCCCCTTGTATAATACTGTATAGCCTATTATATAATTCATAATATATAACAATTTCTAATTAATCTTTTCGTATCTATGCAACCTATGAGGTAATAAATCAAACAAAGGAATAGTTATAAATAATATTAATATTTGCAGTTTAAATTTTAGCATAAAATCATTTAAAATAATGATATTATTAAATACAAATATATTTGACATAGTAATAATAAAAATATATATTCCCCTATATACATTTGCTTTAGATTTATAAATTGAGTTACATTTTGAACATTTCAAATGTCCTTCTAAACTAAAAAAATATTTTAATCTATCATAAAATTTAAACTTATGATTACATTCAGTACAATTTCTCACAATAATTTCCCCTTTCAATCTTTTATTGCAATATATAACAATTGTTAATTTAATTATGTCAAAACTAAAACTTAATAATATGTCCACTAAAGCAGATGATTTTATAAACAATACTATTACATAAAATTATATTTATCAAAATGTTATAAAGAAAAACTAGGCTTAAAGCCTAGTTTCTCATATTTTAATATTTACTTTTCACTTTTAAGCCACTTTAGGGCATTTTTAAGTTTTATTGGATTTCCATACATTAAAGTAGCCATTCTGTATATCTTAGCACCACCTATTCCTGCTAATACTGTTGATACTATTAATATTAATGCAGATATTATAAATTCTACTGATGTAACAGCTCCTGTTGCAACTCTTACTATCATTGTCATTGGAGATGCAAATGGTATGTATGAACAAACCTTTATTAGTGTACTATCTCCATTAGTTAATCCAAATATACTAATCATAAATACTACAATAAATATCATCATTATAGGTCCAACACTTGACCCTATGTCTTCTGTTTTTGATACTAAAGCTCCCAATGCACCAAATATGAATGAATAGAATAGGTAACCTAATATACCAAATATAGCAAATGTAGCTATTAATTCTGGTGGAATTTTAAATAAATTATCTAATATTCCATTCCACGCTTTACTATTTACCTTATATGCAATAAGTACTGATGACATTATTACTCCAACTTGTATTATACTTGCTATTGCACCTGCAATAACTTTACCAAATATCAAATTATTTGTATTTGTACTTGTAACTAATACTTCTATTGCTCTATTACTTTTTTCTGCAGTTATTCCCATGGCAATTAATTGACCATACATTAAAATCATCATATATATAACGAAAATTAATATGTAAGCATAAAAATAATTATTTGCACTATCTTTGCCTAATATCTCGACATTAGATGATATTTTGGTATTATAAATTGCATCTACCTTATTAAAATCTATTCCTTCCCTAGTAATTTTATTTTTTCTATACTCTTTTTGTAAAAGTTCATCAAATATATACTTATTTTCATCATTAAACTTAGTATTTTGAACAACATAATCATACTCAGTTGGATTTTTAACATTAAAACCTGCTTCTACATCTTTATTTTCAACTAACTTATCTAATTCATCTTTATTTTTTACCACTTTCCAATTTGAGTTTGGAAAATAAGTCTTTAACTCTTCTTTATTAGGAATAATATTCTTTTCATCATATATTGCAAAATTAGTTTTATTTTCTTCTGCAAGATCCTCTACTTTAGCTTCACCTTTATTTCCTATTGGCAATATAGATGACATATCTATAAAGTTAGGTAGGGATAATCCAATTATCATTACTAATGAAATTATTATAGTACTTATTATAAAAGATTTTTTATGAAAGTAGTTTCCAAGTTCAAATTTTAATACTGTGAAAAATTGTTTCATTACTCTTCACCTACTTTCTTTACAAATATATCTGTTAAATCTGGTTCATATACAGAAAACTTCTCTATATCTATATTTTCTTTTAATATACTTTCTAAAAGTTGTTTTTTCGTTGCATTTTCATTTAGCACTAGTATTAAATAATCCTTTTTAACTTCATCTACTATTACTAAATCCTTAAACTTATCTTTACATATAGATTCTAAATCATTTAATGTAAAATTCTCTGCACTTAGTATTAATCTATTGTTACCAAATTCTTTTTTTATTTCTTTAAGATTTCCACTCAGCACAATCTCACCTTTATTTAAAATAGCTATTTCTTCACAAAACTCTTCAACATAGCTCATTTGGTGGCTAGAAAATATTACTAGTTTATCTTGATTTATTAATTCTCTCACAGTATCTTTAAGTATCTGTGAATTAACTGGATCTAATCCACTAAATGGTTCATCAAGTATAACTATTTCTGGATCACATACTAATGTTTGTGCTAATTGAACCTTTTGCTGATTTCCTTTTGATAAACTCTCTAATGTTCTATTTGCATATTCTTCTATACCTAATTTTTCAAGCCATATCTTTGTACTTTCTTTTGCTCTCTTAGCATCTGCACCTCTTAACTGAGCTAAGTAAACTATCTGTTCTGTAACTTTCTTTTTAGGATATAATCCTCTTTCTTCTGGTAGGTACCCTATCTGGTAATCTCTTGGGTTAAACTTCTTTCCATCTATTAATACCTCTCCTGAATTAGCCTTGAAAACGTCCATTAATATACGAATTGTTGTAGTTTTTCCTGCACCATTTCTCCCTAATAGTCCAAGTGCCTTTCCACTTTCAACTGAAAAGGATATTCCATGTAATACTTCATTTTCTGAAAAACTTTTTCTTAGATCCTTCACTTCTAGCTTCATATTTTCTCCCCTCTTTAAAGATGTTATCTACTATATAGTATATTAACGATTATTTATATTCAACTATTTCCCTTAACAAATCTAATTCACTAAACACTTTATAATTTATCTATAAAATCTCTTAAGGTATCAGTTAAGTTGACTTTATCAATTTTTTATTGTAATATATAAAATAAGTTCCATGAATTTCAACATCTTCTACTCTCAATTATCAGAAAATAAAATCATAAGAATTTAAGTTTTTAAATTATTCATTATAATGTTTAAAATTTAAATTTATATTAAGGAGGGTAAACTTATGTTTCAATTTTCAAATGAATTAAAAATGATGACCCTAAATTTAGATATAATTCAAAGTATTGCATTTACTACTGCTGTACTTTTAATAGGGTCTTTTATAAAAAGTAAAATCTCTATATTAAATAAATACTGTATACCATCACCAGTTGTAGGAGGATTTTCTTTTGCAGTAATAGCCTTTATATTAAGGCAAACAGGAATAATTACGATAGTATTTGATACAACGCTACAAAATATATTAATGACAGCCTTCTTTACAACGGTTGGATTCACTGCAAGTATGAAAGTCTTAAGAAAAGGTGGAACACAAGTAATTAAGTTTTTAATTATATCAGTATTATTGATATTAGCTCAAAATATAGTTGGTGTTTTCTCTGCTAAGTTAATAGGTGTAGACCCACTATTAGGATTGGTTTCAAGTTCTGTTTCTATGACAGGTGGTCATGGAGCTTCTGGTGCATTTGGCCCTCTTCTTGAAGCAAATGGACTTAAAGGTGCTCTTAGTATAGCTATGGCCTGTGCTACATTTGGATTAGTATCTGGAAGTATTATAGGTGGTCCTCTTGCAAATAGATTAGTTCAAAAACATAAACTTCAACCAGAGGAAATAGAAGTAAAAGAAGAATTAGTATCAACAAACGTAAATGAAGAAGTATCATACAATGAAATATCTATAGGAAAACTTTCAGAAAGTAAATTGACAAGCTCAATTATACAAATAATAATAGCTATGGGACTTGGGACTATAGTATCAGGCTTATTTTCATATATAGGTATAACAATGCCATCTTATATAGGTTCTATGATTGTAGCAGCTATTATGAGAAATATTTCAGATGCAAAAGGGATACATAATGTATCAAGCAATGAATTAGAATGTATAGGTTCAATATGTTTATCATTATTTTTATCAATGGCTATGTGTAGCTTAAAATTATGGGAGCTTGTAGACCTAGCTATACCTATATTAATACTACTAACTTTACAGACATTATTAATGATACTATTTGCCTACTTTGTTACATTTAACGTTATGGGAAAAGATTACACAGCAGCAGTACTTGCAGCAGGACATTGTGGATTTGGTCTTGGAGCTACACCAAATGGAATAGCAAATATGGAATCTGTAACTTCTAAATATGGTCCAGCACCTAATGCATTTTTCATATTACCACTAGTTGGAGCATTATTTATAGAATTTATAAACTCAGCAGTTATAACGACTTTTATGAATCTACTATAAACATATTTATAAAAAATAGTGTATTTAAAATAATTGTATATTTATTTCAAATACATATAATAAAAACCGTATCACTTCTTGTGATACGGTTTTTCCTTTGTAATTCTAAATCACTAATTTATAATGTATAATTATATAGGATATATTGGAATTTCATATGAAAGTAAATGTATTAGGGGGAAAACATAATGTCATTTATAATTTTTGTAATATGGGCATATTTATCAACACTATTATTTAGTTTTTTATTTTATAAGTTAAATCATATCAAACCACAATTATTTCAAAGAGTACAAATAAAAATAAATAATTTAAGTGAAAAAAAGAAACGTAGATTAGGAATAATTGCAAATATATTATTTTTAATAATAATTTTTATTTTACCTATATTTAATGATAGTGATATTATAGCTGGTTTAATTATAGGTTTTTTATTTTCATTCAAGGATATATGTTTTAATAATAATGTTATTGAATATGCGTTAAAAGATCATAATGGGATAAAGTAATATATAAAACAATACAGAGTATAAAAAAATATCAAAATTGCCATTCTTTTTAGTTATTATAATAGGTGTAAATTATCATTTAATATATAACAATTATTTGGTTAATTAGGGGGGGAATATTATGGATAATGTTATTGATTTTAAATTGGTTTTTATATTTATGATTTTTATAATTATGTTTTTAGGGGATTATATATCAGAAAAGAAGTTTAAACCAAATAAAGCACTTCTAGAAGAAATTGAAGACTTAGAATTTTCAAGAAGATTTCGTATATTAACTATAATACTAATTATTGCGATACCGTTATCTTTAAATAAAAATACTTATTTTACTTTATTAATAATTATAGTAGCTTTAATAGCTGAATGGATTAGAATTAAATATGCTTTAAAATTTTTAAGTAATAAAGATGAAAGTGAAAGCACTAAAAAATATATATCAACTATGGCTATTTTTCAATGCGTATATGCGATAGCTTTAGCTTTGTATTTTATATTTTTTTAATAAAATTTTACTTATATAAAGATTGTATTAGGTATTATACCATTATTCATTAGTTTTTATAGAGTTAAAAAAGTATACACTAAGATAAATGATTTCATAAATACAAACAATATTATTACTTAAAATTATATTTAGAAACCATTAATAAGTTTTAAAATTTATATATATTTAATCTATACTTATATATAATAAAATATAAGGGGGTAATATTGATGAATATAGGGAATAAATGTAAAATAAAAGACATTTCAAAATGTTTAGTAGATGAATTTAAAGCTCAACAAATTACTAAAGAAGATCTTTTAAATTTAAGTGGAAATCTTTCTACGATTGAGTTAAATGACAATTCAATAATATATAAAATAAGTGATTTAGATTTTATTCAATCACTATTAAGTGAAAATGAAAAATCAGAAATACAAATAACTATAAAACATTTAAACGAAAATGTTGAAGATATAGATTGCTTATCATATGAATATCAAATAAGTACTGGAAAATTAATAATTATTGTTTTAGAAAGCGAAGATGGAGAAAATTTATCTAGTTTTACAATGGATGGAAATGGAGAACTATTATTTAATTATTTATCAAAATTTATTGGAGATGATATTGAAAAAATAGATAATCCTTTAGATGAAGTAATTGAAGAATTAAATCATTTTAAGCCTTATGGAAAATATTTTAAATAATATAAAAAGTAGATTTATTACTATAATAAATGCTATAAATTTTTACGCTATGTTTAAGTAAAATATTAAAAAATACAATGATTAAAAGGACCGTTATATGGTCCTTTTAAATTAGAATTCTTTATTATATTTATTTATAAGTAGTATCCATAAAATATATTTCAATAAGAAAACACCTAAAATAAGGAATACTAACCATGTTGGATATCCCATTATAATGCAAATATAAGCAATTAATAAAACAAACCAGTTAGAGATATCCCCTGCTTTAGCATTGGCTTTGTCTCTTATAAGTTCATTTCTTTCATCTTTATATTCTATTTCCATTTGCTTAGATTTACCAGGTATTTTTTCAATACGTTTAATCTTATATAGCGAACCTAAACCACCACCAATTAATCCAAACCCTAAGGCAAAAACTAATCCAAATAATCTTGAAATTATATCTCCTTTATCTACAAAAATTGATGCTAATAAACCTACGATTGCTAATACTACTCCTAATATTAGTATAATGAAACTCCTTTTTTTACTTAACATTATTATCCTCCTCTTCATATATAAATATCTCTTCAATTGACATATTAAAATATCGTGCAATTTTAAAAGCAAGAATAATCGAAGGATTATATCTTCCTTTTTCTAAAGAACTAATTGTTTGCCTAGAAACTTCTAATGCAGATGCTAGTTCTTCTTGGGTAATTTGCTTTTGTTTTCTAATTTCTTCTAATCTATTATTCATACTATAATGCACTCCTTCTTAACAGAATGTAAAGTTAACTTTCCATACTTTAATAGTATCATATTAAAATCAAATGTCAAGCTAACTTTACATTCGATATATTATATAATAGAAATATAAAAAAGTCATACACAAAAACATATTTATTTTCATGTACGACTTTTTTTAAATTTCTTTATTTTATAAAATTATTATCTAAACATAAATTTAGAAACTACTAAATAAATTGCCTAATTACCAAATAAATTAAACTACAACAATTTTTCAAAAGCTATTCTTTTACTTGAATCATCTACATATATTATTCCGCAATACTTAAATCCATTTTTCTTAAGTACCCTTTGCATAGGAATATTCTCTTCATGTGTATCAATTTTAATACTATGTACACCGCTATCTACACAAAGTTGTTCTACACATTTAATAATCTCAGTTGATAGACCTAACCCTTTGTGGTTATTACTTACAGCTACTCTATGGATAGCTGCATATTTATTGTTACTTAGCCACTTTCCATCATAGATAGATTCATACGTTGGCTCTCCTTTAAATGTTACCATTGAAGTAGCAACAACCTCACCATCTTTTTCTAGTACATAGCTTTCAACATTTTTTATATCCCCAATAATTGTATCTTCGTTTGGATAACCATTTTGCCATTGGTCTATTCCTTTATTTTTAAAGAATTCTTGGGCTTGATTGATAATTTTCATTATACTTTTTACATCATTTGTTTTTGATTTTCTAAACTTCACTAATATCCTCCTTGTCAGTTACGCATTCTTTAACAAATGCAAAACACTGTTTTATATCTTTATGATTTAAATTTTTAACATCAAAATTAAATACTTTATACATCATTTGAACACAGTAACCTATCCCAAATACAGTTAATAAAGTACCTAGTCCAACAGTCCCACCTAATATCCATCCAGTTATTAGAGCCAGACCTTCTATAAAAAATCTTATTATACTTACAGGCTTTGATGTAAGTTTTACTAAGACTACCATTAATCCATCTCTCGGACCACATCCCATTTCACACCCTATATATAAATAACTTCCTATTGCATTAACAAACATACTTCCTATCATAAGTAGTACGCCGTAAAATAAATTAGCACTTGTAGGAATTATATCTATATAGATTATTAAATCTATGAAACATCCAATCATAATCATATTTGCCAATGTTCCAAATCCTATTTTTATACCTAATATACTAACTATAATTACAATTAATAGACCGACAATTATACTTGCCTGACCGATTGTAAGGCCAACTAAATTAGACAAACCTTGATGAAAAACATCCCATGGACTCAAACCCAAATTTGATTTTATTAACAGTACAGTAGAAAGTGCACATAATAAAAAGCCTGATAACATTCTTAGAAAAAGCATTAATATTTTTTTCATAATTAATCTCCTAAAAAATAATAGCTGAACTTTAACTATTATTTTTAACTATTCTCCAATACCTTTTTAAATATATCTCTATGATATAATTATATTATAACTGTTTATATATATCATCATAATTAATTTTAATCTACTCTTTAAGTTCTTTATTTCCTTTTTCAAGTCTGTTTATTTTTCTTTTTAAACTTACTATAATAATTAAATGAATAGTATAATGAAAAATGACTAGATTTTGATGCACATTACCAAGTCTAGTCATTTTTATATATTTTATATTTTGAATTTAATAATCAAATAGTTTAGCATAGCTTTTAAATAAATATCTACTAAAACAGATGTTTTCGTGGACATTTAAAACAAATATTATTATTTATATTTATTTACTAATGAAGCATGCTTTAACATTCCCATTCCTACACCAAATATAATTCCTAGTATTGTAGATACTCCAATTGTAATCCAGAAATAATTTTTAAAATAAGTAAAGGCAAGAATAATGCCAATTACTACTCCTAAAGTAAGTCCTATTAGAGTAAATCCACCATAATAAAGCCCTATTATTTCATCCATTTGTGGATCTCTTGATAGATAATATTCCATATATTTATTTTTTAAATATTCTGATTCATCACTTTGACTATTTGATGCAAGATTAGTTTTTGCAATTTCTAGTGCTTCTTCCTTAGAGTGATCTTTTTCTATTAAGTCTGTCATATAATCACTCATATAAATTATGAAATCTTCCTGTATTTCTTTAGACTGTCTTGATGTTAATTTAAATACTTTAAACTAATTCTCTAAACATTATTAAAGATGGCTAACTTTAGTCCTCTTTATATAATTTATGCATAATAACTGCGCAAAAAAAGAGAAATAATTTTATTTCTCTCTTGGTACACAATATTAATTATTTTAATCAACCTCTAAAACACCTGCGCAGGAAGATATTTGTGTATATTTTGCATTAACATTATTTTTATATAATGATGGTATTATTTTTTCTTCAATCATATATATTTCATCTTCATCCCATTTATTTAAATTCTTACTTTTACATTCAATTAAGTTATCCTCTGTTTTAAACGCCACATCAGCAATTATTATCTTCCCATCTTCATTTAATAAATCCTTTAACTTAGATATAAATTCTACTTTTTTTTCATTATTTAAATGATGAATTGCATAAGAGGATATAATATAATCAAATTTTTCATGTGCTAATTCTGAAGGTATACCTAAATTAAAATCACTTTGTATAAAAAGTCCATTAGGCATCTTTTCCTTTGCTATATCTATCATTGCTTGTGAAAAATCAATTCCAAATATTTTTGCTCCATCTTCATATAATTTACTAGTTAATAGTCCAGTCCCAAAACCTACATCCAAAATTTTTTTTGATTCTTTGTTAATAATTGAATTATAAATATAATTTAATACATCATAGTAACCATCAAATGGATATTCATTTGAACTTTTTTCTACACTTTTATCATACTCCCTTGCCCATAAATCAAACCCCTTATTATCTAACAATCTATTTCCTCCCATTTTATCCATATAATTAATTTTCCGAATTTATAATAACTGTTAATTTAATTATATCAGAACTTATAGTTTGAGGTATGTGCACTAAAACATATAATTTCGTGATACAAGCAATACTATTAAGTAGCATTATATTAAACATTAATATTAATTACTTTTTTGTATACAACATTACCTATAAACTTACTTTTTACTTTGTACTACATCTTTAATCATAGTTTCCTGCTCTTTTAAATCTTTATTAATCATCGTAATTATTTTAGATTCTTTTTCTGCTTTATCTTCACTACAATATACATTTACTCCATTTGTAGGGCAATCATTTACAATTGAAGTAAAAAATATTTTATTTTCTTCTTTATTATATAAAATAGTAAGCCTAGATTTATCTTTTTCTAGAGTATAACAAGTAGTTACTCCATCCTTTGTGTCATGTTCTATATCCTCTGATTTTTCTCCTAGTATATTCTCTATGGCTTCAACACTTATGCTCTTCCCCTCTTCTACATATGGTGCTAATTCATAATACATATGATATATTTCATCAATTTCTTTTCCCTTTTTAATTAGATTAAAAAACTTTCTTTGTTCAGTTAAATTATCTGGATATAATACTGTCCCTAATATATATGTGTCTTCTTTTTGCTTAAAGTAATTTACTCCTATATATATTTCATTGTCTTCTTTTTTTAATTGATATGATATGAAATTTATATACTCTTCTTGATTATTCTCATTTTTTAAATATGATACCTCTAGCACTTCATTTTTATTTTCAAAGTTATATATATTCATTTTATTTCTATTTCCATTACCTTCATCTTCAGTTTTTCCATAAGTAAATGATTCATCTTTTTCTAAAATATTTTCAATATTTTTCACCAATTCATCTGAAGTAATTTTTTCTCCTTTTATATCATCCTCTATCATTTCAAAATACACTTGTTTTAAGCTTTTTATTTTCTTACCATCATTACCCTTCATATATACCATAACAATTCCTACTATTCCCAATAAAAAACATATCCTTAAGACAATATTTCTTTTTTTGTTCATGAATCTCCCCCTAGATTTAATAATTTTACTAGCTTTTATCTTTAATTATATTGTACTATCAATAGATTAATTTTCTATAATTTTATTTAAATCAAAACACCAATAATATTAAATTATGGTACATAATTATTTTACCTATTTTTAAAATTTAACTAGTTTATATGCACAAAAAAAGTATCTTAAAAATTAAGATACTTTTTTGAATACATAATTTGAATACATAATTAAGGGTTTAAGGATTTATTATAGTTTGGCTACTTCCTCACCAAAGTATATATATCCATTAAAGGAAATTGATTATCTTTATCAAACTTTCTAATTAAATGATAATATTTTTCAATTAATTTGTCAATATTTTTTTAAAATTTTTATCATTAAATTCTCTAATAAATCTACTAAATAAAATTTTGTTAATAATCTTATAACTATTATTAAAGAAGGCTAATTTTTGTCCTCTTTATATACAATATTCTATGCAAAAAAATACCCATTTAATTTCTTTAGCTAACTTAAATCAAAGTACTTTACTTCAAGTTTAATGAAACCATTTTGTAATAGGAAAACGATTAAATATTATGTATAATATAACTAAAGTTTGCAATTGTTATAAATTGTAAATAATATATGTGGGTAAATAATTTAAGGGGTGGAGATGTATAATTTAAAGCAAATATATAAAAATGAAATAAAAATTAAACCAATATCTTTATTAAAATCACTTTTTGCTATAGCTATATATATTTTAGTTCAAAATATAATAAGTTTGTTATCAGTTTTTATTAGTGTTTTAATAAATCCAAATATGTCTTTTGGAAATAATATTATACTTGTAATGATAGTAACAGTATCTATAAGTATAGCTATGGTAATATTGGCAGGGCATATATTTACCGAAAAAGGTAGTACTAAAATAAATAACAATAATTTTAAACCTAACAAGAAAGATTATTTACATATTTGTTTGATAATAATAGGGTATATTTTAATTAGAGAGGCTGTATTGTTTGAAGTATTAACACAGTTTGAAGGACCTATACCTGATGAAACTATTGATTTTATTATTGAAAATTCTAGTGGTATAGAATTTTTTATACTAAGTTTAATGTTATTTTTACAAACACTTATAGAAGCACCTATATTTGAAGAACTGTTTTTTAGGGGAATATTATTAAATGGATTTCTAAGTAAATATAAAATAAATCATAAAAAAGCTATAATATATTCTGCGATAATATTTGCTATTGCACATTTAAATATACCTCAAGGGGTAAATGCCTTTATATTAGGAGTAATACTAGGATATATTTATTATTATACAAAATCTATGAAACTATCTATTTTCGCTCATTTTATAAATAATTTAATTATATTTATACCAGTACCAAGTAATATAATATTTAAAATTGCATACATTTGTTTAGGATTATATTGTATTGTAAAAGGGCTGAGCTACATAAGGCAATTACAAGAAAAAAATAACAAGCTAGCTATAGATAATTAGTTATAAATTTACGTTTGGAGGTATTTTATCATGTTGTTATGGATTATGGTGTTTCTTGGTACTTTACTCTTTGTTGTGGGACTTTATTTTATTGTAAAAAATTATAAAGGTGGAAAATACATAAAAAAATATGGAGTAATTTCTTATATAGGGTTAGGCATAGCAGTTCTTGGAACAATATTATTAATGGAGCCTGTATTTACCAAGTTACCCCCAAATTTATCTGGAGTTGTACCAAGTTTTATATCTTTAGCTATTTTTATGATATCAGCTAAATTATTGCTAAAACCTACATTTTTAAAAAAATAATTACCAATTTATTGAGTAGATTAAATAAAGAATCTTAACATATTTAAACTAAAGTATATAAAAATGGCTAGACTTTTGATAATTCCAATAGTTCTAGCCATTTTTTTGCTTATTTATAATACAAAATTCTAATGAGGTCTGAATTTAATAAAAAAGACATTTATTATACTAATAAGTTATACATTATTTTTATTATCTTTTATTGCCCGTGTTAATTTACGTAAATTATCATTTATAGAAATTAATAATATTAGAATCAAAATACCTATAATTCCTGTGCCACCTGAATTATTTATACTATTATTTACATTATCTACACTATTTTGCAAATTAGATATTTCACTAGATATATCTTTAAGTTGCTCTATTATTTGATTTTGTTCTTCCACTGTCTATCTCCCCATACCCTTTTGTTAAAAATTTTAAAAATTACTTATATAGTTTTTGATATATAGTAATTGTTGCTTTTTTATATTATATACTCTTTAGAATTTTTTTCCAATAATTAAATAAATTAAATCTAGCCCTTATAAATTTAAACTAATTCAATAAATCTATTTTTGAATTAATGAAAATATTTCCACATCCAAAAAGACGCCTTCTTTAAATATACTTTGTCTAAGCATTCCCTCTTTTTTAAATCCAAGCTTTGTTAATAAGTTAGAAGATGAATTATTCCCTATAACAATTTCAGCTTCTATCCTGTGTAAATTTAAATCATAAAATGCATATCTAATTATTTCACTAACAGCTTCCATTCCATAGCCATTGTGCCAATAAGCACTATCTATATCATATCCTAAATTACATTTTTTGTTTTTAAAATCTATGCTATTATACCCTACTAACCCAATTAATTTATTATTTTCCTTAAAAACAATCCCCCATCTCATACCATTACCTTCTGAACTAGCTTTTAAAATTTTATCAATTAATACTTTAGCTTCATTTTCACATTTAAGTGATGTTTTTCCTAGATATTTAGTCACTTCGTCCTTTGATAGATAGTTAAATATATCTAATGAATCATTCTTTGATATGCTTCTTAACAATAATCGATTGGTTTCTAAATTCTTAAAATTCATATTCTAATCCCCTTATTAAAATATTAAGTCTACAATATTTCTTTTTTTATTCATAAATCCCATCCTAGATTTAATAATTTTACCAGTTTTACTCTTTAATCAAATGGCATGGTATATTTTTCTATATTTAGCATTGCAAAGTAAAGTCTTTGAAAAATAAAGTTAATATAGTTATTTCAAAGGATATACTCTTTTGTATATACAGCTATTCCAAAAATCTAAATTTCGGGATTAGTGATTAATTTTATGTATTAAGAATTATAATTAAATAAATATAGATTATCTGATTTATACTTAAACATTCTATTTTAGAGGTTTAGAATATATGTCTTTTAAATAGTTAAGCCTATCAAGCATTTTATTTAGATTTACTTCAACATTTTTTTGATTTTTCTTTCCTTCATAACCTAATTCTTTATTTACATCAAATTCATCATCTACTGCATCAGCATTAACTTTAATTGTTGCAGACATAACTTTCCATTTCCCATTTATTTTTGAAAGATATACTACATAATCATTTCCTGCCCCGGCTTCATTTGTTTTCCCAGTATTTTCATCTTTAAAAGAGTAATATTCCTCTATATAAACATTAACTTTTACACAGTTTCCAGAGCTCACAAAGTTTCCATAATCAAATTTAAAATTTTGAGAAAGTACTTTTTTATAATTTGTTTTATTATTAGTAGCTTTTACAGTATTTCTTGCTAATAGATATTTCTTTAATTGTTCATTTCCAACTGTTGAGAAATCATTCTTTCCTCCATTATAATTGTAATCATCTTTGATAAAAGTTTCCAATACTTCTGTTATAGAACTTCTTTCAAAAATAGCATGTTTATATACATATACACTAGAAATAAGAAAAATTGATAACCCTAGCAAAAGAATAAACCGTTTGTTTTTCGCCTTTATCATGTGATAACCTCCATATATATATAACTAGTCTTAAAGTAAAATTTTAAGACTACTTACTTTAGTTTCGGGGAATAATTATTTTATTTACTAAGTTTTTTAAACACCCGAGTTATATACAATAACATATAGCATAGGAATTGTTATATATGTGATTGCTATTAAGCAATAATGAATTACCATATTTATATTTTTATTTATTATCCAATATATTACTAATAAAAAGCAATATATTAAAAATACACCTGCTACCATTATAGGAATATTATATGGGTAATCATAAACTGTTGCCATTATAGGAACCACATATAGATTGTGGTCTATAATCCAATTAGGTACTGATACAGAGGATAGGGCTAAAATTCCTGCTATAATCCAATCTATCATCTTCCAGTCTTTATACTTACTCATTTCTGAATTCACTCCATTCAAGTTAGCTTATTTACTAATTTTACCATAAATAAATTCAATTCACAAAAAATGACTAGCAATTTCTAATCATGAAATTCTAGTCATTTTTGTGTTTTTTATGTATATTAACATATCTAAGAGAATAACTATTAAGTTTAATCAATATCTAATACAATAGCATCTTCTGTAAATAGTTTTGCTTTGTCATTAATATACACACAAGGTGTTATAATAATTTTTTTCTCATTACCTTTTAAATTAAATTCGTCACCAATATACCATTTTCCATTATTTAGTTGTCCGCCTGCGCCAGACCCTAGTTCTAATTCTTTTCCATTTTGATTTTTTACTATAAAACGAGGTTCACGTCTCTTATTAACACTAATATCAGTATATAAATCATAATTATATTTAACTTTAACTGATAGAGGAGATATTCTAATTTCTTCTATATCTAAATCGCCTTTATATACATCTTCGTCGATTTTAATTTTTTTATTTACTTTATGAACGTGAGTATCTTTAATTATATTCGATGCATTGATTTTGGTGTTGAATTCCCATTTTCCCGAACCAAGATTATACTCTTCTTTATCATTATAATAAAGATTGCTGATAGTCATCTTTAAATTATACTCCTTGCCAGATTCTATATTATCTAAAATTTCATATGAATTTTTATCTGTATTATTTATATCAGTATTTAGATCCCAGAAATTAATTTTTAATAACATATTTACTTTATTCTCCCCTTCGACCTTTTCATATTCTACTACACCACCACTTGGAGCTAATAATGGAATATTATCAATAGTAACAGTAGGAAGAGATGGATGTATCTTAGATGCATCTATATTTTTATCTTTTGGTTTAAAATTTGTATAGTCCATACTCATACTAACTAATATCTGTCCATCATCTATCATTAATTCACCTAAGCTAAATTTTAGTCCATTATCTTCAACAGTTTGCAACCCCTCAAATTTATATTTATCAAATATACTATCCTCTCTGCCTAGAAAAGATTCAATATGTTTTGTTATATTTTCTATATAAGCCCATGTTGTTTCACTATTTATAGCTATAGTTCCTACGATAAGAGCTACGGATAGTCCTGCTGCTATACTTTTTCTTTTACGTGATTTAATTCTCTTTTTTTCACTAAAAGCCTTATCTATAGCCTCATCTATAGCACAATCAAAATTACTCGGTATCTTTATATGATCTAATTTATTCACTTAGTTACCCTCCATTAATATCTTATATAGTTTTTCTTTACCTCGTCTTAGGTAAGTTTTAACTGTATTTTCATTAGTTTCAGTTATATCCGCGATTTCTTTTATAGTCATATCATAAAAATATTGAAGTATTATAGGGGTTTTAAATTTATCTTCTAATATGTCTATAGCATTATACAAATCAATTTTATCTTCTAATTTTTCATATGATATATCTTCAATTGATTCGAGTTTTTCAATATTATTAATAGTTCTGCCCTCATTTCGACTTCTATCGTTAACATTATTTATTAGTATTCTAGTAATCCATGTTTTAAAATAATCAGGATTTTTTAGTTTATGTATATTTATAACTGCTTTATATACTGTTTCTTGGCATACCTCTACAGCATCTTGTTCATTTTTTATGTATAAAAAAGCTGTTTTATATAAGTATTCTTTATGATCGTTTATAATTTTTTCAATTGCATCCCTATTTCCCCTCATAGCTTTTTCTACTATGAGCCTATATCTGTTATTATTTAGATCTTTAATAGTTTTCATTAGTAATAATTCTCCCTTATGTGTCCTTTATATTCCCTTTATTAGACGTAATAAGTGTATCAAAAGTTTCAGTTTTTTTAAAAGTCTTAAAACTTTTTTCTGTCACAAATTATAATTTAAAGACGTTATGTATAGTAAGAAATATTATTTCAAACAAATCAAGGAGTCAAGATCTATAAGAAAGAATATTTTAATTGTTAATTTACTTAAAATTATGTGTTTAATGAGTTTGTCAAGAATATAAAGAATTTTGAATGGAATCAAGTCTTGCAAGAGTTAATTTTCCGGATTATATGAACTTATTTTATCTGGTCAGTATGAATGTATAAAAATACGTAATTTTAATATAATACGAACAAGTATTAATTATCACAGGTAACTTTTTTTAAATGAACTCATTTTTTTATAGTGGTAATTAATGAGAAAAGAGTAAAATGACTAAAGGTTACTGTGTTTTCAATACCTATAGTCATTTTTATTTACTATTAATCACAAAATTATCTAACAGAGACAAATAATGAAATAAAGTAAGAGACAAGATAAATACAATTGATACAAATATAAATAAGGTTAAATTTTTAAGATGATTTATTTATATGTATTTGGAAAAATTAAAAAAATAGGCTATGTTTTAAGTCAATGTTGATATTAGGAACAATTTCAATAATAAAAAAATAGGGGTATACCAATTGGGTAACTCCTACTTTTCGTTCGCATTATATTAATATTATTCTTTAATATCTTCTACTGATATAAAACCAAATCCTTTTTCATTGTTAAACAATTTTACTATTCCGTTATTCATTAAAAATACACCTGTGAACCTATTTCTACGTTTCTCTAAATTTATTAAAATTCAAAAATAAATAATTCTTCAATGGGAGTATTTAACTCCCTTGAAATTCTAACAGCTAATTCAAGTGAAGGATTGTATTTTGCATTTTCTAAACGAGCTATAGTTTCTCTTCTAACACTAACTTTATTAGCTAATTCTTCTTGAGTTAACTCATTAAATTGACGATATTTCTTTAAATTACTAATAAACTTTGCCATATTTTTTACTTCCCTAAATCAAATTTGTAAGTTAAAAATGCCCATAAATTCATTGATATTGCAAAAGTAAGTGCTACTATTAATATTTGTAGTCTATAAAGTGTTAGTACATCTACTGTATATAACTGAATTAATACACTTGATACAATTGCTATAGCAAAACATGCAGGAAATACTATAGAAGCTGCTCTATGTTTATTGTAAATTAATCTCTCATCTTCACAATCACCTAGCTTGTACCACCAATAATTAGCTAATTGACCAAAGAAGGCAAAATATATAAGTCCTAGTGGGTCACCGTTTAATTCTTTAAAACCTAAAAATCCAAAAAGTGCAAAAAAAATTGAATACTTGTTTAACTCTTTCATAAATAAATCCCCCTTCATATATGTGATATATTTATATCTCTATATTACATATATATCACATTGATTTTTATATTATGACTAAAGTAAAAAATATATATTTTAATATTTGGCTATATTAGCCAACTTTGTGATAAATTATAGATAAAAAAAGATGTACCTTAGTTATTTCAATATATTAAAATACTAAGGTGCATCTTTTACTAAATTTAAGATTTTATTTTACAATATATAGAACAAACAATAGCATTTAGTGTAATTGTAATTACAAGAAGTAATGCTGATGCAAGTGCTACTGTACTTAAAGTATCCATCATTGCTGTCCAGTCCTCTATATTAACTAAATGACTTATGTAGAAAATTTGCATACATAATGAAATAGCACATGCACTAGCACTAGCTATAGAGAAAATACTCCAATTCTTATTAATAGACTTATTCTCCCTCATAAGATTAATTATTGGAAGTATAACAGCAATCACTCCAAATAGTAAGCTTCCCCTATTTAACAGACCATAACCCATAATGATATTTACCCCCTAGCTTTCTAACTTATGTATTTGTTTAACGAAAAATAATTGACGTTAAATTACAGTTACTAACTTTGGTTATATTATACATTTTATTGAATTATTTACCAAGTACAAAATAGTTCAAAGTTTTTTAGACAAAGGATACTTAAACTTTATATCTATTATTTATCAATTTAGTGTTCATTAAATAAGCTAGTTATTTATATTAATAAACAAATTAAATCTACATTACTTACTTTTTCTTTTTATTCTTCTTTATCTTATTCTTTTTCTTCTTCTTTTTCTTGTTCTATATTTTAATACGAGTCGTTTTAATTTTTTTCACTACTTGTTAACGATTGGTTATACGTATAGTGGTACGACTCGTTACAATTTTAAAACAAGTAAAACTTAGTATATAAATATAAAAAGGAAGGGATTACATGTTATTTTGAATCCCTTCCTTTATTAAATCTTAAACCTATTTTATTAGTCTCCAATAATTTTAATAAATACTTTATTATAAATTTACCTTATTAGTTAAAACATCATATCCTGTGTATGCTAACGCTAGTGCTCCAGTTAGTAGTCTTTCATGACCAAGTGGGGTTATTGTAGCATCTGCTAATTCTTTTTTCTTAATTTCAGTAATCCCAAGAGCTCTTAAATTTTCATTAAATAATAATTCTTTAATATAAATCCCCCTTTATTTAATTAGCTTTGTCTAATTAATTTAGCTGTTGTTATATCTTCTTTTAGTATTCTTTTTATATGAGTAACACTCATATTGTACTCTCTAGCTAAATTATTTACATTAAACCCATTGTATTTTTTTATAATCTCTCTATTTCTAGCATTTTTTATAGCGCTAGTATATGTTGGTATATAAATATTACTCCCTCCATACATTCTAGCTATTTCTAAAAACTTCTCCTTACCTACTATTTCAAGTAGCACCTCTAATCTTTCACTAACATCTTCATTTTTTATCTTCATATTCTCCTCCTAAACAAAATTTGTACACTTATGTTTTAACTACATGTGTTTAATCTTAAGTACTATCTAATTATAAGTAAGGGAAGTTACTTATAGTTTAAATTTAAAGGGGGAATGAAAATGGCAGTAACTATAACTAAAAATCCATCATATTTAAAGCTTAGATTTGATTGTGGAAAAGATGATGAAACTGGTAAAACAGTAGTAAGAACAAAGTCTTACTCAAATGTAAATCCAGATGCAACTGATCAAGATGTATATGACGTAGGGACTATATTATCATCACTTCAAAATCAAACATTACTTGAAGTGGCTAAAGTTGATAATAATACTTTATCAGCTTAGTATTAATTATAATTTTAAGGAGGTATGCTATGGAAATCAAGAAAAAATTAACTATGTCTTTTAAAACTTTATCTGGTAAAAAAATATCTATATCAGTTGATGACCCTAGAGAAAATTTAACTGAATCTGAAATAAAAACAGCTATGAATACTATATTATCTAAAAATATATTTAAGGTAAATGGTGAGGATTTAGATTCTTTAGTTGAGGCTAAAGTTGTTGAGACTGGCACTACTGAATACGATTTAGTATTATAATATAGGTGATATTATGGAATTTGATATACAAACTTTAATATCTGATATTGGTTTTCCTATCACTTTGTCTATGTATTTACTTATTAGAATTGAGGGAAAGTTATTAGATCTTACTGATAGTATTAATAATTTATCTAAAAATATATTAAGTATAAAAAAGGGATGAATTTCATCCCTTTTTATTATTTAAACAAATATTATTTTAATCCTTTTTTCTCTAAACATTTTTCAGGATTAATATATATTAATTCCCATTTACCATCTTTATTTTTCTTGTAATCAGCTATTTTTATATCAACACCATTAGTTAACTGATAAAATAAAACATAGTATTCATTGCCCTCTTTATCCTTAAAATAAACTCTCTTTTCATACCCTTCTTCCTTAACTTCTATATCACCACTAACTAAAGAACACCAATCTCCATACTCAATGGCAACAAGACTCTTTGCATCATATGACCACCCATGATATGGTGCACACAAATAGTTTTCAGCTGTATATTTTATATCTTTAATTTTATAATATCCATTTTCTTTATCTAAATAAATATATCCATAATAATATGCAAATAATCCCTTTTGCTCCTTAGAACCTTCTATTACTTCTAGTTCAACAAAGTACTTAATTTCATTAGGATTATTTTCACTTGGTGGAACTTCATTTAGCTTTATTAAATTAATATGTAGCTTGTTTTCAAATGATTTTAAATAATCTTTATATGAATATTTTTCTTTATAAGAGTCTGATAAAAAGTTATATGAAACAGGATAAGGACCCTTTGCTTCACCTAATGTGCCACATCCAGTGTTTGTACCTTTAGTAGGATTTGCTGCCTCTCTTAAAACGCTAAAATAGTTTATTATAGTATCCCTTGGAGTTTCTAAAAGCTTTTTAGGTAATTTTACATCAGAAGGTTTGCCATTATAGATATCGTAAAGTGAAGTTTCTATTCTATCGTTTAATATAGGCATATTAGATGGTCTAAAAAATCTTTCTAGGCTATGATGTTCTTCACTATTATCAACATCATGTTCATCTTCTACTTTTCTTTCTTTTATATATTTTCCACCTAGTGTTAATTTATCATGTTTTCCTTCACATATTCCTATTATAGGTGTGCTTATTAGTGCTATTGTAATTAAAAATATGACTTTGATTTTAAACATAGCTGTCCTCTTTTCATTTCTTAGTAAGTTCATTACTATGTTTAACAAATAGAATTAAATTTATTATTAAATTTATAAAAATAAATAAATCACAAATAAAAATATAATTATTTATATATCGGATTATTTTATATTTACCTATTTACACGTATTTAAATACGTATTATTATATATATAGTAATAGATTAAATTAATTATCTTAAACCTATTTTTCTTTATATTAACAAACCAATTATTATCAAAGGAGAAAATAAAAAATGAAAAAAGATTTTTATACTTATATAGCCGTAGTATCTTTAGAAAAAGATGATTCACGTCCTAATGAATATTATGCAGCATATGTCCCAAATTTCGGTGAAGTATATACAGATGGTGAAAACTTAGAAGAACTCTTAAAAAATATAACTGAATGCTTAGAATTTGGAATATATGGAAGAGAAAAAGACAATGAAGATTTACCAGATCCAATAAATCCTATTGAATATAAAGATAAGTTAAATGATAATGAGTTTTTAATGTCTGTAAATGCAATAATGCCTAGAGTGAGAAAGGCTTTTGATAATATATCTATAAAGAAAACTTTAACTATTCCACAATGGTTAAATATAGAGGCTATGAAACAAAATTTAAATTTTTCTCAAATACTACAAGATGCTTTAAAAAAAGAACTTGGAATAGTAGAAAAATATTAATATTTAAATAATTTTTAAAAATATATTAACTATTTTTATTATACTTTTTATAAAATTTATGATATAATATCAAATGTCAATTTTAATACAGATTCCTTTCTGTGTTAAGTTTGTTTTCTGTGTTAAGCTGGTAGGATTTTTTCCTACCAGCTTTTTATTTTTCCTGTTATATTAATTCTTCAACTCTTTCAAATTTAAGTATGTCACTTTTTAAATTATCCCAATCTTTTTTTAATAAATCCATATACATTACATCTGCAAACTTACCATATCGACTATCAAAATAAGCCTCTCTAATTATACCAATTTCTTTAAAGCCTAATTTTCTATATAATTGTTGTGCTCTTTTATTATCACTCATAGTAGTCAGCTCTATTTTATTTATATTTAAGAATTTGAACATAAAATCTATAAAGTGATATAAAGCATCTACTCCATTACCTTTACCTTGCTCTTCAATATTGCATATTTTTATGCCTAACTCAGCTTTCTGATTCCTACTATCCCAATTACAGTAATTTATTTCCCCTATCGGAACCAAAGTATCTTTTTTACAAATAATAAATCTTTTAGAATTTGGAAACATTGTTGTATCTTCAATATCTTTTAAAATGCTCTTCTTTATTGATTCCTTACTCTGTAAAGTTCCAAATACATGAGTAGCATGTTCCATAATATCTCCATCATTCCACCATTTATATAAGTATTCTTCATCTCCTAGTTCCAATTGTCTTATTATTAAATTTTTGCTATTAATCACTTTGCTTATCCCCTTTTAATAAAAATTTTATAATAAACACTACTACATAAAATTTTACATATTAATTTAATATCCTTTAATAACTTATAAGAAAATTAGTGTACATAAAAATAGATGTTTTCGTGAACATTCATATTTATAACCTTTTTACACTCTTTATTTATTATCTAATTTACTAAGTATTAGTTGAGTACAATAAATTATGGTAAATATTATAGTTGCAAACATTGATACATATATCCCAAGCTCTCCTAATACAGAATTTAAAACCATATTTACAACAAACAAACATACCAAAACTATACCTATAGTAATTAATAATGAATATAGTATTTT
This sequence comes from Romboutsia sp. 1001285H_161024_C4, assembly GCF_015550185.1. NCBI lineage: Bacteria > Bacillati > Bacillota > Clostridia > Peptostreptococcales > Peptostreptococcaceae > Romboutsia > Romboutsia sp. 1001285H_161024_C4. The sequence goes on along the minus strand of NZ_JADNAJ010000001.1, from coordinate 459,901 downwards.
TTTATCCAAACTATCACCCCTTATCTCCTATTTACTATCCATCGCCATAGTAATCAGCAAAGTATAAAATTCCTTTTTTTACTACTTTATAATTACTAAGTATCCCTTGGGTTGCTTTTTCTACTGGTGGATTAGTTAACGTATAACATTTTGCCTTTTGACTTTCTAAAAACTCTTTGTCTATTTTGTTGTGAAATTCATCATCAACTATATCTGTCGTAATGGCTTCTATCAAATATCCCCTGCAATTTTTGAATACTTATATTATAGCTTAATATTAGTATAATACATTTAAAAAACAACATCTCTTTTAAACATATAAAATAAAAAAGGGAATGAAATACATTCCCTTTTTTATCTATTATTTTAATGTTGGCCAGAAATCTTTATTAGCTTCTATCATATCATCTAATATAGCTTTTGCAGTATGAGCAGAACCTATAGTCTTATTAACTATAAATGCCTCTAATACTTTTTGGTAAGAACCAGTTATAGCTCCCTCTACTAATAATTTTTCTGAAGCTAATTGTTCTTCTATTAATCCTTTATAAAAATCTCCTATTGGCTCTCTAGATATAACTTGTGGACCATCCTTTGTTATATATGCTGGCACTTCAACCATAGCATCATATGGTAAGTTTGGTATAGTTCCTTTATTTTCTACTATTACTAAGAACTTTTTACCTGTATCATTTTTAAGTGCAACAGCTAAGTCCATTATAAAGTTACCATGTTCACCATGATAGAATGTCTTTTTATCCATTTCCCCTGTTTCTAAATACTTTTCAACACCTTTAAATAAATTAGACTCTCTTCCATCCATTACCTCATTTGCTCTAGTTCTGTCTTTGTTAGACTGAGATACTACAAGATCTGATAATAAGTAGTATTGAAGATAACTATTTGGGAAATACTCAGGCATTAATTCAACCATTGTTTTCATATTAGCCCAAGTTTTTAACCAAGAAGCATCATTGTGTCTTATTCCAGCTTCTTTTGCTTGTTCTATCTTTTGTATTATATCTTTTGATAATAATGTTCCATTTTCAATTACATAGTCTTTTGCCTCTTTAAGTATATCCCTTCCTTGATACTCTAACTTTGTAAACCATCCAAAGTGGTTAAGTCCAAAGTAATCATACTCCATTTCATGAGCATTTATATCTAGACATTGTCCTATTTGGTCAAGTATAGCTATTGGCATATCACATATATTTATTATTCTTGCATCTGGTCTTAATCTTCTACAAGCTTCTGATACTATTGCAGCTGGATTTGAGTAGTTTAATATCCAGTGATCTTTTTTAGCATATTTATTTGCATAGTCTATAACTTCTATCATTGGGAATATTGTTCTAAGTCCATATGCAAGACCACCAGCTCCACAAGTTTCTTGACCTACACATCCATGCTTTAAAGGTATTTTTTCATCTTGTTCTCTAAGTGCATATTTCCCAACTCTCATTTGAGCAAATATAAAGTCTGCATCTTTAAATGCTTCTTCTGGTTCATTTGATAATGTTAATTTAGTATCTACATTACACTCTTTTATTATATAATCAACTATTACCCCTACTTTATCTTGTCTTTCTTTATCTATATCATATAAAACTACTTCATCAACTTTTAAATCCTTATTTCTAAGTACTATTGATTTTACTATTCCTGGAGTAAATGTACTTCCCCCACCTACTATTGTTATTTTCATATTTAATTCCTCCCTTTATATTAATTTAATACATTAGCTTGCTTTTATTGTTTGTAAGTATTTATCCACTAATTGTCTTACAGATGATACTTGAAGACCAAATATTATTTGGATATTTTTACCCTTTTTAACTATTCCACTATTTTCAACCTTGTTTATTAAATCATCTTTTATTAAAGATTCATCCTTTATTTCAACTCTTAATCTAGTAAAGCAATTATCAACATTTACAATATTATCTATTCCACCTAATCCATCAACTATATAAGATACATCTATATCATTATCTACTTGATTTAGCTTTTCTTCTTTACTTTCTTTTTTATCTTCTCTTCCTGGAGTTTTTAGATTTAATTTATTTATTAATACTCTAAATAAAGCGTAGTAAAGACCAAGTTGAGCTATACCAACTGCAAAGAAAATTGGCCAGTTAGTTTTATCTACTCCTGCTGCTAAGTTCATTATTATTACATTTATTATTCCGCCCCCAGCAATTGAAGTAACATCTAAAATGTATAAAACAGCAAGTGCTAAACCTGTAAGTAAAGCATGTACTACTAAAAGTATTGGTGCAGCAAATAAAAATGCAAATTCAAGTGGTTCTGTTATACCAACAAGTACTGAAGTTATTGTAGCTGGAAGTAATATTGATTTTACTTTTTGCTTATTTTCAGGCTTTGCACAATGATACATTGCAAGAGAAGCACCAACTAATCCAAACATCTTAGATATTGATGTTGCTTGATATATTATAGATGTTGAGAATTTCGTAATTTCTGGATTATTCATTTCCATCATTGCTATTGGCATTGCACCTGCATATATTTTACCACCAACTTCTACAACTCCACCTAAGTCACTAAATAAAAGTGGTGTGTATACTAAGTGATGAAGACCTGTTGGTACTAATATTCTATCTAAGAATCCATAAGTAAACATTCCAAGTGCTCCTGAATCTGATATAAATCCAGTTGTTTTAGATATTACCCCTTGAATTGATGGCCATACAAATGTCAAACCTACCCCTAAAAATATTGCTATTGGTATAAGTGTTACTAATGTAAACTTTGTACCTGAGTACATCTGCATTGCACCTTTAAATTCTTTATCACAAGTTCTGTTATATACAAATCCTACTAAACATCCTATTAATATTCCTATAAATACTCCCGTATCTAATACTTGAACTCCTAAAACTAATGCTTGTCCTGAACCCATAAGATTTTGAGGGTCTACTAATTTCCCCATCATACTTAACATTGTGTTCATTGATTTTAGATATGTAAAATATATCATTAATGATATAAGTGCTGCTCTATGCTTGTCTTTTTTAGCATATGCTGAAGCTATTCCTATTGCAAATATAATACCTAAGTTTTCTATTATAAACATCATAGATGAATATAATATATTCCCTAACATTTGAAATGGTGCAGCTTTTAGAAATGGTATAAAATTACTTATAGTAGGATTTACTATTAAAACACCAAATGTAGTTATTAGACCTACTATAGCTAAATACATAAGTGGCTGTACCATAGCCTTTGAAAAACCTTCTGTTATCTTAAGAATTTTTTCTTTCATATTTTAGTCCCCCTAATTTTATTTTCATAAATAAATAAGGCAAGAACCAAACTACAACTATCTAAAGTCATAATCTAGGTCTTGCCTTATTTAAAAGTAACAATCCATCGTATTATTAATTTTTACTACTTACTTTTTTTATATGTAATATTAAATATATTATTTCCTGCTTTGAAAGGGTATAATTAAATGATCGTTCTGTGTATTTAGATATTTTATCTACACAATTTTTTTCTTCTTTATACTTACTTACAATCATATTATATATATCGTCATCTTCTAATTTTAGCTGTTCTTTTTTAAATACTCTTTGAGAAAAGAACTTTAAATGAGTTACTAGCCTTATATAATCAAGTGAATCTTCATTGAAATCTAAATTAAAATGAGTTTTTATAATTTTTAATATATCCTTTGTTAATATAGTTATATTCATAGTGTTATACATTTCTTCTCCAAGAGATGCATTAACTATATGAAGTGCTATAAATGCTGCTTCATCCTCAGGAAGTTCTATGTCTAACTTATCTTTAATTAAATTAATAGACCACTGTCCTAATCTATATTCATCTTTGTATAATGTTTTAATTTCCCAAATCATAGGATTTTGAAGTACAATATTTTCTTTAAATCTATCTACTGCAAATACTATATGATCTGTTAAAAGTACATATATAGATGAATTTAATTTTTTCCCTAATACATCTTGAGCATGCTTTACTATTTCCTCTGTTATTAAAAGATACTCACTTGGTGTATTTTCTAATAGTTCTATTAATTTTTGATTTTTTGAAGGATTATCCATAGTAAATATTTTTTCTATATTATCTTTGTCTATAAGGTCCCCTGGCTTTTTTTTAAAACCTATACCCCTTCCCATAACAACTGCTTCTTTATTTTTGGAATCAAGTACGGTTACAACATTGTTATTAACAATCTTGTCTATAATCATATTTTACCCCCTAATTCATAAGTCTATAAACTCGGATGTCTTTTAACTATATAACATTTATCATTAAAATAAAAAAATCTATACCAAGTCTAACGTAATATCGCGACTCAATATAGGTTTTGCCTTCTAAAAGTAACAATCCTTTTTCGTATTTTAACTTTTTATTATGTCTATATTATATATGCCACAGGAAAACATTGTCAATATATTTTTATAGAATTTTCTTAAATTTATTTTTATTTATTCAATTGACAATTTTTACATATATTTGCTAGAATCTAAATAAACGTGTTACTGTTAAATCAGGCATAAGTTTATTTGATAAACTTATGCCTTTTTTTATTATTAAATAAAATAATATATATTTTTTATAAATTATAATATGAAAGGATGGTGAGGTTCCTACTTTAGGAACTAACTTATGTTTAGTATATTTAAAAAGAAAAATTTGGCTTTAAAAGCACCTATATCAGGGAAAGTTATAGATTTATGTAATGTTCCAGATGAAGTTTTTTCAAATAAAATGTTAGGGGATGGAGTTGCTATTGATACTACTGGAGATGTTGTAGTTGCTCCTTGTGATGGTACAATTGAACTTATAATGGATACTAATCATGCTTTTGCTATGAAAAGTAATGATGGTTTAGAATTGTTAGTTCATGTTGGTATTGATACAGTTACTTTAAAAGGACAAGGATTTAAACTTTTACGTAAAGTTGGTGATAAAGTTACTGCTGGTACTCCTATTTTAGAGCTTGATAGACAAATTTTTATTGATAATAATATATCTTTAATTACTCCAGTAATAATTACTAATAATGATGCATTAAAAGAACTTAATTCTATGATTGGATTAGATGTTAAACATGGTGATGATAATATAATTGAATATAAACTTTAGATAAAGAGGAACGAATCGTTCCTCTTTTATTTTCCCATTTTTTATATTTTAATTCTTCTTAATAAACAGTTGCAATTGATAATAAATATCTATAAAATTGTAAATATATAAGGAGGTTTAAAATGGACAATATTAATAAATTTCAAAGTTTGATTATATTATTGATGGTTTTAATAGGAATAATACTCGGGCAAATAAATATTATACAAACCTATTCTGAATATTTAATTATGCCTTCTTTGATAATAATGTTATTTTTAGTATTTATACAAATACCATTAAAAGATATTACAAAATCATTTAAAAATATAAAGTTTACATTAACAGCAATACTTATAAATTTTGTATGGACACCTATTTTAATATTTTTTTTAGGGAAATTTTTCTTACAAAATAGTCCAGAGCTTTTAATTGGATTTATAATGCTTATGGTAACACCTTGTACTGATTGGTATTTAATATTTACAGCTATAGCAAAAGGTAATGTTGCATTAGGAGCATCAATTTTACCACTAAACTTTATGCTTCAATTACTACTGCTTCCTGTGTATGTATTTTTAATTGGAGGCTCAAGTGTAAACATAGATGCATTAAGCCTTACTCAAGGAATGGTTGTAAGCTTATTTATACCTCTTTTATTAGCTACTATTTTTAGAAAAATTACAATTAATAAAAAAGGTTTAAGTTATTTTGAAGAAAATATATCTCCAAAGGCTTGTGATTACCAAGGTTATTTTTTAAATTTAGCAATAATTTCAATGTTTGCATCTCAAGGTAAAGTATTACTTAAAAATCCTCAAGTACTTTTACAGCTTTTACTACCAGTACTACTATTTTTTATAATTAACTTAGTTATTGGACAAGTTGTTGGTAGAAAAATAAAATTAAGTAAAGAGGATAATGTTGCTTTAAGCTTAACTACTTTAGCTAGAAACTCACCTATAGCACTTGCAATAGCAGTTTCAGCTTTTCCTAATGAGCCTTTAATATCATTAGCGCTTATAATAGGACCTTTAATAGAATTGCCTGTGTTATTTCTAGTGTCTAAAATATTATTAAATATTAATTATGTTAAACAAACATAATATAAAAATAACTGTACCTTATGTATTTAAACACTTTAAAATCTCAGGTACAGTTATTTTTTAAATTTTATATTATAGTTTATAATAATAAAATTTACTAATAGTTTTATATTTTCTTTAATTAATATATTAATCATTCAAATAGTTATATAGGCAAGCATAAATATAAACTGCTAGCTAAATTTTAGCTATCTTTTTAACTTTTTCAAGAGAAAACTTATATATTATAAACATAAATAATATTACTAGTAAAATTATTCCTAATCCTACAATAAGAGCTAAAAACTCTCCTTGTGATATATTTCCTCCACTATTTCCGTAGAATATAGTAAGATATATCATATATGTAAAAATACTTCCTATTACTGTTGGATATATAAATACCTTAGCTAATTGCTTTTTAATATTTTTTTCAATATATTTTTTGTTTGCTCCAAGCTTTTTAATATCTGAAAATAGCTGTTTATTATCAAGTCCAATAGTTACTGCTCTAGTATAAGCTATTATTGCCGTTGATGCTAAACATATTATTGCTATATAAATGAATAACATAATAAACACAGCCATATTCTTAAGTAAATCTTGTTTATCTAAAGGTTTAAACATAGGATAATACTTCCACTCATTAAAAAGTTGATTATTATCTGAAGAAAGTTCTAACTTGATATCATAATCATACTCTTCTCCATTTTTTTGTGCTAACATTTTTTCATACTCATCGAAAGAAGTAGATACTGCTACATCTTTTGAACTTCTATTTATAATTTCTTCTTTTAAAGCTTTAGCAAATTCATAAGTTTCATTAGGATTTATAACATTAAATAACACAAACTTCTCGTATTGTTCTTTTGGTAATCCTTTTGAAAGTCTTAAATAATCTTTATCTGATATTACATACTTTCCTTGATGTTCTTTCGCAAAAGGTCTAAAAGAAACTGTTCCTGCAAATTTTATTTTCTCAGATTCACCTGTTACTGGATGAGTTATTGCATCTAAATCATTAAATTTTGACCAAATGCTTTCAGATTCTCCATCAGCTATAACTTTATAATACTCACCTTTAGAAACATCAATATTTTGTCCTGATACTTTATTAAAATCACTTTCTTTGAAAAACTCATTATACTGCATCTTTTCTACATACTCATTTTTAAGCATATTATTTTCATCATAATCTCTATAATATCCATTTGTAATAAGTGAAATAGCATCTACCTCATAGTAGTCTGTTATAGAAACATTATTCTCCTTAGAAAGAGAATATATTTCTTCTTTATTTATTTGATTTTCATTTCCTTTATAGTAAAAAGCATAATCTATAGGATTGTTTTTTATATCTACTAAAAGACCAGTCATCGCTGTAGGTGTATAAAATGCTGCAAACACTCCTCCTGCAATTAAAAATGTTATTACACACATGTTCCTAACTGTCTGTTTTCCTGAAAATCTCATCATATTTGTTGATATAATATTTTTATAATACTTTTTAGGATTTTTTCCTTTTTTGCTATAGATTATTGCGTGAGTTAATACCATATAAAGACCTAAAAATGATAATAAATACATAACATTCCATATAGATGGCATAATATATCCTATTGTTTCTACTATTATATTTGGAACACCATATCCTAAAAACAATCCACTTATAACTAATATCCAGCCAACTACACCAGTCCAAGGTTTAATATCTTTTACAACTTCAGACTTTCTTTGTTCATAGATAATATCCATAATATTGCTTCTTTTTATAAACTTAGCACCATTTATAAATATACATAATGTTACAAAAATACAAAACCCAACTCCAAATATAAGTCCTGTAGCTCCAAACTTATATGCCATTTCTTTTGTATCTATAATAAATATCTGAAAAACTTTCCATATTATATAAGAAACAGGAATACTAAGAACCACCCCAACTATTAAACATATAGGAATAATAAGTATAAGTTCTTTTAATAAAACTTTCTTAAGCTTTGATTTTCTTTCTCCTAATGCCATTAAAATTCCAAACTCACGACTTTTATATTTATAGAATAAAGAGGATGCATAAGTTGTAAATACAGCACATCCAATAATTGCTATGGAAAATATCATATAACCTTGTTTTCTACTATCTCCTCCTGATGGTAAGATGTTCATTACTGTTGGGCTAAAAAACATTAATGCATATGAAGTAACTAATAAAACCGATAAAGTTATACAAAAAGCAAGCATATAATAATTTTTTATGCTGTTTTTTCTAAGCTTTGATATAACATTATTCATTGTCACTATCATCACCTCCTAGTTTTTTAAGTGTATCTAGGAGTCTATCCATAAATTCAATTCTATTTGTAGTTTTAGTAAGCTCTGTATACACTTCACCATCTTTAAGAACTATAACTCTATCACAAAATGATGCTGCAAAACTATCGTGAGTTACCATAAATACAGTTGCACCTAATTCTTTTTTTGCTTGAACAAACGAATCTATAACGGCTCTACACGATTTACTATCTAAGTTTCCAGTTGGTTCATCTGCTAAAATAATATATGGTTTATTAATAAGAGCTCTTGCAACAGCGCTACGTTGTTTTTCTCCTCCTGATATTTCTGCTGGATATTTATTTTTAATATGTGAAATACCAAAAGTAGTACAAAGCTTATTTGCTAGTACTTCCATTTTAGTAACATCTTTATCTGCTATAATTTGTGGTAAACAAATATTTTCTATTACACTTAATCCATCTAATAACATAAAGTCCTGAAAAACAAAGCCTAACTTTTGATTTCTTATATCCGCTAAACTTTCTTCATTTAATCCTGATATATTTTCTCCTCCAAGTAATATTTCACCTTTTTCAAAAGGCACAAAGCAAGAAATACAATTTAAAAGTGTAGTTTTTCCACTTCCTGACGGCCCCATAACGGCTACAAACTCTCCTTTTTTCACATCAAAAGATATATTTTTTAATACATCATAATTTACATTTCCTGTTTTATAACTTTTATATAAATTCTTAACTTTAAGCATAATCTTCCCTCCTAATATTTTATAATTTAATTGTATATTTTTATTAAGGACTTAAAAACTATACCAAATGTAATCTTTTGCAGTGATATTGTAATTTTTGGTATGCTATAATAAAAAAATAGGGGGAATAATTTTTATGCTTAAAATTGCAATATGTGATGATGAAAAATCTCAAATTAATTTACTAAAAAATATATTATCAATACATTTAGATTTAAAGGGGTTAGATTATAAAATCTATGAATTTGATTGTGGAGAAAGTCTTATTAATTCAATTACTAAAGAAAATTATGATATTATATTTTCGGATATAGAAATGAAAGATCTAAATGGAATAGATACTGCAAAAAACATTAGATTACACAATAAAAAATCTATAATTATATTTGTTACATCATATCCTGATTTTGTTTTCCAAGGATATGAAGTTAAGGCATTTAACTATATATTAAAGCCTTATAAACCAGAAAAAATAGGACAAGTTTTAAACTCTGCTCTTGAAGAATTAGATGAAATTCAAGATAAGTTTTATATTGTAGAATCTAAATCTAAAACTGAAAAAATAAACTTAAGTAATACCTATTATTTTACTAGCGATAAGCGTAAGGTAAATGCAGTTACTTTTACGGAAACTATAGATTTTTATGATAAACTAGACAATCTTGAAAAAAATCTGCCTTCATTTTTCGTAAGAATTCATCAACGTTATCTTATTAATATCAATCATGTATCTTCAGTAGAATCTAGTAGTTTAGTTATAAATAAAGAAACATTACCTATAAGTCGTGGTAGATATAATTCATTTATGATTGAGTTTGCAAAAACAATGCTAAGGTAGGTACTTTTATGTATGATATAATTTACAATCTTACAACTTTAATACTTTGTGCAGTAACAAGCTACTATTTTTATAAGGTTATAGCAAATTTTTCATCAGTTAAAGATAATAAATATGCTAAATTTGCTTCTATACTTGGAGCTTATCTTATTCCAAATGTAATTATATATACTTCAGATATTGTTAATGTTTTTTATACTATGATTGGTTTTATTTTAATAATGGTTGTTTTTTATAAATCTAGCTATATTAAAAATATTTCTGCTGTAATGATTTTTTATCCTATTGTAGTATCTATAAATTTAATGGCCAATGACTTTTGTGCTAAGGTTTATATTTATTTAGGTGAAACTTTATGGATGGATTATTTTGCTCAAACACTAGAAATGTGTATTATTTCATTTTCTTGGTTTTTAATTTACCATTTTTCTAAAGACAAGCTAAGTAATATAGGTAGATATATTGATATAAAAACATGGATTATGATAGATATTATATGCTTAGCACCTTTTATTTCCATAATAACAACAATTATAAATACACCTTTAGGAAAAGAATATCAAGCATATCCCATAGCAATTGCATGTATAATTACTAGCTTGAGTATGATATTTCTTATTGAGTATATAGTTAAAAATGTTAAAAATCGCCTTGAAAATCAAAACCTAAAACTAGAATATAGCTACTATAGAGAGCTTGAAGAAAATCAAAAAAAGGTAAGAAAGCTACATCACGATATGAATAACCACTTATCTGTAATATATTCATTTTTAGAATATTATAATTTAGAAGGTGCAAAAGATTATTTTAATGAACTTTCAGATAAGTTTAATGTAAGTAATAGAGTGTTTTGTAAAAATAGTATTGTAAATGCAGTTATAAATTCAAAATACAATTTAGCAATACAAAATCAAATTGATTGTTTTTTTAATATTGATATAGACGAGATGCTTCCTTTAGAAGATATTGACCTTTGTTCTATTTTTTCAAATACACTTGATAATGCTATTGAGGCTTCTTTAAAGTTAAGTGATATTTCGCAGAGAAAAATATCTTTGAAAGCTCGCTGCAATAAAGGTTATTTTAGTTACTCTATTTCTAATAATTATAATGGTATTATTAAATTTAAAAATGGTAAATATAACTCTACTAAGTTAGATTCAAATATGCATGGATTTGGGATTGAAAACATAGATGATATTGTAAAAAAATATAGTGGCACGCTTAATATCACTTATTCTGAGTGTGAATTTAATTTATTGGCAATTATTAAAATTTAAATACTAAATTAACTCCCACATTATAAGTTAAAACTTGTTTGTGAAAGCTAATTATTCATAAAAAAGGAGGAACAAATCGTTCCTCCTTAGCTTTTATATCTATATAAAATACATATTAAGTTTAATAGTTTCAATGCTACCATAAACTTCATTAATAGCTTTATCAACATCTTATTTATTGAAACCTACGAAAAAACCTTATTTTTATTTCTCAAACAACATCTTATTGAATTAACTATACTTAATAATAAAATTTACAAATTTAATGAAATCATTTTGTGATTGGAAGGTAATTGAATATTATGTATAATACTACTTAGGTCACAATTATTATAATGTGAAATTAAGCTAGAAATAGATATATTAAATAGAAAGGTGAATATTTATGATATACTGCAGTAACTATAAAATTGGTTTAGAAGATATAGGAATAAATAATGAAGCGACTAATAAAGCACTTCTTACAATAATGGAAGACGTAGCAGGGCTTCACAGTGCATCTGTAGGCTATGGAGTTTTAGAAATAGAAACTAAAAAGAGAGTATGGATGCTTTTGGATTGGAAGGTGAAGGTCATAAAAAGACCTAAATATAATGATGATATAAAGGCAGAAACATGGTCAAGAAAAGTAGAAAGACTCTATGCATATCGTGATTTTCAGCTTAAGGATAAAGAAGGAAATATAATTGCAATTGGAACATCAAGATGGATATTTGTTGATACAGATAGAAGGAGACCAGTAAGACTTACAGCAGATATTGCAGATTTATATGAATCAGAAACAGATAAAAATGTATTTCCAGAAAAAATAGAAGATATTGAATGTGAAGATTACCTTTTCAAAAAGGACTACTATATTCAAAGAAGAGACATTGATATAAATGAACATATGCATAATTTAAGCTATCTAGATATGGCCTATGAAATTTTACCAGAGGATATTTATAAGAATAAAGTTTTTGACAATATAAGAATAGTATACAAAAAAGAAATATTATATGGCGAAAAGATTGAATGTTATTATGAAGAGCAAAACAATAAGCATATTATTACAGCAAAGACCGAAGATAAGATAAATGCTATAATAGAATTGTCATAGAAACATAATAGAAAGGACTTAAAATGGAAATCTATTTACCAAAAATAATAGCTAATTCACCAACTAAGCTACCTATACTTGAGAAAACAATACTTTACTATATAATAGACAAAGCCTTTAAATCTAAAAATGAAAATACTAAAAATTTAAGCTTAGAAATTAATATAAATGAAATAATAGAAATTATAAAAAATACATCAATAGAATGTATTGATGTAGTATTTCAAACTAAACAAGCTATAAATAATCTTAAAAACATAAAGTTAAGTTTAGTAGATAATGGTTTTCATATAAAGCTTAAACCAATTGAAAATATCTCTTTATACGCTTCAACAGTTTATGTTGACTTAAATCCAATAGTTATAGAATATTTAGACCAAATCCTATTTGGAAACTACATTAAATTTGACCTACTTAAAAATTCTATAGTTAATAAAACTAAAACCTTTATATAAAATTTTATATTAAAATAAAAATACCAAATATAATCATAAATATATTTGGTATTTTTATTTTAACATTCTACTCTCTTTTTAAAAAAAGTTTTTTTATTGTATAAGTAATCAACCAAATAACCCATAACAATAACTCCAACTATATCAATTACAAGTCTAACAAGAGTAAACTCATATCCAATAGCACTTATTTCAAATGTCAACGTAGAAATCTTAACAACACACCAAGCATTTAAAAATATAATTATATTTGAAAACCTAACTCCTTTATCCATAAGAACTTTGGCAAAAGGAAATGCTGCATACATAGGACCTGCTGCAAAACAAGCTAAAGCAAAAGATAAAAATATACCAAGTAGCCCTGATTTATTTCCCATATACTTAATAAAATACTCTCTAGGAACCCACTCTTCCAAAAGAGAAAGTAAAATCATAACCCCTGGAAGTATCCCTAACATTTGTAAAATACTAGATTTTACGTTACTAAAAATACTAGCCCCCAAATTATTATTAAAAAAATATATAAATATGCAAATAATAAATCCAATAAGTACATATTTATATCTATTTAAAATAAATTTTATATTTATCATCCTAAAATTCCCCCTACAAAAGAAGCTACTACAAAAGCAAATAAAAATGCTACAACATTTCTATAAAAAGCAGCCTTCTTTCCTATAAATTTTGATTCTAGTGGAAGTGTTAGTATTCCAACCATAGTAGAAGTTGATATAAATGCTGCTACTTGTGCATATCCAGCCCCACTTTTAAGTAGAGAATCCCCCACTGAAAAAGCTACAAATGTAGGCATCATAGTAACTGCACCTATAACTGATGATATAGTTGTTCCAATAAATTTTGATTCTTCGCCAATAAGCTTTGATATAGACTCTGTGTCTAATACAGATAAGATTATAGCAATTATAATTACAATAAGAAAAAATTGAGGCATTATCGCTTCTAATGATTTCACACCTTTTACAAAAGCACTTTTTGTTTTTTTTGAATCTCTTATAAATGAAAAAATAAATAAAATAATACACATTAAATAAATAATAAAATTAATCAAACATACTCCCCCCGTAGCCATGCTATAATTAGAATTTAATTATAATATGCAATATTTATTATCATTGCCACTTAAAGAAATTATAGAAAAAATTCTATTTATTATTTAACAAATCTCTAACAACTTCAGATGCTATAATAAGACCTCCAGAAGATGACATAAAAGATATACTTCCAGGAATTATTCTATGACCATCTGATATTTTTTCTTTTAACTCTAAAGGGTTTTCACTTGAAAAAACTACTTTTAAATGATCAATATTTCTGTCCCTTAATTCTTTTCTTACTACTTTAGCTAGAGGACAAGTATGAGTTTTTGAAATATCACTTACTTCTATTTTTGTTGGATCTAATTTATTGCCCATACCCATAGAACTAATTATTGGTATATTTCTTTTTTTACACTCTTCTATTAAATGAATTTTAGATGATACCATATCTATTGCATCTACTACATAATCATAATCATCATTAATTATTTCTTTGCTAGTATCTTTATTAAATATAGTATTTATAGCTTTTATATTTAAGTTTTTATTTATATCTAAAAGCCTTTCTTTTACTACTTCTACTTTGTCTTTGCCTAATTTTGAGTTAAGCCCTGGTAGTTGCCTATTAAAATCACTTTCACAAACTTTAGCATAATCTACTATAGTTATATTTCCTATTCCAGCTCTTACTAAAGCTTCTACACAAAAGCTTCCTACTCCCCCTACTCCTATAACTAGAATATTTGAATTTTTAAGTTTCTCTAATCCATCTTCACCTATTAAAATGGCTGTTCTTTTTATAAATTTATTTTCCATTTTAACTCTCCTTTTTATTTATATCTTAATTAGTATAACAAAAAAAGAAGGAACGATTCGTTCCTCCTTAATAATCTTATTTATTTAATTATATAGCTATTATTAATCCAACTACTAATGCACTTAGTACACTAACGAAGAATCCACCTAACATTCCTTTGAATGCTAATTTAGCTAATAAACTTCTCTTTTCTGGACAGAAAACTGATATTCCTGATATACATATACCCATACTTGATATATTAGCAAATCCACAAAGAGATATTGCCATCATAAGACCAGTTCTGTAGTCTAAGTTTGGTAACATTGTACCCAATTGTCCAAAAGCAACGAATTCATTTAATACTAACTTACTTCCTAAAAGCTGAGAAGCTGTTAATATCTTGTCTGTAGGAAGACCCATTAATGCTCCTATTGGTGCAAATATATATGATAATATTTGTTCTAATGATAATCCTACAACTCCTAATATACCATTAACAAGTGCAACTAAAGCTATTATAGCTATAAGTGAAGCACCTATACCTAATGCCATTTGAAGCCCGTCATTAGCACCTTGAGATATTGCAGATATAAGGTTTGGATTATCCCCTTTATTATCTATGCTTATTTCTTCTTTAGAACCTTCATGTTCATGACCCTTAGCTACAAATTCATGTTCAACTTCTGTTTCTGGAAGTATTATCTTAGATACTATTATACTTCCAAGTGGCACTAATGCTCCACCTATAAGTAAGTATTCCATAGGTATTCCAAGACCTGCATATCCCATTAAAACAGTTGCAGACATACTACCCATACCAGATACTAAAACTAACATTATTTCACTTTTAGTCATTCCTGATAAGTACTTTGAAACTAATATTGGAGATTCAGTTTGTCCTAAGAACATATTAGCAACAGCAACGAAACTTTCTACTTTAGAAGTTCCAAGTACTTTACCTATAACCCCACCTATTGCTTTAACAACAGCTCCTATTATACCTAAGTAGTATAATGCAGCTACTAACGCTGATATAAATATTATGTTACCTAAAACTTGTATACCAAATATCATTCCTGTTGGAGCACCTGAATCTGCTAGTGGCCCAAATACAAATGATAAACCTTCAAATCCATAACTTAAAGTAGCAGTTACTACATCAGATACCTTTTGTAGTGCAGCTCTTCCAAGTGGGAATTTTACCAGTAAAAATGCTAGGATAAATTGTATTATAAATGCTTTAGCTATCATCTTTTTATTTATTGCTTTTTTATCAGATGATAATAGATACAATATTCCTAACAAAATAATTATGCCTAGTGCATTTATTAGTATTGTCATATTTTCTCGCCCTCTACTTTTGTTTAATTTCTGATAAATTTAGTTTATTTATCTAGTCTAAGTATTTATAATATGCACTTCTTAAAAATTAAATATTAGAAGCCTTGCCCCACACATATCATTTTTCAATACTTTTCGACAATTAACAAAACTTTATTTACCAATATAATTAAAATGTAAATGTTATTTTTCTTTAATATTATAACCTTTTCTTATTTATTATGACAAGACTTTTATTTTATTTATTAATTATTTATTTACATTTTTATATATATTACCCATTTGTATATATATTACCCATTTTTAATCTTTATATTATCTAAATTTATAACAATTTAATCTAAGTATTAGTATAAAATATATTAGCTTGCATATACTTTTAATATATAATTTATTATCAAAGGAGTATAAAATGAAAAAAAACTCTAACAAAAAACATGATAATTTATCATTTTTAAATCATTTTGATGACCAATACAATCAAATAATAGATAATAACGACGTTTTTGAAAGTTCTGATAGTGAAACTACTGATTTAATAAATTTTAGAGTAATAAATACAAATAACTCTTATCCATCTCAAGATCCTAATATTTATGAAAGTAATAGTGAAGATAACAAATAATAAAGTTACTTAAAAGGCATGTAAAAACATGCCTTTTAATATTGTAAAATATTAAATTTTTATGATAAGCTAAAATTATTATATATTTAGGAGAAAATTTATGAAATTTATAAAAGATTCTTTTATAGTTAATGACTATGTTAAATTAGCAATAGTAGACAAAAGAATTACTCCTACTATGGAGAAAAATTTAAGAGCTAGAGGTATAGATTTAATAAAAACAATTGGATGTAAAAATTCTTATGATGCTATAAAGTTTCATCCAGATATAAGTATATTTAAATTAAATGATGAAAATATAGTTGTATCTCCTGATGTCTATGATTATTATAATGATAAATTAAAAAAGTATAACTTTAATGTCATAAAAGGAAATCTACCTATAGAAAGTAAATATCCAAACAATATACAATACAATGTTTGCTTGTTTGGAAAGTATGCTATTCATAATTTTGATTATACAGACAAAAACATTTTAAAGTACATAAAAGAAAATAATCTTACTATGATTAATGTAAATCAAGGATATACAAAATGTTCAGTATGTATTGTTGATGAAAATTCTATTATAACTTCAGATGAAGGTATATATAAAGAAGTAATAAAACACAATATTGATTGTTTACTTATATCTAAAGGAAATATTGATTTATTTAATATGAATTATGGATTTATAGGTGGATGTAGCGGACTTATATCTCATAAAGAATTAGCTTTTTACGGTAATATCAAGCTTCACCCTGATTATGATAAAATTTATGATTTTGTTAAATCTAAAAATAAAGAAATTATTTCTTTAAGTGATGAAAAATTATTAGACTTAGGCTCTTTAATACCTATTATGTACTAAATTTTGAAAGGTGTGACATATTTGAGCGTTGATAAATTAAAAATAACCTTTAATAATGGCTTTACTAAAATAGTAGAAAGAAATAACATTAAAAACTTTAATGCCCTACTTGATTGGATGGACAAATTTAATTCTAATCAATATATAAGTTTACTTACTGTCTCTGGATTTGAACTTGGTAGTTCTATATCTTTAGATAAAAATAATATAAAATCTATAGAAATAATAGATTAATAAAAAGAGGACTTAAAAGTCCTCTCTTTTATTTATTTAATTATAAAAGATATTATACCTATAACTATACATAAAACTCCACCTAAAAATTGTCCTAGCCCAGATGCTTCTCCCATTAATATTAAATTAAATATGTTTTTACCTGTTTGGCTTTTTCCAAAAAATGCATCATCAGTTTTCATTCTATGTATTCCCCAAAGTGTTAAAATTATTCCAAAAATTATAAATGCTATTCTCATTATTTTCATTTCTCCATTTCTTATTTGTCCCCATCATCAAATATAAATGCTTCTTCAATCGATAAATCAAAAACTGAAGCAATTCTATATGCAAGTAAAACAGATGGGTTATATTTTTGTTTTTCTAAAGATATTATTGTTCTCGAAGATACATATACCTTATCAGCTAATTCTTGTTGTGTTAATCCATGTTCTAACCGTAATTCTTTTACTCTATTCCTCACCAAATCACTCCTAATTAAATCCTACTATTATAATATTTTCTAGCTAAAAATTCAGTGACCATAAAAGATATTATTA
This sequence comes from Romboutsia sp. 1001285H_161024_C4, assembly GCF_015550185.1. NCBI lineage: Bacteria > Bacillati > Bacillota > Clostridia > Peptostreptococcales > Peptostreptococcaceae > Romboutsia > Romboutsia sp. 1001285H_161024_C4. Next base: position 441,537 of record NZ_JADNAJ010000001.1, on the reverse strand, counting down.
TAATTAATAAAGCATTATCAGTTTGAATTTTGACCCAGTTTGAAATGAACATAGTAAGTAGGATTATAGCTATTAAAACCCTTAAAGTAAATTTAGCAACTTTACCATCTATTAAGTCATCTCTTTCATCGTACTTTCTTGAAAATTCTTTATCTATTTCTTCTTTATTTACTTGATATTTAATGTTAGAAGCAATAGATAATATAAAAAGAATTCCACCTATAATTGCGGTTAAATATCCAAAATTTACTTCTATAGATGAATTAATTACCATTTCGATAATTCCCATTAGAATAATTATTACTGATATAATAACACGTTGTATAAATTTATCCTCCAAATAGTTCACCTCTAAATATTATAATATTTAATTTTCATGTGAAGTTTATTTCACATGAAGTTAACTTCATATTACATATTTTGTAGAAAAATGTCAATACTTATTTCTCATTTGGAATAACTTACATAAATATATATTATTTTAAATTAAACTTATAAATTTATTTTTATATGAAAATTTTAATTATCCTTAAGTTTTCTAACTTTATTGTAATTGTAGTATAATCATTAATAAGCACAGTACATACTAAAATAGAAAGGAGTATTTTATGAATATTGTTGAAGTTTCAAATATATCTAAGAAACTATCTAAATCTATAATTTTAGATGATTTAAGCTTAGATATAAAAAAAGGTGAAATAGTTGGTCTTATAGGACCTTCTGGTGCTGGTAAAACGACTTTTGTTAAAGCTATAATAGGTATGGAAAAAATAGATAGCGGATTTATAAAAGTATTTAATAAACCCATTCCTAATTTAGATGTATTACAAAACATAGGATATATGGCACAGTCAGATGCTTTATATGAAGATTTAAGTGCAAAAGAAAATTTAGATTTCTTTGGAAAAATATTTGGATTAAATAAATCTAAAATAAAAGAAAGAATAGATTATACTTCAAAATTAGTTAATCTTGAAAATCACCTTTCTAAAAAAGTTAAAAGTTTTTCAGGAGGTATGAAAAGAAGACTATCACTTGCTATATCTCTAATTCAAGACCCTGCTCTTTTAATATTAGATGAACCTACTGTAGGTATAGACCCTCGCCTTAGATTTGATATATGGAATGAGCTTTATAACTTAAAAAATGAAGGAAAATCTATAATAGTAACAACTCACGTTATGGATGAAGCAGTAAAATGTGATAGATTAGCTTTAATAAGGGACGGTAAAATAATTGCTACTGGTACTCCTAATCATTTAATAAAAGAATTTGAAGTTAATACTATAGAAGAAATATTTTTAAAATTAGGAGGTGAAACTAAATGAGAGTTAAAGCATTAGCAATTAGAATTATAAAACAAACTATAAACGATAAAAGAACCCTAGCTCTTATGATGTTTGCACCTCTTATAGTTATGTCTTTAGTATATTTTTTATTTAATTCAAGTAAAGATGTAAAACTAAATATAGGTGTTTATAATACTAATAGTGAATTTAATGATAACTTAAAGGAAACAGATTTAAATATACTAAATTATTCAAATAAGGATAATATAAAAGATAAAATATTAAAAGATGATTTAAGCGCATTTATATATTTAGATGATAATACTTTAAATGTTACTTATGAAAATAGTTCTCCTCAAAATAGTAAACAGATAGAAGCTAAGATAAATGCTACATTAGCAAAAGACGAAATGATTAATATTAAAAATTCACTTAGCTCATATCAAAAGCAATTTGCCTTTTCTAAAAATACACATAACTTAAGCACTAACTTATATATTAGCAAAGTATCTGTTAAAAATAACTATATATATGGAGATAAAAATTTATCTTACTTTGATACTTTAAACCCTATACTAATTGGATTTTTTGTATTCTTCTTTGTATTTTTAGTATCAGGTATATCTCTTTTAAAGGAAAGAACTTCAGGTACATTAGACAAACTGCTTTCTACTCCAATTAAAAGAAGTGAGATTATAAGAGGTTACTTACTAGGTTATGGATTATTCTCAGTTATACAAACTATAATTTTAGTACTATTTTCTGTATATATACTAAATATAAAAATAGTTGGAAGTGTATTTTTAGTAATAATTATAAATATATTAATAGCCTTTGTAGCATTAACTTTAGGTGTTTTAATGTCTACTTTTGCAAATTCAGAATTTCAGATGATGCAATTTATACCAATTATAATAGTTCCTCAAATATTTTTTACAGGAATAATTCCAGTAGAATCTATGGCTAATTGGTTACAAGTTTTATCTAGATTTACACCATTATACTATGGTTCTAATGCACTTAGTGGTGTAGTCCTAAAAGGATATACCTTTAATGATATATATATGGATATAATTATATTGCTACTATTTGCTATAATACTTTCATTATTAAATATAGTAGGTCTAAAAAGATATAGAAAAATATAAAATTAATTTTTTAATCAAATAAAGCGTACCTTATAAAATTATAAGGTACGCTTTATTTTTAGTCTACTCTTCTAAATTTAAATCTAGTTCTTTCATCAGCATTTACTGCCCTTGCTACTAGTCTAGCATCATTTTCTCTAACTCTAACAAAGTATCCATTAGGTGCCCTTAATACATATTCTCTATCACCTGTTCTATATATTGTAAACTCTGTAGCTCCTCTTCTATCAGTATCTGCAATTAAAAAATCTCTATTATCTACTCTTACGAAACTTCCTCCTGCTTCTCTTATTCTTGCTTTATTACCATCTATTATAAGTCTAAATGTATCACCGCTATTAGCATTTTGAGCTGTTGCATATAAAAAAACATCTCTACCAATTACTACAAATTTATCGTCAAATACTGACTTTATCTTTACTCTTGACCTTTCATTACCACTATCAGGCTGTGGCTTTGACTTTAGTTGTTGTTGTTGCTGTGGTTGTGGTTGCGGTGGCATGCTTGGTAAACCAACTTGTCCTGGGGATCCTCCTTGAAATTGTTGATTTGTTCCTTGATTTTGGGATCCCCCTGGAAATTGTTGATTTACGCCTTGATTTTGAGATCCTCCTGGAAATTGTTGATTTGTTCCTTGATTTTGAGATCCCCCTTGAAATTGCTGATTTGTTCCTTGATTTTGAGCCCCTCCTGGAAACTGTTGATTTGTTCCTTGATTTTGAGATCCTCCTGGAAATTGTTGATTTGTTCCTTGATTTTGGGACCCACCTGGAAATTGTTGATTTGTTCCTTGATTTTGAGATCCTCCTGGAAATTGTTGATTTGTTCCTTGATTTTGAGACCCACCTGGAAATTGTTGATTTGTTCCTTGCCCTTGTAAAGATTTATTATTCATATTATTTTTATTCATATTGTCATTATTTAATTGCATGTAAAATCCCCCTAGTTGATTTTTTTATTTTGTATATGTATATGACAATATATAATTAAAAGTTACTCTATTATGTATATCAAATAGATACTATTATTTTTTATAATATTATAAAAAGGTGTAGAATAATCTACACCTATAATATACTTATTTGAATATCTTCTATTCTTCTTTTATTAATTCTTATTAATTTAAGAATTAACTTCCCTAAATTAATCTGTATGTCTTCGTTCTCATTTGGAATCTTTCCTAGCTGATTTATAATATAACCATTTAAGGTGTCATAATCTCCTTCTTCAATGTTAACATTAAATATTTCGTTAAAGTCACTTACACTTAATACTCCTTTAACCATAAAGTTGTTGTCATCTATCTTCTTGATTTTATCATGGTGTAAATCACTTTTGTCATAAGTTATACCCTTGATCTCACAGATTAAATCTTCCATACTTACTATGCCTGAAAATGCTCCATATTCATCTATTAATATAAATAAATTATCATTTTGTGAATCTATTGAATTGAATAATTCACTTACATTTTTAGTTTCTGGTATGAAACATGGTTTATGAAGAATCTTTCTTATGTCTATATTTTTAAATCCTTCTTTTCTAGCCTCAATCATTAAATCTTTTACATGTAAGACTCCTATTATATTGTCTACATATTCTTCGTATACAGGTATTTTCGAATAATTTATTATAGATATATCATCTAATATAGTATCTATATTTTCATTTACATCTATTAAAAATGCATCTTTACTTGATACCATAATTTCTCTAGCTACTTTATCGTTTAATTCAAACTTACTATCTACAGCTAGATTATCTAATTCATTATTTTCTTTTTTACCTGTTATAATGTGAATAATATTATTTATAAAGTCCTTCACATTTTTAAAAATTGATTGTAAGATGGTCCTTTCGGGTTCAGGTTCTAACATACTCATATCTCCTTTAAATATAAATTTTTAAATGATTTTATCACAGTTAATTATATAAGTCAATTTACCTATAGTATATACTATGACTTATGTCTGTATAAGTTGTTAGACAAATATTTACTACGTCTATACTTATATCTTATAATTTTATTTTATATTAAAATTAAATATTTTAAAACCAATTTTTATAAAATTTACTTTGAACTTTTATTCATATATTTTACTTAATAAATTCACTTTAGGATTGTTTCATCCTACAAAAATAATTCATTATACATTTTTTACTTTTATACCCTAATTTACTTAGAATAAACATTTTCCTTTACAACTTTTTTAATAAATACACTTTTATTTATCTTAATTTACATACCATATTAAATAGTATAAAATTATATTAGGGGAAAATTTTAACACATTAAACTTTTTAGGGGGTATCCATGTTCATAAAAACTACTAATCCTGCCTTTAAAAATTTTGGGGAACTAGTTTGTGAAAATTTAGATAGAGATTTTTCAAAAGATATAAATATAAAAAATAAAAGTATTAAGAAATTAAAATTAACATCTGATAACTCTACCTTTTTAAAAGTAAATAAAGGTGTTGTTATGATACTAGTTTCATTAGATGGAAAAGATATAAAATCTTTTATAATAAATAGGATAATTAACTTAAAAAAAGGAATATATTTCAATTTAATATCAATTTCAGATGAAAGTGAAATAAGCATAATATCTAAAGATGAATTTAAGTCTATAAATCTAAAAGAAGAATATACTTATACTAAAATTTCATCTTCCCTTAATATTGATCAAATTTATACTAAGTTTTATCAAGAAAAGGGGACTAACTATTCTTTTGCTGGTGAATCTCACCCTTATTGGGAGCTTACATATGTTGATAAAGGAAACCTATCTACTAATGTAGATGGTAAAGAATATAATTTAAAACAAGGCGATCTCATATTTTATGCTCCATTTCAATTTCATACTCAAGCTACTTCAGATAATATTAGCTCTTACTTAACTATTAACTTTAAAATGGACTCTAATGACTATGAAGTACTTTGTAATAAAGTATTTACTTTAGAAAGAGAATCCTACAATATTATAAGTAAACTTATAGAAGAACTTTCAAACGACGATATATACTCCAATGATTTATCTATTTGTTACTTAAAACAGCTTATTATACATACTGCCAGGCTAAAAAATACCTACTTTCAATCTAAACCAACGACTCACATGCGACAAACTTATGAAAACAGCTTATTAAATGAAATACTTTCATTTATAGATGAACATATATACGAAAAATTATCTATAAATACATTATGTAGTCATTTTTGTATAAGTCCATCTATGATACACTCATTATTTAAAAAGAATATGGATAATACTGTAAAAAATTATATAAATGAATTAAAATTATCAAAAAGTAAAGAACTTATTAAAAACACTTCTTATACTATTAGTGAAATATCTGAGATGCTTGGGTTTTCTTCTATTCACTATTTTTCTAAAAAATTTAAGACATCATTTGGTATTTCTCCAACTGAATACTCAAAGTCAATATATGATTAACCTCATTTTTATTAATTCTAAACAATTTTATACTTAACATAAATTCTATATATATGAAAAAGCTGGCTTATATGCCAGCTTTTAATTTATCTATTGATTACATTTTGATCTTTTAAAATAATTTAATCCTACTCTAACTAATACTCCTATTATTCCTATAAATAAAAATAGATATCCTATAGGTATTAAGAAAAATGGCTCTACTAAAGTACCATCTGGTGCTACTTCACTTCCTATAAAATTAAAACTTACAAAACATCCTATACTTATAATAAATGGTATTAAATTTAAAATATATTTTTTCATATTTCCTCCATACACGATACATAATTATTGTTTTTCGATAAATAGATTATATAATACATAAAGATATATTCCAATACTTTTTTATTGTTTTTCGATATTTTTTTATTACATATTTGCAATTATATTATCTAAAATATTTATATAACCTTATTAAAAATTCACAAAAGTTTAATAAAAATAAATAATACCAATGACTATTAATAATCATTGGTATTATTAAAAAATATTAATTTAAGGAATATCTATTTCTATTTTTTCATCTTCAAAATATTTAGTATTATTTTCCGAATAGATTACAGGAATTATGGTAATCTTCTTTTCGCTACCTTTACGTTCAAAATTATGGTATATACCATTTCCATTTGAATTACCAATTCCCCCACCAAATAATCTATTTCCACTTTCATCTTTTACAGAGACATCTGCATTATGTATTAAGGATGTTACATTGGACTGATCTCCTTCTAATTGTGTTTTAATATTCACTGAAGTAGGAGAAATTCTTACTTGATCAATTTTAAATTTAACTCCTTTACCTATATCTATAACTTTGTTAATATCGACAATTTTTAAATCACTAGATATATTAGAACTATTTATAGTTGTATTAAACTCCCAATTGCCAAAACTTTTACTTAATAACCTTCCTTTTTCAGTCTTTGATTCCCCTATATCAAAATCTTTAAATTTAATTTTTAAATTATAATCTTTATTTTTTTCTAGATTATCAAGTATCTCAAAGTCAGTATCCACAAGTCCATCTCCGTCAGTGTCAATACTAGTTAAATTAACAGTATATAAAAACTCTTTTTTATTTTCAGCTCTTAAATCTCTTTGCATGATTCCCCCACCTTGACCAGGGAAAGACATATTTCCTATAGTTACTATTGGTATATCTGGTATAAAATCTTTTTTATTAATGCCATACTCTTTAAAATCAAAATTAGTATAATCCATACTTAAACTTATAATTAATTGTCTATCATCAAGCATTACATCTCCTAGATTAAGAACTAATCCATTATCTTCTATTGATTGATTCCCTTCAAATTTGTACTTCTCAAATTCACCATAATCTCTATCTAGGAAAGATTCAATATGATTTACTAATCTATCAATATATGCCCATGTAGTTTCATTAGTTAGAGCCACAGAGCCTAGTATAAGTGTTGCTGATATACTTGCTGCTATTAATTTTTTATTTACTTGTTTTCTTGACTTTAACTTAGATTTCATTATATTTTTCATTTTTTCGTTATCAGCTTTTACTTCATCATATCTATCAAATTGAATTTTTTCATTATTTAATACTTTATATTTATCTATCATATTATTTTCCTCCGTCATTTAATAAAGCTTTTCTTATTTTTGCCTTACCCCTAGATAATTTACTATGTATACTTGAAATAGCTAACTTTTTATCATTTGCTATATCTACTACACTTTCATCATCTAGATAATATCGTCTAAATATTTCTTTGTCTTCTTCTGATAAGAAGTTTAATGTCTCATTTAATTCCTCTTGAATTTCTACCTTTAGTAAATTTTTGTCTATATAATATGTTTGTTCATCTAAACTAGATGTCTCTATCTTATTTAGATATTTTCTTTTGTAGTCAATTGCTTTATATTTAGCTATTGCACATATCCAGTTTTTAAAAGAATTTTTATCTTTTTCAAAGCCGTCTATATTATCCCAAATGGCTAGTAAAGTATCACTAACACATTCTTCTTCATAATTAATAAGTGTACCTAAATGATATCTAACTACCGAGGTAATAAGAGTATTGTACTGGTCTATTAAAATTTCCATTCCTTTTTGATTTTTCTTTTTTATATATTTAATCATTAATTTGTCTTGCAAGTTACTTCCTCCTAACTATAAAAGCTTTTACACTAATTAATTCGTAAATTAAATTAAAAAACTTGCATGTTTAAATATTTTTTTATTTTATTGTTTATTTATTATATAATCAAAATATTGACACCAACTAAATTACTCTAGCAAAATCAATACATTTAGCAGTGCCATAAACTATTAATTTATAAAATTTATCACAAAGAACTTTATACCAAATGATTTATAGATACGCAAGTGTAAGTAAAAAACACAAGGATGTATTATTGATTTTTATACAGATAAGTCACTTAGAAAAGAAGTTTAAAATATTTTAAATAAAAAGTTGATATTTTTGGAAGGCATTTATTTGAAGGTTATAATTAATAATATATAACTAAAAATGTACATAAATTAACACCAACTAATATCAGGATAAATTCTATGATATTACTTGGTATTACTTATCTTTAATAAAGTTTTATAGTTTTTGAAAAATATTTTAGAATAGATATTTACTATAAATATTTTATAATTTTAGCAGGATTTCCACCTACTACTACATTATCCAAAACATCTTTTACAACTACAGCTCCAGCTGCAACCACTACATTATCACCAATTGTTACCCCAGGTGCTATAACTGAATTTCCACCAAGCCAAACATTATTTCCAATAGTAACTGGCTTACCATATTCTAAGCCAGATATTCTTAATTCTGCATCTAATGGATGAGTTGCAGTATATATGCATACTCTTGGAGCCATCATACAATTGTCTCCTATTGTTACTTTACAAACGTCTAATATAATGCAATCATAATTTGCAAAGAAATTTTCTCCTACATAAATATTGTATCCATAGTCACAACGGAAAGTAGGTTTTACACAAAAATTTTCACCTGTTTTTCCAAATAGAGATTTTAATATTTCACTTTTATTTATATCTGAAGAATTGTTAAATTCTCTAAGAATGCTTTGAGCTTTCTCATGTTCTTTTTCTAATTCACTATCTAAGGCACAATAGAGTTCTCCTGATAACATTTTTTCTTTTTCTGTTTTTTGATGTATTATTTTCTCCTTCATTGCAAATATCTCCCTAACTAATTTTGATTATAAATTTATCTGTTTTTCCATTCTTATATCACTATACCAATTTCCATTGTAATACACAAAGTTTTCAGATTTTCCTATTGCTCTATATCCATTTTTCTTATAAAAATTTATAGCTTTAGTATTGTATTCAAACACTCCTAACTCTATTTTATTTTTACCTAACTTCATTACCTTATCTTCTAATAGCTTCATTACTTTTAGTCCTATACCCCTACATTTATTATCTCCTACACATATACTAATCCAAGCAGTATCATCACATTCATTAAATAACATTTTAAAATTTGTATCAATAGTTACAAATCCAACCTTTCTATCATTTTTAACTATCATGTATGTATGCTTGTATTCATTTATTCTAGTTCCTTCTATTAATTCCTCTAATGTTATATCTTCTATTTCTCCTTCTTTAAAATTTGGTCTAAGTAAATACTTTATACTGTTGTCATTATTCCATTTTTGTATTAATTTAAAATCATCTATATCTTTATGCGTTATCTTTTTTAATTCTACACCCATTAATTTTTCCCCCTTTATACAAATAAAGTATATAGATTAATCTATATACTTTTACTTCTATTCTTTATAAACATAATACAAACAATCATTTTCAAAATTAGTTAATGACTCATATTTGTTTTCTTTTAACTTACTTATTAATTCATCACTTGGATTATGTATATATATTTCAGCTTCACTATAGTTTTCTTTTAATAAATAATAATTTACACAGTCATTAATACCTTCAAAAGTATTATCTATACATATTATAGAAGGATTTCCTTTTACTTTAACTATACATCTATGACCATTTACTATTACTAAAGAATTACTTTTAACTAACTCCTCATATATTTCTTTACATAAATTAAAATAAGTAAATCCATAAGTTATTCTATTTTTATTTTTCTTAAAATAATCTAAGTTTTTAAATTCTTCATATGATATATCCCATTTTTCAATATTAATATCATTTATATTTTTATTATAATTATCATTTTCTTTAAATACTACCAGACAACTATCTTCTAAATAAAAATTCTTTGCCTTCATCATATTTATGCTAGCTACAGTATCTTTATGAGTGCACATTGCTATATTAGTTATCTTATTGTTTCTTAAATCTTCTCTTGCTAAATTAAACAGCATATCGCAAATTGCATGTGCATATTGTCTCCCTCTATAATCAACATGTACTCTAAGCCCTTCAAGCCACCCTTGTCCATCTATTAGAATACTATATTTTCCTACTGCTACCACCTTATCATCTACAACTAGCCCTAAAAAACACCCATCTTTTTCATCTACCCATTTGTGAAATACACTAGGTAAATAATCATTTCCTCCCCAAATATTTCTTGATATATCCACTATATCGTCATAGTCTTCATGTGTAAGTATTTTATAATTCATTTTTTCACCCTTTTTACTTCTTTGTTTTAATAAAATTGATTTATTTTAATTATACATCTTATTTACTTATTATTAATACATAAATATATTTTATCCTAGGAGGAACGTTTCGTTCCTCCTTCTTTAATCATGAAAATGTGTCCACGATTTTATAAATACTTATATATTATTTTAACTACTTCACAAGGCTTTATATATTCTTAAAATTAAATAAACAATAAAAAAGAGCAGTAATTTTAATCTTACTACTCCTAATATAATAATTTTATTTAAATAGATAAATATTACTCCTCAATATTTTTATATAAAGTATATCCACTCATCAATATCCCTAATCCACCTATAAAAGAAAAAATAAATCCACCTGTTCTAAAATTATCTATATTAGATTTAACAATCATTTCATATTGAGATGTTTCCATTCCTCCACCACTAGCTTGAATTGCATCATATCCCATTTTTAGCCCTATAGATGTCGATAAAAATATTAATATCATACCGATAATAAACGAAATTACCATACACTTTAATGAACCAATTAAAAATTTATTTTTCATACTTCCCCCTTAGTTTAATATTGACTGCTAATTTAATTATAACACACAACATTTTTAACGCATATTCATTCAAACAGAGGTTTTGTATTTATATTATTTTATAATTAAAAAAGCTATAAAATTTAGTATCTTCCCTAATTTTATAGCTTTTTAACTTATTTTAATTTTTAGTTTACATAACCTAATTATATTAGATTTTACTATACTCTAATACTTCTATTTCTTTAAATAACTTTTCAACTTCATTTACATCTATAAATCCAGTTTTAATATTCATAGCATTAGACATTCCACAAGCATTAGATAACCTTAGACAGTCCTTTAATGAATAATCATTTAATAATCCATATGCAAATCCTGCTATTGATGAATCTCCACTACCAACTGTATTTTCTATTTTTATACTTGGTATTTTTACTTCATATATACTATCCTTATTTACAAGAATCATCCCATCTTTGCCCATAGATATACATATATTTTCTATATTATATCTTAATAATTTATAAGCTTCTTTTATAGCATCTTCTTTATTATTTATATTACACTTACATAAAGCCTCTAGTTCATCTATATTAGGTTTTATCATATATATATGACTATTTATTGCACTTTCAAGGTATTTACCGCTAGTATCTAATATAAATTTTATATTTTTAATCCTACATATTTCTCCTAACAATCCATAGTAATCAATTGGCAATCCTTTAGGTAAACTTCCACTAGCTACTAGTATCTTAGTTTCTTCTAATATATTTTCTAGATGTCTTTCAAACTTTATCATGTCGTTTTCTTCTACTGTAGGACCACTTTCAAGTATTTCTGTACTTACTTTATTTTTATCTATTATATTTAAACAAACTCTAGTTTCACCATCTATTTTTATAAATTCATCTCTAAGACCAATCTTTTTTATTTCATCCTTTATATAAAGGCCATTGTATCCACCTACAAAGCCCATACATATGGGATTATGCCCTAATTGATTTAGTACTCTAGCTACATTTATACCTTTTCCACCTGCACTTTTTTTAACATCACCTGACCTTTGAACCTTTCCTATTTCAAAAGTTTCTAATTTGTAAAGTGTATCTATTGATGGATTAAATGTTATAACTGTTATCATAATCTTTATCCTCACTTTTACACATTTTAATTTTATTTACTACCACATCATACATTACTTTCTTTGTAGTCATTCTTTTTTGTTCTCTTAGTCGCATTTGCTGTATTAAATCCACTACGTTCATTTAATATATTAATTTATATACCTAATAAATTACTCTTTACTTTTTCCATAATTATTTCTTCCTTTTATGATTACACTAATATTATATAAATTTACTTTATTTATGTATTTGTAATTTCATTTGATTAATTTGTTATTTTCTTTTTCATATTTAATATATTTTTCATATTGTTGTTCTAAAATTTTTAAGTTTTATAAATTATTTTACTTGTCATAATTTCAAATTGATTTTTATAAGTATTTGTCCTACACTTAACTTGAATACAGTTAGCAATACAATCTAAATTTTTAGGGGGAAAAGGGAATGAAAAAATTAGTTGTTACAGACAGATCTCTATGTCAAAATTGCTTAGCTTGTGAAATGACTTGCTCAAATGCATTTTATAAGCATTATGGATTAAACACTCCATGTATAAAAATAGGATTAAAGAAAGATGATTCTTTAGATGTTAAGGCATGTAATCAATGTGGTCTATGTGCTAAAAAATGTCCTCAAGGAGCAATAACTCAAAATCCTAAAGGTGTTTATATGATTAATAAGAAAAAATGTAATGGTTGCCTTACTTGTGTTGATGCCTGTCCTAAAGGCATAATAGCAAAAGTAGATGATAAGCCTGTGCCATCTAAATGTATAGTTTGTGGACTTTGTGTTGATGCTTGTCCTATGGGAATTCTTGAGATTAAAGAAGGTTAATTTTATAATAAAATACATCAATAACCCCTGTTTAATATAAAAACAGGGGTTATTGATGTATTTTATATTTAATAAATATTCTTTTTTAATATATAATAGTTATTAATAACAGATATACAATTTTATCTACCTAAAGGGGGATTTTATGAATCATTTAACAATTTTAATAAAGCCTAGTTCTAGTGCTTGTAATTTAGATTGTAAATATTGTTTTTATAAAGATATATCAAAAAATAGGGATGTTTATACTAATGATTTTATGGATATTTCTACACTAGAAAATATAGTAAAAAATGCTTTAAGTAAAAATGTAGATTATATAAACTTTATATTTCAAGGTGGAGAGCCTACTTTAGTAGGCATTGATTTTTATAAAAAGCTTATAACATTACAAAATAAATATAACAATAATAATATTAATATTGTAAATTCTATTCAAACTAATGGTATAAATATAGATGATGAATTTGCGATTTTCTTTAAAGAAAACGATTTTTTAGTTGAAATATCACTAGATGGTTTAAAAGAAACTCACGATTTATATAGGACATATAAAAATGGCTCTTCCACTTTTGATGAGGTTATATCAGCTATTAATATATTAAAAAAATATAAGGTTAATTTTAATATACTATCTGTTGTAACTAAAGAAAGCGCTAAAAATATAGATGAGATTTATGAGTATTTTAAATCTAATGATTTTCCATATATACAATTTATACCCTATATAAAAAACTTCGAGATAGATAATCAAAATAAATATATAGAAAATGAGTTTAAAAATTACTTAGACACTACTAGTTTTTATATATTTTTAGATAAATTATTTAATCTTTGGTATAAAGATATTAAAAACGGTAAGTTTGTAGAAATAAGAAACTTTATGGATTATATAACTGTTCTTAAAGGATATAATCCAACTAGCTGTGGTATGAATGGATTTTGCAGTCTTAATATAGTTATTGAATCCAATGGTGATGTTTATCCTTGTGACTTATACTGCTTTGATTATTGGAAATTAGGTAACATTAATAAAGATTCTTTAGACGAACTTATGGCTTCTTCTAAGGCATTAGAATTTTTAAATCGTTCTTTATACATACATAATACTTGTAAAAAATGTAAGTACTTTAAGCTTTGCGGTGGTGGATGTAGACGTAACCTAGAGCCTTTTGTTGATAATATACCTTCTTTTAATTATCAATGTAAAGCCATCAAACAATTTTTAGATAAAAACTTAAATAAATTAGTATCTATATCTAATATGTTTGATTGAATATAGTTTTATTTAAAAATTTTAAAATTTAAATATATAAAAATGTATCCTATGTAAGTAGATAATTTAAAAACTACTCTATAGGGTACATTTTTTTAATTTACTTATACATTAATTTTTACATATTTAATTAGGCTAATATATTTTATAGATTATTTTAATCTTCATCTTCTATTTTTATCTTTTTGCTAAGATAGTGCCAAGAGTTCCAAACAGATACTAACTTCCATCCATCACTTCCATATTTATTTAATATTTCAGCTGTCTTTTTAGCATTTTCATTTATTACTACACATTTATATTCATATGTTTTTTTGCTCATAAAAAACCCCCTTAAATATACTCTTATAATTGATATATTTAAGAGGGTTATAATATATGCTATTTTTACAAATTTTTAAGTTAATTTTGTTTGCTTAAATTGTCTATGTTATTTTATTTTTGTTATCATCACTTTGTATATAATATAAGCTATAAAAATATCCTTTAAGGTCGATTAATTCTTTAAAGCTTCCTTTTTCTATAACCCTTCCTTCTTTCATAACTATTATCTCATCATAATTTATTAATATATTTTTTATAAGCTTGTGAGTTACAACTATCATCGTTAAATCATTAAGACTTAACAGTGATGTTTCTAAGTTATAAGCAGTTTCATTATCTAATGCAGATGTAGACTCATCTAGTATAAGTATCTGTGTATTATTTATAAGGGCTCTGGCTATAGCAATTCTTTGTTTTTCTCCACCTGATAACTTATTTCCATTTTCTCCAACATGTGACTCTATTCCATTTTCAAGTTTATTTATAAGAGGTAATATCCCTGACCTTTTACAACTTTCTAACACTTGTTCATCGCTATAATTTGCAAATAATTTTATATTTTCCTTTATAGAATCATCAAACATAAATACATTTTGTTGTATCATTGATATATTTTTATATAAATCTAAACTGTATATTTCTTTTAAATCTTTATTATCAAAATTTATACTTCCTTCATAGTCTGTATAATACCTCATAAGTAATTTTATTAAAGTACTTTTACCGCATCCACTTTCTCCAACTATTGCATACTTTTTATTTTTCTCAAAAGTTAAATTTATATTATCTAAAGCTTTTCTATCACTAGTATATGAGTAATTAAGGTTTTTAACTTCTATAGAATTTTCAAACTCATTAAGCTTAACTTCTTCTATACTTTCATTGGATGTTTCAAGTATTTCTTCTATTTTATCTGCTATAAGAGATACTGATTTTATTTGATTTATGAGAGATATACTTGTTTTAACTAGAGATACTATATGAGTACTTAATTGTATTATTATTATGGCAGTACCTACTGATATACTTTTTTTATACATTAAATACCCACCTAAAATTAATACTCCTAGGTATATAGTTACACTAAAAGATAGAGAAAATCCTTTTATTATTGCTTCAAGTATTGCATATCTTCTTTTACTACTTTCTACTTTAATCGAACTCTCTTTAAATATTTTATTTATCTTATTACTTATATTAAAGCCTTTTATAACTTCAAATCCTGTAAATAAATCTTTCGTTAATGAAGTTATTTCTTCTAGATTTTTTGAGTATTCATTCTTTTCTATAACTAACTTCTTAGATAAAGCATTTGGTATTATAAATCCAAGTGCTCCAAATACTGCTATAAATACAACTGTAGATGGACTTATAAAAAATAATACTCCTAATGATATTGTAAAAGATATTAATGATGATATTATTAAAAATATATTATTTAAAAAATTATCTTCTATCATTTTTACATCATTGTATAATACTGATATGTACTTACCACTGTTATCTAGTGAAAAGTCTTTTATATCTTTATTTATTACTTTAGAAAATATATCACATCTTAAGTAATTTACTGTATTTTTTATATATTTAGACATTACAAGACCATCTAAATACTCTGTTATAAACATTATAATTATTAATCCAATTGTTGCCACTATTATTGGTATAAATTTATTTACATCCCCACTTGCAAATATGTCTACTATAAATCCCATCATAAAATCAAAACATATACTAGCTAATGCTACTAAAGATATCGTAGCTATTCTTGTAAAAAACTGCCCTTTGTATTTTAAAGCATATTTCAAAAGCATTTTCATAACTATTTCTCCTAATATTAACAATCAATTTTTAACTTATCTAAACTATTTAAATTTAAACTTCAATATAAAAACTGTAGTTTAGACTACAGTTTTTATATATCTATATTATTTAATAGTTCTTTACTCCATCCTGAAGTTATACTAGATATCACTCCTATTTCTTTAACTATATCGTATTTTATACTTGCCATAATTCACATCTTTACCTTTATTATACAATGATTATACCACAAAAATGATTGTATAATACTTATACAAACAGTATATTGTTATATGGAATTTGTGTAATTTATTGCTCACTACAAGATTTTAAAACTTCCTGTAATGATATTTTTTCTATTTTTTTCTTAGCTGCATATGTTCCTAGCATAAATATAAATAATATTATAATTAAGCCAACTATGCCTTGCCATATTTCAAATTCAAATGGCATAACCATTCCAAACTCACTAGCTAGGTATCTAATGCCAAATCCTAACCCAAGTACAGTTATTGGTATACTTACAATATATGAAATTATAGAATAAACTAGGTAACTACTTAACATCATAGAATTAACTTCTTTTTTAGAATATCCCATTACTTTAAGTAAAGATATTGAATAATAATTATCTTCTACAGTCATAGTTGTAAGCACATATAAAACTATAACAGCTATAAATACTGCAGTAATTATCATTGAATATATAGCTACTTTTACAAATCCTTGCATTGATTTTGTTTGTTCTAATATATCATATTTATTTATAACTGATAAATAATCACCTTTATCCAATTTATCTTTTGAATATACACCAGTATAAAAATCATCTTTATCTATATTTTTAAATACTTCATCTTTAGTTATTATATTACTTAAATTCTTTCTATCCATATATACTTTAGGCTCTCCATAATCCCTAGATATTCCTACTATCTTTTCTTTATATACTTTATCATTTATAGTTATATTTATAGTTTCACCATTTTTTACTCCATAAGTTAAGTAAAAACTATTATTTACTACAATACCATCTTTTAATTCTTTAGTTATATCATTAATTTTTTTATCATATATTTTATGTAATTTATTATCACTGTCTATTCCAGTAATGTTTATATTGTCTTCTTTGTATATGCCATTAGGTAAACTTATAAATTTCTCATCATCATTGTTAAGCTTTGGATATTCTTTAGACATATCGACAATTCCCTCATATATATATCCTACTGATTTATAATAATCTACACTCATTTTATCAAAGAAATCAGACATCATAAGACTCATTATTATAAGCATTGATGAAAATACTATTCCTAAGAAAAATACTATAAATTTATTAGTATTTGCAAGTATAAATGAGTATTTAAATTTTGTTTGAGGTTTAGCATTTTTTAATAATTTACTAACTAATTTATTAAGTTTTCCTACCTTTTCATTATCACTTGATTTTATAAGGTTTATTGCCTTTTTAGAAAGCATCTTATTTATAAGTATAGTTGACAGTCCTATTATAACTACTAATGGTACTACTATTGCTACTAATAATACACTTAAATTAGTTTTTATTTCTCCACTAGGTATTAAATAAAACTCTAAGTAAAAATTACTCATATATGGTGCTGTATATACCCCTAATATATATCCAATAAGTAAAAGTGGTAAAGATATTATTGTTAGTATCATTATATATGGTTTAAGTATTTCATATTTTGAATATCCTAGTGCTTTTAAAACTCCTATTTGAGTTTTTTCATTTTTAACTATTCTATAAGTTATCATAAGTACTATTAAAACAGCTATTGTACTAATACTTACACTTATACCTATAGTCATAGCTTGACCGCCCTTTATTTCTTCATATATTGCTCCACTTTTCATTTGATTTTTTGTAAGTACTATACTAGTTATATACTTTAAATCATTTTTATCCTTATATGTTTTAATAATATCTTCATTGAAGTTTTTTAAGCTTTCTTCATTATTAGAAACTCCAGATAAATAAAAATCTTCTTTTCCCTTTATACTTTCATATTCTGTATTATTTACTAATCCTAAAGTCATTTTAGAATTATCTATATTAAAATCTGTTCCACTTATAGGCAGTGTATTATCTGCAAACAATACAAACCCTGTTATAATGTAATTCTTTCCGTTTATGTCAATACTATCGCCTATATCTAAGTTATTTTTCTTAGCATATATATTAGTTACTGCTATTTCATTATCTAATTTAGGCTTATTTCCTTTTTCTATATATGATAGGTTTATATTTTTACTATCTTTAAATAATGTTATCTTATTACTTTTACCATTATTTTTAAAGTTTACTTCTTTGTAAGATCTATTTTCTAATTTAAAACCTTTATAATCTTTTTCAAATGCATTTATTCTATTTTCTATTATCTTATTATAAATATTAATATCTGACTTTTTTATATCACTTAATGTATATATAAGCATACTACTTGCTTTCATTTTTTCTTTATCTGATAAATTATTAATATCAAATTCTGTTAAACCATTTATCATACTTATAGAAAAATCTTCTTGATTAGTTTCATTAATAAAATTTTCCAAAGGTGTTTTTAAGCTATCAATAGCATAAAACATGGTTGTATATAAAAAAGAACTAAGTGCTATTATTATACCTATGGCAAGAATTTGTAATTTCTTTTTCTTAAATGTATTTAAAGTATTTTTAAATAAAACTCTTACCCCCATTTTATTTCACTTGCCTTTCTTTTTTTGGTATTTAAGATTTCTTCGACTATTTTTCCTGAATTCATTTTTATTACTCTATCAGCCATAAATGCAATATTTGGGTTATGAGTTATAACTACTGTTGTTGTTTTAAATCTTTCATTCATATTTTGTATCATTTCTAATACTTGCTTTCCAGTTTCTTCATCTAATGCACCAGTTGGTTCATCACAAAACATTATCTTTGGATTTTTAGCTATACTTCTAGCTATAGAAACTCTTTGCTGTTGCCCACCACTTAATTGGTATGGATATTTATCTTTTTCATTTTTCATACTTACTGCATCTAACACTTCATCAATATTTAATGGATTTTTTCCTATACTTGAACCTATTTCAATATTTTCTTTTACTGTAAGATTTTGAAGTAGATTATACTGTTGGAATATAAACCCTAAATTATTTCTTCTAAATTTTGTAAGCTTATCTTCATTGTAATCACTTATTTTTTCATCATTATAATAGATTTCTCCACTACTTGGTGTATCTAATCCACTTATAACATTTAACATTGTACTTTTTCCACTACCACTTGGACCTAGTATAACTATAAATTCACTATCCTTAATTTCTATATTTATATCTTTTAATGCTACTGTTTCAACTTCTCCACTTTTATAAATTTTCCCTACATTCACTAATCTAATAGACATGACAAAGCCCTTTCATTTTTAAATTTTTTATAATTAATTATACTCATACATTTTTAAGTACTTTTAATAAAGTTATTATATATTTATATTCTCAAATTTTATTATATAAAACATCATGTATAACTTTAAACATTAAAATTATTAAATAATAAAAATCACATTTAATGCTTTGTTCATATGCTATATTAGACGCTAAAAATTACTAAATTTCAAAGGAGGTGTTTGGTATATCATACTACCAAGACAATGAATATAATTGCAGCTGCTTATCAAAATATAGTATAGTTGGAGCTAATTCTTTAGATATTGATGTTGACTACTGTGAGCCTGAAATAAGATCAGACATTGTTATGCCTGAGTACAAATCAGTTAGACTTTGGGGGCAAATAGTAAATCATAAAGGAGTGCCAGTAGAAAATGCCTTAGTAAAATTGTTAGGAGTTGAATGTTATGACGATCAAATTTACTATAAAGGAATAGCTCATACTATAAGCGATTGTGAAGGATTTTATCAATTTGATTTATCTGACTATGAAGATAAGTATTCTAGTTTCAAATTATTAGTAAACAAGGCTACTTATGATTCAGAAAAAGTAGTATCACTTGAATCTAACAACTGTGATTCTTGCTGTAACCAAAATTACTTCGATGATTGCTCTAAGTGTGATATTTCATCATTTAGTTCTCTAAACTATTACCCTAGAAAATTTTCTACTTCTTATGAAATAAAAAATAATTATAACTGCATATATAAAAAAAATCACAACTGCAAAAACAGGATAACTTGTAACAAAAAACATGCTAAAAATATCTCCAAAAGCTAGTTTGCTTTTGGAGGTATTTTTTGTGTATAAAATGCTATCTTAAATCCATCATAAAATAAAAATATATAAATATGCTAAGTTATCTAAGTTTTTACTTCAATATAAAAAATATATAAACTAAAATTTCTATATATCCATATTATTTAATAATTCTTTAAGAGATTTTAATTCCTCTGCTGTTAAAGTTATTCCTTTTCCCATTTTTTCATGTTCTGATGACCAATCTCTTAAATCATACTTAGGTTCCCTATTGTTCCAACTTATAATATTTAATTCTTTTTTCCACCCTGAAGTTGTAGTTGATATTATCCCTACCTCTTTTACTATATCATATTTTATACTTGACATGATTTCACCTCTTTATGTTTGTATATATAGTAATTATACCACGAAAAGTTTTATATAAAACTTTAATAAATAATTTAACAAATGCTTTAATTTACTTAATTTTTATTAAAAATATCAATCTTTATTAATTAAAAGTTATTAAATTACTATAAATGTATATTTTATTTATTTTGGTAAATAATCCTAATAGCAATATTTTATTAAAGGAGTATAATATGAGTTTATTAAAAGATAGTAGAACAAAAGAAAATTTAATGAGGGCTTTCGCTGGAGAAAGTCAAGCTAGAAACAGATATACATTTGGAGAAAGTTTAGCTAAAAAGCAAAATTTATATGTAGTTCAAAAAGTATTTAATTATACAGCAGAACAAGAAAAAGCTCATGCTTGGGTTTTTTATAATCATCTAAAAGAACTTTCTGGCTCTTCTATAACTATAGATGCTGGATATCCTGTTGAAGTATATGACGATTTAATTAAAACATTAAAAGATTCTCAACATAATGAATACGAAGAATGGGATAAAGTTTACAAAGAATTTGCTAAAACAGCTCGTGAAGAAGGTTTCTTAGAGGTAGCTAATAGTTTTGAGAAAATATCTGAAATAGAAAAAATTCATGGAGATAGATTTGGAAGATTTGCTAGTGACCTTGAAAACAATACTCTATTTAAAAAAGATACTGAAGAAAAGTGGATTTGCTTAAACTGTGGTCATGTTCATACAGGTACTAAAGCTCCAATGGCTTGCCCAGTTTGTTCATATCCACAAGGATATTTTATATTATATTCTAATTCACCATTTGAAAATTAATAAAAATCCCTAGTTATTCTAGGGATTTTTATTATCTACAATTACATACACATTTACAATTTAAGTTACACCCGCAGTTATGATCATTTGAATTACACCCACAGCTATGATTATTCGAGTTACATTCACAGTTATGACCATTTGAGCTACATCCATCATTCTCTTCATGACAATTTTTATGACATTCATCACTTTGTTTCATAAGTCTTCGAGCTTCACACATTAACTCTTCACCCTCATTTGATATTCTTCTACAATCATTCCATAATCTACGAGCTCTTTCACATTCTTCCATAGCTTGTCTTTTTAATTCCTCTGCTCTTCTTTCTGATTGTTGTGCTTGTTGTGCAGCTTGATTTGCTCTATTTATTCTTTCATTCGCTTCATCACATTTTCTTTGAGCTAAACATTTAAGTCTTCTACATTCTGAGCAATCAATATCATGATCACATTTACATTTATGATTTTTTTCACACTCTTTTTTATTTATATTTATGCCTTTACAACAAAAATTTTTATGACATCCACAATTATGCTTTTTATAATTTCCTTTTTTGCATACCATAATATCCACCCTTTTTTTTTATTAGACATGATATATTAAATATCATCTTCTTAATAATATATATATGCAGTCTTCTACAAAATGTGAGTTAACTTTTATAAATACTTATATTTTTTTGTACTTAATAACTAATTATATAGAGGAAACTCTATATATTATAAAGAATACTTATATAATCTTTTAATTTGGAGGTTTTTATATTATGAGAAAGTTATTTATGGCTTTTTTATTATTTTCATTAAGTATGTATTTAATAGGTTTTAATTCTTTTGATAATAATATAGACCCTAATTTGAAATTTGAATTTTTAGGTTATATAAATGATAATAATTGCACAAAAATAAATATAAGATTAAAAAATGAATTGAACGATGAATTTATAGATCCAGATATTAGCTTAATATTAAGCGATAAATACGAAAAACAATATAGCTATACTATAAAATCTAAAGATATAAATAATATTACTCCAAATAGTTATGTAGATTTAGAATTTGTTTTTGAAAATAAATTCAATTTAGAAAAGTATAACCTCAAAGATGGAAATGTAATATTTAAATCTTTTATAAAAGATAAGTCTCCTTCAAATTCTATTAGTATGCTTTTTAGTATAAATTAGGTATAAAGTAAAATATGAGATAGTTATAGTATAATTTAAAACACTACTATCACTATCTCATATTTATTAAATATTTTTAATTATAATAACATCATCCCTATTGATAATATAATAGCTGATGATATATATATACAAATGATTATCTTACTTGCAAACTTAACCCATGTACTATATTCAACCTTTGCTATAGCAAGTCCCCCCATTATAACTCCAGATGTTGGTGTTATAAGATTTACAAGTCCGCATCCAGCACCAAGAGTTGATATAATTAATTCTGATGGAAATCCTAAACTTTTTGCTAATGGTCCAAATATAGGCATTGATACACTAGCTAAGCCTGATGTAGAAGGTATTAAAAATGATAAACCTATATATATTAAAAATGCTATGTTTATAAATAATATAGGTGACATTCCACTTAATGCATGTGATGCATTATTAAGAACATAAACATCAAGTCCTGTACTACTCATTATAACAGATACTCCTCTTGATATACCTATTATAAGCGCAACTCCTACCATCTCAGATGCTCCGTCTATTATAGCTGAAACTATTTCTTTTTCTTTTAATCCATATACTACACCAATTACAATAGCCATTAATGTATACCATGTAGCAAGTTCTGAAAACCACCAGTTTCCAAGTGCATTACCTGTTAAAAAGTCAGTATGCTTAAATATAGTTATTCCAAACTTTTCCCAAGGAATAACTCCACATATCATAACTACAAATGATAATCCAAATAAAGCTAATACTATTTTTCTCTTAGTTGTAAATTCTAAAGTCTCTTTTTTTGAATTTATAAATGCACTTTTAGCTGATTCTACTTCTTCTTTTGATAATAAAGTTGCATTAGGATTTTCTTTAACCTTTTTAGCATGCTTCATAACAAAGTATATAGATATTAATAGTGATGACAACCAAAGTGCTGCTCCAATTCCCATAACTACCGCTTGATTAACTTCAACTCCAACACCTTTAAGAGAATCTATACTTATTGAAACCACAAATGGGTTTACAGTTGAACCTAAAACTCCACATCCAGCACCAAATAATATAGTAGCAACTGCTGTTAAAGAATCAAATCCAGCAGCTAACATAGTAGCTGTTATTAATGCATAAAAGGCTAATGTTTCTTCTGACATACCAAAGCAAGTTCCACCTAATGAAAATGTAAACATTAGTATTGGTATTAATATAAATTCTTTCCCATTTAGCTTTTTTACTATTGAACCTATTCCTGCATCAAGTGCCCCTGTTTTTGCTACAACACCTAAAAATCCACCCATTAAAAGCACATATAAAGATACATCTATAGCATCTTTTAATCCTTTTATAGGAGACATTACAACGTCTGATATCCCTGCTTTATTAACCTGTGGTATAAACTGTGTAATTATACCTATTACTATAATTATAGAAAACAATATAGTATATGCAGTAGGCAGGTTAAACTTCTTTTTGTCAGTTTGTCTTCCCATAACTTCCTCCGTATATTTTTTTTCTAAAATAGTTATAGCATACTTAATAATAAATTAAAATACTTTACTTTTAAATTTATGTTATATTCAGTAGTTTTTTTTTATATTTTGTCATATCTAATTAGTAATAAGTTTTTATATTTTACACAACCTATATTTATATAATTTATTTAAAGGATATGGTTAATTTGGATTTTAAAAATATTTTAGAAAAATTAATAATTATTTTACAAGGTTTATCTACAATAGTAATAATATGGGGTATAGCAATTCAATTTGCTTTATGGTTAAAATCAGAAATTGTATCTAAGACTAGAAAGACTGCTGTTGAAAATGTTACTACCATCAAAAACTTTTTGGGCACATACATACTATTTGGCTTAGAAATTCTAATAGGTGCAGATATTATAGAATCAATACTAGACCCTAGCCTTAATCATATATTAGGCCTTGCTGCCATAGTTATAATAAGGACAATTATCTCTTATTTCTTAAATAAAGAAATTGAATATATTAATAAAAACTAATATATTAATTTTTAGTATTAAAAAAAAATATTGACATAAATAAAAAATAGATTTATTATTTAAAACAATAAAGTTAATTACATAACTAAATGCAATGATAAGAAATAGTAAAAGTAAGTATCTTTAACAGAGAGTTACCGGTTGGTGAGAGGTGCAATTGATTTTACTTTGAACACATCTTTAAGCAGAGCACCGAAAAGATATCTTAGTAGGCTGTTTCCGGATTCCCTGCACCCGTTATAGTGCTAGAGTATAAACAATTTATTTGTCGTACTCAAAGAGGTTAGTGTCGTGAGGCATTAATAAATAGAGGTGGAACCACGTGAGTTAACTCCCGTCCTCTAGCAATAGCTAGAGGCGGGAGTTTTTTTAGTTTATTTCCTTATGCGCGCAAAGAAATACACTTAAAAAATTAAATTTACTATAAGGAGATATTATATGAAAAATATATTAAAAAAATTTAGTTTAATGATATTAATTATAATCCCTCTAATATTAATTGGAGGTTGTGAGAAAAAATTTACTAATTATAAAAATAATAATCAAGATAATACAGTAGTTATAGGGTATGACAATACCTTTGTACCTATGGGTTTTTTAGATGAAAATAATGAAGTTGTAGGATTTGATATAGACCTTGCTAAAGAAGTTTTCTCTAGGCTTAATATGAATGTAAAATTTCAAAATATAGATTGGAGCATGAAAGATACAGAGCTAGACTCTGGTAATATAGATGCTTTATGGAATGGTTATACACTAACAGAAGAAAGAAAGAAAAAAGTAGAGTACTCTAATCCTTATCTAACTAACAAACAAGTTATAGTTACCTTAGATAATTCTTCTATAAAAAATAAATCTGATTTAAAAGGAAAGTTGCTAGGAACTCAACAAGGTAGTGCTGGTTTTGATGTTATAGAAAAAGATACTAATATAGTTAATAACTTACAGGATAAAACACCTATACTTTATGATAGCTTTGACAATGCATTTAGAGACTTAGAGTTTGGTAGAGTTGATGCAGTTGTAGCTGATGAAGTATTAGCAAAGTATTATATAAGCAATTCAAATAAACAAAATTTTGTTATCTTAAAGGATAACTTTGGAGAGGAAAGCTTTGTTATCGGATTTAAAAAAGGAAATACTTCACTTTCCAATAAAGTCAATAAAGCTTTAACTGAAGTTAAAGAAGATAAAACTTTCGATAAAATTTATAAAAAATGGTTTAACTAGATTTAGGAGGATTTAATATGTTACAAGGATTAAAAATAGTGTTTATTGTATTTATGCTAACACTTATAATATCAATACCTCTAGGTATAATTATTTGCACATTAAGATTATCTAAAAACAATATTTTAAATGGTATTTCAAAATTTTATATATTAATCTTTAGAGGTACTCCACTTTTATTACAACTAATATTTATATTCTACGGACTTCCTCTTTTAGGAATTGTATTTGATAGATTTACAGTAGCAATACTTGCCTTTTCTCTAAACTATAGTGCATATTTTGCAGAAATATTTAGAGGAGGCATAGAGTCAATAGATAAAGGTCAATATGAAGCCTCTTTAGTACTTGGATTTGACAGATTAACAACTTATAAAAAAATAATAGTACCCCAAGTAGTAAAAAGTATTTTAGCTCCAATGTCTAATGAAGTTATAACATTAATAAAAGATACATCTTTAGTTTATATATTAGGACTTAACGATATACTAAGACTTGCTCAGATAGCTTCTAATAGAACTTTAAGTTTAATTCCTCTACTTGAGGTTTGTCTTATATATTTAGGATTAATTTTCATACTAAGTAGTGTCTTTAAAGCTTTAGAAAATAAGTATTCATATTATAGATAGGAGTTTTTATATGTTAGAAATAAAAAATTTAAATAAATCATTTGGTAAAAATAAAATATTAAATAATATATCATTTAATATAAATAAAGGTGAAATTGGAGTTTTACTTGGAAAATCCGGTGCTGGTAAAACAACTTTACTTAGATGTATATGTGGACTAGAAGATTTTGATAGTGGAAG
This sequence comes from Romboutsia sp. 1001285H_161024_C4, assembly GCF_015550185.1. Taxonomy (NCBI): domain Bacteria; kingdom Bacillati; phylum Bacillota; class Clostridia; order Peptostreptococcales; family Peptostreptococcaceae; genus Romboutsia; species Romboutsia sp. 1001285H_161024_C4. The sequence continues at coordinate 414,438 of NZ_JADNAJ010000001.1, read as the reverse complement.
TATTGTAATAGATAAAACCACTATGAAAAGCTCTATGGATATACTAAAGTTAAAAGGTCAAATTGGAATGGTATTTCAAAATTTTAATTTATTTCCACATATGTCTGTACTTGAAAACATTACCTGTGCATTAGTTAATGTACTAGGTCAAAGTGAGAAAGAAGCTTTAGAAAAAGCTACTAGTATTTTAGATTTAGTTAACTTAAAAGATAAACTAAATTCATATCCGTTTGAACTATCTGGTGGACAAAAACAAAGAGTAGCAATCGCTCGTGCAATAGCCCTATCCCCAAAGATATTATGCTTTGATGAACCTACATCTGCACTAGACCTAGAATCTATAGAGGATATAATAAATATCATGTATAAGTTAAAAGAAAATGGTATGACTATTTTAATAATTACTCATGACTTAGATTTTGCAAATAAAATTTCCGATAAAAGCATAACTATAAAAAATGGATTAGTTGATAATTTAGCCATACTTTAATAAAAAATTTCCTTCACTTGAACTACGTATAGGCAAAGTGTTTCATATCACCGACAACTACTTCCGTTAATCAAGTTTAGCATTTAGTATTAAAAAAAGTATATCTTAACAATTGTTAAGATATACTTTCCTTAAAATGCAGTATTCGTAGCAATTATTTCGTAGCTATCAAAATCATCTTTTTCACATAATATTTCAACTTTTCTTTTTTCTCCTGGTGCTATATCACTTTCATTAGTAAAAGATTTTTCTATAACAGTACCATCTTTTCCTAATAGCTTATAATCAAACTGAACATAATCTATCATTTCATTACTTGTATTTTCAAAAACTCCAACTATTTTAGTCATGTAATCTTCTTTTTTTATTTCCCAAGTAATATTTTTAGCCATCTCTTCTATTTTCTTATTTTCTTTTTCTGATTGTGATTGTGTTTCTTCTATAGCATGGTTAACACTAGATGCACCTTGTGCAAGCATTAGAGCGCAACCTCCTATTATAACTACAAATCCTATTATAACTCCTAGTAAAACTTTTTTCATAAATAACCTCCATAATAACTATTTCATTATTTATTATAAAGTTTATTTATAGCCTATTGGTATGCTCATAGCATACAACTACCCTACAATATAAGTTAATGGTATACCTAGGCTCCAAAATATTATATTAGAATATAGTACATATCCAAGTATCTTTATATGTAATTTATTACTTTTTATAATTGGTAACTTGTTTTTTATATCTAGAAAATTAGTATATAATAAAAAATACATTAAAAGCATTATTACTACTATTAAGTTTTATATTAATTCACCAATGCTACTTACAACAAATAGTCCTATTATTAAAAATATATAAAATACTGTAGATAGTGTCATATTGATCCTATTTCCATTTCTAAACCCTGGTATATACTTAGATTTTAACCTAGTGTTTTTATTAATTTTTTTAGTTTTAATATTTATAGGTTTACTACTATCTTCATTTATAATTTTTTCTTTTAATTTATATCCTATTTTGTTTATATTTTTTTCTTTACTGGCTTGTGTTTTATAAATTAATTTTATTAAATCACTCTTTAGTGCTGATACATCTTGATACCTATCATCTGGAGATATCTTAGTACATTTCTTTATAACATTTTCCAATAACCCTTTATTTTCAACTTCTTTTATATGCTTTCCTGTAGTTAGCACATTCATCATAATACCCAATGAGTATATATCGCTTCTACAATCACTTTGTTCAAATCCAAATTGTTCAGGAGATGCATAACCTTTAGTTCCTAGTAAAATTGTATCCATATTTTCTCCATATTTATAATTTCTAGATATATCAAAATCAATAAGCTTTAATACATTATCATTACTTATCATTATATTAGATGGCTTAATATCTCTATGTATTATTGGTGGATTTAGATTATGTAATATATTTAATATGTCACATAAAGATATTATATAATTTATAACTTCTATTTCTTCTAAATGATCTGTTTCTTTTAATTTTTCATGAAGAGTTTTACCATTTACAAACTCCTCTATTACTACCAACTTATTGTCTATTTCAAATACTTCATATATTTTAGACATATTTTCACTTTTTATATTCTTTAAAGCATAGTATACATCTTTATTACATTCTTTTAATAATCTTTTTATATATAATTTGTTTTTTATATTATTATGAACAAGTATTACTTCACTTTTACTACTTTTATGTATTGTTTTTAATTCTTCATATAAAGACAACTCTAGTTCTGCTTCTAAATTCAAATTTAATCCCTCTTTATCTACATTTTTCAGTAAAAATTATATCATACATAAATACTATTTTGTTAAACTTCTAATTTAATGATAATATTATACTATCTATAAGGAGGTTTTATATGAACGTAAAAACTATATCCCCTTTTTCTATATTATCAAAATCTATAATTTTATTTATACTAGGACTTATTATGTTATTTAGCTCTGATTTTATAGGGCGTATAACAACTGATATGATACTAACTTTTTTATTAGTTATAGGTGCATTATCTATGCTAACTTATATTTTTAACAAAGAAAAGCGCCATATAAGTACACTAGTTGAAGGTATTCTTTGTATTTCTCTTGGGCTTTTTATTAAATATAATCCTGTTTTTTTAACGGTATCTATTATAAGAATAATAGGTCTGTATGCATTATTAAGTTTTGTAGGTAGAATTACTGCAGCTATTATTTTATACAAAAACAATGTAAAAGAATGTATAAGGGGCTTTATTTTTAGCTTAATATCATTAGGATTTGGTGTTGTTTTATTATTTTATCCACTAGATTATATATCTATAGTAGATAAAATATGCAGTATATATGTAATACTAATATCTCTTACACTTTTTTCTGATTTTTTAAGGGAGATTTTAGATATTAATACCTTTAAATCTAATTTAAAAAGGAGATTTAGGATTACACTACCAATAGTTTATGCAGCATTTATACCTCAACATCTATTAGACAAAATTAATAATTTTATCAAGGTAAATCCTAATAATAAAGTTTTAGTTGAAAGTAGTGACTATGATAATCTAATAGATAACTCTTTTTCAACAATAGATATATTTATTCATCTAGCTCCTGATTGTGCTAATGGATTTGGTCATGTTGATATATCTTTTGATGGAATAACTTATTCATATGGAACTTATGATAGTAGTTCTAATAGATTATTTACACTTGTTAGCGATGGTGTTTTATTAGAAGCTGATACTAAAAAATATATTAATTTTATAAATTCTAAATGCAATCGTTCTCTAATAGGGTTTACTTTAGCATTAAATAAAATTCAACATAATGCTATTAAAGATAAAATATCATCTATTAAAAACAATTGTATTCACTGGGAATGTAATTCAAAGAAAGATCCATTTAAGGAGTATACTGATGAAACAAATCTAATGTTTTTAGATACTAATTGTAAATTTTATAAATTCAAATCTGGGTATTTTAAAACATACTTTACTCTAACAGCAAATTGCGTAAGACTTGCAGATACTATCGTAGGTTCTATAGGTTTAGATTTAATAGCAATAAATGGTATAATAACACCTGGTACTTATTATAATTATTTAGATAATTTATTTAAAAGAAAAAATACTATAGTTGTAAAAAAACAACTTTATATGAAACAATCTTCTATATAAATTGGAGGTAATAGCTTGAATAATGAAACAATAGAGTTAATGAGCGTTTTAAAAAATATAAAAGATGAAAGCTGCTTAGATGAGTATCTAGTAGATATCTATGATAAATATAAAGGCTTAGAGTTCAAAACATTTTTTGAAGATATTTTAAAACATAAACAAATTACTAAAAGTGAACTTATAAAAAATGCTCGTATAGATAGAACTTATGGTTATCAAATTTTAAATGGAAGTAAAAAACCTAGTCGCGATAAAGTTATCAAACTTTGTATCGGAGCAAGTCTAGATATTAAAGAAACTAATAAAGCTTTAAGACTTGCAGATTGTGGTGAGCTATATTCTAAAAATTTAAGAGATGCTGTAATTATATTTGGTGTAAACAAAGGAATCGGTATTCTAAAATTAAATGAACTTTTATACGATAGAGGTTTGGCTTGTTTAGATGATTAATATTTTAAAAGGTAATAAGTTTATGTTAGTACATACTTATTACCTTTTTTATGTCTAACTATAAATTATATATTTTAATTATCTATACTCATTTTTATTTACATTAGCTTCTTCTTTTATTTCACTACGCATATTACTAAGAGATTCCTCTCTTCTTTTATTTTTTTCCTCTAATTTTCTTCTTTCTTCAGGATTATCTACTTTTTCAATCATTTCATTTGCTAATCTAATATTTTTTAGAGTATGATTTATATTACATTGTATTTTCTCAACATTGTCTCTTCTATCGTCTGGATTTGGTTTCATTTTATATCTCCTTTTAATTAATTTTCATTAGTTATATTGTTCAATAAACATATTTTTATTCTAGTTTGATTAAGTCAAAAAATATATATTGTAGAAATTATCCTAAGATTTTAAATATCTAGTTTATATAGCTAAAGTTTTTAATTTTATTTTTTTTGATTTGACATTTGATATTTTTTTTTGTACTATTATAGCAAATGCAATAACAAATCAATACCCGATTGAAGCTTTATAGAAGAGATGTCATTTTGACACACCGAAGGAGTCGCACTCTCAGGTACTTTTATAAGTAGGACTGTAAAGCTTAGGGAACTCTGGAGAGACCTATATAGGCGCCGAAGGGGCAAGGCAATTTTGCTCAATCTCTCAGGCAAAAGGACAGGGATTATGTACTATACTTACTTTTTGTATAGTTTTATAGTTGTAGTTTATCCAGAGCTAAGTCTTAAGACTTGGCTTTTTTTATTCAAGCAATTATTATTCTTATTATTTAGAAAATTAAAAATTTCTAAATATCTTATCTTCCTGTCAATTAATTCATTTTCCTTTATTGATTTATTAAGGCATAAAATTCACTTCGCTTAAAAAATAAGCGAATATATAAGGAGTGTATTTTTATGAATTTAATTGATGTTTTATCTCAAATTAACTCATTTATATGGGGACCACCTTTACTAATACTATTAGTTGGTACTGGTATATTATTTACTTTTAAACTTGGATTTTTACAAATAACTAAATTACCTACTGCTTTAAAATTAATATTTAAATCAGAAAATAATGGTAGTGGAGATATTTCAAGCTTTAGCGCTTTATGCACTGCTCTTGCTGCTACAGTTGGTACTGGAAATATAGTTGGTGTTGCTACTGCTCTAAAAATAGGAGGTCCTGGTGCATTATTTTGGATGTGGGTTGCAGCATTTTTTGGAATGGCTACTAAATATGCTGAAGGAGTACTTGCTATAAAGTATAGAACTAAAAATGAAAAAAACGAAATTTCTGGTGGTCCTATGTACTATATAGTAAATGGTATGGGATCTAAGTATAAACCTCTTGCTATTTTCTTTGCTATAAGTGGTATTTTAGTTGCTCTTTTAGGTATAGGTACATTTACTCAAGTTAATTCTATAACTGATTCTATTAATGGAAGTTTTGGAATTAATCCTAAAATAACTGGAATTATATTAACATTAATTGTAGCCTTAGTTATATTTGGAGGTATTAAAAATATTTCAAAAGTAGCATCTACAGTAGTTCCATTTATGTCTTTTGTATATATACTAATGTGCTTTTTAATTATTTTAGGCTCATTTAATAAAATACCATCTACATTTATCTTAATACTAAAAAGTGCTTTTACACCTACATCTTCTATAGGTGGATTTATGGGAGCTAGTGTATCTATGGCTATTAGAAATGGTATTGCTCGAGGTGTATTTTCTAATGAATCTGGACTTGGTAGTGCTCCAATTGCAGCAGCTGCTGCTAAAACTAATCATCTAGCTGAGCAAGGTCTTATATCTATGACTGGGACATTTATAGATAGTTTGATAATCTGTTCTCTTACTGGATTTTCTCTTATATTATCTGGTGTATGGAAAGGAGATTTAAATGGTGCTCTTATGACTCAAAGTGCATTTGAAAGTGTTCTTCCACATATTGGACCTTTATTTTTAACTATTAGTTTAAGTTTATTTGCTTTTACTACTATACTTGGTTGGTGTTATTATGGAGAAAGATGTTTTGAGTTTTTATTTGGTATTAAGTTTATAAGCGCTTACAGGGTTGTCTTTGTTTTAATGATACTTATTGGGTCATTTTTAAAACTTGAAATGGTTTGGATAATTGCGGATATTGTTAATGCTCTTATGGCTATACCTAACCTTATAGCTCTAATTTATCTTACTCCTGTAGTTATAGCTGAAACTAATACCTATATGAATTATTTAAAATTAAAAAAAGAAGATTCTTATGCTATTAATATATAAATAAATTACATTAATAACTTATATTTTATATATGTTATTTTAAATATAAAACCTGTATCAATATTATTGATACAGGTTTTTTATTATTATATCTAAAATTATATTATACATTCTATAAGTTCTTCTTTGTTCACTCTATAGAAATACTTATTTATATCAATATTTTCTAATATATCTAATATATCTTTTTTATTATATCTACATCCACATAGTAAACTTGATATATCCTCTATTTCGCCCTCTCCAAAAAAGTCTCCATTTATCTTGCATTCTTTTATTATGCCTTTATCTACATTAATCCTAAATTCTACCTTTCCTCCATCTAATCTTTTTCCTTTAGTGATTTCAAATTTAGGAGATTTACCGTAGTTCCATTCCCAAGTTTCAAATTTTTCTTTAGCTATTTCTTCTACTCTCTTTATATCTTCTTTTGTTAAATTATAAACTCCACTAGATTCTTTAAGTAAACTCTCTAGCATTATATCTTTAAACTTTAAACTATCCATATCTTCCTTTAAATAGTTTTTAAGATTTGCAACCCTATCTTTAACTGATTTTATTCCTTTAGATATTATCTTATCTTCAGCTATAGTTATACTTCTTACCATTTCCTCTATGTTAGTGTCAAATAGTATAGAACCATGGTGTAATTTACATCCATTTTTAACACATTGTGCATTTCCAGAGAATTTTTTGCCATCTACTAATAAATCATTTCTACTATTAAAGTATGCATCTATTCCTTGACTTTTTAATGCCTCAATAATTGGTGTTGTAAATGTTTTAAAGTCTATTCCATTTCCATTATAGTTTTTAGTTATAAAGCTAAATTGCCATCCATTCATATCCGTATATATGGTTCCGCCACCTGTTATACGTCTAACTACATTTATATTATTATTTTTTACATAATCTTCATTAATTTCTTCTATTGTATTTTGGAATTTTCCTATCATAAGTGTTGGATTTGTTCTCCAAAACATAAATATAACATCATCTTTTAAGTCTTTCTCATTTATAAGATAATACTCTAGTGCAAAATTAAAGTATGGATTAGTTGAATTATTTTCTACATATATCATGGTTTTATCCCCTTTTGTCTATTTAATAGCTTCTTGTGCATTATACGAACTTCTAACTAAAGGACTACTTGCTATATACTTAAATCCTTTCTCTACTCCAACCACTCTATATTCTTCAAATTTTTCTGGTGTTACGTATTCATAAACTTCTATGTGTTTGTTTGATGGTCTTAGATATTGACCTATTGTAAATATGTCGCATCCTACCTTAAGTACATCATCCATAACCTTAAATACTTCTTCATCACTTTCACTAAGGCCAACCATTATACCAGTTTTTGTTAATATGTGAGGTGCTACTTCCTTTACATATTTTAAAACATCTATACTTCTTTCATATATTGCTTCTGGACGAACTGTATCATATAATCTTTCTACAGTTTCGACATTATGATTTATTACATCAGGATTTGCTTTTATAACTATATCTAAATTTTCTTTGATACCTTTTAAATCTGGTATTAGCACTTCTACAGTAGTATCTGGATTTAAACTCTTCACAGCTTCTATAGTTTTTGCAAAGTGACTAGCTCCACAATCCTCTAAATCATCTCTTGTTACACTTGTTATAACTGCATGAGATAATCCTAGTTCTTTTACTGCTTTTGCTACATTTTCTGGTTCATTTATATCAAGATTTTGAGGTTTACCATTAGTTACATTACAAAACCTACAATTTCTAGTGCATTGACTTCCCATTATCATAAATGTAGCTGTTCTTTTTTTATAGCATTCACCTAAATTAGGGCATTTTGCTTCTTTACATACTGTATTTAATGATAACTGTTCCATCATAACTTCAATCTCTTTTATAGATTGACGTTCATAATTTACTCTTAGCCACTTTGGCTTTCTTCTTACTTTTGTTTTTTCCATATAATCCCCCTGATAAACGTTTATCATATACCTTTCTTTATACAATATTAGATATTAACATATAAATTCCTTCATACTTATTCAAATTTTAAATAAAAGCCCTTAAAACATTAATATCATTTTAAGGGCTTTTATTTAAAATTTAATATAATTTTTATAATTAAAAGTTCATTACTTTTTTAATTATATATACTATATCTATTTCTTCCATTATTTTTAGACTCATACAATGCCTTGTCTGCTTTATCTATTGCTAAATATATATCTTCTTTCATATTTTTCTTTTTAGTATATATACCTATACTTGTAGTTACTATGTCATTAACTAATGAATACTTATGTTCTATTGCCTTATTTTTTATATCTTTTTGTATTTTTTCTACTATTTCTATGGCTTCATTTTCACTAGTGTCCTCTAGTATAATAACTATTTCTTCACCTCCAAATCTTATTCCTATCCCTTTCTTTCTAATATTCATAAGAACTGAATTTGATACTTCTTTTATTACTTTATCTCCTTCTATATGTCCATAATTATCATTATATTTCTTAAAGTAGTCTATATCTAGTAATACTATAGAAATTTCCTTTTCTTCTAGTTTCTTTATATTTCTCTGTTCATAATCATCTAGATATCTCCTATTATAAAGACCTGTCATACTATCTTGATAGTGTAATTTTTTTAATGCTTTCACACGAACTATTCTTGCTATTAAAATAATAATTAATATTACTACTATACATGTCATAATTAATACTTTTATTTGTTCGTTTTTCTCTTTCTCTTTTAATACTTCATTTTCATATGCCTTTATTGAATATTCAATATAATCATTTTTTATAATTTCATCTAAAGATTCTTTCTTTTCTTTTAGTATTTCATTGTATTTTTTATATGATTCTAGATCTCCTATTTTACTGTATATTTCAGCTATATCAGAATAGATATCAATTTCTATATATTTAGCACCTTCATTTTTTAGCTTTAGTATTTTATTATATATATCTAAAGCTTCTTTATAATTTCCTTCTTCTTTTAATATACTTGCATATGATAATCCTAAGAAAATATCTTTATGAATAAAATATTCTACTTTATCTTCTTTTAATAACTCTGAACCTTTTTTTATATATTTTTTAGCTTCTTCATAATTTCCTTTATGTATATTTATATTGGCTATATTATAATTTAGAAGAATTTCTACATCATCTTGTTCATTTTTATCTAGATATTTTATATATTTTTTTGTCTCATTTACTACATCACTACATTTATCGTAATCACCGATACTTAAGTATGCATGCATCTGATTTATATATGTATTTACCTTTGCTTCTGCATTGTTTAATTTATTTGGTATTTTTATATTTATTGCCATATCATACCAATCTATAGCTTCTTTATGCAGACCTAATTCATATACTATATTACCTATAAAAGTATATGCTTTAGCTTCATACACACCAGCTTTATCTATATTTGGATGTTTCTTTGCTAAATTTATAACATCTAAATAATTATATATAGCTTTGCCATACTTTCTATCCATAGTATATATTATAGCTAAATTTCCCCTTAATGCCATTTTAGTCTCTATATCTAAATTGCTAGTTTCTTCTATATATGATTTTAGTAATTTTATTGATTCATCCTTAGTTTTTGCATTATAACTTAATGGAAATATTACTTCCCAAACTACATTACTATTATTTTTATATGACTTATCTTCCTTTATATATGTAATTGCCTTCTTAGCATTAGTTATTAAATTTTCACTTTTGCCTTCTTCTAAAAGACAATTATTTAAAAGTATATAATTGTATACTTTTAAAAATGTATCCTTAGAATTTTTTATATCCTTTTTGGCTAATTCAAAATTTTTTATTGCACTTTTATAATCATTTATACTATAGTCTATATAACCTTGTATAAAGTAATATTCACTGTCTTTTACTTCATCCTTTAAATTAGCCCTAACTTTATTTATATAGTTTTTTTCTAATTCCTTTTTATTATATGTACTCTCTATACTATCTATTATGATATCTTTACTCAAATTACTATCATTTAGTTTTTGTGCATATACACTATTATTTTTTATTGATACACAAATTATAAATAAAATGGTAAAGAGTAAAAAAATACTTTTTATATTTTTTATCATTATATTTTTTCCCCTCATTTTCTTACTTAGATATTTTTTGATATTAACAATTATTTGGTTATTAAATATATATTTAACTATTTTTTTATTAAATTGTACAAATTAAAACACATAATAATTAACATAGTATATGTAAAAAGATTTTTTATATTGTTTTTCTTCATCTTTCCTAATAAATAACTTCCTATAAATCCTCCCATAATACCACCTACAACCATGAAAGGAAGTACCTCTAAGTTATATACACTAAATCCTTCTGATAAAAACACCGATAAAAGTTTAGACCCTTGTGAAAAAAATATTATAAATATAGAATGTATAGAGCTTTCCTTACTTCCCATACCTAATATATACATTAATGCAATTACATTTATCGGTCCTCCACCTATTCCTAAAAATGAAGAAATTATACCTAATATAATACCTATCAATGCACAAAATCCTATATTATTAACTCTAAAACCTTTAATTTTACCTTCATTAATATATAAAATTAAAACTACACCCATAAGTATAAATAATGTAGTTGATTGTATTTTTTGGCCTAGTAAATTGTTGTTTAAAGCCGCTAAAAATAAGGTAAATAAATTTTTACCTAATATCCCACCTATTATAGAACCTATTGCTAGAGATATAGTTCTCTTTCCATCTAATTTAACTTTATTTTTTATGCTTTTTAATAAAGCTACTATTGACATAGAAAACACAGTAAAGCTAGATAATATACTTATCGTACTTATATCATAATTTCCTAATGTATCAAGTACTGGCTTTATTATAACTCCTCCACCAATTCCTGATATTGCACCAATAGTCGTCGCTATTATTCCTACTAAAAAATATATGATATTCATTAATTCCCCTCCCTTATGCAAAATATCTTAATTTATGGTCTATAGTCATATTTTATCATAGTATTATTTATTTTTTATGATAAGTTTATAATACCATTTCAATGAATCCTTTGATTTTAGCCAATCTGTATTATTATTTATCTTCATCTTTTTTCATATTTTTAAATTAATCTTATCTTATTAATTCTTGCAGTTTTTACAAAAAGTACATATAGCAATTCAATCGCTTTAGCTGTATCATTTATAACCCCTCTTATTATGGGCAGCGCATTCTTCTTTTTATTTAAAGGAAGTAAATTTTGTTGTTCCTATGAAAGTAGCAATTCATTTGAAAGATAGGTAAGTTAACTTTGTGTAATATGTCTAATACATTGATGTTTAAAAAATACAAACTACAAAAACTTAATAAATTAAATAATATTGCTATATAATTATAATCATGTTTATTTACTGCATCTAAAAAAGTAGATATATCAAATATTTTTTATTACTTGATATATCTACTTTTTTTAAGATTCTATACATTACTTTTTGTAAATTAAAGCATATAAGATGTATATTTTATATTCTTTAATTATTATCAGTAAACTCCATATTCCATTTATTTTCTATCTAATTTACTATAAATACATTTATAGTCTGCGTAAGCAACTATACAAAGCATCGATAATAATAATATAATTCAAAAAAGGTTTTCACTTTAGCTAGTGAAAACCTTCATGGTTTATAATTAATTATTCATTAATTTATTATATATATTTTTAAATATTATATATATCTGAAAACTCTATATTACACTTTTCTATTTGTGAATCTCTTAAATTTTTATCTAATATAGTTACTTCTTCATCTTCAATTAAAGATACAGGTATTTCAAATATAAATTCACTTCCTATATTTAATTCACTTTCTACCCTTATAGAACCTCCATGCATTTCTACTAAAGATTTAACTAAGGATAAACCAATTCCACTACCTTCTCTTCTTTTTATTAGTGCATCATTTACTTGTCCAAATCTATCAAATATAATTCCTATTTTATCCTTAGGTATTCCAGTCCCATTATCTTTTACAGATACTATTACCTTTTTACCATCTGATTTTAAACTTACTATTATTTCTCCATATTCTCCTGTATATTTTATTGCATTTGATAATAAGTTTAGCATAACCCTCTCTATTTTATCAGGGTCACATGCTAATATTTCACACTCTGTATCAGTATCAAATATTAAATTTATATTTTTACACTCTACATAATTTACAACTGATAGAGTTATATCCTCTATTATATTAACTATATTATTATTAGAAAGTTGTAATTCATAGTATCCTGTTTCTATTTTACTTATATCTATAAGATTATTTACAAGTCTTAAAAGTCTATAAGAATTTTGCTTTATTGTACTTATATGATTAATAAGTTTTTCAGTAGTTATGCTATTTTTATATATACTTTGATTTAATAACTGCATGCTCCCAAGTATTATATTAAGTGGAGTTTTAAATTCATGTGATATATTAGAGAAAAATTCATTTTTCATACTCTCTATTTCAATAGCTTTTTCTAGTTTTTTAGTTTGTTCTTCAACATACATTTCTTTTGTTATATCTCTTCCTGTAACTAAAAAATGATTTTCTTCCTCTACATACTTGCTACCTATATGTAACCATATATATTTACCATTTTTGTTTAAATATCTATACTTAACATTTTTTCTAAATTTAGAACCTTTTTTAAAATCTTTAACTGGTAATACCTTTTTCATATCTTCAGGATGTAGTAAATTTTTTAAATTAATATTTATTAATTCTTCTTCTGTCCATCCTAATACTTCACTCCATTTTGAGTTTGCTTTTTTAAAATATCCATTTTCATCTATAACCCCTACTAAATCAACTGCTGTTTCTAAAAACAATGCCAATTCTCTTTCTGTATTGCTTCTTTTTTTATTTTCTATTTTTATTTCATTAGTGAGTTTTAAGTTTTTGATTAATATAGCCATCTGACCACATATAGCTTTTATAAAATTACTTTGGTCATATTCTGGTGGTTTATTATCATATTTATAATATATAGTTAATATGCCTATAATGTCATCTCTTAATTTTATTTTATAAGTTCCTATGTATTTCACTCCATCATTTTCCATTTTTTTACATATATCTATATGGCTTACTTCATTTATATCCCTTAAGCCATCTGACATATTATTAAAAATTTCCAACTCTATTGTATCTTTACCTAGCTTTATTATACCTTCATGCTGTGATACAACAGAATAACCTCTTCTTATATATGATTTTAATTCTTTTTTATCTTTATCATACAACCATATAGATATTCCATCAATACTTAAGTATTTTAAGAGCTCATAACAACCATTTTCTAATAATCCTTTTATATCACGATTAGATCTATTTAAAATATTATTCAAAGTTGATACTTGATTGTGGTTATTAAATACCTGCTTTTCTATCTTTTTTCTCAAACTTATATCCCTTGTAGCTCCTACCGTATAAATTACATCTTCATTTTCACCAAGTATAGGTGCCTTATACGATTCAAACTCTTTGCTTATTCCATTTACTATTATAGCTTCTTCAAGTAGCCTTGGCTTTTTTGTATTTATTACCTCTTCATCTACCTCTTTATATAAATGTGCATATTCATCTTTAAAATTATCTATATCATAATTTCCTATCATATTTTCTTTTTCTTTGTTGGCAAGACTTGCTAGATATCTATTTGAGTATAAATATTTACCATCTATATTCTTAATCCATAATCCTATCGGTATACTATCTAGTAAATTATCTAAGTCTTCTATTGTATATGATTTGCTTATTTCTTTACATAATATAAAAATTACTTCTTTTTCTTCAAAAAAATCTATTATTATATCACAGTTAAATTTGACAATGTCTTTTGTCTTTCTATAAAACAACAAATCTATATTTTCTTCTTTTTTTATACAATCAATATCTTCTATATTATATAAAATATTATTTATATTATTTTGTATTATATCCTCTTGTTTATACCCTAATTTTTCTAATAATACTTCATTACAAAATAATATATCTCCTTTATTATTTATAATTATTATATTCTCATTTAATTTATTAAATATCCTTTTCATCGGTATATTTCCCCCTGTTATATCTTTCCCTATTATAATTATATATAACTTATACCTAAATTTAAATAAAATTTTAACACATATATATAAAGTTTTTTATAAAAAAATAGCTATTTTTACATATAAAAATAACTATCTTTTATTTTGTATTAAGATATTTGACCTTCTAATTTAACTTCTAATTCTACAGATTTTTCTTCTTTTGGAAGTACTATATTTAAAACTACTGCTATAATTGCAACTAATACAAGTCCTGAATCTCCAAATATTAATTGTATAGATTCTGGCATATTAGAAAGAACTCCTGGAACAAATGATAATCCAACGCCAACTCCTAATGAAAGTGCTACTATTGTGCTATTTCTATTATTAAGAGGCTCACTAGTTATAAGCTTTATCCCACTAACTGCAATCATTGCAAACATCATTACACTAGCTCCACCTAATACACTTGAAGGCATTAAAGATATTATTGCTCCAAATTTTGGAAATACTGCTGCTAATATTAAAAATACTGCACCTGTTGCTACTACATTTCTATTTATAACTTTAGTCATGGCTATAATCCCTACATTTTGGCCAAACGAAGTATTTGGAAGTACACTAAACATTGCCCCTATAACACTTCCTATACCATCTGCCATAACTCCACCTGCTATTTCTTTATCAGTAGCATCTCTTCCTATCCCTGAATGGGCTATTGATGTTATATCCCCTACTGTCTCAACAGCTGAAACTATAAATACACAAGCTACTGCAAATATTGCGTCTAGATGGAATTCAAACCCGAATGTAAACGGCATTGGAACAGATATCATAGACATCTGAGATAGTTGCGAAAAATCTATCTTTCCCATTGGTATTGCTACTATATATCCAACTATAAGTCCTATAAGTATTGATGCTAAACTAGTTATCCCTTTAGTATATTGATTAAAAATTAATACAGTTAGTAAAACTACTGTTCCTAATATAAGATTTGATATTGAACCAAAGTCACTAGCTCCTACTCCACCTGCAAAATAATTTATACCTGTTGGAAGCAAAGATATACCCATAGCTAAAACTACTGTCCCTGTTACCACTGACGGGAAAAATCTCCTTAATTTTTTCATACTTTGACCAAACATTACTTCTATAAGCCCACCTACTAGACATGCTCCAAGTATCGTTTCATATCCATACTTAGCACCTATTGCTGTAAGTACTGGTACAAACCCAAAACTAGTTCCCATAACTATTGGTAACCTTGCTCCAAATGGACCAACTTTATAACATTGTATTAATGTTACTATTCCAGATACAAACATAGCACATTGTATTAAAGAAGTTTTATCAGCTAATGACAAGTTAAGTATATTAGAAATTATTATAAGTGGTGTAACATTTCCAACAAACATCGCGAGTATATGCTGAAGACCTAAGGGTATAGCTTCTGTTAATTTTGGCTTACCATCTAGTTGATAAATAACCGAACTTTGATTCTTCATTTTATATTTCCTCCCCTATGAAACCGATTATTATTCCACAAATTTATTTAATAATTCGTATTTATAGGTTAATTATAGCATAACAGTATTTTTTTTCAATAATTTATGAACTTTTTTTAAATTTTATCTATTTAAGTACGATTTAATAAGTACTTTATTCTTAATATTCATATTAATTTCTATTTTTTATACTAGTTATTCTTCATTTATTTCTAATTTAAGTTTTTTTAATATTAAAAGTCCGAATGCTCCTATAAAAGAAGCCAACATAACTACTATCCACCCTATAGATATAGAGCTTGAATCTATAATTTTCCCCATTATCATAGGTCCCATTGCATATCCCATTCCAGTAATTAATGGTATTACAGAACTTATCCTTCCCCTATGAGATATAGGAGTATTGTTCGCTATAAAAGCCGAACTATTAATAGCTATTAAAACTTCGCCTATAGTTAATAATATTATTGCTAGGAAAAATAATGGCATCACTTTTGAAAAACTAACCACTAAAAAACATAACCCATATAAAATTCCTCCTATAGACATAATGTTCATAGATTTATATTTTTTAGTTTTACTAGTGAGTATAGGAGTTAATATAATTACTATAAATCCATTTAATCCTCCTAATAATCCATACAATCTTGCCCCATCCTCTCCAAATATTTCTCCCATTTGAAGAGGAAGAGAAAATCCCCATTGAGAATATGAAAATTGATATAATAGCATTATAATAGGAAATGCTATTAGTATAGGTCTTTTAATTAATACTTTTAAAGTAGAAAAATCTTTATATTCATCATTATATATTTCTTTTGACTCTATTACATTGCTTTTTTTAATTTTTGTTGGCTCTTTTACATAAAATATAAATAGTGTTAAGGCTATTAAGGTAGTTATAGCATCTCCTATAAATATTAAAAATAAATAATCTTTATATAAAAATCCACCAAGTATTGGACCTATAGAAAAACCAATATTCACTCCCATATACAATAGTGAGTATGATTCTTTTCTATTTCCTTCATTAGTTAAATCTGCATTTAACGCATCATAAGCAGGTGATGATATTGAATAAAAACATGATGATAATATCATTATCTTAGCTGTTAATACAGTAGTATCCATAAGCCCACATATAATTAACATAAGTGCACCTAAAGCTTGAAATGTTATTATAACTTTTCTTCTTCCAATCGTATCACTTAACTTTCCTCCAATTATCATACATGGAGCCTGAAATACTGCAAGCATTGTCACAAATTGACCGGCTTCAAAAGCTGACATTCCTATTTTTTGTGTAAGTATCAATGACATAAGAGGATGTACAAAAGAACCTATACTATTTACTATTTTACCTATAAACAATATGTATATCTCTTTTGGGAGTCCTTTATATGTATTAAGTAATTTATTAATAATAATCCCCCCTAAACTCTATTACCTCATTCATTAATAATTAATATTAGTATTTCTATTTATATTTTTCAATAATTTATATATCTAAATGCGCCTACTTAAATAATTTATTCAAATAAAATAGTAGGTTATTTAATATAAATATTAATTAACCTACTATTTTATAACTATATTATTGTGTTACTAATTTAATTATCACTTACTTTTTATTATCGTCTTCTTTTTCTAATTCATTTATATTCTCAGCTATTTCTTTTATAGAGGAACTATTTGAAAGTATATATTTTGCATACTCAATTGCGTCTTTATAATGTCCATTTGAAAATTTATTCTCCATTAGTTTCCTCCTAAATTTAATTTAACATGGTGGGAAATGATGTTTTTTAGCTAATCTTTCGCCTACTATGTCACCTATTTTTTTATTAGTACTTATTTCTTTTGCAATTTCCATTCTATTTTTATTTTCTTTTAATAACTTATCCATATGTGGATTATTATCTGACCTTCCTTCATTTACTTTAACTTCTTTTTTCATAACTTTATCCTTTCTTTTAAATTGTGCTTACTTTTAAGTTATCCATATATTGAAGTTTTATTATTATAAGTTTTTTTATATTTTAGATAAATTTGTTTAAACTAATACTCTAAATATTTCATATACTATTACATAACTATAAATAATTAAAAGCGCTACTTAAAATTAAGTAGCGCTTTTAATTATTTATTTTTATAAGTCTAATTTTTTTATATTTTCTTTCATTATCTTTATAGAGTCATTTAACTTTTCTTTTTCTGTAGCATCAAGTGGTAAATGTATCACTTCTCTTACTCCATCTTTATTTACTATACTTGGAACTGCTATATACACGTCTTCATTTCCATATTCTCCATTTAAATATGATGATACTGTAAGTACTGTATTTTCATTTTCAAGTATAGCTTTAGTTATCTTAGTTAAAGCCATTCCTATACCATAATATGTCGACTTTTTACAATCAATTATTTTATAAGCTATATTTCTAACTTCATCTTCTATTTTTTCTAAATCATCAAAATCTATATTCTTATCTTTTCTAGATGCTATTTGATATATTGGTTGTAATCCACAAAGTGCATAACTCCAAGCTACAAATTGAGAATCTCCATGTTCACCCATTACATATGCATTTATATCTTTAGGATTTACATTTAATATTTCACCTAATGTATATCTAAGTCTAGCTGAATCTAGTGTCGTTCCTGATCCTATGACTTTCGATTTATCATAACCAGATAATTTCCATGATACATAAGTCATTATATCAACTGGATTTGTAGCTATTAATAATATTCCTTTAAAGCCTGTCTTTTTTATTTCTCCTATTATAGACTTCATTATTTTTGTATTTTTATGTAATAAGTCTAATCTTGTCTCTCCTTCATTTTGTATAGCACCTGCTGTTATGCATATTATGTAGGCATCACTACAATCGCTATAATCCCCTGCATATATCTTCATTTTTCTTGGTGCAAAGCTAAGTCCATGATTTAAATCAATAGCTTCTCCTTCAGCTCTTTTTTTATCTAAATCTATAAGTACTAATTCTTCGCATGTTCCTTGGTTCACCATTGAATAAGCATAGCTCATTCCCACCATTCCTGTTCCTACTATTACAACTTTACTTTTATTCATTTGGCCCCTCCTAGTTAGTCTTTTCATATTATATACCATTTTTTGCAAATTTTAAATCTTTAAAATTGTTTTTATAATAGATTTCACTTTTTTGGATATACATATTCTCATATATTAAAATAAAATATTTATTTTTTAGTAACTATAGATATACTTACTTTTAACTCAAAAAAAGGTCTTCTATTTAAATAGAAGACCTTTTTTTTTATTTCATATAATTTTTTATATTAGCATTTTCATCTATAATACCTTCTATAGTGTCATCTTTACAAGTCATTATAACTGTTACCCCTGGCCCATGACCTGATTTCACACAATCACTATGAACTACAACTCCTATACTTACAGCACCTTTTAAATATCCTACACCATATGTGTTATCACAATCTTGAAGTAATACTAAATCACCAAATTTTAACTTATCAAGCCCTAATCTCTTTATTTCTTCCATATCAGCTGTCATTATGTCATAATCACCATCTGTAGCAGCACTTTTAGAACCTATACCAGACCCCATTAAATATGCTGGAACTTTTCCTACAACATTAACTTTAAGCTTTCCATTTTCTTCTTTTATGTTTAATTTTTCAAATAAATTAGGATCTATATTCATTATGTGTACATTTTCATAATTATTTAACTTAAGCCCTTGTCCATATGCTTTTACCATTATTTTATCATCGATTGCTAAATCTTCTAAAGTTTCATCATCGAAATATATTAACACATGGTCTATACCTCCATGCATGCCTGTTACATATCCCTTTTTACCTTTAGCATCCCCTGATACTATTTTAGCTTCATTTCCAATACATGCAAATGTCATTAATGCTGCATTTTCTGAACTATTTTCATTTCTTATAGATACACCTGGCTCTACATGGTCACCTGCCCAATTAAAAACACTATCACCAACAGATACATTATATGATATTCCACCTGTTGCTGGAAGTATCATAGGTTTTCCATCATAACTTATTCTATAGTTTCCACCTATTGGATGATGAATTTTACCTTGTACTGACCATTTAACTACATGTTCTTTATTAGTATTTAACATATATCCCCCTACTATTTTTAGATAATTTTTATTTTCATTTATTTTATATTATAGCTATATTTTGGTAAAAGTTGAACAACAAAAATTGACTTTACTCATACTACCTACACTTTTTCTTAGTATTCACTAAGAAAAACCTTCGCTTAAATCTTTTAAAATTAATAGAATTTAAAATTCACTATATTATAAATAAGGATACCTAAGTTTAGATATCCTTATTATTTTCTAAGACTTTCATTTATTCCATCAGCTACGAATTCAACTTTCGTACCAACTATAACTTGAGCACTAGTCTTGTTTAATTTAACAACACCTTTTGCCCCCAATAATTTTAAACCTCTTTCATTCATTTTATCAGTATCAACTAATTCTAGTCTTAGGCGAGTTGCACAGTTTTCTACCTTAATTATATTATCATCTCCACCTAGATATTCTATATATTTTCTAGATAATTCATCTTCACTAGTTACTGCTACTTCACTATTTTGTATTGGATTTGAACTAAGTTCATCATCATCTTCTCTACCTGGAGTTGGTAAGTCTAGCTTAACTATTAAGAAGTAAAATACTACAAAGTATAAAGCACCAATTCCAAGTCCTACTAGTAATATATATATTGGATTAGTAGCTAAATTAAAGTTTAGTAAATAGTCTATCGCTCCTGCTGAAAATGTAAATCCATGAAGTACTCCTAGAGAATCTGTAATAAACATAGATATTGCTGTAAGTATTGCATGAGCTACTAATAATGCTGGTGATAAAAATATAAATAAAAATTCAAGTGGCTCTGTAACACCTGTTAATAAAGCTGTAAGTCCTAAAGAAAAAAGCATACCTGCTACTGCTTTTTTCTTTTCTTTCTTAGCTGCACAGTATATAGCAAATGCTATTGCTGGTAAACCAAACATCATTACTGGGAAAAATCCTGCCATAAAGTGTCCTGCTGTAGGATCTCCTGCAAAGAATCTGTTTAAATCTCCTGTTGTCCCATTAAAGTTTCCTAATTGGAACCAGAAGAATGAATTAAATACATGATGAAGTCCCATTGGTATTAATAGACGATTAAAGAATCCATATAATGCTGCTCCCATAGCTCCAAACCCTGCTATAGCTGCTGATATATCTCCTAAAAAAGCTTGAATACTAGGCCAAACTATAGCTAAAGGTATAGCTACTATAGCTGATATTAATCCAGACATTATAGGAACTGCTCTTCTTCCACCAAAGAATGCTAAAAATTCTGGCAGTTGAACTTTTCTATATCTATTATATGATAATCCACCTATTAAACCTGCTAGTATACCTCCTAAAAATGATATATTTAATGTTGATGCTATTTCTGGTGCAAAATTTATACCCCAGTATTTAGTAGTAACATTAGTTAAAGTTAAATAAGATATAACACCTGCTAGAGCTGATGCACCATTTTGATCATCAGATAAGCCAACTGCAACTCCTAGTGCAAATAATAATGGTAAATTATCAAATAATGCAGACCCTGCTGCTCCAAAAAATGGAAGTACTTGAGACATAAATGGCACTGCATACAATGCTTTTATTACATCAGGTTGTCCAATTCTTAGCATAATACCTGCTATTGGTAGTGCCGCTATAGGTAACATAAGTGATTTACCTATACGCTGTAAAAATTTAAGCATATAATTTCCTCCTGTTGATGTCATTATTTATTTTAATTTAATTTTATTACATATAAAAGGTCCTTAGATATATCTAAAGACCCCCCTATTTGTTAGTTATTTAACTATTTCTATTCTATTTTCTTCTTTAGCTTCTACAGCACCTGTTACAATTTTTACAGACTGTCCATCTTCTAAACTAGTAAATATTATAGGACTTATATCCGATGTTGCATTATTTTTTATAAAGTCAACATCCATTTTCATTATTTTATCTCCTGCTTTAACTTTATCTCCAACATTTGTGAATATCTCGAAACCTTCACCTTTTAAATTCACTGTATCTATTCCTAAATGTATAAGTAATTCTAAACCATCATCAGTTTTTAACCCCATAGCATGTTTAGTATCAAATATCATCTCAACTGTTGCATCTACTGGTGATACTATAACCCCATCATTTGACTTTATAGCAAATCCATCTCCCATAATCTTGTTGGAAAATACCTCATCTGGTACATATGATAACTCTAATATTTCACCATTTGTAGGCGATAATATAATACTGCTTTTATTTTTCTTTTTGAAGATATCAAATATTCCCATTGCTCTTTGCTCCTGTTCTTTTGTTAATTTAATTTTCTTTTTAGTTGTAGTTTACCATAAATACCGTCAAATTTTATACTTTTTTTATATTTTTTTTACTTTTTATGAAATATTCCCCATTGAATTTAAATTTATATTTTAATACTTATTTATTATTATATATACTAAAAAACTATAAAAATAAATTTATTTTTATAGTTTTTTAGTGTACTCTAAGTATTTTAATTTTTATTTCTTACTTTTAAATCTATTCCAAGCTTATTTGCTAACACTTTTGACATTTCTATTTCTTCTTGCGATATTTCATCTACAACGGAAAAAGCTACTTCACTTATATACTCTTTACATTCTTTTGCAAAATTTATCATATATTCAAATGATACTTCCCCGTATTTAGGTCTTGTAACCTTTGTATAAACCTCTTTATTTGGAGCATTTAAGCTAATTGATATAGAATCTATATTATCCTTTAATAGTATTGCTGTTTTCTTTTTATGAATCAAATCACTTAAACCATTGGTATTAACCCTAACTTTTACATTACTTTTTTCTTTTATAAACTTACTAATTTCTATTACTTCGTCTAGTCTAACTAAGGGTTCTCCATATCCACAAAATACAACTTCATTATAATCGCTTAAATTATAATTTTTAAAAGCTTCCTTTATTTCGTCAATACTTGGTTCATGTTCTAGCCATAAACTTCCACTTTTTTCAATTTCATCCTTCTCATCTCTTATACAAAATATACATCTACATGGACATTTATTAGTTAAGTTTACATAAAGACTATCACCTATTGTATATAATATATTCATATCTATCTCCTTTTTATTAAAATTTTTTCTTTATTTCTAATTTATCAAAAGTACTTCCAATTAATAAAAACACTATAAAGCTTCCTATTGGTTGTACAAAACCTACAAGAGACAATACAAATGCACCTACAAATGTACCTGATATAATTCCCCCTGCTATCATATATAAAAACCATCCTACAAATCCCGCAATAAAGCTTCCTATTATATTTCTTTTAGTTATTATTTTTTCGCTATTTGAGCTTATAAATAATACTAATATTGGCTTTATTATTATTGTTGGTATTAGCCATATAGCTGCACCACTAACTAAATCTGCCATTCCAGCTCCTATTGCTGCACAAATCATTGCGTAAGGAGTAGGAAGTATAGCTGCTGCTAAATATATAAATGAATCCCCTATATGAACATACCCTCCATTAGCTCCTACTGGAATATGTAATATATATGCTGTTGTTAAACAAACTAGTGCGGCAAATAAAGATGATGTCACTAAAAATTTTGTTTTAGTTTTACTTACTTCATTCATTCTATCCATAATTATTCCTCCACTTTTAATGAATCCTAATTAAATATTACTACCTAACCCATACAATTTCCATATATGGATCTTAAATATATAATAAATATAAAATGTAATGATACAATTTTATTTAAATATTAAAAGAGCTAAATAATTTAGCTCTTTTAGGTATTTATTTATGTTCTTTTTCCATTTGTTTTTTTAAATTTTTAGCAAATTTTTTTTCTTTATATCTTTCCATTCCATCTTCCACTTGATTTTCCATATTAGCCATAAATCCTAGTACATTTTCTTTTACATCTTCTGCTTTTTCTTTAGCTCCATCAAGTCTTTTTTCCATATCATTTTTCATATTATTCATATAATTTTTCATAGTAGTCATATATCCTCCTTTATTTATATTATTTTTTGCATTTTATTAAAAATTATTACTTTCTTTTTTTGTACAAAATCTAATTTATTATTTTATAAATTATACATTTTACTTACAATTAAAAATATCCCCTATATAAAATATAGGGGATATAAATAATGGCAACCCATAGGAGGATGTGAGGGAGTGTTGCCATTATTTTAGGGTATTATATTATGGTTTTTAAGCTAGTCTTTCTATACTTATATATTAACTTTTTAATATGAATTTAATATGAGTTTTAAGTGAATGAACTTTGAAAGTTTAATTAAACTCTATAGTAAATATTACTGAATTCTCTTTATTTTTTATGTTATGCTTAAATCCATGACTTTGAAGTATTTTACTAACTAAATATAACCCTAGCCCACTTCCTCCAGTTTTTCTAGATCTTGATTTTTCTACTCTAAAAAATGGCTTAAATATCTCATTTAGATATTTTTTATCTATAGTAATGCCTGTATTTTCGACTTCTAAATATATTTTTGAATCAGTTTTTCTTCTAGCAATTTTTACACTTTTAGTGTACAGCTTCACTATTATAGTTTCTTTATTTGGTGAATATTTTATAGCATTGTTTATTATATTACTTATTGCTTTTTTTATTCTATCTTCATCACATTTTACATACAAATCTTTTTCTATATCTATTACTGTATTTAAATTTTTATCTTCTATTAAAAATGCTTGTCTTTTTATTATATTTTCAACCATATTGCTTAAATTAACAGTATCTAAAGTCAAATCAGTTTCTAATATTTCACATTTTGATACTTCTATCATCTCATTTACCAATTCTTTTAACTCTTGTGTAGTATCATATGATTTTTCTAAATATAAATCTCTATCTTTATATTTCCCTATATTATAAATCATACCTTCTAGTTGTCCACTTATTATAGTTATTGGCGTTTTTAGTTCATGAGATATAGTAGCTATAAATTCTTTTCTTTTATTTTCAGCTTCTCTTTCAGTTTCTATTATATCTATCAAAGGTTTAGTTATTACTTTTGTATATATGTATGCACCTATTATAGCTATTAATATAGCTACCCCTATAATATATGGCATAAGATTTCTTATAACCTCAGTAGCTTCATCTATAGGCTGAAGCGGCATTACTATACTTAAATTATATGGGAGTATTGAATCTTTAGTATATATAGTAATATTCTTAGGGTATTCTCTACTATTATTTATTATATATTTACTATGATTAAGTATTAATAATTCTGTTCTACCATAAATTCTTCTTCCACTTTGGTTAGTTAAAAGAACAGATAGATTTTGACTCGCTTCTAGTTGATGTAGCTTCTCTTTTAATTCATCCGTTGTATAAAATACTGATTCTTTCTTAAGTCGTGCTACACTTTTTTCGAAATTCCCTATTTTATACTCATAATAATATGTTGGTAATAAAAAATATAAGATTAGGTATATTATTATAGCTAATGCTAGTAATAACCCTGTTGTTATTGTAAATAGTTTATACTTTATATTTAATTTTTCCCATTTACTAAATATCTTTTTCAAGAGTATATCCTATACCTTTTACTGTTTTTATATATGGTAATACTATTTTTTTTCTTATATTTTTTATATGTGCATCAACTATTCTTGTATCTCCATAATAGTCATATCCCCATATACTATCTAATAAACTTTCTCTAGTTACCACTTGTGGATATTTTTCTATTAAAGTCTTAAGTATATTAAATTCCTTTAAAGTAAGTTCTATAGTTTCTTCTTTTATTTGTGCTGTATACGTATTTAAATCTAATTTTAAGTCTTCAAAGATTAAACAGTCACTACTAGTTTGTGATGTCCTTCTAAGCACTGCTTCTACTCTTTTTATAAGTAACTTAAATGAAAAAGGCTTTGTTATATAATCATCACACTCTAAATCAAACCCTTTTATCTGATCTGATTCGTCAGTTAATGCTGTTAAAAATATTATAGGTACATTTGAATTTTTTCTAATCATTTTACATACTGAATGTCCATCTAAATTTGGCATCATAATATCAAGTATTATTAAATCATATTCTTTTTCCTTAAACTTTTGTATACCTTCTACTCCATCATTAGCTGAGTCTATTTTATATCCCTTAGAACCTAAAAACTCAACTATGAGTTCTTGTATATCTGAATCATCTTCAATAACTAATATAGATTCACTCATTTTATCAACTCCATTTGATCTTTATTTATATTTAATTTTATCATAATTAATTTATAACTATATGAATTTTTTATGAAGTATATAATTTTTTCCGTAATTAAAAATAAGGAACTATCAATTGATAGTTCCTTATTTTTATAATTTGTGTACATTTATAGCTGACATTCCTTTTGGAGCCTCTACCATATCAAAGCTAACTTCTTCACCTTCATGTAAATTCTTTTCATCATTTTCTTCTTTTATATTTGTAAAGTGAACAAATACGTCTTCACCAGTATCACAAGTTATAAAACCATATCCTTTTACACTATTAAACCACTTTACTACACCGTTGAACTTTGCCATTTTGTCTACTCCTTTAATATTATTTTAATTAATAATATTATTTCTTTACTTATATATTTTATACTATTAACTATTTAAAGTTCATCTTGTTTTGATTTACTAATACCAAATAATAGCTTGTCTAATTTATAAACTTTATTTTCATCACTTTGAACTATTTTAAATTAATTTTTTATATTTCTATATTTTTATAAACTAAAAAAGAGTTACTTTAAGTAACTCTTTTTTATTATTTATATGTTTTAAAATTTTTTAGTCTAAGTGCATTACTTACTACTGATACTGAACTTAAACTCATCGCTGCTGCTGCAAACATTGGATTTAGTAGCGGTCCTCCGAATATATAAAGTAGCCCTGCTGCTATTGGTATTCCTATTGTATTGTATCCAAATGCCCAGAATAAGTTTTCTTTTATATTCTTAATTGTCTCATTACTTAATTTTATTGCATTACATACATCAATTAAATCGCTTTTCATTAAAACAATATCTGCAGATTCCATAGCCACATCTGTTCCATTTCCTATAGCTATACCTACATTAGCTTGAGCTAGTGCTGGTGCATCATTTATACCATCTCCAACCATAGCTACAAACTTACCTTCATTTTGAAGATTTTTAACCACATTTGATTTATCTTGAGGTAATACTTCTGATAC
The DNA here is from genome assembly GCF_015550185.1 of Romboutsia sp. 1001285H_161024_C4. Taxonomy (NCBI): domain Bacteria; kingdom Bacillati; phylum Bacillota; class Clostridia; order Peptostreptococcales; family Peptostreptococcaceae; genus Romboutsia; species Romboutsia sp. 1001285H_161024_C4. Next base: position 387,072 of record NZ_JADNAJ010000001.1, on the reverse strand, counting down.
TACTATATCTATTCCAACTTCTCTAGCTATAGCATTGGCAGTCTTTTTATTATCTCCTGTTACCATAGCTACTTTTATTCCCATTTCATGTAGTTTTTCTACTGCTTTTTTACTATTTTCTTTAACAGTATCAGCTACTGCTATTATTCCAGCTATCTTATTTTCTATAGCTATATACATAGGTGTTTTTCCTTCTTGTGCTAACTTATCAGATTTTTTATGTAGAGATTCTAGGCTTATATCTCTACTTTCCATTAATCTTTTATTACCAAGTAATATATTTTTATTATCTATGTTTACTTCTATACCATGTCCTGGTATAGCTTTAAAGTTTTTGACTTCTACAAATTTTATTCCTATTTCTTCACCATACTTAACTATAGCTTCCCCTAATGGATGTTCTGATGTTTTTTCTGCACTTGCAGCTATTTGTATTATAGATTTTTCATCTATATCATCAGTTACTATAACATCTGTTACTTTTGGCTTACCTTCTGTTATAGTTCCTGTTTTATCAAATATTACAGTATCTACTTTATGTGCAAGTTCTAAAGCTTCTCCACCTTTTATAAGTATTCCATTTTCTGCCCCTTTTCCTGTACCAACCATTATAGCTGTTGGTGTTGCAAGTCCTAATGCACATGGACAAGCTATAACTAATACAGATATAAATATTGTTAAGACAAACTCTAAATCTTTATTTCCAAATAAAGCCCAAGCTGCTGCTGACACTATAGCTATTATTATAACAACTGGTACAAAATATCCTGACACAGTATCTGCAAGTTTTGCAATTGGTGCTTTTTTGCCCTGTGCATCTTCCACTAATTTTATAATTTGAGATAAGGCTGTATCACTACCTACTTTTTCTGCTTTAAATTTTATACTTCCATGTTTGTTTATACTAGCTCCAGTTACCTTATCACCAATATTTTTTTCAACAGGTATACTTTCTCCTGTAAGCATTGATTCATCTACTGATGTATTACCATCTACCACAACACCATCTACTGGTATCTTGCTACCTGGTTTTACTATTATTATATCTCCAACTTCAACTTCATCTATTGGTACTTCAATTTCTTTATCATCTTTTAATATAAGCGCAGTTTTTGGTTGAAGTCCCATAAGTTTTTTTATTGCTTCGCTAGTTTTTCCTTTTGATCTTGATTCTAAATATTTCCCAAGTAATATTAGAGCAATTATTATTCCTGCACTTTCATAGTATAACTGATGATGTCCGTGAGACATTTGACCATTATAAGTTGCTATTTTAAATGTTGTATATACACTATATAAAAATGCTGCTGATGTACCTATTGCAACTAGAGAATCCATATTAGGACTTTTTGTTAGTAATGCTTTAAATCCATTTACATAAAATTTGTACCCAGCTCCCATTACAGGTATAACAAGTAACATTTGAATTAGTGCATAATTTAAAGGGTTTGTGTTAGGATTTATTATGCTTGGTACTGGTAATGGACCAAAAGGTTTTGTTATCATAGGCCCCATTGCTACATAAAATAGCGGTATAGAAAATCCTACAGCTATTATAAACTTAGTAAATAAAGTTTTCATTTCTTTTTCTTTTCTTAATTTATCTTCATCTATTTGATTTTTATCTTTATTATTCTCTAATACTTCATATCCTGACTTTTTAATAGCTTCTTCTAATTTAGATAATTTAATCTTGCTTGGATCATAACTTATTGATGCTATTTCTGTAGCTATATTCACACTTGAACTTTCTACTCCATCTAATTTCTTAGTAGCTCTTTCAACAGCTTTTGCACATGCTGCACATGTCATTCCACTAATTTTTAAATCAACCTTTTTATATGTTGTATCTTCTAATATATCATATCCTGATTTTTGTATAGCTTTTTTAAAGTCTTCAAAACCAACTTTACTATCATCGTATACTATTTCTAACTTTTCTGTCACCATGTTTATACTCTGACTTTGTACTCCATCTAGCTTTTTGACGGCTCTTTCAACAGCTTTTGCACATGCTGCACAAGTCATTCCTGTGACTTTATACGTTTTTGTAATTATATTACCCATGTCATTTGGCTCCTTTATTTTTTAATTATATTTTTTCTATACCCTGTATAGGTATATTAAAACATTTTTATAAGTCTATAAATTTTTAAGTGTTATCACTTAACAAATAAAAAATATACTTTCCTAATATCATAATAATTTCCTCTTATACTTAAAATATCCATTTTATAACCTATTTTTTATCAATACTTTTATACTAAAAAATCCTTATCTGTAAAAAAATAACCTATGTATAGACTTATTATCTACCATAGGTTGTTTTTTCTTTACTAATATTAATCTCCGTCTCTTCTATTTTTTATAAAATCTATTGCTATATATAACACTACTACTATAGTTAATATAACTACTAGCTTTACTATCCACGAACTCATTGAAAAACTATAAAACATTCTTCCAAAAGGACTAAATCCTCCGCTATAATATCCTCCTCCAAATATAGGCCTACTTGATTTAGGCTCATCATAGTCATAATATTTTTTATTGGTATTAGAATTATTTTCATTACTTTCATTTTTAGGCTTTGTAGAAAAACTTCCTGAGTCTGGTTTTATAGTGCTATTTGATTTGCTATCTGTTTTACTGTCTATATTGCTGTTATCACTTGGCTTAGTCGTAAAGCCTCCTGAATCTGGCTTTATAGTACTTTGTGATTTGCTACTTTTACTGCTCTTTAAGCTACTACTTGGTTTACTAGAAAAACTACCAGAACTTGGCTTTATACTCTTTGGCTTAGAGTAACTTTTACTAGAACTACTTGAATGAAAAGAGCTCCTACTTCTTGAGTAAGCTACTTCACCTAAATCTTTCCCATAGGCCTCTGATTTTATCATTGAGAGTGAATTAAATGTAACTAAAAACGTAAATAAAGCTACTAATAATAGGGGAAATAATCTTAACTTATTTTTCTTCACTATACTGTAAGCCCTAGTTCTATAAATTTATTATTAAGTCTTATAAGTTCATCTTGACTATCATCAACTATTACAGAATCATAATTTTCTTCCCCTTTAAATTTAGAGTATCTTAATAAATGTTGATTATCATAGTCTTTTGAATCAATTAAATATACATATCTAAATATATTGCTATCACTTTTTTCTATTAAGTATCCTGCTACATTAAATATTATTTCTTTATTACCATCGTATAAAGTCACAGTTTCCTTTGTTTTAGTAAATGCATCAGTTTTTTTATCACATCCATATACATATTCTTCTTCTCTACAATTTAAACAAGAATTAACCATACAATTTGATGCACAATTTATACACTTACATTTGCTACACTTTTGTAGTTTATCTATATCCCTTTTTTTATCTATAGTTAAATAATTATTAATTTTTGATTCTATATCATCACTTTTACTGAATAATTTTTTAAAAAAGCCTTTATCTTTTTTACTTTCACTTTCTAATCTATCTAAAAAGTCCATATAATCTTTTAATGTTTCAACTTTATTTATAAATGTTCTTTTATTTAATTCATTTTCATCTAACATTTGTCTTAAGTCATCATAAGAAAACATTATATCTGAGTAAATCTTTTTATATTTGTCTTTTTCGCTTTGTATTATTTCATTTGCCATAACTTTGCACCCCTTACATTAACTAATAAAAAAAATTTGCTTCGTCTATATAACCAACTTTTATGATTTGGTATTTAAACGAAGCATTCATCTACAAATATTTAAATAGATTAATATAATCTACTTATTTTTTCATTTGTTCTTTTATTCTTTCTAATTCTTTAGCTACTTCATCATCAACTGATGGAGAACTACTTATATATTCATCTAAAAGTTCATCTTCGTCTTTAGGTTTTAAATCTTCTAATGCTTTACCATAGCTTTCCTTTTGAGCAACTTTCTTTTCTAGTTCATCTAAGTTTATACCATGATCATCATTTAAACCAGCTAATGTCTCATTTATATCATTATTTATTTCAGCAACATCAAGTCTTGTAGCTAATTCTTGCTTTTTAGATTTCATTTTAGATATTTCTATTTCTAAGTCTGATATTTTATTTTTTACAAGTTGTATTTTTTCATCTTGTTCTTTTATTCTAGCTTCTGTTTGAGTTAATTTTCCTTGAAGTTCTAATTTTTGTTTTACAAAGTTTTGCGCTTTTTCATTGTCTTCCTTTTGTATAGCAACTTTAGTGGCTTCTTCATATTTATCTATTTTTTCTTGTATATCTTTTTTCTCATTTCTAATTCCATCTACTGATGCTATAAAGTTTGCACATTGTTTTTTAGCATCTTGTAATAACTTTTCTTTTTTAGTTATAGATAGTTCTAACATTTCAATTGGATTTTCATGCTTATCTAACGCTTTGTTAGCCTTTGCATCCACTATATTTTTTAGTCTTTTAAAAAAGCTCATTTTTCATCCCATCCTTTTATTATTGTGATTATACATTGATAATCATAACCTTATAATATATTGTATATTTATATATAACATGTGTCTATACTATAATTGGTATAAATACTGTAACCTTTTAACTTAATATATAAATATATGTTGTATTTCATTTTATAATATTTATATGAATTCTTTATGAAATATTTGTTAAAAATTAGTATAAATATACTTGGAGGTAAACATTTGAGATATGTAATAGTTAGTGTTTTAAAAAAAGATGCAGGCAAATTTAATAACACTTTAAGAAAAGATGTCTTTGATAAGTTTGGTGTTAAATCTTCTAAACTGCCTGCTCACTTTACTATAAAATCCCCTTTTGAAAGTGATGATATTTCGCAATTAGAAAAAACATTAAATATATTTTCTAATTCTAATGATGCTACACCTTATGAAATCCATGGATATGATCATTTTGATGATCGAGTTATATATATGAAAGTTTTTATGAGTAATGATGCTAAATTTGTTCATGATAAACTTATAGATGAACTTTCCTCTATAAATTATATAAACTTTGATAGCCATGATGGTAAGGATAAAATATTCCATGTTACAATAAGTTCTAAAAAAATAAGAAGTAAGTTTAATGAACTGTGGGATTATGTAAATAATATCCCTTGTGATTTCTATTGCAGTTTTGATAATATTTCAATATATAAGTGGATAGATAATAATTGGATACTTCACAAAGAATATATTCTCAAATAAATATATTTTTATATAAAATTCCCCTTTAAAAAATAAAGGGGAATTTTATAATTATATACAGTTTCTAATTTTTGGACCACCAACTCTATCTACTTCACTACTTTCGTATAAGTTTACTATCGTATTAAATCCTTTTGATATCTTAAAATATATATTATCTATTGATAGATTTATATTCATTCTTGCATTTTAATTTTGTAGTACTACAAATTGATCAACATTTGAAGTTTTAGTGGAGCTACATCCTACCAACATAAGTGACGAGATAAATGTAATTCCAAGAACTGTTTTTGCCTTCTTTGTTCATATTACCCACACTAATATTTCCCATGTTTTTGTTTTAATTTATATTGTATATTTATAGATAGATTTTTTTATCGATTTTCTGAATTATATATATTAATTAATTTATATATATCCCTTTCCTTTTATATATGATAAAAAATTTACTTCGCCTAAGCGACGTGTCAGAGAAACACTTCGTGTCGCCAATGACTTCATCAGTTGCTCAAAATATCTTTTTTTCGATCAACTAAACTTATTGGTATTACTTGACTACAATAATTATACACAGTTTTTAAAGTATCATAATTTCCTTAAGCATAAAAAATACCATGATTAATCATGGTATTTTTTTATTTTTTTATCATATCAAATAGCTCTTTTTCTGTTTGCTTTATAACAAGATTTCCATCAATCTTAGCTACAGCCTCTTTTGAATACATTCTACAAACACCTATACATCCTGTACTTACATTTTCTTCTCCAGCTATTTCTTTTAATTTATTAACATCAACGTTTGAGCAATATGGACACACTCTAATCATTTTCATTCTCCTTATTTAATTAATTATTTTAAATTATTATTACCCTATAAAAATATACAGTAAACATTTGTATATTTTTATAAATTTTATTCAATTTGAATTTTTTTGAATTTTCTCTTGCGTTTTTGTCAATAAAGATGTTATTATAGTTTAGTCTTTGTTATGAATAAAGTATATTGTATACAAAGATGAACTTATATAATTATAAATAAATTTTTTTGGAGGAAATCATGAACGAAACTAAAGTTAAAGTTGTAACTGCTGATCCTTCAGCATTAGGGCTTTTTGGATTAGCAATGATAACATTAGTTGCATCATCTCAAAAGTTAGGATTAACTTCTGGTGTATCTTTTGTTATCCCATGGGCAATATTTTTAGGAGCATCTGCCCAATTAATGGCAAGTATAAACGATTTTAAACATAACAATACATTTGGAGCTACTGCATTTGGTGGATATGCATTTTTCTGGTACTCAGTTGGATTAGTATGGTTAATTCAAAATGGAGTATTTGGACAAGCTTTAGCTTCTACTATAGATGTTAAGCAATTAGGTTTTGCATACTTAGGTTACCTAATATTTACTTTATATATGACTATAGGTGCAATGGAGACACATAAAGTATTATTTATAATATTTGTACTTATAGACTGCTTATTTATAGGGCTTACTTTAAGTTCATTCGGTATAATGTCAGAAGCAACTCATACATTTGCTGCATACTCAGAAATGCTTATAGCAGTATTCTCATTCTATGGTTCTGCTGCTTCAGTACTGAATGCTCATTTTGGAAGAGTATTTTTACCTGTTGGTAAGCCATTTGGAATATTCAAAAAATAATTTAATATTAACTAAGATTTTTAAATTTATATTATAATAATTTTTAGACATATTTTAGACATTAAAATCCTACCTATATAAATAGGTAGGATTTTTTCATTTAATTAATATTTTTTATTTGTATTTATTGATTTCCTCATTGTTATTTTCATTAAACTAAAAAATGCAATCTAAATTCTATTCAAAATTTTTAATACATATCTACCCTTTACCACAAACATTTTCCCTTAGATAAAAAAACTAACTTTTATTTTTTATCTTTAAAATTAACTTTAAATTATTTTTTTTTACATAAAATATATTCATTGTTATACTTTTATTTTAAGTTTTAGTATCTTGTATACACAGTTATACTGTGCTATACTAAATAAGTTATTTTAATGCGAAAGGAGCATATTCAATGTCAAAAAACAAAATAATAAACATAGCGGTTATAGCCCACGTTGATGCTGGTAAGTCAACTTTAGTTGATGCTTTCTTACATCAATCTGGAACATTTAGAGATAATGAAGTAGTTAAAGACTGTGTAATGGATAGTAATGACCTTGAAGCAGAAAGAGGTATAACAATATATTCTAAAAACTGTTCTATAAACTATAAGGACTACAAGATAAATATAGTAGATACACCAGGACATAGTGACTTCTCTTCTGAAGTTGAACGTGTTATAAAGACTGTTGATACAGTTATATTACTAGTTGATGCTAGTGAAGGACCAATGCCTCAAACAAGATTCGTTTTACAAAAATCTTTAGAAGCTGGACTTAGACCAATACTTTTCATAAACAAGATAGACAAGCAAGATCAAAGAGCTGAAGAAGTTGTTGATGAAGTATTTGACTTATTCGTTGACTTAAACGCAACTGATGAGCAATGTGAATTCCCAATAATATACGGTATAGCTAAACAAGGTATAGCTAAGAAAGAAATGGACGATGAAAGTACTAACTTAGCTCCATTATTTGAAACTGTTGTTGAACATGTTGAAGCATACCCTGATTACAGTGAAGAACCTCTTCAATTACAAATATCTGCACTTGCTTATGATGACTATGTAGGTAGACTTGGAATCGGTAGAGTTTACAAAGGAACTATAAAAAATGGTTCTCAAGTTTCTATATGTAAAGCTGATGGTTCAGTAGCTAAAGGAAGAATATCTAAGCTTACAGTTTATGAAGGATTAAACCAAGTTGAAAAAGATGAAGCTTATGCTGGAGATATAGTTGTTATAGCTGGTATAAGTGATATATCTATAGGTGAAACTATATGTGATAGTGACAATCCAATTCCAATGGAAATGATACACATAGAAGAACCTACTTTATCTATGAACTTCTTAGTTAATGACTCTCCATTCTGCGGAAAAAGTGGTAAGTTCGTAACTACAAGACACTTAAAAGATAGATTAGACAAAGAATTAGAAGTTAATGTTGGTCTTAAAGTTGAGCCATTAGACACAACTGATGGATACAGAGTATCAGGACGTGGAGAGCTTCACTTATCTATCCTTTTAGAAAACATGAGACGTGAAGGATACGAAATAGGTGTTTCTAAACCAGAAGTTTTATTTATAAAAGAAGATGGTAAGTTATTAGAGCCAATGGAAAGAGTTATAGTTAACTGTCCAGAAGTTTACTCAGGAACTGTAATAAATAAATTAAACCTAAGAAAAGCAATGATGGAAGCTATGGAAATAGAAGGTGACTATGTTAAAATAACATTCATCGCTCCAACAAGAGGATTACTTGGATACAGAAGTGAATTCATAAACGATACTCGTGGAGAAGGTTCTTTAGTTAGATCATTTGAGAGATATGAAGAACATAAAGGTGAAATACCTGGAAGAACTAACGGAGTTTTAATAGCTCAAACAGCTGGTACTACTATGGCTTATGCTCTTAATGCATTAAGCGAAAGAGCTCAAATGTTTGTTGACCCTGCTGTTGAAGTTTACGAAGGTATGATAATAGGTATGAACTCTAGAAAAGATGACATGACTGTTAACCCTTGTAAAAATAAGAAATTAACTAACGTTCGTGCTTCTGGTACTGATGAAGCAGTTAAGTTACAAGCTGCTAGAACATTCACATTAGAAGAAGCTTTAGAATTTATAGAAGATGATGAGTTAGTTGAAATAACTCCAGATGCTATAAGACTTAGAAAGAAATTCTTAAATGAGCATGATAGATTAAAATACAACAAATCTAGACAAGCTAATAAATAGTTTATAAAAAGAACACTTTAGTAATTCTCTAAAGTGTTCTTTTTTATATTTCTAAAATATTAATTCTAGATACTATTTATTATTCAACATTTTTAACTTTATACACTTTAGTCATATAGAAATAGAATGGTACAGCTATTAGTAATCCACCTAGTCCCCATACTATCTTCATAGGGTCACTAATTCCTGCTTCTATTAATAGCCATAAACTAATTAATACTGCAAATATTGGTACAAATGCTCCACCTGGTATTCTAAATCTTACTTGCTTATCTTTATATTTCTTTCTAAATACTAATACTGCTATACATGTTGGTATATATTGTATAAATCTAGATATAACACTTATTTGTAATAAAAATTTAAATGAACCTGACCAAGCTATTAAAAGAGTTCCAACAACTGTTATTATTATTGCTATATATGGAGCACCTTTTTTATTATTTTTAGCTATGCACTTTGGAACTAATCCTTGTTCAGCTAATGCAACCCCTGATCTTGGTGTTAAGAAAGATGCTGCTATATTTATACCACCAACAGATATTACTGTTCCTATTGTTATTATATAAGTTCCAATATTACCTACCATTGATTTAGCTGCATCTGCTACAGGTGTTGCTGCTCCACTTAACTTAGGACCTAATACACCAACACTTATAGCTAAAACAAACACATATACAATTGATACTATTGCCATCACTGTAATTAAAGCTTTTGGAACGTTTTCCCTAGGATTTTCCATATCCTTTGCTGCAACTGCCAAAGATTCAAATCCTGTAAATGCATAAAATAATGATATTGCAGCTGCAACAAATGCTGTTGTTGTAGCTTCACCAGATGGTACAATTACAAACGGTTTAAAGTTACCACCTTTTACAAAGAAAATTCCTACAACTATAAAGAATATTAATGGAACAAGTTTACCTATAGTTATTATATCATTTAAAACTTTTGATGCTTGTACACCCATTATGTTTACTATTCCAAGACCTATTAATACTACACCTATTATAACATTTTTAGTAAATGGATCTGCTGCTTGAGGCCAAACAGTAGAAATCGTTATTGCAAAAAAGTTTGCCATAGCTGCCCAAGCTATCATACCTATAGCCCACTTCATAAATCCAACTTCAAAACCTATAAATTGACCAAACGCTTCCTTAGCATAAAGATATGGTCCACCATTTTCATCAAACCAACTTCCTGCCTCAGCAAAACAAAGCGCTATAGATACTGCAAGTACTGTACAAAATACTAGTACAACAATACTTGCAGGTCCTATCATTTTATATGCCTCTCCTGGCAATCCAAATATACCTGAACCTATGATTGAGTTAATGCCTAGAAGTACTATACTCCAAAAACCTAATTTTTTACTACTTTCCATAGTCTTCCTCCACCAAAATATATATTTATAATTATTTAGTTGCTTCTGTTATTAATGCCTTAAATAGCTTTTGCATGATAGGATAATCCTTTGTCATCATTTCTGGATGCCATTGAATTCCTAATACAAATTCTTCTCCTTCTTTTTCTATAGCTTCAATTACTCCATCTTTAGATTCTGCACAAACTATATATCCATTAGCTAACTCATTTACAGATAAATGGTGAAAACTATTAACATGTATCTCACTTTCTCCTAATATATTATGTAACTTCGTACCTTCTCTTATTATGGCTGTATGTGTAGCTACATTTGATAAATGACCTTGATTATGCTTTATATAACATCCATCTATTAGAGATAAGTCTTGATATAAGCTACCTCCTTCACATACATTTATAACTTGTTCTCCTCTACATATACCTAAAATTGGCTTCTTCATTTCTAAGGCATATTTTAATAATTTAAAATCATAAGCATCTCTTTTAGGTAGTATTCCACCTAATTTTTGATGTGGTTCTTCTCCCCAATTTAAGGGATTTACATCATGCCCTCCAGATAAAATAAGAGCATCTATATTTTTTACTTGTTCTCTTATTATTTCATCATTATAAACCATTGGAACTATGTAAGGTACACCCCCACACATAGCGACTGATTGAACATAGTCATTATTTACATATGCTCTTTCGTATCCTGGAAACATTCCTCCTTCATCTATTATAAGGCTACCTGATATACCTACTATAGGCTTTTTGTTTGTCATAAATTAATGCACTCCAATTCTTCTATTATTTTTAGATTATAACTATAATCTTTTGTACATCAATTACTTTAAGCAAACACTATGCCAAATTTGTATTTTATTTTTTTATATTTAGATATTTTGTATAATTTTTAAGTCCATTAACTTAATATATTTTTTAATTTTATACATTTTCAGATGTTCTTCTAATAAAGGTATACACTCATTTTATGAGTTAATTTAGTCTAGTTTCATGAATATTTTCAATAGAAAAATAGCAATAATCATAAAAATTTTTTCAATATTTGTTTTAGGAAAACTTTTACTTTACTTATTAAATAATACATAATGTTAAAATATATTTATAGGTTAAATAGGCAGTTAAATCTGCCTACTTAACTGCCTATTTTAATAACTTAAGCACCTCTATTCCCTTTTGACTTAATTCGCTTCCTTTCCTACCACTTTTTGATACTACAATATTTCTTCCTTTTAATACTTCTAATATATGTCTAATTTCACCTTCACTTATTAGTATATCTTCTTTTATAAGTTCTTTAAGTATAGCACTTCTTCCTAATGATTTATTTAAGTCATTATGATTTTTGATACATTTCATTACCTTTACTGTCTTTTCTAAAGATGTTCTATTTTTTATATAATCTATATCTTTTTTATAATCCTTTTTTATATTAGTTAGATTATGAGGTAAATCATTTGTAGTAACTTCATCTTTTGATGCCATAGTATCTATATACATAGCTGTATTTCTTAACTCTCTTATATTACCTGGCCAATCATAATCATTTATTATAATTTTTACATCTTCACTTACCTTAATTTTTCTTTTTATAAAATGTTTAAGCATCATATCTATATCTTCTTTTCTCTCTCTAAGTGGAGGTATGTGTATAGGTAATACATTTATTCTATAATATAAATCTGCCCTAAACTTTTCTTCTTTTATCATTTTAAGCAAATCTCTATTTGTTGCTGCTATTACTCTAACATCAATATCTATTACGCTTTGTCCTCCAACTGGCATAATTTGATTTTCTTGAAGTACTCTAAGTAACTTTGTTTGAAGATACATAGGCATATCCCCTATTTCATCTAAAAATATAGTTCCATTATGAGCTTGTTCAAATAGTCCTTTTTTACCACCTTTTAATGCACCAGTAAATGCTCCTTCTTCGTATCCAAATAACTCACTTTCTAATAAATTTTCAGGCATAGCAGCACAGTTTATAGCTATAAAAGGTTGTTTACTTCTATTTGAATCATTATGTATAGACTGAGCTAACAACTCTTTTCCAGTTCCACTTTCACCAGTTATTAAAACTGTATAATCTGATTTAGATATCTTTCTGGCTAACTTTTTTGTATTTTCCATATTTATAGAATTAGTTTTAATATCATCAAAAGTATATCTAGCTACTTGACCTTTATCTTTAAGAACTTTACTTAAATTTTGTTCTAATTTTTTTATATAAGTTACCTCTTGTATACAAAAATATGACCCTATATTTTTACCAAAGCTATTTATTGTGTGCTTGTTTATTGTTATATACTTATCTTTATATTTAATAACATTATCATCTTTTGTCTTATCTTTATTTAATATATCTTTTAATTCTTTATCATCTAAATTTTTAATGTTTTTACCTATTATATCTTCTTTTATATCTAAAATATTTTTCACACTTTCATTAAGGACTTTTATAATACCTTCATTTGAAAGTAATATCATACCATTTTTAGATAACTTTATAATAGATTTTAGCTCATCATTTTCTACTGTAAGATTTTTATAGGTATGATTTATTCCTGAATGTATACTAATAACTTCTTCAGAGTATTTTATTAGTCTTTGTGTTACTTCTTTTTCATCGATTTTTAGTTTGGTTATTATTTGTAGAAATGTAGATATGTCTATAAATCTATGCCCTATATCAATTACTTCTTCTATATAATCAGGAACTAAGTGTGTTTCACCAGGAGTTACACAAACTTTAATATCCTTGTATTCTTTTTCTTTATCATAGGGAATTAAATTTAAGTGATTTATACCTATGTGGTATAGCATGGATATAGTTTCAAGTATTGTTTCCTTGTTATCGTTTACAACTAACACATCTATATTTTTAGGTAGTGAAAACAGTCTGTATATATCTTTTTGCTTTACACTTCTATTTATTATTATTATTTTCTTGCTATCATCTATATAATTTTTTAGTTTTATAGACCTATCTCTAAGCATGACAAGAATTATATCATCATCGATTTTTTGACCTTTTTGTAGATTATTAAAAAAATAATTGTTTATTTTTAATTTGTCTTTGAATATCATCTTTATATTGTTGTTTAAAAAGACCTCTAATGTGGATAATCCATCTGTAACTATACCTATTGTTTTCATATTAAGTCTCCCTTTTTACTTTGTATTATATATTTTTTAATTTTTGTTATCTAATTATCCACTATTATATCTAATTTATACTTAATTTGTCTTTTATAAAAAAGAAGTTTGCTATTTTTATAGCAAACTTCTTTTTTATGTTTATTCTATATCTATTTAATATTTTATTTTATGTCGTCTATTGGTTTATATCATCTAGTATGTGATTCTCGCTTAAACATGATAAGAATGTTAATCCATACATAACACAAACTATTACTGCTGTTATAAGTATTATACCCATATCTATCACTCCTTTGCTTATATTATATCTTTAATATATGAAGTATTTATGAATTTATTTTGAAATTTCATGTATATTCATTAGTTTTTCCTATTTTTTACTATGTATACATTATAGTACTTTTTTATTATTTATTTATAGTTTAAATATTGTAACCTTTTTAAATTTTTATAATATATCATTATACAATATCTTTATTTTTCTAAAAATTTACTTGTTATTTTCTTACAATTTATTATATAATATTATTAGTACCTGGTATTAATATTTGATATAATTTTTTTTATATTAAGGAGGCGTTTTTTATTAAAGCATTAAAAATTGGAGATTTAATAGCTAAAGTTCCTATAATACAAGGTGGAATGGGTATAGGAGTATCTAGATCTTCCCTTGCAGCTGCTGTAAGTCGTGCTGGTGGTATAGGAGTTATATCTGGCGTACAAATTGGCTATGATGAAAAAGATTTTGAATATAACCCTCTAAGAGCTAACTTATCGGCCCTTAGAAGTCATATAATAAAAGCTAAAGAAAATTCTAATAAAGGAATAATAGGTGTTAATCTAATGGTAGCTATGAACTACTACGAAGAACATGTAAAGGAAGCTATTTCCTCTGGTGTTGACCTTATAATATCTGGGGCTGGTCTTCCTATTAAATTGCCTTCTTTAATTAAAGGCTCTAAAGTAAAAATTGCACCAATAGTCTCAACTGCTAAAGCTTGTAGTGTTATCCTAAAAATGTGGGACAAAAAAGACAAAACTACAGCTGATTTAATAATAGTTGAAGGTCCAAAAGCTGGAGGTCATTTAGGTTACAAAAAAAGTGAACTAGAAAATATAGATAGCATTAATTATGATAAAGAATTTGTAGATATACTAAAAATTACCAAAGCTTATAGTGTTAAATATAATAAAGAAATACCAGTGGTAGCCGCTGGCGGCATATTCAGTGCTGATGATGTTTTAAAATATATAAATCTAGGTGCTAGTGGTGTACAAGTAGGTACAAAATTTGTTGCAACTTATGAGTGTGATGCATCTTATGAATTTAAACAAACCTATATAAATTCTACTAAAGACAATATAAATTTAGTTGTAAGTCCAGTTGGAATGCCTGGTCGTGCAATACACAATAAATTTATAGAACGTAATTCTATATCATCACCTAAAATAACTAAATGCTATAATTGTTTAATTCCTTGTAATCCTAAAACTACTCCTTATTGTATATCAGAAGCTCTTATAAATGCAGTAAAAGGAGATGTTGATAATGGATTGCTATTTTGTGGTGAAAATGCCTACAAAGTAGATAAATTATCTTCTGTTGATGAGGTTATAAGAGAATTAACTTCTAAGTTATAGATAATTAAATTTTAGCTTTAATTGTATTTAAATGCTCTTACACTCCTAAATCTAGGGCTATTTCCTAATTCTAAAGCTAAAAATTTAAAATAAAAATAGACTAACATATGTTAGTCTATTTTTATTTTCTAAAACTAATATATTTTTATCATTTAAATGTATCTTTAACTTCTTTTAACTTTTCTATTATATTTATATGTTGAGGACATTTCTCTTCACATAATCCACATTCTACACATTTTTTTGCATCATTTCCCGACCCTACTAAAAACATATTGTATTGTTCTTTATTTTTTCCTATATCATTAAACATGAATGCATTATTTAATAATTCAAAGCAGTTTGGTATTTTAACACTGTTTGGACATGGTATACAATATTTACATCCAGTACAATTTACTCTTATTTTGGATTTAAACATATCTCTAAGCTCTTTTATCATTTCTTTTTCATATTTACTCATAGATTCTTTTATACCTTCCTTAGAAGCTATATTTATATTCTCTACAACTTGTTCTAAACTTGACATTCCACTTAAAACTACATCTATCTCTTTCTTATCATATAAAAACTTAAAAGTCCATCCTACAGCATTTCTACTAGTTAAGCTATTATTAATTATATTTGTTATATCACTAGATAAATTATTTACTAATGCTCCTCCTCGAAGCGGTTCCATTATAACTATACCTAATCCTTTTTCTCGAGCATACATAAGTCCATCTGTACCTGCCTGATAATCTTCATCTATGTAATTATACTGTATCTGGGCAAATTCCCAGTCATAGTCATCTACTATTTCTTTAAATACATCTAATGTATCATGAAATGAAAAACCAATATGTTTTACTATTCCTCTTTCTTTTATATCTTTTATAAAATCAAATAACCCATTTTCCTTTAATCTAGTATAATCTTTCTTATTTAGATTATGTATTAAATAAAAGTCTATATAGTCAGTTTGTAATTTTTCTAATTGTTCATATATATATTTATACATATCTTCTCTTTTATTTACTAGCCATGAAGGTAGCTTTGTCGCTAATTTAACCTTTTCTCTATATCCATCTTTTAATACTTCTCCTACAAATATTTCACTTTCTCCATTATGATATGGGTATGCTGTATCTATATAATTTATACCGTTATCTATTGCATATATAAGCATTTCCCTTGATTTTTTCTTGTCTATTTTATTATCCTTTAATGGAAACCTCATACACCCAAATCCTAATATAGACACTTTTTCACCAGTATTTCCGATTTCTCTATATCTCATATTACTTCCTCCCCCTCTAAAAATATTATCTACTTATATTATATTTAATAATTTTTCCTATATATTACAATTTTTTATTATTAATCAAATAAATCATGCTATATTCTTTATTTTTTTAATATATTTTTAACTGAAAACTTGATTTATGTTTGATAACAAGGTATCCTATTTAAAGGATATAAAATTTTTAATATTATTTTTAATAGGAGAGTGATGGAAAATGGATCAAAGTCCTTTGGGGGATATTGATTTAAAAAGCATCACTTATTATTATCTTTTAAATGGCTAATTTACTTATCTTCTTATATAAATCAGTCATTTAATTAATAATACTAAGTGATAAGATTTATATAAAATTGAATAAAGGATGTGTTGCCATGATAAGATACTATAAGACTATTGACAACAAATTAGAAAAGTTAAATTCATTTGAAAATGGCTGTTGGATAAATCTTGTTGAACCTAATCAAAATGAAATAAGTGAGATAGTTGATTTATTAAATATAGATGAAGATAGTGTAAGATCTGCTCTTGATGAGGAGGAACGCTCTAGAATAGATGTCGAAGATAATCATACACTTATACTTATTGATATCCCAGTTGATGAAAGTGATGTAAATTCAACTCATTATACTACTATTCCTATTGGTATAATAATGTGTGAAAATGCAATACTTACTGTATGTTCTGCTCAAACTAAAATTATAAATGATTTTATTGTAGGCCATATAAAAGAATTTTACACTTATAAAAAAACTAGGTTTATACTTCAAATTCTTCATAAAAATGCTAGTTATTATTTATATTATCTAAGAAAAATAAATAAAATAACTACCGTTATAGAAAAAGAAGTTACTAAATCTATGAAAAATAAAGAACTTATACAGCTTCTAGAACTTGAAAAATCATTAGTTTATTTTTCTACTTCTTTAAAAGCTATAGAACTAGTTTTAAATAAAATGGTTCGTACTACTAGTATAAAAAAATACTCTGACGATGAAGATTTGCTAGAAGATGTTATAGTTGAAAATAAACAGGCTTTAGAGATGGCCACTATATATGGAGATATATTAAGTAGAATTATGGATGCTTTTAGTGCTATTATTAGTAATAATCAAAATAATGTTATGCAGTTTTTAACATCTGTTACTCTTATAACTACTATACCTACTATTGTATCTGGTTTCTTTGGAATGAACGTTGGAGGTATTCCTTATGCAAATCATATTAATGGATTTTGGATTGTAATGGTTATTACTGCTTTAATTTGCTTAGTTGTTACATTCTTTATGTCTAGAAATAAGCTATTATAATATAACAATTAATTTTAATATATTCTATAATATAATTTTCATATATTATAGAACCCTTGTAAAATAACTTGATTAACAAGTTTTTTATAAATCAAGACCTTCGAGGCAGACATGCTCTACCTTGGAGGTTTTTTATTATAAAGTTGCGTGAACTTATATTTACTTATTTATTTTTGGGAGGTAATTGTATGAATTACATATTACTAATTTTCGGTTTTTTACTGCTTATAAAAGGGGCTATCTACTTTGTTGACGGTTCATCAGATATTGCCACTATACTAAAAATTCCTCCAATTTTAATTGGACTTACTATTGTAGCTTTTGGTACATCATTACCTGAAGTTTCAGTTAGTATAATAGCTTCTATAGATAATCAAAATGGTTTATCTCTAGGAAATATTATTGGCTCTAATATATTTAATATATTGATGGTTTTAGGTACAACTGCTTTTATTAAAAATTTACAGGTTAGAAAATCAATAGTAAAAAAGGAGATGCCAATACTTATAATTACCTCTATGATAGCTTTATACTTGTCAATAGACTTAACTATAAGTCGTATTGATGGTATGATACTTTTATTGTTATTTTTACTATTTTTATATGATATGATAAAAGAAGCATTAAGAAATAGAAACTTGTCACTAAAAGAAAGTTATGAATTTTTAGAAGCAAATACAAATATAGCCTCTATATCTATAGATAATTCTTTAGCTAAGTCTTTATTAATTTCAGGAGTTGGTCTTATAGCTATTATAATTGGTGGGAAAATGGTTGTAAGTTGTGCAACTAATATAGCTTATTCCTTTGGCGTAAGTGATCACTTAATTGGTATCTCAGTTGTAGCACTTGGTACTTCTTTACCAGAATTTATTACATCTGTTATTGCAGCCACTAAAGGTGAAAACGATATTGCTGTTGGGAATGTAATTGGTTCTAATATATTTAATATTTTATTTATTTTAGGTGCATCAGCATTTATCTCTCCTTTATCTCTAGAGCCTGCACTAATATTGGATAGTATATTTATGATATGCGCTATAATACTTTCTTATATATTTGTTGTTCAAGATAAAGAAATAACAAAGTACGAAAGTTTATTTTTAATAACTACATATTTTATATATATGATATATTTAGTTTCAAGGTAAAAATACCTCAAAGTAATATATTTTACTTTGAGGTATTTTCTTCTATTATTTATCTATTATCATTTCTTCTAATGGTTTTTCAAATTGTAATTTTAAATTCTCATCTTTTTCTAATATATATATTGGTACATACTCTTCTTCTTCCTCATTTAAATCAATTTCTTTAAATGGCGGAGTAAGTACTTCATCAAAGTTTATGCTCAGATCTGGCATTGTCTTTAATATTTGCTTAGAATTATCATATTCTTCTTCTGCTAGACTTTTATACATATCTAAACTTTTCTTATAATATATACCAGCTAGCATGTATTCACATTTTTTATTTCCTAAATTAAAACCTTCTTTATAGTATTTTTTAGCTTCTTCATCTTCATTTAATTTTAAACTTAATTGCCCTAAGTTATATATAGATTCTTCGCACTTTTGGTTTCTAGCCTTTTCGTACCAATACTTTGAATTTGTATAGTCTTTATAGAAAATATCATATATAAGACCTAGCATGTGTTGTGAATATATATTTGAATCATTCGCTGGTGTTTCAAACATTTTCTTTGCTTCTTCATAATTTTCTTCTGCAAAGTATATTCTACCTAAATGTATTCTTGAATTTATGTGATTTTTTAATATGGCAATATTAAAATACTTCTTAGCATTTTCTATATCATTATTAGCTTCATATATACATCCTGCTTTATAGCTAGATTCTACATCTTGATTTTCACTAGCTCTTTT
Organism: Romboutsia sp. 1001285H_161024_C4; assembly: GCF_015550185.1. NCBI lineage: Bacteria > Bacillati > Bacillota > Clostridia > Peptostreptococcales > Peptostreptococcaceae > Romboutsia > Romboutsia sp. 1001285H_161024_C4. The sequence goes on along the minus strand of NZ_JADNAJ010000001.1, from coordinate 367,311 downwards.
ATACCACATTAAAGCTTTCTCAAAATCACACTTATCTTCATATATCTTCCCAAGCTTAACTTGACATGATAACTTATTTTCTATTTTTCTATAACAAGATATGGCACTGTCTATATCATTTATCTTATGATATAAATCACCCATATTCTCAATAGATTCTATTAATCCTACTTCTATACATTCCTCATAATACTTTTTCGCTGTTTCATAATCCTCTTCTTCAAAATATAAACCTGCTAAATTATTTTTAGCTTCTATTATATCTGAATTTGATGCTATCTCATAATACTTTTTAGCATTTTCTATATCATTATTTCTATTATATAAGTTTCCTAATCTATAGCTTGCTAAAGCACATCCATTTTTTATACTTTCTTCATAATACTCTATAGCATTTTTATCATCTTCATCTCTATCATATATATATGCCAATCTATATTGAGACTTTGTACAACCTTTGTCAGCACTTTTTATATAATATCTTTCGGCCTCTTCAAATTCTTCATTAATCTCCATTATAAGGCCTATATTAAAACATCCTTTTAAATTTCCTACTTTATGTAAATGTTTATATAAGCTTATTGCTGACTTATCATCACCATCTATATAGTTTATTATCGCTAAATTATACTTAGATTCTTCATTTAATAATACTGAACCCTTCTTATAATATTCAATAGATTCTTCTTTTTTTCCTAATTTTTCATAAAGTATACCTAGATTAAAGCAAGCTAAACCAAAATTACCTTTAGCTGCTTCTTTTAACCACTTTTCACATCTTATATAATCTTTAAGCTTATAATGAACAACTCCTAAATTGTTTTGAGCTTGTAAATCTCCTAAAGTAGCCAATTTTTCATACCAATAAAGTGAATATTCATAAGCATTAGATATAAAATATATATTGCCTAGATTAAGAGCAGCTTCTTCTTGTCCATTCCTAAATGCCATAGAATACCACTTTTCTGCTTCATTGTATTGACCTCTAGATTCAAATATATTACCTAATGCATATTGAGATTTTACATATCCTTCTTCTGCAGATTTTATATATACTTCTATAGCTTTATCTATTTTACCCATTTTCTCAAGCAAACTTGCTTTAGTATGATGTATTGCTGGGTCTTTTGGAATATTTTTTATATTTTGTATTGAAAATTTTGTACTTCTCATATTTAACTCCCTATTTAAACTTTACTTTTATTTTAGTAATCTGTTTTAATAATTATATATTATATAACAAACTTACAATTTTTAGCTAATTTTTTGTCTTTCTGTAATAATATTGTAATAGTAGATATATTTAATTAATTTTTATGTAGTATATAGCCATGCATACTAATATCTTATATAATTTATGTATAAATGATATTTATTATGAGTTTAAGTGGCTTGTTCATTTATGTATTAACATTATAATGCTTTTTAATAAATATTTATAACTTAGTAAGTAGGAGTGATTTTATGAATATAGATTTAATTTTTAAAATAGTTATGGCTATTGTATTAATTGGTATTACTATAAAAGCAATTAAGTTTTTAGGTGGATTAGTCTTTAAGATAGCACTTGTGCTATTTATAATACTTTTAGTTTATAGAATGTTTATCTAAAATAGAAAATACCCCACTTGATTTACTTTAAGTGGGGTATTTTCTATTTTAATGTTTTTAAATCTATATATGCTTCAATTTGAGGTATATACAACATATGATTTACTTTTATATGTGTATTACCAAATTCCTTAAGTTCTTTTCCTTCTTTATCTTTAGTTATTTTGTATCTTACAACTTCATTACCTTCATTTATACTTGCATTAAAAAACATTCCTTCATACTGCTTAAATCTAAAATTAAAATTATCTCTTGTAAGTTTTATAGTTATTTCTGCCATAACTCTTCCTTTCTTTATATATTTTAATTTTGTCTTATTATATCATAATTATAAATCATAAAAAAGAGCCATCTAATATTAGATAGCTCTTTTTTATATTAAAAATATAGCTCTTTAATCTTCATAGCATCATTTGTCCAACCATTGTTTTTACGTATTAATTTTAAATTTTTACCTTTACTTACTAATATTGTAACTAACTCTTCTTTCCCCTTTTCTTCTACAATAAAATCCTCAACATTTTTTAAGGGTATCTTTGATAAATTGTTTACCTCGGATAATCCCCCTAATGGTACATGATATATTCCTTCTAAGTATAAATTTTTATCTGTTAATGTAACTATGTATTCATTAACGATTTCTCCTGCTGCAACTAGTGATTGACTCGCTACAAACATATTGGTTAAAAAATTTAATACTAATTCAGTATTGCTTACTTTCCTATAACACTTCATACTAGCTCTTACTATTTCGTTGTCTTCTAATTCTAACTCCCTACTCATAAGACTTTTCCTCCTAATGATGTGATTATTATGATTAATAATTTATAGCTAAGTACTCTTATATAAAATAAGCTTTTCCTCCATTATACAATGTATAATTGACTCAATCAAGTAAATTATTTTTTTATGTATATTTATATTCTTTTTGTCAATAATATAAATGTTATTACGTTACTCTCAGAATTTATAACATTTAAGAGGCTGTTGCAAAATGATTAGATTTAATCATTCTACAACAGCCTCTTTGCATTACATATATTTTTCTGTATCTTCTGGCAGCCCTTTTTTCTTTAATCTATATTCCACTATCTCTTTTACTATAGAGTATAGCCAAGCAAATAAAGGAACGCCTATTATCATTCCAACTAATCCTAATAACTTTCCTGCTACTAATAATGAGAATAATATCCAAAATGCTGATATTCCTATTGAATCTCCTAATATCTTAGGTCCTATTACATTACCATCTAATTGTTGTATAATAATTATTATTAATATAAACCATAATGCTTTAATTGGAGATACAAACATTATTATTATAACTGAAGGTATAGCTCCAAAGAACGGCCCAAAGAATGGTATTATGTTAGTTATACCTATTATTACTGATATAAGTAATGTATATGGCATTTTAAATATTGTAAGTACAATGAAAGTTAATACACCTATTATAGCTGAATCTATTATCTTTCCACTTAAAAACTTACCAAATGTATCATTAGCTCTATTTGTTAACTCAATAGCTTTGTCAGCACGTGCTTTATTAAATATCGCATAAGTTACTTTTTTGCTAAGTCCACAGAACTTTTCCTTATCTATTAACATATAAATAGATATTATTAAGCCTAATACTATATTCCAAACACCTGATGCAGTAGTTTTTAACATGCCTCCAAGTACCGGAATTAAATTAGATATTATTTTTATAGTATAGTCTATAAATTCGTTCCACTTACCTACAGCTATAGTCATATATTCATTGTTTAAATCTATATTTTTAGTTAGACTTTCTATGAATACAGTTACATTATTTACATATGTTGGTATGTCATTAACAAGTCCTACCACACTGTCTACTAACTGTGGTAACACAAATTGTATAAATAAATAAAGTATTATAAAAGCTGTTGTGTAAGTTAATAATAAACTTATAGCTCTTTTACCTTTTTGTTTCATGTTTTTAATTGAATCAAACACTAAAATTTTTTCTTCAAAAAATACTAGTATAAAGTTAAGTAAATATGCTATTACAAATCCTATAACAAAAGGTTGTAATGTTGACATAACCCAACTTAAGTTTTCAGTAAATGCTGGTAGTTTGTCTAATATATTAAAAAACAATAAACTACAGCATATAACTATAATCGCATACACCGATATAGTAGTATATTTGTTATTCCATTCAACTTTCATTTACTTTGTGATTCCTCCTAATTAAATTTACCTTCTAATAGATGATTATTTTTTACCTATCATATAATTATAACCAATATAACATATTTATTGTCAATAAATTGATATATTTAATATGAATTTATCTTCATATTAAAATTTAATCTTAACTACATAGTGTTTCATCTTTGTCTGTTTTAGTAAGACCACTTATATATTTTAATATTATTGATTTACCCACATCATTTATTCCAAGTAATGCTGTTATCTTTCCTTTTTATATATTTTCGTTTTATGTTGAAATACAATAAATTCGACTTTTGCTTTTTTACTAAGCTTAATTTATATATTAGTAATTTGTTAAATACTTTTTGTATAATTTTAAATATTTTTGTCGAAATTAGTAACTTTTTCTGTATTTAGTACATATTATTTATTAGATATATGAAAATATATCTTTTGATTTAAATCTTAAATAATAAAAATATAGTGGAGGTTTTAATATGTTTGGAAACGACTTTAATGGATTTGGAAGAAATAATGGTTTTTGTGATGATAACTTTTTAATAATATTACTTTTATTACTTTGTAACGATGGATTTGGCTGCGGTCACGGTAGAGGCCATGATGGAGACAATTGTGAAGATAACAATAGAAGATGTAATAATAACGAATTCTTTATATTTATAATAATCATTTTATTCTTCTGTAATAAAAAAGGACATGGTAATTGCTTAAGATAATGTAAGTTATAATATATATTAATTAACAAAAGGCACCTATTATAGGTGCCTCATTTATATATATATTTATTTTTTATTTAAATTAATTACATAATTCATTAATTTACTCCAATCACTTTGTCGAAATTAGTAACTTTTTCTGTGTTTTATACATATTATTTATTAGATATATGAAAATATATCTTTTAATTTAAATCTTAAGTAAAAATATAATGGAGGTTTTAATATGTTTGGAAATAATATTTTTTGTAATGATAATTTTTTAATAATATTACTTTTATTACTTTGTAACGATGGATTGGACTGCGATCATCATAATGAATGTAATCACCATAATGAATGTGATCACCATGATAAATGCAACGATAGAAATGTATTCTTTATATTTATAATAATAATTCTTTTATTCTGCTGTAACAAAAAAAGACATGATCATTGTTAAGATAATATAACTTATAATATCTATTAATTAAAAAAAGGCTCCTATTATATCATAGGTGCCTTTTATATACAATTTTTTATATTTTTAATTGATTTAATTACATAACTAATTCACTCTATTTTTTTGTCGAAATTAGTAACTTTTCCTGTATTTAGTACATATTATTTATTAGATATAAAAAATTATATCTTTTAATTTAAATCTTAAGTAAAAATATAATGGAGGTTTTAATATGTTTGGAAAAAATAATTGTTTTTGTGATGATAACTTTTTAATAATATTACTTTTATTACTTTGTAACAATGGATTTAACTGCGACTTCGACTGCGATGATAATAATAAATGCTTTATATTTATAATAATAATCCTTTTATTCTTCTGTAACAAAAAAGGACATGATCATTGCTAAGATAATATAACTTATAATATATATTAATTAATAAAAGACACCTATAATATTATAGGTGTCTTATTTATATATGCAATTATTTTTTAGATATCTTTTTTATCATTCCCATAATTTCTTCCATAGACTTTCCTTCTACTTCTTGCTTTAGTTTATTTATATCTATGTCTTCTAATATATTACTTATATCATTATTCATATTTGGTTTGCTTTTATCATTTTGTACATTATCAAAATCTATATTTGATGCTATTTTTTTAGCCATTTCTACAATTTCTTCCATAGACTTTCCTTCTACTTCTTGCTTTAGTTTATTTATATCTGCATCTTCTAATATATCACTTACATCATTATTCACATTTGATTTATTTTCTTCATTTTGTCTATTATCGAAGTTTATACTTGATGATACTTTTTTAGCCATTTCTATAATTTCTTCCATAGATTTTCCTTCTACTTCTTGTTTTAATTCATCTATATTTACGCTTTCTAGTATTCTTTTTAAATTTTCATTTATATCTTCATTATTTTTATTACTTTTTTCATTTCCATAATCTGGTTCCATTTTTGATATTCCTCCATTCATTAGTTTTATAATTTCGCCAATTGAATTATTATTACTTTCGTTTAGTTTATAATCACTCATTAACATATTTGATAATAAACCATCTAATACATTTACACCTTCTAAATTAGATTTTGAATATATATTTTCATCTAAACTCATTATGGTTAATGGATTAATTTTATTATTATTAATATATTGTAGTAATAATTCTACCAACTTGTTTGTGTTAATTTTCTTGCCTGACTTTTTGTTGTGCTCTTCTCCTTTATGATTTTTATTACCATTAATTCTAGTATTGTTATGCAAGCCTGTTGCTTTATATCTATTGCTACTCTCGATTGACTTTTTATTGTTCTCTTTTTCTTCTTTATCATTTTGATTTACATTACTTTTAGTACTGTTATTTGATTCGGTTACTTCGCAGTTATCACTACTCTCGTCTGACTTTTTATTATATTTTTCTTCTTCTTTACAATTTTTGTTGTACTTTCTTTCAACACTCTTGTTCAAATTGTAAAAAGGAGATCTTTTAGAAATGCTATCCATTAACATATAATCTTCATAGTCTTCATAACCTTCTATTCTATTATTTTTCTCTTCAGAGTTCACAAAATAAGCCTCCTTTTATTAATTAAAGTATCTATACGACACCTTACATCATTATATGTATTAAATTTCTTAAGGGTGACTTATTTAAAATGCTTGATAAAATGAATATCTCTTATATTTTCCCATCACTTATTGTATATATATTTTACTTATTTTGGTGACTTATTGTTTCCTTTTAAATGTTTTTATCATATATGTATATTATGTAGTATTACTACTAAATTAAAATATTTGACATGGGGTGTTTGTATGCATAAAGATTGTATGAATAAAACTAAGAAGTGTAAAAAGTACTATGATTTAGATGATTGCCATTGTGAAAAAGAATATAAAAAAGATAAGGGTGCAAATTTAAAAATGTCCCCTATGTTTGTATATCCTGTCGATTTGTGCAACTGTGAAATATTTCATATATTATGTAATTGTATAGGAAGGATTGTTGGATTAAAGTTAGTAGATAATAATTGTATATTAAGACTTTGTATATGTGATGTAAATAGTTGCGGAGTTGTTGGTAAAACTCCATCCGGTAAGGGACCTATATACGTAAAACTTAATGCCATTCAATATATAGATTTTGGTAAAGAAACCTATGTTAATCCTCTATGTGGTACAAATTTGAGTATAGGTGTACAAGTACCTAAGGGTGAAATGGGACCTATGGGGCCTGCTGGTCCTAAAGGCGCTAAAGGTGAAATGGGACCTATGGGACCTGCTGGACCTAAAGGCGCTAAAGGCGAAATGGGACCTATGGGACCTGCTGGTCCTAAAGGTGAAATGGGACCTATGGGACCTTCTGGACCTAAAGGTGAGATGGGACCTATGGGACCTTCTGGATCTAAAGGTGAAATGGGATCTATGGGACCTGCTGGTCCTAAAGGTGAAATGGGACCTATGGGACCTTCTGGACCTAAAGGTGAGATGGGACCTATGGGACCTTCTGGATCTAAAGGTGAAATGGGATCTATGGGACCTGCTGGTCCTAAAGGTGAAATGGGATCTATGGGACCTACTGGTCCTAAAGGTGAAATGGGGCCTATGGGACCTGCTGGACCTAAAGGTGAAATGGGACCTAAAGGATATGAAGCTCCTGGTAAAAAAGTAAAAGAAAAATATATGCCTCCTAAGAAGATCCCTTATAAAAATTAATATAAAATATATAAAGAGGAAGCTTGATTATTTTAAAGCTTCCTCTTTATATATTTTATATTCTTCTTTATCTTCTAATTCATTTACAAACTCTTCATTATTTTCTATTAGCCAAAGCTTTTTATTTCTAGAAAGTTTTTTTATATAACTTTCTAATTTCATGGCTTTACTTTTCGTATCACTTACAAAACATACTTCTAGTTTTAAAAAACCTCTTGATCTTGTGTATTTAGAATTTATACCTTTTTCGTGTTCTTTCATACGTCTTATTACATCAGTTGTGTATCCTGTATATAAAGAATTATCTCTACATCTTATTATATATGTAAAATGCATAAAATCATCCATCCTTAATTTTTAACTTTATAATATATAATAACATGTTTTAGATATATTATGTTACTTTTTGAGATTATCTTATCTTTACAACTTTACCAGGTATTCCAACAACTGTAGCTCCATTTGGTACATCTTTTAAAACAACTGCATTTGATCCTATTTTTGAATTTGATCCTATATTGATAGGACCTAAAACTTTGGCTCCTGCCCCAATTATTACATTATCACCAACAGTTGGATGTCTTTTTCCCTTTTCTTTTCCTGTTCCACCTAAAGTTGTTCCATGATATATAGTTACTCTACTTCCAACCTCAGCAGTTTCTCCAATAACTACCCCCATACCATGATCTATAAGTATTCCTCCACCTAATTTAGCCCCAGGATGTATTTCTATACCTGTTAAAAATCTTGAGATTTGTGATACTAACCTTGCTAAAAAAAATCTCTTATGTCTATATAAAAAATGAGAAATACTATGCCCTATCCTTGCATGTATAGATGGATAAAGTAAAAATACCTCTGTTTTGCTTCTTGCTGCTGGATCATTCTCCATTATATACTCAATATCTGCTTTAATTTTCTCAAACATATAATCATCCCTCTATGATTTAATTAAATATATTCAAAGACATATATTTATCTAACCCATCTGGTGATACTGTAACTATTTTCTTATTAGGAAATCTCTTTGATAATTCTAGTGCACCATAAACATTTGCACCTGATGATATTCCTACTAATATCCCTTCTTTTTTAGCCATTAATCTTACTCCTTCATAGGCCTCTTCATCACTTACTGTAATAACCTCATCTACTATACTATCGTCATAATTTTTAGGTATAAATCCTGCTCCTATACCTTGAATTTTATGAGGTCCTTTAATATTTTTAGATATTACAGGTGAACTTTTTGGCTCTAATGCTACCACCTTAATGTCTTTATTTTTTTCTTTTAGGTATCTTCCTATTCCTGTCAATGTTCCTCCTGTCCCTACACCACAAACAAAAATGTCTATATCTTTAACATCATTTAATATTTCAACTGCTGTTGTATTGTAATGAGCATATGGATTATCTTCATTTTCAAATTGATTTAAACTTATATAGTTTTCATTATTTTCTATTAACTCTTTAGCTTTATTTATAGCACCATCCATACCTAGCTTGCCATCTGTTAATATTAATTTGGCACCATAACATTTCATAAGTGTCCTTCTTTCTTCACTCATAGTGTCTGGCATTACTATTATAACTTCGTATCCTTTTAAAGCTCCTACCATTGATAGAGCTATACCTGTATTCCCACTTGTAGCTTCTACCAATACACTTCCATTTTTTAATATATTTCTTTCTTCTAGCCCTTTTATCATATTTAAAACAGCTCTATCTTTTATACTTCCTCCTGGGTTGTATTTTTCTAGTTTTACATATATATTTTTATTACCTATATTGTTAAGTTTTATCATAGGAGTATTTCCTATTGTAGATAGTATATTTTCATTAATCATAATTTGCTCCTTATATTTTAGTATTTATTTCTATTATTTTATAATATATAAATATAAATCCCATAAATATATATATTTATACTATAAAAAAAATCACTTACTTAATCTTAAGAATATCTGCCTATAAAATAAGTTAAGCTATATCATAAACTTATGATACATATTAACTTATTTTATAGGTAATTAATTCTATGGTCTTCTGGCTCCTCTATAGTGTTTTTCGTAATAACCTGTTAGTTTAGATTTTTTAACTCCATCTTTTGGATTAGATGCATGTATAAATTCACCATTTCCTACATACATTCCCACATGACTAACTCTGCCTTTATTCATAGTATCGAAAAATATTAAATCTCCGACTTGTAAATCCTTTTTGTCAATAGCTTTGCCAAACTTACTTTGTTCATAGGATACTCGAGGTATATCTTTACCTAGTGCATTTTTATAAACATATTGAACTAGCCCAGAACAATCAAAAGATTTTGGTCCTGTTGCCCCCCATACATATGGCTTTCCTATTTGGCTTTCTAGCAATTTTATTGCATCATCCATCTTATTATTACTTTTTTGAGCATTATTTATATTACTACTATTATTAACTTTACTTACGTTAACATTACTTAAAAGTGTATCTAAACCATTAAGTTTATTTTGATTCTCATTACTACAGCTACAACTACAGCTACATGTTGGACTATCATTAAGTATACTATTAAATGTACTTTGTAATACAAAATCAAATACATTTGAATTATTGTTTGTACAAGCTTTATTTTTTGAATTAGATTTGCTTATAGCATTTAAAAGCTCTATCATAACTATTTGGTTAACATTCATACTAAATCTCCCTACTTACTTATATATAAAAAACCGTACATTAAATAATACGGTTATCATATATATATATTTAGTATTTATATAATATAATTAATGAAATAGTTTTTCACCTAAGTTTATAAACATTTGAAGTAGTAGATATGATTTTATATCTATTTTTTCTCTTCCGTTTATTATTTCTTTAGCTTCTTCCTTTGATACTAAAAATGCTTCTATATCTTCATCTTCTTCTAAAAATTCTTTACTTAAATTGCCATCACATAAACAATATACAAATGCTACTGATTCATCAGTCATTCCTGGAGATAAATATAATTTATCATTACTATTTATATTATTTATACTTATAAGTTCTAGACCTGTTTCCTCTTTTAATTCTCTTTTTACCGCTTTTTCTATACCCTCTTCATTATCCACAAGTCCTGCTGGAAGTTCATATATATAACTATTTATAGGTACTCTAAATTGTTTTATAAGTACTAACTTCTTTTCGCTTTTATGATATGCTGCTATTACTACTGCATCTATTTTATCTTCTTTATCGTTTATATATATTTCCTTTAAATTATTTTCATCTTTTCTTGATGCTACCATCCAGTGTCTTATGTCATTATTTTTATTTTCATATTCAACATCATAAAGCCCTACAAATTTAGTTTTAACTAATGTGGTTACATCTTTTATTTTAGTCATGTTTTACACTTCCTTTTTATTTATTCTATGTTAATATTATACTAATGTATAATATATTTTTATAGTATATAAGTTATTATATTCATTTACGATTATTAATATTTTAATTAAAAAGAAAGGATTATATATGGAAAATTTATTTTTATTTTATATGTTAATTATAAATATAGCTTCTTTTTATTCAATGTATATAGATAAGAAAAAGGCCATAAATCATGAATATAGAATAAGCGAAAATACTCTTATGATGCTATCATTAGTAGGTGGCAGTTTAGGTATATTAATTGGAATGTATAGATTCCACCATAAAACGCAAAAAAACAAGTTTAAAATAGGAGTTCCAATAATTTTAATTATTCAGATGCTAATTTTAACATAATAAAAAAGCCTACAAGGTAATAAATACCTGTAGGCTTTTTATAAAATTAAGATAATGTTTTAAATTCATATCCATTTGATTTGAAATATTCTATTATTTGAGGTAATGCTTTTGCAGTAGCTTCTTTTCCATATGTATCATGCATTAATACAACTACCATTTCTTTACCTTGTGCTGTCTTTTTAGCATATTCTACTAATTGAGCTGGAGTTTTTCTTCCACCTTCTGCATCTCCACTTAAAGCATTCCAGTCTATAGATGCCATTTTATTTTCGTTTAAATACTGATCTAATGGTTCCATACCTTTCCATGACATATGTCCACCTGGACATCTTATAACTCTTGTTGAGAAGTTTGGACCTAAAGTATCCTTTAATATCTTATCAGTTTTTGCAAAGTCACCTTTAAAATTATCTAAATTTAAAACTCTATTAGGATAAAGTATTTTATAATCATGGCTATAAGAGTGATTAGCTATTGCATGACCCTTATCAAATTCTTCTTTTATAAGTTCTTTAGCTTTTGATCCGCCACGTTCAATATTTTCTCCTGTTAAGAAAAATGTTGCTTTAACTCCGTACTCATCTAATATTTTTAATATTTGTGGAGTAACTGTTGTTGATGTTCCATCATCAAAAGTTAAAAATACTACTTTTTCTCCATTGTTGCTATAATCGTATTTCTTTAATTTGTCAGCCACTTTTAATGCATCATAAGTATATTTTTTACCTTCATGATTAACTCCGACCATTCTCTTTTTAGCTTCTTCTTCTTCTTTACGCTTCTTCTCAGCTGCTAATCTTTCTGCCTCAGCCTTTTTTTGCATTTCAATTTTTTCTTGCTTTTGTTCAGCTATAAATGATGCTGTCGCTCCGACTAACTTATAGCCTCCAAATATTATGACTATTGATGCTACTGAAACTAATGCTACTTTTTTAACATCAACGCGACCTTTTTTCTTAGAACCAAAGTTTATATTGTTCTTTTTCGGCATAAAAAATTCCCCCGTTCTGTCTTTTATTGTCTATAATTGTTCTACATTTAATTATATAGCACTTATTTGTAAAAAACCACATGATAAAATTTACAATTTTGTATCCAACTATTTTATACTAATGGTTTTTAATTTATCAAATAATGGTATCTAATTTCTTTAATTTTCATTATATCTAAATATTTTAAATTATAGAAATCTTACTATTTTATTCCATATTGTTTACAAGAATTTTTTTTAGTGTTATATTGATGTTGAAAACTTAACAAAACGTTTTCAAGAAAATTGTAAGACACTACTATTTAATCAAATTTAGGAGGGAATTACTATGGAAAACTTAAGAGGGAAAAAATTTGCTACAAAAGCTATTCACGGAGGACATCATAAAGATCCAGTATCTGGTGCTTTAACTACACCAATATTCCAAACATCAACTTTTGTATTTGATAGTGCTGAACAAGGTGGTAGAAGATTTGCTCTTGAAGAAGGTGGATACATATATTCTAGATTAGGAAATCCTACAAATTCTCAATTAGAAGAGAAAATGGCTTTACTTGAAAATGGAGAAGCTTGTATGTCAACAGCTTCTGGAATAGGTGCTATAAGTTCTGCTCTTTGGACTGCTTTAAAAGCAGGAGATCATGTTGTTGCTTCAAAAACATTATACGGTTGTACATTTGCATTACTAAATCATGGTATAAGTAGATATGGTGTAGATGTAACTTTCGTAGATGCATCTAATATAGATGAAGTTAAATCTGCTATGAGAGAAAATACTAGAGTTGTTTATTTAGAAACTCCAGCAAATCCAGATTTAAAGATAATGGATATTGAAACTATATCTAATATTGCACATGAAGTTAAAAATTGTATAGTCATAGTAGATAATACATTCTGTACTCCATACATACAAAGACCTCTAGAATTAGGTGCAGATGTAGTTGTTCATTCAGCTACTAAATACTTAAACGGTCACGGAGATGTTATAGCTGGTTTTGTAGTTGGTAAACAAGACTTTATAAATCAAGTAAGATTATTTGGAGTTAAAGATATGACTGGTGCTGTTTTAAGCCCATTCGATGCTTATTTAATACTTAGAGGTATGAAAACTTTACAAATTAGAATGGATAGACATACTCAAAATGCTATGAAAGTTGCAGAATTTTTAGAAACTCATGAAAATGTTATAAAAGTAAATTATCCAGGACTTAAAAGCTTCCCTCAATATGAACTAGCTAAAAAACAAATGGATATGCCTGGTGGTATGATAGCCTTTGAAGTTAAGGGTGGATTAGAAGCAGGTAAGAAATTATTAAATTCTTTAGAATTATGCACTCTTGCTGTTAGTTTAGGGGACTGTGAAACATTAATTCAACATCCAGCTTCAATGACTCATTCTCCATATACTCCAGAAGAAAGAGCTGCAGCAGGAATTTCAGATGGATTAATTAGAATATCTGTTGGATTAGAGGATTGTGATGATATAATAGCAGATTTAAAACAAGGTCTTGATAGACTATAGTAATTTTTCTTTAATATAACTAGAGAGGTAAACGCCCTCTCTAGTTTTTATTTAGATAACTTTTATAATTTAAATACTAGTTGCTTACCATTATCTATATAATTTTTATTACCATTTTCTATTTTTTCTTTAAGCTTATTTATATCACATTCATCATTTATAACTATACAATTTTTATTATCTATAATCTCTACATTTCGCTTAATATTTATACAAGATAAAATCCTATTTTGATTTATGCAAAAATTAATGGTATGATTTGTACCAGAATTTTCATTTGTCTCACATACTATTAAAGCATTGCTTAATCCACTTTGAAGTCTATTCCTTCTTATAAAATTGCTTTTATGTATATTACTTCCTAATGGATATTCGCTTACTAAGCACCCTTTATTATCTACTATATCATTTGCTAACTTTACATTACTTTTAGGATATATATTATCTAAAGGACATGGTAAAACCGCTACTGTACTTCCAAATGCATCTAAGCAACCTTTATGTGCTTGTTCATCACAACCTTTAGCTAGTCCACTTATAATACTATATCCATCTTTCCCTAGTAAATAGGCCATATTGTAAGATGACTTTAGCCCTTTTACACTAGCTTTTCTACTTCCTATTATAGCTATTGATTTATTATTTGTCATAGCACTATAATTTCCTTTATAAAAAAGTAATAATGGTCTATCATTTATATGTCTTAACTTTTCAGGATAGCTACTTTCTAGTATGCTTACAATTTTTATATTTTGTTTTATACAAGATTCTTTAATTTTATATGTTTTATTAATAGCTATTTTTATATCATCTAACGTATATATTCGTTTTGTTTTACCTTTCAAATTTGCCTCTTCCAGTAAATGTAAAATCTCTTTTTCATTATGTTTTGTACTTTTGCTAATATGTAGTATGTATTCTATTGTTTTATTTCCTATGTATTTTAAATTAAGCAGCGTAAGAATTAAATCATTCATATCTTTCTCCTGATTTATCGTTTTAATTAGTTTAACCAATCTAAATAGTAATTTTTGCTTTTCAGCAAATTTTTTTGCATAGTTGCTTATTTTTTTGCAATAACGCGTTTTATATTTTTATAATTTTTTTAATTTTTAGATAATTTTCTAATTAATTACATATATAATACTTTTTTATTTATTATCATATACATCTGGCATATTATTTGCTTTATTTAATTGTAATCATATTTTTATTTACTTCTAGTGAAAATTATAAATTTCTAAGGGGGACTTTTATTTTATGAGTAAAAGAGAAAAAAAGCAAGCTACCTTAGTTGATGCATTAATACCAATTGTATGTTTAGCTTTATTTCTAGGTATATCTATATTTAAATACGGAGCTTCTCCTCATGTTCCTTTAATCGGTGGAGCTATAGTCGCTGGCTTAGTAGCTGTTTACAGACTTGGATTTGAGTGGAGCGAATTAGAGGAAAGCATGTTTTCTTCTATAAAAATGGCCATGCAGGCTATTCTTATCATAATGATAATAGGTGTGCTTATTGGAACTTGGATAATTAGTGGTGTTGTTCCATCTATGATTTATTGGGGATTAAAAATCTTATCTCCAGGAATATTCTTAGCAGCTACTACTATTATCTGTGGTATAGTTTCTTTAGCTACTGGTTCATCATGGAGTACTATGGGAACTGTTGGAGTTGCTCTTTTAGGTATTGGGCAAGGTCTTCAAATTCCAGCACCTATAGTTGCAGGAGCAATAATATCAGGTGCTTATTTTGGAGATAAACTTTCTCCTCTATCAGATACAACAAACTTAGCTCCTGCTATGGCTGGTGCTACTTTATTTGAACATATAAATTATATGCTTTATTCAACTATACCTTCTCTTTTAATATGCCTTGTACTTTACAGTATAATAGGTATGAGATATGGAGGACAAGAATTAGACATGTCTAATATTAATTTAATAAGAGATACTTTGGCTAGTTCATTTAATACTCTATCACCTATATTATTTATACCTCCAATAGTGGTTATTGGTCTGGTAATATTTAAAGTTCCTGCTATACCTGGGCTTATATTTGGTGCTATTTTAGGATTTGTATTTGCTATAGTATTTCAAGGTGCATCAGTTGGAGATATAATAAGTGCAGCTCATACTGGTTTTGTTTCTAATACTGGTGTTGCAGAAGTTGATGAATTATTATCTAAAGGCGGATTAATGAATATGATGAGTACTGTTTCTTTAACAATATCTGCTCTAGCTTTAGGTGGAATACTTGAAAAAACTGGTATGTTAGAGGCTTTAGCTTCAGCTTTACTTAAATTTGCAAAAGGTACATTTGGAGTTGTTTTTTCAACTATGGTTACATGTGTAATGACTAATACAGTAGCTGGTGAACAGTATTTATCTATAGTTATACCTGGAAGAATGTTTAAAGATGAATACGCAAAAAGAGGTCTTCATCCTAAAATGCTATCAAGAGCGCTTGAAGATAGTGGGACTATGAGTTCTGCCTTAGTTCCTTGGAATACATGTGGAGCTTACATCTATGGTACATTAGGAGTTAGTACTTTTGCCTATCTTCCATATGCATTCTTAAACTTAATAAATCCTATTGTTTCACTATTTTTGATAGCAATTAAATTTAAAATAGCTACAATCCCTAAAAAAGAAGTAAATAAATAAAATACTAAAAAATAAAAGCATCCATATGGATGCTTTTATCTATATATATCAGAAAATTCTATATTACACATTTCAATCTTACTATTTTCTGATATAAATTTCTTTATATTTGTTTTGCTTTTTACTAACTTGCTTGGTAAATAAAATTCAAACTTACTACCTTTTCCTACCTCACTTTTTACACTTATATCTCCGCCATGAAGATTTACTAAAGATTTAACTAGTGATAAACCTATTCCACTACCTTCATAACTACTTGCTATATTACTCTTTACCTGTGTAAATCTTTCAAATATACTTTGTAATTTATTACTATCTATACCTTCTCCATTATCACAAACAGATATATACACTCTATCTCCTTTGCTTTCTACATTCACATAAATACATCCATTAATACTTGTATGTTTAATAGAATTAGATAATAAATTTAAAAGTATTCTTTCTATTTTTTCTGGATCAAATGCAAGTATCATTTCCTCACAGTTTGTATCAAATACCAAATCAATTTGTTTATTTTTAGCATAAGGAGTTACAGATAAACTTATCTCTTCTACTACATTTACTATATTATAGTTTCCAAGCTCTAATTCATAATATCCTGCATCTATTTTTGTTATATCTATGATATTATTTACCAATCTTAGTATCCTATATAGGTTTTGCTTAAATAATTTAATATAATTTTCTAAATCTATCTTATCATTAAATTTTATATTTTCTTTTACTATATTAATATCTATTAACTGTATTATTCCAAGCATAATATTAAGCGGTGTCTTAAATTCATGGGATATATTTGCGAAAAATTCATTTTTCATTGACTCTAAATATATATTTTGCTCTAATTTTTGCCTAGCTTCTACATCTTCTTTTTCTTTATCTATATCTCTTACAGAAAATGCTATGATATCTCTTTCTTTTATATATTTTAAGTGCCATCTCAGCCATTTATAGCTATTATCTTTACATATCATTTTATTTTCTATTACCTTTACATTTCCATCCTTTAAACTTAAGATATTTAAAAATTCTTCTTTATGATCATCATATATTTTATCTATTATACTAGTTGATGTTAATTCTTCTTCATTAAATCCTGTTATTTTATTACATTCTTTTGTAAAAAGTTTAATGTAAGCATTTCTATCTATAGCTCCTATTACATCTGCAGATATACTTAAGAATACCTCCAAATCCTTTTTTATAAATTCTACTTTTTTTATTTCATCTATAAAGTTAATTATAGTACCTTCTAAATCTATATTTTCTAAGATTTTATATATATCGCTGTCTTTTTTTATTTCATCTAAAATAGCACTCATATCATATATTAATTTCTCTGAATTTTTAAACTCCCTTTTTCTATTGTTATCTATATTAATTACCATATTATCTATATTATTGTCAGTTATATCTCTTACTAATATATATGTACCATTATCTTTCGTTTTAGTTATATTAGTGCTTAATTCAAATTCTCCATTTGATGTATTTAGTTTTATACCTATATCGAAGTAGTTTTTAAACTCTAATTTTTCTATTTTTACTTTACTACTTATATCTATGTTTAAGGAATTAATGTCTTTTTCATTTATATACTCTAATAACTTATTGTTACAAAATATTATATTAAAATCTTTATCTAATATAAATATACTATCACTCAAATTATTAAAAAACTCTTTCATTCTTATCTCCCCCAAATATAACCCTTAATAAGTATCTACACTTTTAGGCAATTTCCTTGAATTGTATTACCTTTTTAGAGTTTAATTTATAATAAAAAAGAAGATACTTTTAAAAGCATCTTCTTTTTTTATATTATATAACATCCATAAATTTTTTAGTTTGACCATATATATCATCATATTTTAATATCTCTGATACTATTGCATATCCATCTATATTTTCATTTTTTAAAGCAGATATATTAGATAGATTTATACCACCAATACATACTATTGGTATATCTATATTTTCTTTTATACTTCTTAATTCTTCTATACTCACATGTTTTGCATCCAATTTAGTAGTTGTAGTAAACATTGATCCTACACCTATATAATCTGCACCATCATTTTTTGCCTTAAGTGATAATTCTAAATTTTGAGTAGATACCCCAATTATCTTATCATTCCCTATTAAATGTCTAACTTCACTACATGGTATATCACTTTGTCCTATATGAACACCGTCTGCACCTACTAACATTGCTATATCTACTCTATCATTTATTATAAAAATTGCATTATATTTTTTTGTAAGTTCTCTTAATTTATAAGCTTTTTCTAAAAATTCTTTTCCTGATGCTTTTTTCTCTCTTAATTGAACTGTTTTTACGCCTGCTTTTAATGCTTCTTCTATAGACTCATAAAAATCTCTACCTTTTAAAATATCTGAGTCTGTAACTAAATATAATTTTAATTTTTCTCTCATCTTTATCTCCTATATTAATTTTTTAGTATTTATTGGCTAATTGATATATTTAAAACCTTACTAAACCTCTTTATAGGTATAAATAATATTAATATGCTAGTTAATAATCCTTCTACACCTGCACTTGATATATTATATACACATGAATATACTATAGGATTCATTCCTTTAGGTGCATATTGTGCAAAATATAATACTCCTGATATTATATACATTAAAACACTAAGGCTAGTTGCTAATATGCATCCTGCAAATATATTAAGTTTTTTATCTCTTCCAAATATTCCTGCTAACCCTAGTACCATCATTGGAAGTATATAATCTAATAAAAACTGAGCTGGATGTATTATTGTTGGTCCACTTATTAACTTTATTAAAGCAAAAACTAAACCTGCAGTTATCCCAACTTCTTTACCGTAAAGTATAGCAAGTAGCATTGTAGGTAACATTGAAAATAAAGTTATTCCCCCGCCTTGAGGATATTTTATAAATTGAATCATAGAAAGTATATAAGACATTGCTGAAAACATACCGATTAGTACTATTTCTTTTGTGCTTAATTTTCTATTTTTCATATCTTTTAGATACAAGCAAAACCATCCTATACTAACGATTAATATAACTATTCCTAATATATTATTTAAACTAGACATAAGTCTCCCTCCTTAGTTTCTTTATAGGCCATATTCCAAAATTCTAATTCATGTAAACTTGATTTTATAAATATTTCTTTTAAGTTTTCTCTTTCTTCATTACTTATATCTCTACATAAATAGTTAACATAATCTAACCACTCCCTTAGATTCTCGTCAAATTTTCCTTCAGAGTACATATCTATCCATTCTTTGTAGTAATTTCCTTCTAATGTCTCTTTGTAATTATCTAGTAGATAGTGTCCTATATAATTATAGCTCCAGTTACAAGGCATTGTAGAGATTACAATTTCTCTTAAATTTCCTTTTAAGGCTATAGCTTGCATATAACTAGTATAATTATCTGTTGTTATTTCATATTTACATGTTTCTGCTATTTTTGGTGGTACTCCTAATTTGTTCATATAACTAACATGTACTGCTGTTTCATATTCTATCGATGCACTTATGGCTCTACTGAAAAAGTTCATTTCCTCTATAGTCTTTGACTTTATTAAGCACATTGCAAATACTTTACCAAATTCTTTAAGGTATAAATAATCTTGTACTAAATAATTTTTAAATTTCTCTTTAGGTAAAGTACCTTCTCCTAGTTCTTTTATAAATGGATGTTCTAAGTATTCTTGCCATATATTTTTAACTTCTTCAAATAAATAATCTGTAAATTTCATTATATAACCTCAACCTTTCCAAATTTATTTAGCTTTTCTTCATCTAGGTCATATATATTATTCATAAGCTCAACTTTGAAGTCTCCTATAGATATATTTTCTTTATCAGCTAGCTGTCCGCATAAACTCATCGTCATTATCCCCATAGAGATAGCCTCTAAAGTTTTATCACTACTCCCAAGATATGATCCCATTAAGCTAGCACACATACACCCTGTACCAGTTATATACTTTAACTTAGGTGTTCCATTATATATTTTAATTATTCTATTTCCATCAGTTACACTATCTACTTTTCCAGTTGCACAAACTACACATTCTAATTTGTTAGCAATCTTTTTTATAGCCTCATCAATATTTTTGTCATCATCAAAAGAGTCAACACCCTTGCCTTTAACATCAAATCCACCTATATATTTAATCTCAGCTACATTTCCTTTTATTGCAGTAAATCTTACTTCATTTAATAATCTTTTTACAAAATTTGCCCTAGTTTTTGTAGCAAATACCCCTACTGGGTCAAGTACAACAGGTTTATTGTACTTATTGGCCATTTTACCTGCTTGTAAAAATAATTCTAAGTTAGAAGATTTCATAGTACCTATATTTATAACCACTGCACTTGCTACCTGAACAATCTCTTCTACTTCTTCATATGAAAAACTCATTAAAGGACTCGCTCCTAGTGCCAATGTTATATTAGCACAATCATTTATAGTTACTTCATTAGTATAATGAAGTACTAATGGATTAATTTCTTTAACTTTATTTATTAAACTATACATATTCTCTACCCCAATACTATATTTTCTTATTTTCTATTTCATAGAAATGATGAACAGGTCCTACTCCACTTCCTATATCAAAACTATATCTTATTGCGTTTGTTATATACTCCTTACTTCTTTTTACGCTTTCACATATATCATATCCTAATGCTAAGTGTGCAGCTATTGCTGAAGATAGTGTACATCCTGTTCCATGCGTATTTTTTCTATATAGCCTTTCACTCTTATATACTTTAAATATATCTTTGCCTATAAGTATATCTACAGCATCACCGTCTAAGTGTCCCCCCTTCATAAGTACAAACTTCGGACCTAATTCTAATATTTTTTGACCTGCTAATTTCATATCCTCAACATTGTCTATTTTAATACCTGTTATTTCTTCTGCTTCTGGTGTATTTGGTGTTATTATGTAGGCCATTGGTATAAGATACTCTATCATACTTTGCTTAGCTTCTGGCTTAAGTAGTGAATATCCACTCTTTGATATCATTACCGGATCAATAACTAGATTTTCTGGTTTGTATTTATCTAGAGTTTTTGCTATTTCTTTTATTATTTCTTCACTAGATACCATACCTATTTTTAAAGATTTTGGACGTATATCATCAAATACAACTTCTATTTGTTTTTTAATTATCTCTTTGCTTAAATCTTCTACCATGAATACACCTTTAGTATTTTGGGCTGTTATAGCTGTTATAACACTCATCCCATAAGTTCCTATTGCACTAAATGTTTTTAAATCAGCTTGTACACCTGCTCCACCAGACGAGTCTGAACCTGCTATTGTCAGTGTAGGTATTTTGTAGTTTTTCATATGATCTTCTCCCTTTTATTTATTAAATATTTAATTTGCTAAAGCTTGTTATCTCCTCAATTAACTTCAATATCATATATTTTTGCAATTAAAAAGCTATACCCCAACATTGGAATATAGCCTTAATTTCTAATTTAATATATAATATAATAATATATTATCAAGCTTTCCTACGCTGGTATTATCCAGATCAGGTACAAGGGTTAACGTTTCGTCTCTCAGCCTTTCGGCACCCCTAGCAAATATTTTATTTTATACTTATAGTATATTTCTATAATCTAAATAAATCAACTTTAATTATAATTTATAAAATCTTCTGTATATTTATAAATACTAACATTTATTTAATACCCATTAATATATAAAACTAACATTAATATTTTATATTAATAAATAATATTATTAGTATTAATTATAACTATATGATATTATTTATTAATACGGAAAATATAAATAAAAAGTTTACTTCGTTTAAGCGATATTCAGGATAACTATTTCTATGTCGCAACGATATAACGTTCACTAATGCTTTAAGCAACGTGTTGGCAAACTATTTCGGTCAAATCCGTTGCTCAAATTATAAAGATATTAAGAGGTAATATATAATGAATTTTGAAGAACTTGGAATTAGTAAAGATTTAGTAAATGTACTAAAAAATAGGGGAATTAACTCTCCTACACCTATACAAAAAGAAAGTATTGGATTTATAAAGTCTGGAAAAGATGTTATAGCAGAAGCTCAAACTGGTACGGGAAAAACTCTAGCATTTTTACTTCCTATATTTGAAAATATTAATCCAAACGCTAATTATGTTCAAGCACTTATATTGTCACCAACAAGAGAGCTAGCTATTCAAATAACTGAACAAGCCATTGAACTTTCAAAAGGTAAGAATATAAATGTATTATCAGCTTATGGTGGAAAAGATATAGCAGGTCAATTAAAAAAGTTAAAGGGAAATATACACCTTATAGTAGCTACACCAGGAAGACTTTTAGATCACTTAGATAGAAAAACTGTAAATCTTAGTAAGTTAAAAACTTTTGTACTAGATGAAGCTGACCAAATGTTATTTATGGGATTTAAAAATGAAGTTGAAGCTATATTAAAGGAAGTTCCTAAAAAGCGTCAAACATTGTGTTTCTCCGCTACTATGAACTCACAAGTTAAAAAATTAGCTTATAGATATATGACTGATCCTATTGTTGTATCTATAGAAAAAGAAGAAATAACACTTGAAAATATAAATCAAGAAGTTGTAGAAACTACAGATAGAAGAAAACAAGATGCACTATGTTCTGTACTTGATAAAGATAATCCTTTTTTAGCTATAATCTTCTGTAGAACCAAAAGAAGAGCAGATGCTTTAGATGAAGCACTTTGTCAAAGAGGGTATAATTGTGCTAAACTTCACAGCGACATCCCTCAATCAAAACGTGAAAGAATTATGAAATCTTTTAGAAATGCAGATATACAATATCTTATAGCTACTGATGTTGCATCTAGAGGTATTGATGTTACTGGTGTTACTCATGTATATAACTATGATATACCAGAAACTTCAGAAGACTACATACATCGTATTGGTAGAACTGGTAGAGCTGGTGAAAAAGGTTATACTTGTCTATTTGTTGCCCCAAAAGATGAAAGATATTTAGAACAAATTGAAAATTCTATTCAATATACTATCCCAAGAAGAGAAATAGATAATAACTAATAGTAATGTTAATAAAAATACCTAAAGGAATTATTCCTTTAGGTATTTTTATTTTCTATATCAATATTCTCTAATTCTTCTTTAGTCAATATCTTCTTTCTAGATATAAGCATATTGCACTCCATGCAATAATAATTAATAGTACCTCATCCATCTAGTACATCTAATTTAGATTTACAGTATGGGCAATAATAATCCTTGTTCATATTGTCACTTCCTTAATGTTTATTATGATTATTATTTTACTAGTCATGGAAATGCTATTCAATATTTATTTGTTAAATAATTACCATTATTTATAACTATAAACCAGACTCCTTAAACTTATCATTCATAAATTCAGTTATATTATGGAAAGTTTTCTTAAATATGACTAATGATATAAATATTACAAAGAATATTGCTAACATAGATAAATCATAATATACAGCACTCATGCTAGGTCCTGCTATAGCTTCTCTAAATCCATCTATAGCATAAGTAAATGGCCAATATGGTTGTAATATTTCAAATATCTTAGGGTTAGTTTGTATAGGATATATCCCTCCAGAACCTGCTATTTGGAAGACCATAATAACTATAGCTATAGCTTTACCTAAGTTCCCAAATAAAGAAACTAATGTAAATATAATTGTAGTAAATAGTATAGAAGATACTATAGTAAATAAATACATTAAAGGTATACTAACAGGCTTATCAAATATAAATATATTACCTGTTGCAATTATTAAAGACTGTATTAATGATACTGTCATAAATGTAAGCATTTTACCAAAATGTTTTTGAACTAAATTAGTTTTTTCTCCCGCTAATTCTTCACACTCTGTTGTAAGTAGTGATGTAGATAAAAGTGCTCCTACCCATATTGCAAGTACTGAGTAAAATGGCATTAAAGCGACTCCAAATATACCTGCCTTATATAACTCTTCTGTCTTAACATTAACAGGTGATGATATAAAAGATGCTATCTCTTTTGAATTTTTATCTAATATTGAAATTAACTTGTCTAAATTTTTATCTGTTAATATCTTAGTTTTTTCTACTAACTTATCTAAATCATCTTCAAACTTATTAAGTTCTTTTGATATATTACCTGCTTGTTTTACAAAAACATCACTACTTGATATTCCATAAGTAGAAAGTGCATCTATTTGAGGTATTATAACATTTATACTTTCTAATATGTTGTTTATATCAGAAGAGCTAGAAATCATAGCATCTCCTACACTATCTAAAACATTAGATACATCAGAAGTAAATATAGTATTTGTTAAATTTAACTTATTGTTAAATGAATTTTCTAATTCTGATAAAGAATTAAGTTGTTCATCTATTTGTTCTTTAGTTCCACCACTTTCAATTACTGATTTTAACTCACTTAATTTATCTTTTTCTGAAGAAAGTATAGTTTTTAAAGTATTAAGTGAATCTATTATATTTTGTGTCTTAGAACTTTCATGTTTGCTATTTATATTTTCAAGATCACTTATAACTTTATCTATCGTATTTTCCATAGTTGATATCAATTTTAATACCGACTCTATCGTATTTTCTACATTTTCAATTGAAGAACCATCATTTATATTTTTTAAATTATCAATTTCATTTTGTAATTTAGTATTTATATTATTTATAGTATTCATATTATTATTCATATTTTCTGATGCATTATTCACACTATCCTTTGTAACTAATACTAAATTTTTACTATTTTTTACTACATCTTGAAGACTATTTATTTCTTTTTTTATCTGAGGAAGATTTCCTTTTGTATTATTTAAATACTTTTTAAGTGTATTTGCATGAGAATTTGCTTCTTTTACATAATTATTTATTTTCTCTAAATTATTATATGTACTATCTAAAGCATTTTTTAATTCTATTATCTGCGGTTTATTGTCTTCTAACTTAACTCCTAATGTTGATAAAAATGAAAAAGCTTCTTTATTTAAAGTATCAACAAAATTAGCTTTTATTTCTTCTACTAACTTATTTTTAGCAACATCTGTTATTTTAGTAGCTATTGCATTAACTTTTTCATTAGCCTTATATATAATATTTGGCTTTTGAGGGTCTTTCGTTGTAAGTGTTGACAAATCTTTAGAAAAATCAGGTGGTATTTCAATTAATGCATAAAATTTTCCTTCATTTAACTGATAATTTCCTTGCCACTCATCTACAAACTGCCACCCTATGTCTTTATTCTTTTTAAGCTCTTTAACTATTTCATCACCTACATTTATAAACTTTCCATCAACGGAAGTTCCCTCATCTTGATTTACTATAGCTACTGGAATATTTCCCGTGTTTGAATAAGGATTCCAGCAAGCCTCTATATTAACCCACGCATATAACGATGGTATCAAACAAAGCCCTCCGATTATTATAAAGGCTGACTTAATAGTTAATATATTTTTTAAATCTCTTAAATAAATTTCAAAAATCTTTTTCATATGTTCACCTCTATAATTATTCTGATAAACCAGATTCTTTAAATTCTTTCTCAAATTTTCTAACTGATTTATTAAGCTTTTCTTTAAGTAAATATCCTATGAGTATAGTTACTACTCCAAACACTATAAGTATAGACACATTAAACATAACTGTACTTAAAAGTGGACCTGCTATAGCTTCTCTTAAGTTGCTTAGTGTATATGTAAATGGGAAAAATGGTTGCATTATTCTAAATATTAAAGGGTCTACTTGTATAGGATAAGTTCCTCCAGATCCAGCAATTTGTATAACCATAAGCACTATACCTATTGCTTTTCCTATATTCCCAAATAGAGAAACCAATGTATATAAAATAATTGCAAATGCTGCTGATGAAAGTACTGTAGTAAATATAAATAGTCCTAGATTTTCAGTTTGAACGCCAAGTACAAATTTATCTCCAAGACCTACTATAAAACCTTGTATCATTGCTAAAAATACAAATGTAATCATTTTTCCAATGTATTTTTCTTTTATACTTAATTCTTTAAATTTATCCACTTCAGTTGTAAGAAGTGATGTAAGTACTAATCCTCCAACCCATAGTGAAAGTGTTGTATATATAGGTGCCATACCAGATCCATAATTTTCAATAGGATATATTGGTTCTGATTTTAAATTAAATGGATTAGATATATAATTTCCCATAAGTTGTGGCTTACTTTGAAGTATTGATATTATAGAATTTAAATCATTATCACTAACTTTTTTTAATTCTGTACTTAATATATGTATAGTATCTTTAAATTGATTTAATTTAGAGTCTAAATCCTTAGACATTTCTGCAGTTAAACTACTCCCTTTAGATACATACCCTAGCATATCATTTAAAGCTTGAACTAATCCCTTTGAGCTATCTACTAATGTAGCTGCATTTTTAGCTGCATTTACTAAACTATCCGCAGTATTGTTTAGTGCTGATCTAACCTTAGAATCATAGGAATTTATTGCATTATTTACATTACTTGATAAATTACTTGCAGTTGAATTTATAGAGTTTAATGTATCTTTCATAGATTCTATTGATCCATTTAGTTGATTTTTAAGATTCCCTATGTTTTCTTGCTGTTTACTTAATTCATCTTTTATTATATTTAATTCATTAATTAATTTATTTATATTTTTATTAGATTTAACTTCATTAAATTCTTCTAAATATTTAATAATTGAATCTATTTGGTTTTTAGTACTATTAATTTGATTATTTATCTGCGATATCGCTGATGCAACATCTGCTTTTGAAATATTACCAGAATTATGACTAATACTATTTACTATATCCTTTGTCTGATTATTTTCATTATTAATCTGGTTTAAAGTTGATTTAATACCATTAAATGAGCTATTTAAATTATCTTTTATGTTTTCTATATTTTTACTTGTATTCATATTATTATTAGATACTGCATCTAGCCCACCTGTAACTTGTGGTAGTGTACTTTGTATACTTTTTAAATATGTAGCTAAGTTCTCAGAATTATTATTGACACTATCAAGTATAAAATTAATAATATCCATGTGTTCATCTAAACCTATCACAGCTTTTTTTAATTCTAATATTTTATCTTTACTATCTTCAATATCTTTTCCATATGTATTTAATGAAGAGAATAAAGTTTTATTTACAGTGGCTATAAAATTTGAATTAATCTCATTTACAAGTGTTTCCTCAGCAACCTCTGTTATTTTACCTGCTACTGGATTTGATTTAGTGTTTACTTTATAAATAATGGTTGGCTTTATAGGTTTTCCACTTGTAACACTAGTTAAGTCCTTTGAAAAATCGCTAGGTATTTCTATCATTGCATAATAGCTTCCATCTAATACACCCATATTACCCTTTTTAGAGTCAACGAATTTCCATCCAATGTCCTTATTTTTCTTAAGTTCACTTATGACATCGTCTCCAACATTTAATTTTTTGCCATCTAGAGTCGTTCCCTTATCATTATTTACTATAGCAATTGGAACTGTACTAGTATTTTCATAAGGGTTCCAACAAGCTTTTATATTTACCCATGCATATAACGATGGTATGAAGCATAATCCTATCACTATTATTAGAGCTATAGGATTTTTAATTAGATTCTTCATATCTGTTTTAAAAATTTTAATGGAATTTTTCATATTTACCTCCATTTTAGTTTGATTCCTAAACATACTTCATGTAGTATTATATCACTTTTCACGTTATAATTAAATTTTTTTAAAATCATAAATATACTTATTCTATAAACTTAAAAGCCATTTTTATATAAAATATTATAAAAAAAGCTATCTTTAAAGATAGCTTTTTACCTATACAAGTTGTATTTGAGTACTTAAGTTATATACTACTTTTTTTTCTACATAATTACTTGTGCAAGCTGTTAATATTCCACCATAGCTAGTAACTACAAACCCTAGTATATCTCCTATATTATATATACTTTCACTATTTGTTATATCTAGTATCATATGGTCAGAACTTGCACCTATTATCTGTATATTTTCATCAGTTGGAAATATTGATTCAATATCTATATCTTGCTTTCCTATGCCAACTATTGCTCTTTTCATTATACCCTTATCCTCATAATGAGGCACTTTTCCAAAGGCATCTTTACCTATTTCTCCTATTGGCATTGACGGTTTATCTTTTATTTCTATAATTTCACAATATAATTTAAAACTATCATGATATGTTTCTTCTATGAAGTTTCCATATGCAGTTTCTTTTCCAAGAAGTATGGCTTCTCCTAGTCTTAGATTTGTTATACCTTTTGGCAGTTTTCCTTCTTGAAGTAAATATATAGAACTTGAATTTCCACCAGATATAAATTCTAATTTTATATTATGTTTATCTTCTATATTTTTAGCTATTTTTACTAACCCTCCTAAATTTTCCTGTGATGGAAGTATAGCTCCATAGCAAGTTAAATTAGTGCCTATCCCTATAAGTTTTATATTTTTTAGGTTTAATACGTTATCTACTACATTATATAGCTCTTCTTCATTAAAATATCCTTCTCTTAAATCCCCTAAATCGACCATTAAAACTATATTATGAACTTTATTAATGTTTTTAGCTTCTTCATTTAATCTATATATAGTTTCTATTTCAGAATTAAAACTTATATCTGAGTATTTAACAACTTCTTTTGATTCACTTATCATTGGTATTCTAAGTAATATTTTAGGAAGTTTTAGACTTTGAAGTTTCTTTAAATTTTTAATTCTTGAGTCAGCTATATAATCTACATATTCGTTACTTATTTCTTCTACGACTTCAGGAATTGCACAATATGCTTTTGTTACTATAGCCATTTTTAAGTTCTCTTCATTTAATATACTTTTAAGCCTACATACATTGTGTTTAAGTTTAGTTATATTTATTTCTAATCTTGGATACACAAAGTTTCCTCCTTAAAATTTAAACTCTTTAACATAAGCTTAAGAGCTGCATCTTCGTATTTTTTAGATAATACTCCAAGAGATGCCATTATATAGTCATTATCTACTAATACCTTTACAGTTTCTTTTGGAAACAATAAGTCCTTATTTTTGTTGTTTTTAGGTATTTCTTTCATTATTTCAACTCTGTTAGGAAGCCTAGTTAAAGCACCACCAGTTCCTACAATATATCTAACTTCTGTTAAGTCCTTACCTTCAGCTATCCTACTTTTACCACTAGTAGAATATATACTCCTTATAATTCCTGAATGTCTTTTAGTGGCACGAAGAGCTGCTTCTTTAGTAAGTCTTTCTACTAAAATTATTTGTTCTTTAGTTTTCGGTATTGGTAAATAATTTTCTATAACTTCATCTAAGTTTATATCACTTAATTCTTCCTGTAGATTTTCTTTTCCTATGGTATTTACTATATTTCTCATATTAACGTAAACTCCTAAGTCACCTTCAACACTTCTTTTAGCTATTGGTTCTGGATTTACAAGTATTCTACTTATTCCATCATTTCCTTCTGTTACAGAATGTATATCAGTAGTTGCCCCTCCTACATCTATAACCATCAAATCTCCTATATTTTTTCTAAGTAGCTTTGATGCCTCCATAACAGCCCCTGGTGTTGGTGTTATGTGAGAATTGACTAATTCTTTTATATGTTCCATACCCGGCGCATTAGTTATATGTTCTTCAAATACATTTTGTATGACGCATCTAGTTGGTTCTATATTTAGATAA
The DNA here is from genome assembly GCF_015550185.1 of Romboutsia sp. 1001285H_161024_C4. NCBI lineage: Bacteria > Bacillati > Bacillota > Clostridia > Peptostreptococcales > Peptostreptococcaceae > Romboutsia > Romboutsia sp. 1001285H_161024_C4. The sequence goes on along the minus strand of NZ_JADNAJ010000001.1, from coordinate 336,905 downwards.
TCAATTTTAGGATATACGTTGTCAACTATATATAGCTTATAGTTTGTATCTTCAAATATTAATTTTATTTCTTCTATATTTTCAATATTTCCAGCATATATAACAGGTATTCCTAGATTAAGTCCTGCTATTAATTCTGCATTATAAATTGCAGTATCTCGCTCTCCATAGTCTACCCCACCAGCTATAAGTATTATATTAGGACTTATCTCTTTTATTTCTTTTAAATCTGTTCTTCTTAGTTTTCCCGCTGTTACTTTATGTATAACAGCTCCCGCTCCAAGTGCTGCTTCTTTAGCAGCTTTAGCCGTCATATCATATACAAGTCCATGAACAGTCATTTTAAGACCGCCTGCTGCACTAGATGTAGCAAAAAAGTCATTATATTCTATACTGTCTACTCCTAACTTCTTAGCTAAATCATCTATTGCTCCATTTAGTCCATTTCTTACATCTCCACCTTCAAATACAGTTGTTGGTGCTTGACCTTGACCAATAAATTTTGGACTGTCTGTATGTATGCCGAAAAAGGCATTTACAACAGTTGTTGTAGAGCCTATTTCAGCAACTAATACGTCTACTTTCATGTTTAATTATTTCCTTCTAGTGCTAATTTTTCTCTTCTTTTTTCAACTAAGAACGTAGCTACGTTAACCCCTCTATCACTTCTTCCAAATCCAGCATCCATTCCATTTTCAACTGCTATATCAGGCGTTACTTGAGTTCCTCCTGCTGCTACCATTACCTTATCTCTTATTCCCTTTTCTACACAATATTCATGTAATTTTTTCATATTTTTGTAGTGTATATCATCATGACTTATTATAGTTGATGCAAGTATAGCATCTGCATTTAACTCTATTGCTGCATTTACTAATTTTTCAACTGGCACTGATGTTCCTAAGTAGTGGCATTCTATACCATATTTTTCTATACCACCATGTTTTATGTCTATAACTTCTCTAAGTCCAACAGAGTGTTCATCTTCTCCTATTGTTGCACAAACGATTTTCATAGGCATTTTTTCTATATCTTCTCTTATTTCATCATCTGTCATTACCTTTTGCTCTTCTGGTATATCAAGTTTAGCTATATCTATGCTAAATGGAACTTTACCTTTCAACTCTATTCTAGTTCCTTCTGCACTATGCATAACTTCTCTGTGGATAACTTCTACTTCTTCTAGATTCATTTTCTTAGCAAATTCTATAGCTGCAAATTCAGCAGTTCTCTTATCTGTTGGTAGCATCATAGTAAGCATTACTGTACCATCTGCACACCATTCCATTTCTGGCTTTATATTAGTAGAATTTCTAAATTCTTCTACCTCTTTAAGTCTTACGTTTACATTATCCATATCATCTAGTTCATCTATATATATTATTTTATCTGGTTCTTCAAAAGTACATCCATCTATCAACTTAGAAGGATTATCTACTAAAGTTTCATCATATTGAGCTACATTATTGTATCCAAAGTGAGCTGTAACTGGAGCTAGATAATCTTCATCTCTTTCATATACACTTCCTGCTCCTACTCCTTCTCTTATCTTTCTACTTATTCCGTCTCCATTTCTTTCTGGGTAGTTACCAGAATCAACAAAGAATCCTTTTTCAACAGCTTCGAAATATCCACCTTCTTCTAATATTTCTTCCATATATAATACTGCTCTTTCTTTTAACTCTCTTGCTTTATCTCTAAGTGGACCTGTTTTTTTAAGTTCTATCATATCCATAAGTCCATCCATACCAACAAGTGCTTGTTTTGCAGTATCACAAGCTTCTATGTTGTACATATGCCAAGGAACGTTTCTTCCTTCGTCTGGAGTTATAGTAGATTGTATATCAGCTCTTGTTAAAACTGAAGTCAATAAGTTAAGTACATGAGTTACTGTTGCTTCTCTAGTTGATGAATCCATATATTTAGTATTCATTTGTGCTCTCATTTTATAGTCACTAAATAACTCTCTTAAAGCTACTGCATAAGGTAGGTCTAGTGTTAAACATGGTGCTGGAGGTGCTGTTGGTGGTACTGTTGATAGGCATATATTGTCTTTATTAATTCCTACTTTTTCTGAGAATACTGAGTTTAGTGCATGTTGAACCATAAGTTCAGGCATAACCTTCCAAGCTTCTCTAGCTGTTGCATTTGCATTGTGTGCTCCATCTATTTGAGCCATATTAGCAAAAGCCATTATATTTTTTGCTTCACAAGCATCAACAAATGATCTTATCATATTTATATTTCTATATAATACGTTGTATTGTGGGTCTTGATGAGCTCCGTTTATTCCTTCTTCTGCAAACATTACAGCAACCTCAGGTCCTGCAACTCCACTTACATAAGAATGATAGTTTATTGGTCTTCCAACTTCTTCTTCTATAAAATCAAGAGCTTTTCTTTGTGCTCTAACTTGCTTTCTTGTTATAGGAACTCCTCCTATTCCCTGTGGTGTTCCTTCTATTAATCCATCAAAGTGAGATTGACCAGCCGTTCTTATAACCATTAAATGGTCTGCTCCATGATGTGCTGCCATTCTCATTCTTCTTATATCATCTTCAAATCTTCCTGATGCTATTTCTGTTGTTATAACTGCATTAGGTTGAGGGTCTATATTATTAAAGTATTTAGCTGAAGGAAGTGCTACACTTTCTTTTAAAGGTGCTGAACAATCCTTATATTTAAAAGGTCCCATTTCTAAATCTTTTTCATTTTCTCTCCATGTCCAGCCTCTTCTTTTTGGTCTATAATTTTCTAGATCTTTTAATATATATTCTATATCTAATTTTTTATTTTCTTTTAACATTGTGCTCCCTCCTTCGCAAATAAACTAACTGCTTCATCCCAATACTTATTTTCTATAAGCATAAGACCAGCTTCGCGAACACTTATATTTTTTTCCTTGGAAAATTTATAAACAACATGCCCCGCACCTTTTCCTATAAGTCCATTTTCAAGTACACCATTTACTATTTCTTTAGCTTCTAAAGAAGAAAATCCCATTCTTAGTAGTACTGATCTTTCTATCGATGGTGTGGTATTTTTTCTTCCTAGTTCTATCATCGGTTCAACTATTTCACTTGCTAAGCTCCAAAATCTATTCTTTAATTCTTCATCACTTAAATTTGCTAGATGAGCTCTTCTTTCATTAAAATCATCATTTCTCTTTTTCATACGTCTCCCCCTATTCTCTATTACTTTCTATTTACGAATCTCTATATTATAATTTTAAACCCTAATTTTTAGTTTTTTATACTCTATACTAACTAATCATGATAAGTGAAATAATTAGTATGTAAGGCTATTTCCCTTTAACTAGTATTTCATTAGCAACATTTTTTACAAACTCTATATCGCACTTACAATCTTTAGCTAAAAATTCTATATCTTCATTATTTAACTTACTTACATTATTATTTTTTATTGCATTTTTTATATAAGATTTTTTTATCTTATTCATGTCTAAATCAACTGCTTTTATCATACTTGGATGTGATGGTAATATTAAATTTTCTCCACAAACTTCATCTTGTGGATTTCCGAACTTAATTTCTATCCCATTTTCACGCGCAAATGTAAGTTGTGGATTTATATGTTTTCCAGCTCCTGTATACTCTGTTTCTTGAACTACTATTATTTGGTCTTCATCTAGTTCTCTAGCTAAACTAAATGCTACTGCCAAAGATGTATTTCCAGCTGGACCTCTCTCTATACCTTCAAGTTGTGCTAGTAGTTCTGTCATATAAAATACTTCCCCTTGACTTACTGTTAAGTATCTATCCATATATCTTAGTGGTCTTGCAGCTGATCTTGGTACATCTGAACGGTCTGGCCAAGTACAAAATGGTATTCCAAACCCAGTGTGCCCTGTAGTAAATGATTTTTTATTAAATTGAGTATCACTAGCCATATGAAGTCCTTTTAGGTTGACGCTTGCACCTACTACTTTAACATCTGTAGCCCCAGCTTTTTTTAGTCCTCTAGCTGTTCCCGTTAAATTTCCTCCCCCTGCATTAGTGCATACTACTACATCTGGATCTTTTCCTAATTTTTCTCTACACTGCATAGCTATTTCATATCCTAATGTCTCAACACCAGCTATCCCAAATGGAGAATAAAGTGATGCATTAAAATATCCTGTTTCTTCTAATAATGTTAAAAATGTATAAAATAACTCAGGTCCTACAGTTAATTGAACAACTTCTGCACCATAGGCTTCACATTTTCTTGCTTTTTCTATTATTTCAGGCTGACCTATTCCATTACTGTCATAACACTCCTGAACTATTATACATTTAAGGCCTTGCATAGCTGCTTGAGATGCAACTGCTGCTCCATAATTTCCACTAGTTGCTGCAATTACTCCCTTATATCCCATCTTTTTAGCATGATATACTGCTGTTGCTGCACGTCTTGCTTTAAAACTTCCAGATGCATTACATGCTTCATCTTTTACAAATATCTTTGCACCTTTTCCCTTTGGCGATACTTTTCTAGCAAGTTTAGTTATATTTTTAAGCTCTATTAATGGAGTATTTCCTACTGCGAAATTTCCTTGGATTTTTTCTATTTCGCTTAAAGAATATCCTGTTTCTTTCATCATTTTTTCATAATCAAAGGATATTCCTTCGTTTTCAAACTTTGTATAGTCTATCCCTATTGCATTTTTCATTATTTCATTTTTTCTACTCATTACAGCACTATAACTATTATCTTTCATTTTCTTCACCTCCAAATAGTATATTTCTTGCCTGTAAACCTATTTGAAGTAATTCTGGTATACACTTTCCATAATCATGTTCATAATATGGTTCTACTTTTAGTAATTTTCCACTTACATTTCTTCCTGTTATAGTTTTTATATTGACTAGTTCCCCAATATTAGCATCTTCTTCTATAAATCCTTTAACCCACATTTCAAGAGGATGTAATTTTGTATCATCTGGAACTTGTGGCGCCCTTTGGCTAGATTCTAATACTATGTTGTGAATTATTACCCAATTTCCACGCTTAGCATCCATAAATCTACTCTCCTTTTTTTCCAATACTAGTAAAATTAATTTACTAGTATTGGTTTGTTATATTCTTTATTTATAAATTTATATTTAAGCCTTAACAGTTTCTTTTAAATTAACTAATTCTCTCATATCGCCCATTATTGCTCTTGGAACAGGTATATCAAGCATTGTTCTAAGTCCTGGTATTGCATTTATAACATGTGGTATAGAATTTACACACATTGCTATAGTACCTATCCCTCCTGGTATCTCTGGAGTTATTTGTAAATTTATATTTGGAGTACCTTTTATAGTTACATAATCTCCTGTTGATTGCCCTTCTAAGTGAGGTAATATTTGTTGTGGATGTTCCATTTCTATTTTAACTTTTCCATCAACATATCCATATCCACATTGTCTACAACCTGCAACATTTCCTGCTTCTACCTCAGCGTACTCGCTCTTTCTATATACACTACTCATTATTGGTTCTCTAGTTTCCTCTACTTTTTCTAAATTCCATCCTATACCATGTGTTATCATGTTTATAGATTCAGGAAAACCTACATGACCTGCTATTGATCCATCTTTAACTCCATTTTCAAATTCATCTTTTGTAACTCCAACCCCCTGTTCTATCATAACTGCTTTACCAAATGGAGATAAGTCATTTACTCTAGCAGCCTTTATATACTCTACTTCTTCGCAAGTTCCAGTTAAAGCAAGTATTAGTAAATCAAGTACAAATCCTGGGTTTATTCCTGTACCAAGTACACTTACTCCATTTTCTTTAGCTATCCTATTTAATTCTTCAGCTAATTCTGGTTCTTGTGCTTTTGGATAAGACATTTCTTCTGCTGTTGATATAACGTTTATTTTTCTTTCTAATATGTATTTTATCTTATCAAATGCTCCTTTAGTGAATGAGTCAGTTGCAAGTAACACAACATCTGCACATTCATCAGTGAAAGCTTCTTTATAATCAGGCTTTATTATAACTTCTGGCCTTTCTCCTCTTTCACACCCTAGTACATCATATACACTTTTATTTACTCTTTCTGGATGCATATCACAAACTGCAACTATATCTACTCCATTTTTTTTAAGTAACATTTTTGCCATTCCACTTCCCATTGCTCCAAATCCCCATATTCCAACTTTTATATTTCTCATATATACTTCCCCCTTATATTTATTTTTTATGCTTTATATATAAAGCAAGAGTAATGCCAATTTTTTAATTTTTCCTATTTTTTAAAAATTTATCTATTTTTCCCCTCGTAATTTTTTATACATAGGGTATCTTTCCTTTTTTACATGCAAGAATTTTATATTAATCATAAAACTGTTGATACCTTATACAAATGATATATATCAATAGGTTTGAAAATAAAAAAAAAGAGCATTAAATTTTGCATGTACTGCAAAATTTTTTGCTCTTATACTATCTATTAATTCTTATATTATATTTTTTCATTTTATACTGAAGGTTTTGCCTTGTTATTCCAAGTATAGCAGCTGCTTTTGTTACATTTTCTCCCGATTTTTCTAAAGCTTCATGTATATATCGTTCTTCTATATCTCCTATTATCCAATCTAAAGGCTTTGAGCCTATATCTATTATATATGTATTTTCTGATAAATTGGTTTTATATTCATTTATATTTATCATATCTTCATCTAAAACATCTTCATTTTCCATAAGGCTCATACTAGAGTATATAGTATTTTCTAATTCTCTTACATTTCCTTGCCAAAAGTGATTTTTAAGTACCTTAGCTCCCTTTTCAGATATACCAATTAAGTTTTTATTTAATTTATAATTATATTTTTTTATAAATTTATTTGCAAGCAATATAATGTCTTCACCTCTTTCTCTAAGAGGTGGTATTTCTATATAAATTACATTTAATCTGTAATATAAATCTTTCCTAAGTTTTCCTTCATTTAATATATCTACAGGATTTTCATTAGTTGTAGCTATTACCCTTACGTCAACTGGTATATCCTTTGTTCCTCCAACTCTTCTTACATATCCTTCTTGAAGCACCCTAAGTAGCTTTGCTTGAAGTTGAAGTGGCATAGAATTTATTTCATCTAAAAGTATTGTACCCTTATTAGCTTGTTCAAATAAACCTGGCCTATCTATTGCACCTGTGAATCCTCCTTTTACAGTTCCAAATAGTATTCCTTCTAATAAGCTTTCGGGAAGTGCCGCACAATTTTGTGCTATAAATGGTTTGTCTCTTCTTTTACTTTCATAGTGTATAGATTGACTTATAAGTTCTTTTCCTGTTCCTGTTTCCCCATATATAAATACTGTTGCATCACTTTTAGTTGCTTTTTTTGATATGTTAATTGCTTTTTTTATACATTCACTTTCACCTATTATATCGCTAAAATTATATCCTTCTTTTGTCTTATTTTTTCTATTATTTTCCTTAATATCATTTAATTTTATAATCTGTTCTGATAATGTTTGAATTTGAGTCATATCTTTTGAAACTTCTAATGCGCCAATTAGCTCCCCATTAATTTTAACTGGTATTGTCGTATTTATAGTAGTTATTTCTTTTCCATCTTTGTTTAAGTATTTTTGTACATTATCTTTTATCTCTTTTTTATTTCTAATAACCTTAAGTAGCGTACTATTTTTTATTTCCATATTTTTTAATACGTCTTTGAAAGATTTATTTAATACATCTTCTTTATTCATATGTTCTAATTTTGCCATAGCATTATTATATATTAATGTTTTTCCATTTTTATCTATAAAATGTATACCTTCATCTATGCTTTCTATTATTTTTTCTATAACTTCTTTATATATATTATTTTGCATAGCCCCTCCACCTAAATATCTATTTTATAATATAAAAATTTTTTGTATCAAACTTTTTCTTAAAATTACAACATACTTTTAAGAATTTAACTTTTGCACCCTATTTTCCTTTTTTATCAAATATATTTATTAGATATATAATTTTATATTATTTCAATTATTTATATATGTGTTATAAAATATCTTTCTATTTTTGATGTAGGTATTTATACTTTTTTCTGCTATAATTTCTATATAATTACAATTTTTTTCAAAAGGGTGTATAAAAATGTTGAATAAAGTTAAAAATAATTTTAGGTATTTAATATTACCTACATTAATAGTTTTATTTTGTCTAAATACCACAAATACAAATGCAATTTCAACAAAAAATGTATTATTCATCAGTTCATACTCTCCAAGTTTTATAACATTTGATGACCAATTAAATGGTATCTGTGATTCTATCGATAGTAACTACGAAGTTCAAATAGAATATATGGATATAAAAAAATTTAATGATGAAGAATTCAGAAAAAATTTCTATAATTTAATAAAATTTAAAACTAAAAATTATAGAAAATATGATGGCATTATTCTCGGGGACGATGCTGCTTTAGATTTTGCACTAAATAATTTAGAGTTATTTAAAAATACTGCTGTGGTATTTCTTGGTATTTCAGATGAAGATAATATAAAAAGGGCAATGGAGAGTAATATAAATGGGGGTGTTATAGAAAATCCATCTATATCAGAAAATTTAAATCTAATACATAATTTATTTAATGAAAATAAAAACTTAATCTTAATAAGTGGTGATGAAAGTAAGTATAAAAAAGAGATTGATGAATTTTATAGCTTTAAATCTAAATACAAAAATTTTAATTATAAAAATATTGTAATACCCGATAAAATTGATGAATCCTTTTTATCTAAGCTATCTAATATAGATAAAAATAAAGATGTTGTTTTGTATCTACATCCATATATAATTAACTCACCTAAAGACTTATATATATATGAATCAGTTGAAACAATCTCTAAGTATATAGATGCACCTATGTTTACAACCTTAAACTATAATCTTTATGATAATATGGTTGGTGGGAAAGTAGTAAGTCATTATGAACAATCTACTCTTGCAAGTAAATTACTTAAATCGATATTAGATGATAAAGTAAATACAAAACAACTTATAACCAGTGATGAGGCTAATGTATGGTGTTTTAATTATGATAATTTAGTTAAATATAATATACCAAAAAATAAGCTTCCAAAAAACTCAATAATAATAAATAAACCCATTCCATTTTTTGAAAAACATAAGGAACTTATTTTTCCTGTTACTTTGACTTTAATTGGACTAGTATGTATAATAATTGCTTTACTTATACATGCCCATAAAACTTCAAAACATAAAGAGGAATTAAATAAATCTAAAAAGATTGCTGAGGATGCTAATATTGCAAAAAGTAATTTTATAGCTAATATAAGTCATGAACTTAGGACACCAGTTACTGTTATTTCATCAGCTAATCAACTTTTAAGTATATTATTATCTAAAGAAACTTTACATAATGATGATAAAATACTTAGCAACTTAAATATTATTTCTCAAAATTCAAATAGACTCATTAGACTTATAAATAATGTTATCGACGTAGCTAAGTTTGACTGTGGGTTTTATAACTTAAAACTTAAAAATATCGATATAATATCATTTATAGAAAATACTGTTTTATCTGTAATTCCTTATGCTAAATCTAAGAAACTAAATATAATATTTGACACTAATGTAGAAGAACTTAACATGTGTGTTGATCCTGAAAAAATTGAAAGGATAGTACTAAACCTTCTTTCAAATGCTATCAAATTTTCAAGTGAAGGAGAAGATATATTTGCAACAATAATTTCAGATGAAAATAATTTTAATTTTATAGTTCAAGATAATGGTGTTGGTATAGATGAAGCTAACTTAAATAAAATATTTGAAAAGTTTACTCAAATAGATAGTGTATTTACCCGACAAAATGAAGGAAGTGGAATAGGACTTTCTATTGTTAAATCATTTGTAAAACTTCACCAAGGTACTATAAGTGTTAACTCAAAATTAGGTGAAGGATCCTCTTTTATAGTATCATTACCTATAAATTCTACATTAACTACTTGTGATGATTTAGAAATACCTTCTAACTTAGATGGTGCTAGCATTGAACTATCTGATATATTTAAATAAAAAGATACAAGTTAAAACTTGTATCTTTTATTATATTAAAATTTCATCTATATCTCTTATAAGCTCTAATTTCTTAGTGTCACTTATTTCTTTATTAACTTCTATTTTCTTTTTTAGTGCTAACAATTTCTCTTTTTTTATATCTAGTCTAGATTTTCTTATGTCCATTTCATCAAAACTTTTACTTAACATATTTATAAGAGACGCCATTTCATCAGAACTTCCTGCTATTCTATTTAATAACATTAAATTTTGTTCTAATAACTCTGGTATTTCGCTTAATGAATATCTAAGTTGATGATCTATTTCTCCATATCCTTCTTCAAATATAGTTCTAACTTGTATCTCAGATATAACTTTTTGCGTCGTAGGGTAAGATTCTATAAGATAATGTACTGACCTATACCCTGATATTCTTGAACACACTTCTATACCCAATTCTTCAAATTGCTTAGTATTATCCCCTTCTCTAACATTTGCTACTATTTCATTAACACGCCACATAAGGCTTATAAAATCATGTATTTCTTTCCAATCTTCCTTAAATATATGTATAACTCTTATTCCTAATAAATCTGTTATTTCTTGTTTATAGTTTGATACAGTAAAATTAAAATCTTCTCCATACTTTTTTCTTCTGTCTGGTGTTTTTCTTATTACTTTTTCTAATAAGTGCTCTTCATCTTTAACCCTAGTTTTAACTGAGTGTACTTTTTTATGTGCCCTTAATATATTTGCTATTAATTCAGCTTGCGTTTCATAACTTTTTCTATAATTTTTAAAATCCTCATATATATCTACTAGATCATTCCAATTTATATTATTTTCAATTAAAAAATCTTCACTTATATTGTAACTATTTAAAAAGTCTGTTTTATTAATCATTTCAGCCTCCACTTAAGTTCGTATAAATAATATTATAACCTATAAAAAACTTTATTTGTAAGCAATCTTTCTATAGGCTAATAGATATATTATTTTGATTGTCTATAATAAATCCATATTTTTTATATAAATTTCTTAAATCCTTTTCACTTATAATATTCTCATCTGCTACTAATAGACCTTCTATAATTTTTATTTCCTTTAGATTATTCTCTTTAAGTACCTTATTAATATCTCTAATTATATCTTTTAAATTAATAAGTATCTTTCTACCATATCCTTTTTTTGATTTAATAGCTCTAAAATTATTTATGTATAAACTAGATCTTTCTTTGTATTGATAGTATACACATTCCATATATGCCTTATTTTTACTGCCACTTAATGTTTGTATATTCACAGGTATACCTACAGATATAGTATTTATATCTATACTAATAATAATATACATTAGTCTATCTAAATTATCTTTATATTCTTTAATTATTATATTTTTTTTATCATTTGATTTTATATACCTTTTTAAATTTCTTAAAAATTTAACATAGTAATTATACTCATCAATATATTTAAAATCATCTTCATTTAAATTGTATTTATTATTATCTTTAATCACACTAAGTTTTAGTTTGTTTATAGCACTTATATCTTTAGTATTTATATATTGTTTCATTTTATTTATCTTAATATCTAAAGTTTCCATATGCTCCCCCCCTAAAAATAGTATTTTTACAATTTTATAGGAGTATAAAACAAAAAAGAACTTACTCATATGAGTAAGTCCTTTAATTTATTTAATACTATTTATATTTTTGAGCTACTATAATATGCTTATAAGTATTGCACCTTTTGAAGTATATGTTCCCATAACTGATCCAACTTCACTTATAGTTATATTTTTAAAATCATATTTATCTTTCATTATCTCTTTTATTTTTTCTGCTTTTTCTATACAATTTGAATGTGCTATTGCTAATGATTTTTTATCATCATTTATATATTTACTTACACTATCTATTACTTTTTTTATACAATTATTATCTCCTCTTGCTTTATCTACTGGTTTAACTACACCATCTATTACCTGTATTATCACCTTAAAATTAAGCACATTTATTATTTTTCCAGCTAAAGGATTTACTCTTCCTCCCTTTATAGCATTTTCTAGAGTATCTAGTGCTCCAAAAAATATAACTTCATTTTTTAATTTTTCAATTTCACTAACTATTTCCTCAAGAGATTTCCCTTCCTCTGCTAATTCACATGCTTTAACAACTAATAATCCTTGACCAATTGAGCCATTTAATGTATCTATTATTTCAATCTTTTTGTTATTTTCTTCTAAAAACATATTTTTAGCAAGCAATGCTGTTGAGTATGTAGCTGATAATTTAGATGTTAATGTAAGTACTAAAATTTCCTCTTCCTTGCAGTCATAATGCTTTACAAACTTTTCAGGAGATGGACAAGAAGTTTTTGGAAGTTCATTAGAATTGTCCATCCTTTTATAAAATTCACTTTTTTCTATATCTCCATCTTCATAAACATCTTCTCCAAAAGAAACATTAAGTTTTACTATGCCTATATCATATTTTTCTATTGTATCTTTATTTAAATCACATGAGCTATCTGTTATTATTTTTACCCTTTTCATAGATCTTTCCTCACTTTATTATTTTTAAATTCACCATAATATTAGAAATATAAATCAGTCGGTCGGTTGACTGATTTATATTTTCATTGTATATTTACTATATATAAAAGTCAATAGTTAAAATATATTATTGAGATCTTCTCAATTATATGATTTATTGACAATAAAATTTTATGATATTATAATTTACTTGTTATAATAGTAGTATTTGAAAGGGATATCACATGAAACCAAATAATATGAAAGAAAATATTTTGCTTACTGCAACAGATTTGATGATTAAAAATGGTATTAAAAATACAAGTCTAGCAGATATAGCAAAAGCTGTTGATATAAGTAAAGGAACTTTGTATTATCATTATTCTTCTAAAGATGATTTAATATCAGATATAGCCAACATGCATTTAATGGCTATTACAAATGCTGCTCTTGATTGCGTATGTAATATAGATTCTGATGCTTCTAACGAGCAAATGATAAATCTTATAATGGATAAAATATCAACTATTGAAGGAAGAGGCAGAATTCACATGTATATACTTTGTGAGGCTATAACTAGTAATGATAATTTAAGAGAAGAAATAAAACTTAAATATATTGAATGGAGAAATACTATTAAATCAGAACTTATAAAAACTAATAAAAAAGATGCAGAAGCCCTTTCTTTTTTACTAGTATCTATAATAGATGGTTTAGTTGTACAAGGTTTATTAAAAACTGAAAAAATACCATATGAATCTATAGCTAACTTTTTAGTTAGTCGTTTTATATAAAAGACATCTTAAATTTAAGATGTCTTTTTTATATAATAGTGATTTTCCTATATTTAAAATACTATTTTTATATTAAGAAAATAATCTTACATTATAGTATAATAGTACTCTCGTCTTCAAATACTATAAGCTTGTCTAGATTTTTTATATCACTCACTAATCTTTGTAGTGCTAAATCTTTTTTCTTAGCCTCTATCATTACATCTACATCCTTATTTACATTATCTTTTATTAAATATATAAACTTTAAGAATTCTTTAGCATCTATATAATCAGAATGTCTTCTATCATTTTCAAATTCTCTAGGCGTAGAAAAATGTATCTTAGGTTGCAATTTTTCATTTTTCCACGTATTAAATATATCATTTAACAATCTATCTATATTTTCGCCATTATTGTTACAATTATGATGATGTATGTCTAAAACCATAGGTAAATTCAGTATTTTACATATATACAAAACATCTTTTACAGTAAATATTTTATCGTCATTTTCTAAGATTAACTTATTTTTAACTATAACTGGAAGTTTATTAAAATTTTCTATAAATCTTTCTATAGCTTTTTCTTTTCCTCCCTTTGCTCCACCAATATGAATAACCATCTTAGCATCCTTACAATTTATATCTTCTAAAAAATTAGCTTGCATAGTTAAATTCTTAGATGTATTTAAAAATACACTTTCTCTATCAGTATTTATTACATTAAATTGGTCTGGATGAATATCAATTCTTAAGTTATTATCATTTATGATCTTACCTATATATTCAAAATCTTTTTTAAAATACTTTCTATAGTCCCACATAACTTCTGGATGAGTTGCTAATGGTATAAGATTTGAAGTTATTCTATAAAAGTGTATATTGTTTTTTATATTATATTTTAATATTTTCTCTAAATCAATTATATTTGAATATGTTACTTTTTTTAATTTGTTCAATCTTTCTTCATCACTATTCATACTAGAATATCTTTTAAATGTAAGAGTACTTGACGAAGTTACTTTTGGTAAATTAAGTGCTATAGCAACATATCCTAGCCTTATTCTCATATCTATTCTCCTTATCACCTTTTATATTTACTATTAATTTTTGCTTTTTTTTTAATTTTATTAATAGATAATATTTACTATTAATTTTTCATATATATATACATGTCTATATTAATATAATTATTTTTATAGACTATATATTAACTTAATGAGGAGATAAATTTTATGAACATAGTTAAAAGAAGAAAACTTTTAATAAATGCGTTTATTTTAACGTTTACCACCGTTACACTGGGGTTTATAAATACTGGATTTCGAGTGTATATTTCTAATGAAATTGGTGCTGAAGGTATGGGGTTATATCAACTTATAATGAGTATTCATATAATGACTTCTACTTTTGCCATATCTGGTATTAGAGTAACTACCACTAGGCTTATAGCTGAAGAACTTGGAAAAAATAACAGAGCTAATATAAAAAAAATTATGAATAGAGCCTTTGTATATAGTCTTTTCTTTAGTTCTTTAACTACATTTATAATTTACAATAGTTCAGAGTTTATAGCTATAAAATTTATCGGAGATGAAAGAACTATATTCCCTCTAAAAATATTAGCTTTAAGTTTACCTTTTATCGGTATTTGCTCTTGTCTTCATGGATATTTCTATGGAATGAGAAAAATTGTAAAAAGTATAACTTCAGATATTCTTGAAGTATCTTCATCAATGATAATAATAATAACTTTTTTAGGTTTATATTTGCCTAAAGGTCTTGATTATACTTGTATTTTAGTAGCTATAGCTATGACTGTGGCTAATATACTAGCAGCTGTTTATTCTTACATTCTATATTTATTTGAAAAAAAATCCGGATTTAGGCGCATTGATAGTACTAGTTCTAATTGTAGTTTATTGACTATTTCCAAAATAGCTTTTCCTATTGCTTGTAGCGCTTATATACAAACAGGCCTTAGGACTTTAGAAGATATTTTAATACCAAATGCTCTTAGACAATTTGGTTCTACTACTTCTGCTTCTTTATCTATATTTGGTATGATTAAGGGTATGGTACTTCCTATTCTCTGCTTTCCATCTATATTTTTAGCTTCATTTTCTACGCTAATAATACCTGAAATAGCCGAAGCTAAAGCACTTAATCAAACTAATCGAGTAAATAGTATAATATCTAGAGTTTTTAAATTTACACTTATGATAGCAGTGTTTGCATCAGGACTTTTTATTATATACTCTAAAGAAATGGGCATTACTATATATAATAGCGCTAAAGTTGGAGATATGATGAGAATTCTTGCTCCTTTGATACCTTTTATGTATCTAGATAGAGTTGTTGATGGTAGTTTAAATGCTCTTGACCAACAAGTTAGTACATTAAAATATAACCTTATAGATATGAGTGTTAGAATTGCATTAATATTTTTTGTAATCCCTAAAAAGGGTATTGAAGGTTTTATATTAGTATTATTTGTTGGTACTTTACTAAATGCAACTTTAAGTATAAATAAACTATTAAAAGTTACAAAACTTGATTTTCTTATAGGTGATTGGATTTTAAAACCAGCCATATCCGTTACTTTATCTGCTACTATAGTAAAATATATTTTTGATGTTACAAATATAAAGACTCTAATTATACCACAAGTATTGTTAGTTATTTTGTTTTATTTTATATTTTTAATATTGTTTAAATCTATAAGAAAAAATGATGTTATGTGGTTTATAAATGCTTTTAGAAAGGATATAAATCCTACTAAAATTAGTGACGTAGGTTTTTATAAATTTTACAATAATATGTAAAAATAAAAATACTATAGGATTCCTATAGTATTTTTTGTTTAATTTATCTCTTTTAAGAATTTAATTATACTCTTAGCAGTTTTGTTAATTTGCTCTTTTTCACTTATTAATGCTTCATTATCTCCATTTTGAAGTCCATAATCTCCAAAATAGGAATGATTAGCACCTTCTATTTCTACATAAGTAGTATTGTTAGGTAAATCTTTTTTAGAATCTATTAGTGATTCAAAGTTTACTACACCATCCTTACTTCCCCATATAGACACTACGTCTTTTGTCATATTTTTTAACTTATCAGTCATAGGATATGATGAAAGTAATACAACTCCATCTACTAAGTTGTTTTCAGCTGCAAAGCTTGAAGCAACCACTCCCCCTAAAGAATGTCCTCCTACTACCCAATGTGTTATATTTTTATATTCCTTCATTACTTTACTAGCTTCATTTTCTCCCAGAAAAGCTATATTAAGTGGCATTTTTAATATAACTACTTCATACCCAGCCTCTGCTATCTCTTTGCATATTGGTGCATAAGCTTCTGGATTTATTTTAGCTCCTGGATAAAATATAAACCCTTTAGTTACATCCTTATTTTTTGGAGTAAACACTATATTTTTATCTATTTTAACTTCTACATTCTTATCACTTATTAACGCTTCTTTTGCCAATGTTCCTGGTTCATATGTATTTCCTATCCATATAAAAAATCCTAAAAATGATATGCCTAATATTATAGCGATTGTTATAAGTATTTTTCTTTTGATATTTTTTCTTCTTAATTCTTTTTCCTTTTGTTCAGTATGCT
Source organism: Romboutsia sp. 1001285H_161024_C4 (assembly GCF_015550185.1). Classification (NCBI taxonomy): domain Bacteria; kingdom Bacillati; phylum Bacillota; class Clostridia; order Peptostreptococcales; family Peptostreptococcaceae; genus Romboutsia; species Romboutsia sp. 1001285H_161024_C4. Next base: position 319,928 of record NZ_JADNAJ010000001.1, on the reverse strand, counting down.
TATTTATCTGATCTATTATTAGTGGTCTTTCTAATTCCATAGTTATGCTAAAAGTATCGTCTGATATTCTTTCTTTTCTGTCTTTTCCCATATGCTCCCTCCATAACTCAAAATACTATTATAGTTTATCATATATAAAGTATATTTTCATTAAATTAAGTAACTATTTTTTATTAAATTATCCAGTAAAATCTTTTATCCACTCTTTTATAGACCTATCCATTTCTATTGAAAATTCTGAACTAATTTTATTTTTGTATATTAATTCGCCAAAGTTTTTAGCATTTTTGGGGTTATTTTTTATCATTTTTTCTTCTTTATATTTATACATTTTATTTAAATCATCTTCATTTAATCTTTGGTATTTTTCTTCAAAAACAACATATTCTTTTTCAAATCTATCTCTATAAATCTTTTTAAAATTATCAGGATAATAGCCTAGTGTTATCATACAAGCTGGGAATGTATAGCTTGGTAAATCTAATATTTCTTTATGCTTTTCATAATTTTCCATAATATCTCCTATATAGCAACTTCCTATACCTAGGCTTTCAGCCGCTAAAACTGCATTTTGACATGCTATTATAGCATCATTTACTCCTAACATAAAATCATTTATTCCAGGTGATTTTATATCTTTAACATCACATATATTAAAATAGTCAAACCATTTTCTCATATCTGCTAAAAATAATAATATTACTTGTGCATTTTTTATAAATAGCTGATTATCACAAGTTTTACTTAATAATTCTTTAGTATTTTTATTTGTTATCTTTATAATAGAATACATCATCATATTTCCTGCTGTTGGCGCTTTTATTGCACTATTTATTATTAAATCTAAATGTTCTTTCTCTATCATTTTATCCTTGTATCTTCTTAATGACACTCTTTTATTTATAGTATTTATTACTTCATTCATAATATCCCCTCCCTATATAATTATATATCTATATGCAATTTATATTAATAAAAAATAAGCACCACGTAAAATTTACGTGATGCTTATTTTTTAATTTATTTTATTTCCACAACATGTACAATATATGGAATCTATATCTATATTCATATTACATATTTCACAAGTTATATATTCTTTTTCTTCTAGCTTAAGTTCTACTTTTTTGCCACATTCTGCACAGAATTTAGCACCTTTACTTATTGTGTTTCCACATTCACATATACTCTCTTCCATAGATTTATTTAAAGCTTCTATTATTTTCATATTTTCATATATTATTTTATCTATTTTTACTATCTCATTACTTATCTCATCAAAATCAGTATCTACGATTTCATTTTTTCTTATTTTATCATAAATTAATATCCCCATATCTAAAAATAGCCTTGATTTTAATTCTTGATTTTCATTTATAATCTTATTTATACTATTTTTTTCTTTTATTAAGTCTACTTTATTTTTACTCTTTTCTATTTTATCTTTAATCTTTGATACTTCACCTTCTATTTTCTCTTGTATATTTTCCATATTTATCCTCCAACTATACTTATTCAAAGTTATAAAGTTTATATCCTATAAAGGCTAATATATAGCTATATATAAATGAACTTATAATTGTAATTATAATAGGTAGTCCAAATGTAATAACATTATGATTATTTGCATTTGTAGTTAACATTCCCATACCAACATCAATTTTACTTAACATAGATATTAATGCCATAACAAAAGAATACATTATACTAAATATAAGTAATACATTTTTATCATTATTTTTAAAATGTTTCTTTAAATTACATCCAGCTATTAATATTATAAGACTTACTAATATAAATACTATTATAAATATAAGCTTAGTATCAAAAAATAAATTAGAATTTAATATATTAAATATAGATATTGTATAATCACCTATAACCATAGGAATTAAATTTGCAAATCCCCACATATAAACAGATAATTGACTTACAATTATTCCTGTGTTTATATATTTCATATATTCAGATATACCAAACTCGTATAAATATGTACTATCGGATATAGTAAGTATACCAACAATTATAAATACTAATATGTAACCTATTATAAATATATTTATAACTTTTTTAAATATATTTATATATATGTTTTCTTTGCCTATTCTTTTTTTATATCCTATAGTAAATGTAGATAAAAATCCTATTAAAAAACTATTTATAAATATACTTGTTGTAGCAAACTTTACTTTAAGTAAAGTAGCTATGTTCATCATATCATATGAGTTTAATTCAATTTTTGATATCATACTTATAACTGCCATAAATAAAGCGTAAACTATTCCAACCCCTATAGAATTTATAATGAGTTCATTAGGTGTGTTACTTTTATTTTTCATAAATAATATATTACTTATAACTAAGGATATTATAGGTGCTATTAATAAAGATATTACTCCTAAATGTACGCTTACTTCACCTACACCTATTAAAGATGATGATGTTATATTAATACTACCTAAATTCATACCTAGCATTGTATGAAGTGGACTTATACTAATCCCTAATTTTCCTAAACTTATATCCATCATACCATTAAAAATTACAGATAAAATAAATAAAATCAATATAGATGATACAGAGGTTATAAATATATTAGTGCTACTAGCATAGCTTTTTATATTATTAATATTAAATTTACTTTTTTCTCCTATATTAAATAAGTTTTTATCTACTACTTTAAAAAGCTCATTGCCGCATTGTTTACAATAATTACTTCCATATTTACTTTCAGTATGGCACTTAGAACAATTCATTTCATTATTTATTTCTAGTCTATAATAATTTGAAATTTTATTTAAGATTTTCCCATCCTCTTTTGAATAATTACTATATTTTTCTTCTGTATTCATTATTACCTCCAATACAAGCATTTAACTTATTTATTGCTATATTCATATTATCAAGTATACTATAAAACTCTAGCTAAAAGCTAGAGTTTACAATCCAATTATTCCCTTTTCTAAATTATATAATTTGTTGAATCCTTCCATATGAAGTAGATTACATGCTGTTATACTTCTATGTCCACTTCTACAGTAAACAATAACATTTTTTTCTTTGTATTCTTCTAATTCATCTATCTCAAATAATAAATTATTTAATGGTATATTTATAGAGTTTTCTATATTATTATCTTCATATTCTTCCCTTGTCCTTATATCAATTAATATAGTATCCTCTTTTTTCATTAATTCTTTTAATTTTTTATTATCTATATTTATATAAGCCATATTATCCTCCTTAAATCTTTAATCTATCTATTTAATACCCTGAATATTTTGTTAAAAACATTGTATTAATTAACTTTTCTAGATTTCATAAGCTTAATATGTCTTATTATAAATGATATTTCCATAGTTATAGCTGCACAACTTATAAGCCTTTGAACTATATCTGTTGTATCAACTGCATAGTTATAAAAATATATAATTAATAAAATATCTATTATCAACATTATATTGTCAAGTATCTTTATCATTTTGCCTCCAATTTTTATTATGATTAATAATTATAACATAAAATATAATCTATTTTTCTATATTTTATTAAATTAGGACTTATACTACTCATATATTATTTAGATAATTTGTTAAATTTTTCTGTATATAAAGTTCGCTTATATTTAGTAACGTTTAGATAATTCGATTTAAAGCCGAATAATAAAATTAAAAGCTTAGGATATTCCCTAAGCTTTTAATTTTATTATTCAATTGTTATTGCACTTACTGGACATCCTTCACATGCTTCTTGTGCACTTTCTTGTAAATCCTCACTTATTTCTCCTTCTATAGCTACTGCTAATCCATCATTATCCATATCAAATACTTCTGGGCATATTCCTACACATGCTCCACATCCTATACATACGTCTTTATCTACAAATGCTTTCATTTTAAAGCCTCCTATTTAATTTGTTTACATTATGTATATATCCATATTGTGATGGTCTAAACAGATTTTTTTATATAACTAATTTTTTATTTATTTTTTAAATATTATTATAATATAAAAAGCACTAAACATAAGTCTAGTGCTTTAATATATAAATATTAGAATTCAGCATTTTTAGGAGTTCTTGGGAATGGTATTACGTCTCTTATATTAGACATTCCTGTCATGTACATTATTATTCTTTCAAATCCTAGTCCAAATCCTGAGTGAGTAGCTGTTCCGAACTTTCTAAGTTCTAAGTACCACCAGTAATCTTCCTTGTTTAATCCCATTTCTTCTATTCTTTCTAATAGTTTTTCTTCTCTTTCTTCTCTTTGAGAACCTCCAACTATTTCTCCTACTCCTGGAACTAATAAGTCCATTGCTCTAACAGTCTTTCCATCTTCATTCATTCTCATATAGAATGCTTTTATGTCCTTTGGATAATCAGTAACAAATACTGGAGCTTTAAATATTTGTTCTGTTAAATACCTTTCATGTTCGGTTTGAAGATCATCTCCCCAATTAACTGGGTATTCAAATTCATGTCCGCTTTCTTGTAATATTTTAACAGCATCTGTATAAGTAAGTCTCTTAAATTCAGAGTTTACTACGTTGTTTAATCTATCTAATAATCCTTTGTCTATAAAGTTATTGAAGAATTCCATTTCTTCTGGAGCATTTTCCATTACGTAGTTTATTACGTATTTTATCATGTCTTCAGCAAGTTCCATATTGTCTTCTAAGTCTGCAAAACATATTTCAGGTTCTATCATCCAGAATTCTGATGCATGTCTTTGAGTAAATGAGTTTTCAGCTCTAAAAGTTGGTCCAAATGTATAAACATTTCTAAATGCAAGTGCCATTATTTCTGCATTTAATTGACCACTAACTGTTAAGTTAGCTTCTTTCCCAAAGAAGTCTTTAGAATAGTCTATATTTCCTTCTTCATTCTTAGGTATGTTGTTTAAATCCATAGTAGTTATTCTAAACATTTCTCCTGCACCCTCACAGTCACTTCCTGTTATGATTGGAGAATGTGCATACACGAAGTTTCTATCTTGGAAGAACTTATGTATAGCGTATGCTGCTAAACTTCTTACTCTAAATACAGCAGAGAAAGTGTTACTTCTTGGTCTTAAGTGAGCTATTGTTCTTAGATACTCTAATGTATGTCTTTTCTTTTGTAATGGATATGAAGAATCTGATTCTCCTTCTACTACTACTTTAGTAGCATGTATTTCAACTGGTTGCTTAGCACCTTCTGTTGATACTAATTCTCCTTCTACAAGTATTGATGAACTTATTGGTAATTTAGATATTTCTTTGAAATTCTCTAATTTATCTTCTGCTATTACTATTTGCATGTTCTTAAAGAAACTTCCATCATTTAACTCTATAAATCCAAAGTTTTTAGATGCTCTAGATAATCTTATCCATCCAGCTACATTTACAGTTTTACCTACATACTCTTCTTTTTTTCTGTACAAGTCTTTAATTTCTATAAATTCTTTTTGCATTTTGTTTCCTCCATATTTTATTTTTTATATTACTTATTTTATTTATTACTAAAATATTTATTATTTTGTATTAAAAAAGCCCTTCATCCCTATAAAAAGGGACGAAAGGCTGTTGCTCTCGCGGTACCACCCTAATTGCCAAAACTGGCCTCTTAGTAAGCATTGCTTATAGTCTGTAACGGGACTTCCCGTCTAAGTCTACTCTCTTTCAAGATTTCGGTTAGAAACTCCGAGATGTTCTTCAATATAAACTTCGTATTGAGCTTTCACCATCCTCAACTCGCTATGACTACCTTTTATATTTACTCTTCTCTTCACAGTCTATTATTGTTATATTATTTCAACTATTTAAAAAGATTATACCAACTTATATTTTTTTAGTCAATAATTTATTTTCTAAATAATTATCACAAATGTTTAATACTATATTTATTTATCAATAATATTAGCTAGGAGGTGCATTGCTTGAAATATCTATTTATATTTTTATTTATAATAACATTTATATCACCATCAGTTGATAAAGGATATTCTTCTAATATCATACGCTCATCTGTTTATAATTATATAACTTCTCTAGATAGAGCTAAAGATTATTTTGTAGAAAATGTTTCATTTTTTTCAAAGCTATCTAAATTAAGCTATAAAAAAGCATACGATAATGTCATGAAAGATAGAATATTAGTTAAACACTTAGTTTTATCCGGCGAGACTTTAGACGATATAATAAAAATTTATAATTCTGATATTGAGAATATTGAATATTTTAGATTAGTAGCTCTTAATGAAAATCCTGATACCATTTCCAAAGATTATCAAATATCTTATGGTGATTATATACTCGTTCCTAGTGAATAATTTATATTTTATGTAGACCTATTAAAATAGGTCTACTCATCTTAATATTTTAGCTAATTGTATAAATGTGTTTTTTAAATCAAGTACCCCATAACCTCTTGTTACATTTGGATATATATATAGATCTTTTTTTCTTGCTCCAAGCATTAAGTAAGTTTTTAAAACTTCTGTGAATAATAAATTTCGGCTAAATGCACTTTGACTTGTTATATATTCCATAAGTATAGCTACAACTCCACTTACCATAGAACTGCTTACTCCTGTACCCGTTGATGTGGTATAGCTTCCATTTTTAGATGGAGATATTATATCAACCCCTGGTGCTAATAAATCTGGCTTTATAGGTCTACCTCTTACTGGGCCTTTTGATGAACCTATCCATACACTATCAATCTTATCATCATATGCTCCTATAGTTATTGCATTTGAAATTGCACCAAACAAAGTTATGGTTACAAATGAATTTGGATCTGTAAATCTAGTATCGTTAGAGATTAAGTTTTTATTGGGTAAATACACATCGTACAATCCATCTATAATAAATTCTGGAAATAACCTTAAAGTCCATACTCCTGGTTTAACATTATTTAATTTTATTGTTAATTCTTGAGTCGCTGATTTTATCCAAGGATATAGATATCTAATTTCATAAGATGTATCTTCTATATTAAATTTACCTTTATATGTATAATCATCTGGAGCATATACAACTTTATAGCTTATTTCACCTGATGGTGATATTATTGAAGCTGCTATTTTATCAGGACCTGCAACACTTAATGTTATATCTAAATTTTTTTGCTCTCCAACTTGAATTGGTATATCTTGAATATCATCTATACTATTTATTTTTCCTTGGTAGTGTATATCAGTATTTCCTTCGTTTCCTGCCCCACTAACTACTATTACACCCCTTCCTCTTAAATCATTAAAAGTATCTAGTAATGTAGCTACTACTACAGACCTTGATCTTTCCCCTAAAGTTAAATTAATGATCATGTTTTTTTCTTCTTTTCTAGCTATATCTATAGCATATTTTACTCCTGCTAAGAAGTCTGATAGTTCATAATTAATTTTTCCTTCTTTATAAGTATCTTTATATGATTTTAACTTTATTACTAATAATTCACTATCTACTGCTACCCCTTTGTATTCTCTATTTAAGTTTCCCCTGCCACATGCTATTCCTGAAGCCACAGTACCAGTTCCAATATTATCTTTACTTAAACTTGGATCACTATTTCTTATATACTCATTTATAATATCTTTTTTAAACTCGCTTCCAAATAATAATCCTATTGGAGGGTTCCCCATTTGACTTTCTTGATCCCATATAGATACTATTTTTGTAGTACCATCTGAGTTTATAAAATCAGGATGTAGATAGTCTATGCCAGAGTCTATAATTGTAATTATACATCCTTTTCCTGATGTTTTTATATATGGGTTTTTATCAACATAATCAATACCTGATGCTATTTTTACACTTATTCCACTTTCTAAATTATCAGTTATATCAATTAATGAACTCATAGGTACTGATGGTATCCAATCTGATATGCTTTTTATACTTTTTAATGTCTCTTCTTCAAAACTTTCATCAACATAAATTGATGCTATTTGATTATTTAATATAATATATTTATCTATGTTATATAAATTTAAATCAGTCTCTAAACGTTCTAAATTATCATAAACAATCACATATGATTTTTCCATATAAATATATTCTCCCTAAAATTACCTTAATTGTTCAAACAATCCTCTTATATCTAACTCTCCATATCCATAACTATAATTAGGATATACAACATCTTGATTTCTTCTAGCTCCTGCAGTTAGATATGTTCTTATCTTTTGTACGAATGCTTTATTTTCATAATTCCCATTTACTTGTATATATTGAAGAAATAATGCGACTGCTCCTGATGTGTATGCCGATGCTATGCCAGTTCCTGTCCCTGTTGCATATGTTTTATTTATATATGGACCTATTATATTTACGCCAGGTGCTACTATATCTGGCTTTAACAATGATTCTATGGTAGGTCCTCTTGATGATGGTGCCCATAGACTATTATTTATAGTATCATATGCTCCTACACTTATTACATCATCTAATGTAGATGGATAGTTTATTGTACTTGATGGGTCACTCTTTGAAAATTTAGTTCCTGGTTTGATGAATTTTCTATTTTCTAGGTACATATTATATATTCCATTTGTTATATATGCTCCTATTAATCTAATTTTCCAAATTCCTCTTTTAACATCAGTTAAATTTATTACTGTTCTTTGCTGGCCTGAGTAAGAAAATGGATACGAAAAAGATATTGTGTATCTAGTATTTTCTAAGTTAAATAATCCACTTATAATATTGTAATCAGAAACAAAAGCAACCTTACTTTCATCTCCACTTGGAGATATTATATATAAATCGATTTTATCTGGTCTATTTACCCATAACTCTATATTTAAAATTTCCTCATCTTCCTCTACGTCTATCTCTACATCTTGTATTTCTCCATTAAATCCTAATTTTCCTGATGCATGCGTCTGTGTATTACCTTCATTTCCTACTCCTATTACTTGGCATAATCCATGCTCAAAAAATAACTTATCTGTAGAAAGCCTAGAGCTCATCCCTACTAAACTATTATTTCCCAAAGAAACATTATTAACAAGAGGTTTTCTTTCTTGTCTCGCTTTTTGATACATATATTCCATGGCCGCTATTAAATAGCCATTATTATAATCATTTTCTATTTTCTTTAATTTTACTATTATTAGATCTGATTCTTCTGCTACTCCTTTATACTTAGGGTTTATATTTCCTAATCCTGTGCATATTCCACTTATCATGGTTCCTGTACCTTCTTCATCTACTGATAAAGAAGCATCTTCTTCTAAAATTGCTTTATTTATATCTTCTCTGTTATATTCTGTACCTATATAAAATCCATTTGGTGCTTTTCCTTCTTTTGTTTGATCCCATAGATATAAAATTTTAGATGTTTTATCTGGATATATAAAATCTGGATGTAGATAATCAATCCCAGAATCTGCAATACCAATTATAACTCCTTTGCCACTTATTGATATATTAGGGTTATCTTTAATAAAATTTGCACCTATATCTTCGTTAGCCACAACACCATTAAAAGTTCCTAGATTTATATTTATTAATGATGCTAATCGAATACTAGGTTCTAATCTATATAACGATTTTATATCAATAACATCACTAATATCACTAATATCACTAATACCATTAAGTTCATTATTCTCCGCGAATAATATTCCAAAGTTTTCTGAAATTTTTTCAAACTTAAATTTATCTCCAAATTTTTTTAAATCATCTTCAAAACCTTCTCCATAAATCACATTTCCTACTAAAGTGTAATTTGCTCTAAATTCTTTTTTCATAGTATTTATATCACCCCCATATATGTCAATATTTTATTATTAAAAGTTTCTAAATAAAATTTTTTAATCATCTTTATAAAAAAGTATGCTTTAAATTCTTAAAGCATACTTTTTTTATTATAATCTACTTCCATTATCAACCCACTCTTTAGCATTTTCTACATTATTTAAAGATGGGATTGATACATTAGTTACTTCTTGTAGTTCCTGTGTATTTGCCCAAGCAGCTGTGCTCTCTTGATTTGTTGGCCTATTTGATTTTAATCTTTTGTTATTTTCTCCACTTAATGCTTTACTTTTTTCATTTTGCAAAACTATCACCTCTTTTCATTTTTAGTTTTTGCATTATTTCTTATAAAATACGCTTTATTCAAAGTTATTTGAAATAGAAATAATGGTATCTTTGAGATTTAAAACTCCATATCCTTGAGATACATTTGGGAATGTATATATCTCATTCTTAGTCGCACCAAGCATTAAATATGTTTTTAACTGTTGAGTATATAATGCTTCTTCATACTCATTAGTTTGTTCTTTTATAAACTCCATCATTAATGCTAATACTCCACTTACTACTGATGAACTTACTCCAGTACCTGTCGCTGTATTATATGACTTGTCTTTGTATGTGGAAATTATATCAACACATGGCGCTATTATATCTGGTTTTATCCCCCCATTTTTTACAGGTCCTTTTGATGAACCTATCCATAGGCTATCAGTCCTTCCATTGTATCCACCTATTGTTATTACACTTTCTTGTGTTGCATACATAGTTAGAGTTGCTACTGAATCTGGATCTAGAAATCTAGTATTTTCAGACATTAAATTTTTATTTGGCAAATATAAATCATACTCACCTCTAATTATAAATTCAGGTGCAAGTCTTACATTCCATATACCAGGCTTAACGTCTAGTAGTCTTATTATTAATTCTTGATGTCCTGATTCTAGCCATGGATAAGTAAATTTCATTTCATAGGCTGTGTCTTCTAAGTTAAACTTTCCTCTATATACGTAAAAATCTGGAGAATACATTATTTGATAGCTTACTTCTCCGCCTGGAGATATTATTGATGCCCCAATCTTATCTGGACCAACTGCCACTATTGTTATGTCTAAATTTAACTGTTCTCCTACTTGAATTGTTATATCATTTTTTTCTTCTAAAGATGTAATTATTCCTTGATAATGTATATCTGTATTTCCTTCATTTCCTGCACCACTTACTACTATAATTCCTGGTTTATCTATATCCGAAAATGTTTCTAACATAGTAAGATTTACTATTGATTTTGACATAAGACCTACTGTAAGATTTATTATTAATTCTTTTTTCTCTTTTTTAGCTATATCTAAAACATACTTTATTGCAGCTAAAAAATCTGTTTTTTCATAATTTGTTGTACCTTTTTTGTATCTATCTTTGTATTCTCTAAGTTTTACTATTATTAGTTCACTATCTACGGCCACACCTTTATATTCTCTATTTAACCTTCCATTACCTGATGCAATTCCAGCTGCCATTGTTCCTGTACCCATATTATCTTTAGTTAACGTATCATCATTTTCTTTTATAGCTTGATTTATTTCATCTCTTGTAAATTCACTTCCATATAATAATCCTTTTGGAGGATTTTTTTTCATACTTTCTTGGTCCCATATCGATACTATCCTTGTTGTACCATCTAAATTTATAAAATCTGGGTGTAAGTAATCTATTCCAGAGTCTATTATAGCTATTAATATACCTTTTCCTGTAATATTTATATACGGATTTTTATAAATATAATCAGTTCCAGCAGCGCTAGTAGTACTTTCTCCTTCACTCATATTATTTGTTATATCTATTAATGAACTCATTGGAGCTGAATTTTGCCACCATGCAATAGTATCTATTTTAGTTAATTTTAATTCATCAAAATCTATAGGAACATATATTACTAATATAGTATCATTTAATATTATATATTTTTCTATTTGATTTTTTAATAAATCATTTATTACTTCATCTAAACTACCTTGATACACTATAATATAAGATTTTTCCACAGTGATTTTACTCCCTATCTAACTTTATTTTAATTGATTAAACATTCCAATTATATCTAGCTCTCCATATCCATAACTTTCATTTGGATAAATTATTTCCTTATTTCTTTTTGCACCTGCCTGAAGAAAAGTTCTTATCATTGTTGTGAATGATTTTTGTTTATAATAGCCTTCAACTAATGTGTACTGTAAGTAAAAACTAACAGCTCCAGATACATACGCAGCTGATGCTGCAGTTCCAGTTATAGTGGCATACTTATTATCTGGGTATGTTGATATTATGTTTACCCCTGGAGCTATTATGTCTGGCCTTAACAAACCATTTATAGTTGGTCCTCTTGAAGTAGGTGGCCATAAACTATTATTTATTATGTTATATGCTCCTACTGATATAACATCACTATAAGTAGAAGGATAATTTATAGTATTATTTGGACTTGAATCTCTAAACTGAGTCCCTGGTTTTATAAGCACTCTATTTGGTAGATATATATTATAGATTCCATTACTTATGTATTCTCCTCTTAATCTAATCTTCCATACACCTTTTGTTACATTCTTTAGTCTTATTATAGTTTTTTGCTGACCTGAAAACGATGTTGGATATATATAAGTTATTGCATACCATGTACCTTCAAAATCAAATATTCCCGTTACTTCATTAAAATTTTCAACTTCAATGAACTTACTTACTTCTCCACTTGGTGATATTACTGCTACACTAGCCTTATCTGGTTTATTTATCCATAAATTAATATCAAGAAATTCTTCATCTTCAGCAAGTTCCAATTCTATATCTTGCTCATCTCCATTAAAATTAATCACTCCTGTAGCATGAGTTCTAGTATTGCCTTCATTTCCAACTGCAGATACAAGGCATACTCCTCTACTAAATAATGGTGTATCTGATAATATCCTCTGTGTAGCTCCTACTACGTCATTACTTCCTAAAGATATATTTATTACCAAAGGCATTTTCGCTTCTGCTGCTTTTTTATAGGCATAATCCATCGCAGCTTCTACAAGTGCATTATTATAATTTCCATCAATTTTTTTTAGTTTTACGATTATCAACTCTGCATCTGGAGCTACACCTTCATATCGTTTATCTATATTTCCAAGTCCTGCACATATACCACTTAACATTGTACCTGTTCCCTCTTCATCTACTGACAAAGACTTATCATTTTCTAAAATTGCTTTATTTATTTCTTCTCTTGTATATTCTGTACCTATATAAAACTCATTTGGTGGTCTACCATCTTTAGTTTGATCCCATAAATATAATATTTTAGATGTTCTGTCTGGATATATAAAATCTTCATGTAAGTAATCTATTCCAGAATCGATTATAGCTATTAATACACCTTTACCGGTTAAATTTATATTTATATTATCTTTAAAAAAATTTGCACCAATTTCCTCTGTGGCTACAACTCCGTTCTCTATCCCTCTAGTTATAGTTCCTAGTGAGTTCATTGTTATTATAGGTTCTGAGGTTTTATAAGAGCTTAAACGTTTTATTGTACTAATCTTATTTTGTTCTCCTAAAGGTATCATTAATATTCCATTTTTATCACTTATAGGATAAAACTTATAATCTAAATTTGTTTTTTTTAATTCTTCTTCAAATCCAGGTCCATGAAAAATTTGAATATATGTTTTTATATCGTCTGGAATTTCTAGTCTTCTAAGCTTTTTCGCTTTTTTTTTATTACTTCTATATAAAAAATCGTATTCATTATTCATTTGAGACATACTACTCAAATCTACATTTGATAAATCAAAAAGGCCGTATCCCATAGAGTTATTTGGGTATCTATATACAGGGTTTCTTCTAGCTTCCTTTATAAGAAATGCTCTTAACTTTTGACCATAAAAAAATAAATCATTTCTATTTACAATTCCCCATTCCATTAAGAGCGCTGCCGAGCCAGTCACATGTGGAGTAGCCATACTCGTTCCTGTTAAAGCACCTAAACTCCCACCTGGTAATACTGATAGTATATCTTCTCCTGGAGCTAGTAAGTCTGGCTTAATTACATTTCTTTCTATATCCCCTTCTCCTGAGAATACAGATACATTGTCAGTTCTTGAGTTAAAACTTCCAACAGTTATTACCTTACTTGCAGTTCCTGGAACAGTTACAGTCAAATTTTTATCTGCACCTAAAAATCTAGTATCTTTGCTTATTCCTTCTGACGTTGGTAGGTATATATTTACATTTCCTACGACTACATCTATAGGCGTAAATACCAATTTCCATATTCCCGCATTTATAAATGTATTCGATGTCATTTGAAGAGTAACCCTTCTTATAAGAGAATATGGTGCTATAGGGTAAAAGTATCCTTTTATTCTAGTTGCACCTATTATATTTCTTATTTCTCCTGATGTTAATGATATTTCTTGCGTTTTAGCGTTAGATGGACTTACCAACCTAACACTAAAATTATCAATAAAGTCAGGCCATATATTTATATTTAGTATCTTTTCTGAATCACCTACTACAAATTCAACTTCAACTTCTCTATCTTGCTTTATGTTTATATTTCTATGTCCGCCTTTGTCTGCATTATTTCCAGCTGCAACAACTATATTATTCTTCCAAAATGAACACATATCATCTATATATTGTTCAAATAACGATAATCCTCTATGAGATCCTTCATTACTACCATAGCTTATATTTATAACAATTGGCATTAATAGTTCTAATGCTTTATTTAATACAAATTTTATAGCCCTCATAAACTCTGTACTTCTAGAAAAAACATCAGTTGATCTATTTCCAACTCTTACAACTATTAATTTAGCTTCATTTGCAATTTGAGCGCATATCCCTGCTACATGAGTTCCATGGGCACTAGTTGCAGATACCGGTATTATCTTTTCTCCTCTTATTGCACTATTTATATCTTCATTTGTATAAAGAGTACCATTTCTAAATCCTTCTGGAGGGTTTCCCTGTATTGATTGGTCCCAATAATAAAGTATTTTTGAATTTCCCTGATTATCTTTAAATACATCTAAATTGTAATCTATCCCCGAATCAATGATACCTATTATTGTTCCTTTTCCACTTAGATTATTTAAATTCTTAAACCTAGTTATTCCAGTTCTCGAAAAACTTTGTACATCTTGAGTGGTTAATATAAATGGTTTTTCTATAAATACTATTTGAGGATAATTAAGTAGCGCATCAATTTTTTCTGCACTATCAGCTGTTATTATGGCGTAATTATATTCTAAAATTTCTACGAATACCCCTAATTCTTGTTGTATAAACGAAATATCTCCATTATATCTGACAATTACTTCAAATTCGATAAAAACACCCCCTATGCTTATACCTATATTTATTTTTGCTATTTCTAATATTTATAATATATATGTATGTATTTATGCTAAATTTATTGTATAATACATATATTGATTTATTTTAAATCAATTAAGATAAAATATTAGATTAGAAAGGATGTATTAATTTGAAAAATAAAAAAATTAATCTAAGTCTCGTACTTACATTAGTAGTTTCTTATATAATAATAAAACTTATAGATAATTATCAGTACTTCTTAGGTATTTTGAAAGTTTTATTTTCGCTTTTAACTCCATTTGTTATAGCATTTGTATTAGCATATATATTCACTCCTATTGTTAGTTTCTTAGAAAATAAGTTTAAGATTAAAAGGATATTTGCTTTATGTATAACATATGGATTTTTACTTCTTATAATAGGTTCTTTCATATTCATTACAGTACCTATATTAATAAGTAGTTTAGCAGATATAATAAGTCAAGTTCCTTTATATGCTGAAAAGACTCAAACTTTTCTTATACAGATTGGTGATAGCTTAAAAAATGTTGATCCAAATACTTTAAAATCAGTAGGAGATAAACTATTTTCTGCTATGCCACAAATAAGTAATTTACTAATAGGATATTTAGGACAAGTATTTTCAACTACATTCTCAATATCTAAATTTATTGTACAATTTGTATTAGCGTTTATAATATGCTTTTACATTATTCTCGAAAAAGAAGATTTCTTTTCATTTTATAAAAAGACTCTAAACGTAATATTTGGTCAAAAGTTTTGTAATTTAACTTTAGATATTGGAAGTACCTTAAACGAAAATATAGGTAAATATTTCACAGGAAAAATAATAGATTCTGCTATAGTTGGTTTAATATCAGGTATAGGTCTTCAGCTTATTGGGTCTCCATATTCTTTATTATTTGGAGTTTTAATGGGAGTTACAAACTTAATTCCTTATTTTGGACCTGTTATTGGTATGACACCAGTCGTATTAATAAATATATTTTATAACCCTAGTATAGCAATATTTTCATTAGTATATTTAATGCTGGTTCAACAAGTTGAGATTGCCTTTATAGAACCTAAAATAGTCGGTGGTCAGCTAGGGCTTAGTCCATTTTTAACTATACTTGCTGTAACAATTGGTGGCGGTTTTTTTGGTATACCAGGTATGATTTTATCAGTTCCTATAATGGGTGTTATAAAGATATATCTTAATAAATTTTTTGATTATAAACAAAATCAACTAAATATATAAAAAATGAGTAGCATATGCTACTCATTTTTTATATATTTACTGTTTATGTATAAATTAATTACGATATTGTAATCATAAGTAACAGGGGTGTAACTATTATATTTTGATAATTATGTTAATATTTAATTATAGAAATAATATTTATATAATTAAAATAATTTATGAAAGTTGGTGTATTATGAAAAAGGCAATTATAGTTTTATCTATCTTATGTGGTTGTTTAATTATTCAACAACCTTTACAAAAAGTTGTTTTTGCTCAACCTGCTATCACAATTTCAAATAATCAACATGAACTTACTAAAGAAGATGCTAAAAACCTTCTTATAAAATATAATGATAAAGTAGATTATATATATCAAGGAGATGCTAGTAAATTCGAATATCTAAAATCTAAAAATCTTGAAGGATATGTATTCTTACCAGATGTAGAAACAGATATTGGATATTTTGTTGATAAAAATACTAGTGATATATACTATTTCCATCCAAGTGGATATTTAGAACTAGTAAATGATATAAAAAAATAAAAGGAGTGGATACCCACTCCTTTTATTTTATGAATTTTCTTCGATTTTTTTACTAAGCCTAGATAACATCTTCTTAGAAAAGTCTGATATATCTTTTGGGATACATGTATACGTAGATAATATTGAATAGATTTCAATGGCTCTTTTGTAGTCTCTTTTGCCTGCATATGACTTAAAAGCTTCTTCTGCTAAGTCTTTTGAAGCACTGCTTATTTGTTCATATCTTCTTCTCAAAACCATCTCTCCTCTAATAAAGTATATCTACTTATATGTTTTTTATTGATGATTTATTACTGGTTCTTCTATATCCACATCTTCATCGCTAACTTTTCTTTTTATAATTTCAATATTACTATGTTTTGAATATTTGTCATCTTTATTAGCTTTTACATAAACTTCTAGGTCTACATTTTCATCAGAAAGTTTTATTGTATATTTATTACTTTCTATATTGCTTTCAAAAAGCACAAATCCTTCATCTTGATTTAAGTTGTTTTTAACGTAAATACTGTATTTAACATTTTTTATATCTAATTTATCCCAAGTAAGTGTTGCTAAATTATTATTATTATCTATAGATGCTTTTAGATTTTTAACTTCTACATTCTGTATATCTTCATCTATTGGTTTTATATTTATAGTGTTACTTGGATTTGTCATACCATATTTAGTCTTACCAGCTACGTATATGCTTATATTTGGTATTTTACCATCTATTAAATCTATTTCTATATTTTTGTGTACAGTATTTGAATCTAATTTATCCTTTTGTACTTTTATTGAATCATATAAATTAAAATCTGGATCATTTAATGAATTATTTTTTAAGTATATATAATATTCATTTACATCATCTATATAATCCCAAGATAATTTAACTAAAAGTTTACCATCTACTATCTCATATAAAGCTTTTATATTCTCTACTTTGTTGCTTGTAACTGACTCCTTACTAACATTTATAGTTACTATTTTTTCTTTTTCACCACAGATTATTCTTATCTTTTCTTTTCCTTCTTTTATTCCAGTTATAACTCCTGTGTTTTTATCAAGACTTATATTTCTGTCTACTCCTAATTTATTTTCAACTAGTTCATATCTTATCTTAGGATGTTTAAGTCCAACAGGCATAGTTATTATATCTGGTTTTAACTTTTTACTTTTTTCAAGTCCTACTTCTATAGTACTACTTATAGATATTTCTGCAATCTTTGCTTGTATATTATACTTTAAAGTTTCTACCATATCTTTAGACTTTATATACACCTTAGCACTACCTACACCCACAGCTTCTATTTTATTGTCCTCTATTTTTATAACATCTTCATTACTACTTTCATAAAATACTTTCTCTTTTTCCTTAAATTTGTCATAGTCTACTTTAACTTCTGATGTTATAGTAGCAATATCTCCTACATACTTTAAATTATTATCAACATCATACGTTATATCCTCAACTTTCGGATCTATAACTCTTACATTAACTTTCCTTAGTACTCTTTGATTTTTCATAACACCTATAGTTGATATTCCTTCTTTTTTACCTATTAATTCATTTCCTTTTATCTCTAGAATATTCTTACTATCTAATACATTAAACCAAATATCAGGTTTTTTTGCATAAGATGGTATACAAATATAATCTCCACTAGATAGTTTAACTTTATCATTTAATTTTATAGTATATTCATCTATATCTGTAACATAATCTCCATTTACTACTTTAAGTTCTATACCTCTTACAATAGGACTTAAAACTCCAAATTTAAAAAGAAAGTACTGCAAAAATACTAATATAGGTAAAGATACTAATATGAATAACCACTTGCTGTTTTTACTAACTTTCTTCATTTAACCACATCCTTTATGACAATTCATTTTACCTATGATTAAATCTTAGTGTACTAATATCTATATTAATTCCATATGTTTACTAAAATTCCTTTAAAACACCTTTTATTATCATATTTGATTATTATCCATAAAGTTAAACTCTAATCATTCTTGCATTTAAGTATAACTTTATAGTTAAATAAAAAAATTTTACAATAAATAAAAGCTACAGATTTAGGAATACCTATATCTGTAGCAAAATATTATCTATCTTTTACTTGGACATTATACTTTTCTATTAAATTATCGACAACATTACTTTGTTTTTCATATGATAGTTTATACTTTAATTCTTCTTTTATATCATCAAAGTTTTCTTGCTTTTCATCAGTCTTTTTTATTATGTGATATCCAAATTGAGTTTCTACAGGTTCTTTGCTTATTTCACCTACTTTTAAAGCAAATGCTTCTTTTTCAAATGGCTCAACCATTTGACCTTTTGTAAAGAAATCAAGGTCTCCTCCATTGTCTTTACTACTATCTTCAGAATATTCTTTTGCTAATGTAGCAAAATCTTCTCCAGCTTGAGCCTTTTTAAGTATTTTATCTATTTCTTCTTTAATCTTTTTCTTTTCATCTTCACTTACATCATTTCCATCTTTATCTGTAGTTTTAAGAAGTATGTGAGATGCTCTAACCTTTAAGAATTCATCTTTGTTTTTATCATAATAGTTTTTAGCTTCTTTATCACTTACTTCTGAAGCCTTTTTTATATATTTAGTAGCTATAATTTCTTTTTCTAAATCTTTTTCAGAATCTTTCTTGCTTATTCCAAATTTATTTATATATTCTTCTTCTGATATTCCAAATTGTTTACTAATACTTTCCATTAAAGATTTATATTCAGCATCTATTTCTTCTTGTGTAGCTTTTATACCATCCTTTTTACCTTCTAAATATAATACTTCTGTTGTAGTCATATAATCTATCATGCTATCTTCATAAGCTTTTATTTGTTCATCCGTCATTTCTGTTTTACCATTTATATAAAATAAAGGTTCCATCTTTTTTTCAAGTTCTTTTCCCGTTATTTTAGTATCTCCAATTGTTGCTATTACCTTATTATCGCTATAATTTTTGTGTGTTGCTGGTAACTTTCTTCCAACATTTTTTCCTGTAGTAAATCCTACTCCTATGCATAATATACCTACTAATGAAGTTATCATAGCAGTTTTTACTATTCCTTTATTTTTTTTAGCTGGCTTTACTTCTTTTTTTTCTCCCTTTTCATTTTCAATTTCATGTTCATCTAAACTATTTATTTTCTTATCTTCAGACATTTACATCCTCCCTAATACCTATTTTTTATAACTATTTATATTTTACATTATTTGAAATGTAAATAAAATTAAAATTTAATAAAGTAATATACTCTTATTTCTGTCATTAATTATTTTAGTATATATAAGTGAATGGTAATTGAAGTGCTTATGAATTTATTATGAATTTAAATATTTCTTAAACTATATCTTATTTCATATCTACCTACTTTTGTATTTTTTTCTTTTAGCATTTTAACAACTTCTTTTTTATCTTTTTTTAAATGATTCGCACATTCATCTAAAGACTTAAATATCTCTATTACTTCTCCTTTTGTGTCTATAAGTTCTACTTTCTTTTTCCCCCCTCTTTTAATTATTGATTTATATTTATTAAAATACTCATCATACTCTTCATCTATACACTCAAATATATAGTGCATTTTCACAGGGTCTAATTTATCACTACATAATATTTCTTCTCTTTTTTCCTTTGATATTTTTGAAGTAAATATTTTATTATTTAATATCGTTAAAATCTGAGAGGGCTTTTTATTACTATCCAAATAACTTTCATACTCTTTTTCAAGATTTAACTCTTTACTTAAATACTTTATAGCTCCTCCTAGATAATCAGTATATCCATACTTTAGGTTTTCCTTTATATACTCAATAGGAATTCCTAGATTTTTAGCACACTCTTTATGTGTCTTAAAAACTCTCTCTTCTTTTGTATATACATCTATAGCTTTAATAGACATACCTCTTTTTATTTTTATATCTTTTATATAACATTTATCGTCTTCACTAACAATTTCTATACTTTTATTTTCAATTTTTTCTTTTTTATGTTCTTTACTTTCATTATAAGTCCTATCTTCATTATGTATTCCATCTTTTTTAACTTCTTTTATTTCACTTATTTTATTATTTTTATCTGGTTTTACAATCTCTTCTTTATATACTACTTTATCTTTTTTATGTATTTTTGAGTTATCTTTATTTTGTTCTACTAAATGTTTTACCTTATTTATAAATTTCTTTAACAACACTTTTCCTCCCTAAAATTGTCGATATTATATGTATTATGCCTTATAATATATTACTAAAATATACGTTATTAGTAAACTAATTCTATAATTTTATTAATTAATTATTTAACACAGATTTTTGGGTATCATGTAATAATTTCTGTATATAATTATCCTTTTTTCTGTTATAATATAACATAATATAACTTATTTCGAGTTAATTAGTGTACTTTATATTTATATATAATATACCTTTAATATAATTTAGTACATCATATTTTATATCATAATATAATAAAGGGTGGTAATATAATGCTTAAAAACTTAAATGAAGCCAACAAATGTATTAATTGTAAAAATGCAAGATGTCAAAATAATTGTCCTATAAATACTCCAATCCCTCAAATTATTGAGCTATACAAGGATGGTAAAATAAAAGAAGCTGGTAAAATACTATTTGAAAATAATCCTTTATCAGCAATATGTGCCATAGTATGTCCACATGAAAACCAATGTAGAGGTAATTGTATAAAAGGCATAAAAGGTGAACCTGTACGTTTTCATGATATTGAACATGAAATATCTAGCGAATATTTAGAAGATATAACTCTAAAAAAACCAAAACAAAATGGTGTTAAAGTTGCTGTTGTAGGTTCTGGTCCTGCTGGTATTACAGTTGCACTTAACTTAGCTTTAAGAGGCTACGATGTTACTATATTTGAAAAAAATGAAAAAATAGGTGGAGTATTAACTTATGGTATACCATCTTTTAGACTGCCAAGAACTAATATTGATTTATTAGAAAAAAGACTAAAAGAATTAGGCGTTAAAATAAAAATAAACTCGCTTATAGGTCCTGTAGTTACTTTATCTAAACTATTTGAGGATGGATATAAATCTATATTTATCGGTACTGGTGTTTGGAATCCAAGAAGACTTGATATAAAAGGTGAATCTCTTGGACATGTTCACTATGCTATTAACTATCTAAGATCCCCTGAAAGTTATGACCTTGGAAATAAGGTTATAGTAATAGGTGCTGGTAATGTAGCAATGGATGCTTCTAGAAGTGCAAAATACTTTGGCTCAGATTGTGTAGAAATATTCTATAGAAGAGACTTTGATAGTATGAGTGCTACAAAGCATGAAATACATGAAGCTCAAAATGAAGGTGTTTTATTTAAAACTTTCAAGGCCCCTGTTGAAATAGTTGATGAAGGTATAATATTTGAAGATACTGAAGTTGTATTAAATGAAGATGGCACTGAGTCTTTAGTTTCTATAGAAGGAAGTCAAAAGCTATATGAATGTGATAGCATATTAATAGCTATTAGTCAAATTCCTAAAAACAATATAGTTATAAACAATAAAGGTCTTGATACTAAAAATAATGGACTTTTAATGACTAACGAGTTTGGCCAAACTACAAGAGAAGGTGTATTTGCCTGTGGGGATGTTACAAATGGAGCTAAGACTGTTATAGAAGCTGTTGTAGATGCTAAAAAAGTTTGTGATTCTATGGATAACTACCTTAAGCAATTTATTAAATAAAAAAAAATTCCTAGATATCTAGGAATTTTTTTTTATTTAATAAGATTTAATTTCTTATAACTACTCATTATTATAGGGATCATAACTAAAGAACCAATTAGAGCATCTATCATATCTATAACTGTATCCTTAAGCCCACCTACTTGCATATTAGTTCCTATAAAAGTATCTAATAAAAATTCAATTATTTCCCATAAGCTCGCTACCCCCATGCTAAACATAAATAGGTATATAATTATAAATATTTTGCTTATAGATTTTATTTTGTTATCATTAAAAAATAACAATAATGAATATGCTACACTACAACTTATAAGACCTGACCAAACATGTAAAAAATCATCATAATGATTTATGTCGTAAAAATCATAGCAAGAACCTAATAAAGAAGATATCATTATAAATAAGGCTAATACTAAATATAAATTGTCATTTATAAGCCTTTTATTCTTTTGATTTATCTTATGAAGCGCTATTGTAGCTATCAAGCAAAAAGATGCTATACCTATGTTTCTTATTTCACCATTTTTAAAAAATAATATAAGAGATATTGAGTATAAAATATATAAAGCATATGTTGTATATTTCGTTGATTTTTTATTACCCATAATAATCACTCTTTTCCTATTATTGTATTATTTATATATTAATTTTAATATGTGTTTATAACTTACTATTTTAACATTTTTTATTATCCATTATTAATTACATTTTTATCTATAAAGTTAAATATTCTATTAAAATATTCATCTCCTAATATTTCATATCCGTTTACATGCCCAACATTATCTATAAGCCATAATTCTTTTTTATCATGCGGTATATTTTCATATATTATCTTACTACTTTGTGGTGAGCATACCTTATCTTCTTTTCCATGTATTAAGAACATTGGAGTAGTTATATTTTGAACTTCTTTATAAGGTTTTACATCTTCATAGGAAAATCCTGATTTTACTTGTGTGTATATATCTCCCATAAATTTTGCATATCCTACAGGAAGTAGTGGTATATTTTCAGCCTCTATTCCAAGTCTTATTGCATCAGCCATTTCATGATATGGTGAATCTACTATATAAAAGTCTACATATTTATTTTTTTCATTTAAACTAGAGTGCATAAGTGCAGTACCTGCTCCCATTGAATGTCCATGTACCCCAAGTAAACCATTAGGGTATCTTTCATGTATAAATTTAGCTACATTTTCTAAATCATATCTTTCATATAGTCCAAAAGTATAATCATCTCCTCCAGTATTTCCTGTATGTCTTTGATTATATATAACTGCATTGTATCCTTTTTCTAAGTACTCATATGCCTTATCTAAATATTCATAATAATAACTTTCTATACCATGAACTAATATAACAGTCTTATCTGTTTTTATGTTTGACTTTATAAGCTTAGCTTCTATTTTATAACCATTTTCTGGTGAATCTATAAATACATCTTCATTTTCATAATTTTTAAGTCTTTCTAGTGGCTTATTTTCTCTACTTGAAAATACTTCTACAACATCTTCATTTTTTATTTTCTGACTAGAACCTACCGAACCATCATAAACTAAATATCCTATAAATGTAGATACTCCTATAAATACTGTCAAAGACAATCCTATTACTTTTAATCTTATTTTATTGCTTTTATTCATATTTTTCTCCTTTGTTACCTAGTACTAAAACCTAGTATACAATATTTTTTATTATTTTTCTACATGTTTACAAGTTTTTTATTTTAAATTAAAATAAAGCATCTTACTATGTTTAGTAAGATGCTTTATTTACTATAGGTAATAATTTATAAATTCTTTAATATCTACACTTAGTATACTATTTCTTTAACTTAGCTAAAGCCTCTGCAAATGGATTATTAAATACTTCCTCATTTTTGTTTTGATTTTTTAGATACTTATTAATATCTTTTTTAGATGCTTTATTTTTTTCTTCACTTTTTCTTTTGTTAAAGGCACTTAACTTTTCTCTATGCCCACAGCTACAAACAAAAGTCTTTCCTTCTCCTTCTCCACGAAGTTCTAATCTCTTATGGCATACTGGACATCTTGCATTAGTAGTTTGGGATATAGTCTTTCTAGTATTACATTCTCTATCTTCACATACTAACATCTTTCCTCTTTTACCTTTAACTTCAAGCATATATTTTCCACATTCTGGGCATTTATTTTTGGTTAAATTATCATGCTTAAATTTACTATCACTATCCTTTATTTCTCTAACTATATCTTTTGAGTATTCTTTCATTTCATTTATAAATACATTTTTATTAAGCTTTCCTTTTGATATATCTGTAAGCTTAGTTTCCCATGTAGCTGTTAATTCTGGTGTTTTTAATTCATTTGGTACTAATTCTAAAAGTTGTCTACCCTTTGATGTTATGTGTATTTCTTTTCCTTTTTTCTCTACTACAAATGTGTTAAATAATTTTTCTATTATATCTGCTCTAGTAGCTACTGTTCCAAGATTATTTTTTTCCATAAGAGTAAGAAGGCTTCCTTCATTTAAATATGATGGAGGGTTAGTTTTCCCACTAGTCTTTATAATATCAAAGACCTTTAATACTTCGCCTTCTTTTACTACTATTACATTACCATAGTCTTCATTATCATCTAAGTCTTTATAATTTTCTCTAAATCCTAGATTTATTACTCTATTTCCTTTAAATGTGAAGTATTCATTTTCAATACTAGCATTTATTACTGTTTGTTCATACTCAAATGGTGTACAAAGTACTGATAAGAACCTTTTAACAACAAGGTCATATATTTTTCTCTCTTTTTCACTTAACTCACCTAAAAATACTCTTTCTTCTGTAGGTATTATTGCATGATGGTCCGTTACTTTCTTATCATCTACAAATGATTTATTTGCCTTTATATTAGACTTTAATATTTTATTACATACTCTAGAGTAATCACTTATATTAACAGCCTTAACTCTATCTTTTAAAGTTTCTACTATGTCAGATGTTAAATATCTAGAATCTGTTCTAGGATATGTAAGTACTTTATGATGTTCATATAACCTTTGCATTATAGATAAAGTTTCTTTAGCAGAGTACCCATATATTTTATTTGCATCTCTTTGTAGTTCTGTTAAATCATATAATCCTTGTGAATATTTTTTCTTTAGGGTTTTATCTACCTTTATTATCTTTAAATCTTTACTTCTTATTTTATTTATTATTTTATCTATCTTTTCTTCATTAAAACTACTACTTTGATTATTTTTATCTACCCAAGTAAATAAAATATCTGAATTTCCTTTATTAGCTTTTAAATTTATTCCATAGTAGTTTTTAGGTTTAAATTCTATTATTTCTTTTTCTCTTTTATATATCATTCCTAATGTTGGTGTTTGTACTCTACCACAAGAAAGCTGTGCATTGTACTTTGTTGTAAGTGCCCTAGTTGCATTTATGCCAACTATCCAGTCAGCTTCAGCTCTTGCTATTGCTGAGTAGTATAAATTATCATATTCTTTTGCATCTTTTAATTTATTAAATCCGTCTTTTATTGCTTTATCTGTATTTGATGATATCCATAAACGCTTTAATGGCTTTTTTACTTGTACTTTTTCTATTATCCATCTAGCTACAAGCTCTCCTTCACGCCCTGCATCTGTAGCTATTACTATTTCTCCTACATCATCTCTAGTCATTTGAGATTTTACTGTGTTAAATTGTTTGCTAGTTTTTTTAATAACTACAGTTTTTAAGTACTTTGGAAGTATTGGTAAGTCATCTATATTCCATGTTTTATACTTTTGATCATAGCTTTCTGTGTCCGCTAATGTTACTAAATGTCCTAGTGCCCATGTTACTATGTATTTACTTCCTTCTATATATCCATTTTTATCTTTATTGCATCCTAATACCCTAGCTATATCTCTTCCTACAGAAGGCTTTTCTGCTAGTACTAATGTTTTTTTCATATTTGTTTCCTTTCTTATAGGCTAAACTTAAATAAACCTAAACTTTGTTCTATTTATAATATTACCATATTTTATACTTAAATAATAAAAAGAAATAGAGGATAGTTAACTCCTAGCTAACTATCCTCTATATTATATGTTTTAATTTATCTATAAAAAATTTCTTCAAATGATGCATGATCGAAAACTTCTTGTTTCTTACCATCTATTAAAATATCCACACCTTTTATCCACTCTCCATTATAATCTTTTTGAAGTAGTGTTTCTACTATTGTCTTTTGATTTATATATCCACCTGTTGAACCTTGGAAATGTGTTCTCCAAGCATTTTCATCTACTAAATTTATTGTAACTATCCCATCATTTATTGACTCTAATTGTATATTTGTTTTGTCATCTTTAAAATAATCTTTCTTTAAAGATAATAATAAAGCATTTATTTTATTTTCTAGTGTATCGTCTTTATTTATATTATGTATGTCTTTTAGTATGATCCTTTTATCAGTATCCTCAGAGTCAAATGTGTATAATTTAAAATCTATTTCTCCTTTAGGATTTTCAATATTTATATTTTCCTTATTAATTTCTTCTATCTTTTCAATAGGTTCTTCTTTTTCTTTATTTATACTAACATTATTTTTATTACTATTTTCTATTTCTTCTTTATTAATTTCTTGTTCTTTATTATCTTTATGTGTATCTTTGTTTTCTTCTATACTCGGTTTATTTGTACTATCATTATTTTCTATTGTTGCATCTGAACATCCTACTAATATTGTACTAAGTACTAGTGCTAATAATCCTATTTTGATTTTCATAAGTATCTCCCCTTTTGTTGTGTTATTTATACTATCATACCAAATTTTACGTATAATAGGATTACAATAAAAAAACAAAATAAAAGACAATGGATTTAATGGTTGTACCATCAAATCTATTGCCTTTTACAAAGCTATATGCTTTTCCCTCTTTTTGACTTTTACTAGATAATACTTGCTTCTTAGCATTTAGCCATCTATTGGTTTTGGCCTTATTAGCTAACAGCCATAGATTAAAATGAGGTAGTTTTAGCCTAGGTGAACTATCTAATATGATAAAATATCTCGTCTTCTAAACACCCAATAGGTACTAGCAAAAGGTTCGGTAACCCGAGCTTTTATCTAGTGTGCTTAGATACACAATTAATTGTGTAGTTATATATTAACCATTTTTTTTAAAATAATTCATATTTTTATTTTTTAAAGTTTTATTAATATTTATAAAAAATAAACACGAGTAATCATGATAAGAAAAACTTTCTTTTCTTAGGAAAGCTAAGTACTGTTTTTTAATGTTGATAAATTTTTTTCAAATATTAAATTAGAAAGATTATTAAATTACAGTAAATATGTAATTTGATTTTTAGCTATTTTTCGTTAAAAAAAATGACCTATAAATTGGTCATAATAATCATAATTTTTTATTTGAATTTAACATCAAATTCTCGAGTACATTAATACTACTAGATTTAAAAATTTATTATATTAATAATAAATTTGACTACTGATAGTAATCAATAACTCCGCACGCCCATCTATCCCCTGAATTTCCCGCAGGTTGTGAAGTAAAATCATCATATCCTTCATGAAGTATAAAAGATTTTCCTATAACTTCATCTACAGTAAACCTATTGGTAAATACAGAAAGTATCCCTATTCCATTAGCAGATAGTATTGGCGGTAAATCTCCTGCATGCATAGGGTGTTCTGTGTTGGTTGAATTATAATGAGATTTTGCAGAAGTAAATGGATTATTTTTATCTTCTATTGAACAATCGCCTACTTCATGGATATGAAATCCATGAAACGAACTAGTTTGATTATTTATACTAGGTATTCCTGTTATATATGCCTTTACATATACCCCCTCTTCTAATTGATACAGGTATACTATTCCTTTTATACAAGATGCTAATGGTCCTCCATTTATTTGAGCATATGCATTTGGTTTAGATGGTTTGTATCCAGAAAATATTTTTTGAATATCATATTTTGGGCAAGAATTATCCATGATGCACCTCCTTATAATGAAATACATTTCTATCGCTATATATCTTATGATTTACATTAATAGAATGTTAATATTTATTTCATATAATTTTAGATGCTTTTTATGAGATTTTGACGTAATTAATTTTTAATGATTTAAAAATAAAAAATCTCCATCTTATTTTGATGGAGATTTTTTAATTAAAAGTGTAATAGTCCAATGTCACATTCTATAGAGAACTTATCTCTACTCATTAGCCCGCCATAAGATATATTCATAAAAAATATTTGGCAATCCAATCTTTTATTTATTATTATCTTATATCCATCAACTTCATGAAGTACATCATCTTCCTTCATTTCGTCTAACATAAAGTCTAATTTTGCATCTTCATATATAGATGGACGATTTTTATATATTCTTATATATTTATGCTTGCTATTTTCTAATATTTTATCAAATTGTTTTTTAGCTTCTTGAGTTATTAATATATCCATATTATCAGTCTCTCCTATCCTTATGTCTCTTTAATATTATACCATATTTATAAAAATAATTATTTCTAATAGTTTAAAATTTATTAATTGAATATAATTTTTATATTTTGAGAAAAATATTTTCAATTACGTATATATATGGAGGTTTTTTATGGAATCAAATCATAAACATTTACTAGACCCACAAGCTGCAAATTTCAATGATACTGTAGTCCCTAAGACGCCAGTATTTTCTGGTAACGATATCACTTGTGAAGTTTATTATTTTAAGCCAAATCAAGATTTGGCAATGCATAGACATCCAAATGGAGAGCAAATATTTTTCTTTTTAAAAGGCTCTGGAGTTATGACTGTTGAAGAAAAAGAACATAATGTTCATACTGGATGTACAGTTTTTGTAAAAGCAAATGAATGGCATGGCATTAAAAACTCTGATAAAGAAGATATGATTGCTGTTCAAGTTACTAAAGTTAATGCTGGTGCTGAATATAAAGATAAATAAAATTTTTATTAAAAGTTGTAAATAATTTTATACTTAATATAAAATCCTTACAAACAAAAAAGCTTGATTGTTAAAATCAAGCTTTTTGTATACTTACAATTTATATTTAGGTTTTATTGAATTACTTTTTTACTAACTTTAATTCGACTGGTATATATTTATCTATTTTCTCACCTTTTATAACCTTATTGGCAGCTTCAACAGCTGTTTCTCCTATAAGTATCGGTTGTTGTGCCACTGTTGCATCCATTTTCCCACTTTTAACAGATTCAACTGCATCATCTGTTGCATCAAATCCAACTACTAATACATCTTTCATATTAGCATCTTCTAATGCTTTTTGAGCACCTAAAGCCATTTCATCATTTTGTGCAAATACAGCATTTATATTATCCTTTGATTGAATGATATTTTCCATAACAGTAAGTCCTTTACTTCTATCAAAATCTGCACTTTGTTTAGCAATTAACTTAAACTCACTATTTTTTATACCATCTTCAAATCCTTTACCTCTATCTCTTGTAGCTGAAGAACCCGCTATACCCTCAAGTTCTACTACATTTCCTTTTCCACCAAGTTTTTCTATTAAAAAGTCTGCTGCCATTTTTCCACCAGCAACATTATCAGATGCAACGTGAGATATAACTTCTCCTCCATTTGCTGCTCTGTCAACTGTTATTACTGGTAATTTTAGATTATTAGCAACCATAACAGATGCTATTGCTGAATCTGAATCAACTGGGTTTAAAAGTACTACATCTACATCTCTAACACTTATATCTTCCATATTAGATACTTCTTTAGCTGGGTCATTTTGTGAATCAAGAACTACTACTTCATATCCTAATTCCTTTGCTTTTTCTTCTACTCCAGCTTTTAAATCTACGAAAAATGGATTGTTTAATGTTGATACTATAAGTCCTATCTTTTTCACTCCATTATCTTTAGCACTACATCCTACTAGTAGGCTTGCTGATAATATTACACTTATTATTATAGAAAGAAATTTTTTCATTTTATTTCCTCCTAGTTACTTCTTCTGTCTAAAAGTACAGCTATTAATATAACTACACCTTTTACCATCATTTGATAATATGATGATACATCTAATATATTAAGTGCGTTACTTAATACACCTATTATTAATGCACCTATTATAGTTCCAGTTATTTTACCTTTTCCACCTGTTAAACTAGTTCCACCAAGTACTACTGCTGCTATTGCATCTAACTCATATCCAGTACCTGCTGTTGGTTGTGCAGAATATAATCTAGAAGTTATTATAACTCCAGCTAGTGCTGATAATATACCACTTATTGTGTATACCCATATTTTTATTTTATCTGTATTAAGTCCTGATAGCTTTGTTGCTTCTTCATTAGAACCTAATGCATAAGTATATCTTCCCATTTTAGTACTATTTAGTATATAAGCACATACTAAAAATACTACTATCATTATTATTGCTGGAGTTGGTATAGAGAATATTTCTCCTCCACCTATTTTACCAAAGTTTATTGCTAAATCTCCACTCCCTAATGTTATAGGCTTTCCATCTGTAAATACTAAAGTTAAACCTCTAAGTATTGTCATAGTTGCAAGTGTTGCTATAAATGGTTGAAGTTTTCCTTTTGAGATTACAAATCCATTTAAAAAACCAACAACAGCTCCTATTAATATAGATATTACTATAGCTATTACTATATTTTGTCCTGATACAAGTAAACTTGCACAAATTGCTCCACTTATAGCAAGTATTGAACCTACAGATAAATCTATTCCTCCTGTTAATATAACAAAAGTCATACCAGCTGCTATTATTGCATTTACGGATGTTTGTCTTAATATATTAAAAATATTTTTAGTGCTTAAAAATGATGGACTTAATATTGAAACTATACCTACTAACAATAATAATCCTACTAAACTTTTATACTTTATTAATATATTTTTTATATCTAATTTACTATCTTTCGTATTTTGTATACATTGTGATGACATAACTATACTGCCTCCCTAGTTTCTACTGCACATTTTAATATTGCTTCTTGGCTTACTTCTTCTTTCTCAAACTCTCCAGTTATTCTTCCTTGGCTAAGTACTAATATTCTATCACTTAATCCAAGTATTTCTGGCATTTCTGAAGATATCATTATAACCGCTTTTCCCTTTGACTTAAAATCATTTATTAAGTCATATATCTCTTTTTTAGCTCCTACATCAACACCTCTAGTAGGTTCATCAAGAATTAAAACATCTGGATTTGTAAGTAGTGCTTTTGCTATTGCTACTTTTTGCTGATTACCACCACTTAAATTTCTTATAAGTTGTTCTTGGCTTGGTGTTTTTATATTTATCTTATCTATATAGCTATTTACTATCTCTTTTTCTTTTTGCTTATTTATTTTAAATAAAGATGATATAGTATTTAATGAAGATATGGTCATATTTTCTCTTATAGATAAATCTAAGATTAATCCATCCCCTTTTCTATCTTCACTAACATAAGCTATTTTATTTTTTAAACCGTCTTTTGAGCTTCTATTAAATATCTCTTTTTTATTTACATATATACTTCCACTTTCTTTTTTTATATGTCCATATATAGTTTTTGCAAGTTCCGTTCTACCTGCCCCCATAAGTCCTGATATACCGACTATTTCTCCACCTTTTACATCAAAACTTACATTATCTACAAATTTATTTTTTAGATTTTTAACCTCTAGTATAGGCTCTCCTTTTTCACATTCAATTCTAGGGAATTGATCTGTAAGCTTTCTACCTACCATCATCTCTATCATTTTATCTTCGTCTATATCTTTTATTTCTTCTTGACCTACATATTTTCCATCTCTTAGTACAGTTATATAATCACATATTTCAAATATTTCTTTTAGTCTATGTGATATATATACAATTGCTTTTCCTTCTTCTTTTAACTCATTTATAACCTTAAATAAACTCTCAGTTTCCTTATCTGTTAGTGCATCTGTTGGCTCGTCCATTATTATTATCTTTGCATCTAATGATAAAGCTTTTGCAATTTCGATCATTTGCTTTTGACCTATGCTTAAGTTTTTTACAAGACATTTTGAACTAGTCTCTACATTTAACTTTTGAAGTAACTTTTGACTATCACTATGTAGTTTATTAAAGTCTATTTTAAGTCCATTTTTAGGTTCTCTTCCTAAAAATATATTTTCGCCTATACTTAAATCATTTACTAAGTTAAGTTCTTGATGTATTATTGCAATACCTTTATCAGCTGCATCTTTAGGTCCTTTTATATCTTCTTCTTTTCCATTATAGTAAATTTGACCTTTAGTTTTTTTATATACACCACTTAATATTTTCATAAGTGTAGATTTTCCCGCTCCATTTTCTCCCATCAAAGCCATAACTTTTCCTTCATAAAGCTCCAGATTAACCCCGTCTAGTGCCTTAACTCCTGGAAATTCTTTTACTATATTTGTCATTTTCAAAATAGGTGTTTTCATGTTAAAATACAACTCCCGATTTTAATATTATATTAGCATAAGGACTGCACTCCCCAGTTCTAACAAAAGCTTTACTGTTATTAGTCATCTTTTTAAATTCTTCATGACTCACTTCTGTAACTTTTACATTTTCAAATCGTTTTAATATTTCTTTATATATTTTTTCGTTTTTTTCTTTAATCTCACTAGCTATTATTATCTCTTCAACACATAGTTCTTCTAATATTACATCTAAAGTATCTATAAAACTTGGTACGCCGTGAGTTAATGCTAGATCTATCTTTTTAACATCATCACTTATCGGAAGTCCACAATCTCCTATAGTTAAACTATCAGTATGACCCATTTTAGATATAGTGTATGATATTTCACTATTTATCAGTTTAGTTTTTTTCATAATTTACCCCCTAAAGTTCTCAACTTCTATTAATGTTGGTAAGCTACTTTGAGCACCCTCTTTCATAACTGATAATGCTCCAACTTTTGAAGCAAAATCCATAGCATATTCCATATCTTTGCCACATGCTATTGCCACAGCCAAAGCTCCAGTATAACTATCACCAGCTGCTGTAGTATCTATAGCTTCAACTTTATATGCCTTTTTAAACATTGATGTTTCTTTATTTATATATAAACTGCCCTTAGAACCTAAAGTTACTATAAGTTCTTTTACACCTTTGTTTATCATTATTTGTGCACATTCATTTATATCATCTTCATTACTTATTGATTTTTGGCTTATTATTTCAAGCTCAGTTTCATTTGGAGTTAATAAATCGACATTTTCTATTATCTCATCTTCTAAGACTACTGCTGGTGCTGGGTTTAATATAGTATACTTACCTAGCTCTTTAGCTTTTTTAAGAGCATACTTTATAGTTTCTAGCGGAGTTTCAAGTTGAACTACTACTATATCACTATTTTTTATTGCATCTATATTCTTATCTATATCTTCTTTAGTTAATTTATAATTAGCTCCTGGTGCTACTACTATAGAGTTTTGTGCATTTTTATCTACCGTTATAAGTGCTACACCACTTGGACCTTCTTCTACTTGTATGTAATTAGTATTTATATTATCTTTTTTTAATGAGTTCACTAAAGTTTCTCCAAAGCTATCATTTCCAACTTTACCAATCATAGTTACATTTCCATTTAACCTAGCCATAGCTACCGCTTGGTTAGCTCCTTTTCCGCCTGGAACTTCTTTGAAATTACTTCCTAATAAAGTTTGTCCTGCTTTTGGCATCTTTTCTACATTTACAACTAAATCCATATTTAGACTACCTATAACGCATATATTCTTCACAATGTTCCTCCTATTTTTTATAATATATATATCATTTCTATTTTAATATTCATTTTATCTTTTCTATAGAGTATCATATTTATTTATTAAGTGCAACATATTTATATATTTATATATATTTTTTTACATTTTATATCAATTACAACCATAATTTTATATAAAAGTATATAATTATATTTTAATAATATACTCTTATATAAAAAATTTGCTTCGCTCATGTATCCAACAAATTTGTCCTTTGCTAAAAATATCATTTTTTACACTTTTAAACTTATTAGTATATCTTATTTTATAAGTTATCAATAATTTTATATTTAATATAATTTCCTTATATGCAAAAAATGAACTAAAACAATTATGCTTTAGTTCATTTTCACTATCACTATATACTTATTTAAAGTTTTATGCCTTTATTAATCTTTAAATATACATTTGATTTTTATTTTATTACTATATTCATAAGTTTAGTTAATTCTAAGGCTTGAATAGGTGTAAAAATTCCACCTGAGACATCTTTTATACTTATTTCTAAGCTATCTATATTACAAGTAGTTAAATCTACTTTATCAAGAGAACTTCCCCTAAAAATTGATTTTGTTAAATCTGTAGATTCTAAAATTAAACCTTTACTTTCTACTTCCTGAAATACTGAATTTCTAAAATTAGAATCTTTAAAACATACATTTTTTAATTTAGCATATGAAAAATTTGAATATGTCCCTATAGTATCCTTAAATAATACATTTTTCATCAAAGAATCATCGAATCTACTTCCTATTAATTTACAGTTTATAAACTCTGTTCTATATATACTACTATCTGATATATCTATATTAGATATATCACAGTTTTCAAATATACAATCTACTATATCTATTTTTTTTAAATCGCATTCTTCAAATATTATATTTTTAAAAACACAGGAATTAAAACTAATTCTTATATTATATATATCACTTATTATAGTATCTTCTATTGTTTTATTTTCTATACTTTCCTCATCTATTATAAGTTCTACTATATTGTTGCACTCTTGTAGATCATCATATATTTTAGGCTTTTCTATTTTATACTTCACAGGTATTTATATCTCCTTTATATCCTCTAATTCTTTTTCTTTCTTATTGTATTCTTTATTTTTTCTACAATACCCATATATATTTTTATATTTATTTATAAAGAATATAGATATTATTACTGTAGATAATTCCGCTAATGGAACTGCTAACCATACTCCATTTGCATTTAAATATTTAGGTAAAAAAATTATTCCACATACTATAAATACAAAAGTTCTTAAAAAAGATATAGTTGCAGATATTTTTCCATTTGAAAAGGCTGTAAACATTGCCGAAGTAAATATATTAGTTCCCATAATTAAAAAACCTATAGCAAATAGCCTAAATCCATTATAAGCAATATTAAAAACATTACTTTTAGGCTCTGAAAATAAACCTACTATTACTGGAGATGCTAATATTGCTACTGTAAACAATATTACAGAACTTATCAATATAAATATTATACTATACTTTATTATCTTTTTAAGCTCAGGCTCATTTTTATTCCCATAATTGTAGCTTATAATAGGTGCAACCCCTGATGAAAATCCTATATATGCAGATGTTATTAAAAATTCACCATATAAAACTATGGTTATAGCTGCTACTCCATCTGAACCTAAAAGTTTCATCATAACTATATTAAATAACATTGTAGTTACTCCTGCTGATAAATTCGTAACCATTTCAGATGAACCATTTGTCATTGTAGTTAATATAACGTTAATGTCTAAGCTAGGCTTTACAAAATATAAAGAAGCTTTTTTTCTACTAAAATATATTATACCAAGTATTGCTGGTATTAAATTTCCCATACCTGTTGCATATGCCGCTCCTGATATTCCCATATCCATAGGAACTATAAATAAATAATCTAATATTATGTTGCTAAATCCACCTATTAAGGTAAATAATAATCCTATATTTGGCTTTCCTGCAGTTATTGTAAGGTATTGAAATAATAAGTTAATTATAAATGCTGGAACAAATATTAAAGTTGATGCTAGATAATCTCTACAATACCCATATAAGTTATTATTTCCACCAAGTGTATATATTATCTTTTCTAAAAATACATATCCAATAAATGATATTAAGATTCCTAAAGTAGCCCCTAAAAGTATTATTAATGTAAAATTCTTTTTAGCTTCTTCAGTTTTACCTTCACCAATTTTTTTAGCTATAACTGCGCTACTTCCAGTCGCTAGCATTACCCCAACTGCTATTACTACATTTATAAATGGATATACTATATTTACAGATGATAATGCGTCAGTATTTACAAATCTAGATACAAATATTCCATCTATTATTGTATATAAAGACATAAATACAAGCATTACAACCGATGGTATAGTAAATTTTATAAGTGATGAAAAGTTAAAGCTTTTTGCTATTGAATTATCCATTTTATCCTCCTAAATTGTGTATCTTATCATATTATACAATAAAGTATATTGTTACAATACAGTCAATAGATATTTTAAGTAATAAATATAATAAAAAACTACTTAGCATAAATTTATACTAAGTAGACTTTTGTTATAGTATATTTAATTTTATAGCTTCTAAAACTCCATTATCATCATTACTTTTTGCAATAAATCTAGATACTTTCTTTAAATCATCATGAGCATTTTCCATAGCATAACTGTGATAAGCTGCTTCCATCATCTCCAAATCATTTAGATAATCTCCAAATACCATAGTTTCATTAAAATCTATACCCATTTTCTCTTGAAGTGCTTTAATTGCCATTCCTTTATTGGCGCCTTTATTCGTTATATCTAACCATATCTTCCCAGATATAGATACTTGTAAATCATCTCTATAGTCGTCGTAATATTTATTGCTATTTTCTTGAGCCCCATTAAAGTCACATATAGTAACCTTTAATATATCATCTTCTATTTCATTTACATCTTTTACTACTTCATACTTTTCATAGTATTTTTCTACTTCTTTTATAAATTCTTCATCAGTAGATTCTATATATGCAGAATTTTTACCACAAAGTATTACATTTGAATTTTCTATATTTCTTCCTATATTAACTAATTCTTTAGCTATATTTCTATCTAATGAGTTTATAAATATCTCTTCTCCCTTATAAACTACAATTGTTCCATTCTCAGCTATAAACATCATCTTATCTTTAACATCTTCAAATCTTTTTAACAAATTAAAGTATTGTCTTCCACTAGCAGCTGCAAATATTATATCTTTTTCTTGTAGTTTTTCAAATACATCTATAAAATCATGGTGTATTTCATTATTATTATTTAATAGTGTTCCATCCATATCTGTTGCAATAAGCTTTATCATCTGACTCCTCCTTTGATGCTTTATGTATATTATATCAAATGTATTTGCTTATTTTAATTATAAAATCTAGGTTAATAAATGTGAACACTATTATATAATTTATAGGTTATCTAATTCTTCATATATTCTTATAAATGGTATATCGCCAATTACTGCTATATCCTCTGCATTAAAATAGTGCTTTATATTTGAGTCAAATAATATATTAGATGCTGATTCTATTTCATCATCCCCACTCCATAAAATATATATAATATATGTATCATTTAAAAATCTAATTTTATAGGCACTATCTCCCATATTTATTTTACTTGCTCCAATATTTTTCATTACAGATTTAAATTTTTCTACATTTCCTCCAAATTCTTTAGTTAATCTATTTATACTAGTTCTTAAAAATGCCGGATAATATACATGTCCTCCATCAATTTCTTTAAATGTTATATATTTATTAGTTGGTGGTATTGGATTAGCATTGACTAAAAATCTTATTACTAAAATTTCTAAAGCTATTTTATCTAATTTTTCTCCATTTTCTTTATATATATCTCCACTAGGATATTCTACATATAAAGTAAAATCCATACACTTTACATGAAATATACTGGTGCTTTTATCATAGTATGAATTTGATAGCTTTGCCATAAGAATAGGATCTTTTTTACTAAATTCATTTTTAGCATAGTCTAACGGTATATTATAATTTCCAACTTTATTAAATTTCTCCATGATAATTCCCCCAAAATAATTTATATTACTACTTTCTACATAAAGTAGTTTAAAACCTTTTAATTATACTAACATTTCATACTATATTTAATATATTATTAATAATTAGTGTCTACCTAGTAAATTTGATGTTGTTATTTGTATATATTTTTTACTTATGCTAATATTATTAATTATCAATAAAGTTTTATTTTAATTTGGAGGTGAAGTATGAAAATACTTTTAATACTAACTCTAATTTCATTTTCTATCTTTTTAATCTCTTATAATCTAGATAAAAGAAAACTTTATAATGGCTTTTTATTTAATATTTCATTATTTATGTTTTTATTAACTGCAACATACATAACCTTCTCTACTTCTAATATATTATTGATGGTTATATTTTTTATATTTTTTATTATAGCAATTTTTATTTTAATATTTGGGATTTATATACTCATAATTGGATTATTTATAAATGCACGAATTGTAATAAAAAGGGAGAGTAGAAGCTTATCTAATCTATTAACATTTTTCTTAGGCTTAGTTTTACTTTTTCATGTAATACTAACTATAATTAATCCTGAAAGATTTTTACCTAGTGATATTAATGCATTTATTGGTGGATTTATTCTTATAGAAATATATTTCTTATTTAGTGTTTTTAACTTCTTAATGATTTCACTATTATATCAACTTAATAGACCTAAGTTAAATCAAGATTTTATAATTGTTTTGGGTAGTAGGGTAATTGGAGATAAGGTTCCTCCTTTACTTGCTAGCAGAATAAAAAAAGCAATTGAATTTTATAACAAGCAAGCTAAAGCATCGAAACCACCTAAAATAATATTTTCTGGTGGTCAAGGTAAAGATGAGAAAGTTTCTGAAGCATTTGCTATGCAAAAGTATGCTATAGAAAATGGTATACCTATTTCTGATACAATACTTGAAGATAAATCAACAACAACATTTGAAAATATGAGTTTTTCTAAAAATATAATGGATAAAATTAAGCCAAGTGGATACAACAGCATTTTTGTTACTAATAATTATCATCTATTTAGAGCTGGACTTTATGCCAAAAAAGCTAATTTAAAAAGTGATGGCATTGGTGCAAAAACTGCACTTTACTTTATTCCAAATGCTTTAATAAGAGAATATATTGCTATTGTAGTAATGAATAAAAAACGTCATTTTATAGTTATATCATTTATATTAATCTGTAGCTTTATATTAGCCTTAATAAATTATTTTTTAATAGGTTAAAAATAAATAAATAAAAAAGCAGTATACATAAATTTATGTATACTGCTTTTTTATTTATTTTAATACGTCTAAAACCTTATCATAATTTGGTTCTTCAGTTATTTCTTCTAGATATTCTACATATATAATTTTATCATCTTCATCAACTACAAACACTGCTCTTGATAAAAGACCTAATTCATTTATGTATACTCCATAATTTTTCCCAAATTCTCTATCTTTATAATCTGATATAGTCTTTACATTTTCTATACCAGCTGCACCACACCATCTAGCTTGTGCAAATGGTAAATCCATTGATATTGTATATACTGTAACGTTGTTTAATTTTGAGGCCTCTGTATTAAATCTTCTTACTTCCATATCACAAACTGGTGTATCTATTGATGGAACAGATAAAAATACTCTTTTTCCTTTAGTATCATCTAATTTTAATGGGTTTAATTCATTGTCTATAACTGTAAAGTCAGGAGCTTTATCTCCAACTTTTAATTGTTTTCCTTTTAATGTTAATGGTGCTCCTTGAAATGTTACTTTCATTATAATTACCTCCTAATTATTTATATAAACCTATATTATTTTTAGTATTTGTTAATATATTTATACCTTTATATTAACTATATAAACAACAAAATATAGCTTTTTATAAATATTAAAGTAATACTTATTTATCTATCTTAGGAAAGACTAATATAGATTTAAATAAATCACCATCTATTTCTACACTAAACTTACCACCTTGAAGATTTACTAAATCTTTGCTTATAGCAAGTCCCAGTCCACTACCTTCTGTGTTTCTTGACTCATCTGCTCTTTTAAATCTTTCTGTTATCTCTGTGGCATCAAAGTTAAGTTCATATGAAGATATATTTTTCATAGTAATGATTACACTTTCATCAGACTCTAATAAATCTATATATACTCTTGTACTAGGTAGTGAGTACTTTGATATATTTGATAATAAGTTTTCAAATACTCTATACATTCTTCTACCATCTGCATATATATTAATTTTTTCACTACTCAATTTTAATCTTATATCTAAGTTAGAATTTGTTAATTTTTCTTCCATTTCTCCTATACTTTGTCTAAGTAGCTGTACTATATCTATATTTTCCATATTAAGCTCTAAATTTCCACTACTTGCTTTACTAGCTTCAAACAAATCTTCGATTAATATTTTTAACCTCTTAGACTTTTGGTCTAATACTTTTATATAATCATTTACATGTTCTGGGGTTACGTCTTCTTTTTTTATTAGCTCTATATAATTTATTATAGATGTAAGTGGGGTCTTTAAATCATGACTTACATTAGTTATAAGTTCTGATTTCATTCTCTCACTTCTTAATTGAGTTTCTATTGATTTTTCTAGTCCTTCTCCAATATTATTAATATTTTCTGCTAAATTAGTGAAACTATCATTTCCCAATAAATCTATTTTGTAATCTAATTCTCCATTTTTTATTCTAGAAGTTCCTTCTATTATATTACTTAAATAAGCTAATTTTTTAACTATATATAAGGTAAATAAAATCATAGACATAGGTATTCCAACTAAAAGCATAACCTCATTATAGATAAGTTCATACAATAAGACTGACACTACCCCACCTATAAATGTTATACCTATTGATACTATTATTATTCTTTTTATTAAAGGTATTTCTTTAGATGCTTTTAACGCACTGATAACAGTATTTTTTAATATTTTATATAGTTTATATACAATAGTTTCTTTTAATATATATATTTTTTTATCATATTTTTTGCTTCTTCTATTTATAGTGTAAGCTGCATATATAAGTAGATATGCTCCTATTACTGCACATATTTTTTCTATCATATACCTATAACCTTGATAATAAGAAAGTGAAAATGGTACATATAATAAAAAGTCTATAGCCATTAACCATAGTATAATATCTATTGGTACTTTGTTTGATAACTTAGTTAATATGCCTTCATCATGGTCTTCATTTATTTTTATTTTTTTATATGTAACTGCTGATATAATAAATACAATTATATTTACAATCATTAAAATTAAACATATATACACTTCTTTTATAGTTTGTGTATATTGGTGATACTCATTATATACCTTATCTGAAATTTCTACATTAGATAATAATTTAGGAAAAGACATATGTACTTCTAAATTTTCTTCTGGTGTAGCATCTAATAACTTACCCTCTATATAATGGGTTGGATTTTCTGATACTTTTTTATTTATTGTTTTTATGTAACTTCTATTTGAATTATTTTTGTCTATTTTTATATTTGTATATTCATCTATATTTTTATCAAATTCATCAAATGTCTTATATCCTGTATTAGTATAATACTCATTAGTTTTAGTGTTTTTAACCATAAATTTAATATTGTGTATTTGCTTTAATTGATTTCTACCATAATTAATCTTATTTAAAAGAGCCTTTTTAGCTTCTTCTTTAGTAGGTTTTACTTCTTTTTGTTCATATATTTCATTTCCTTTTTCATCAATACCACTGCTAACATCCTCATAATATGTATTTTCATTTATATAATTACTTATATTTGAATCTACATCTGATACACTTTCCCCCATCCAATACAAAATAGGTCTAAGTACATTAAATTCAAATACATTACTTTTATAAAAATCTGTTTCTAGTATTTGCTTATCCTTATGCATATAACTTGTCCATAGCCCCATATTTTGACTATAGATTGAATATGTCGTTGGTATTACTGTAAGTAATATTGATAATGAAATCATAGATAACATTAAGAATACATTCTTTAATCTATTTTTTTTCAAATTTATCCCTCATCTCAATTTATTTAAATTATTACCTATAATATAGATAGTTTTCTCATTATTTTATATATAACAAAATTTATAAATGATAAATTAGCTAATATCATAAATAAATTTTGGCTAAAAAATTTAAAACATGTTATTATTCCTATTATTTGTGTAACCATAAATATAGTTAGTATAAGTATTAAATTAAACACTAAACTTTTATTTTTTACAATTTTACCACTAAAGCTTTTCAACTTTATATCCAACTCCCCACACCACCTTTAAATATTTTGGTTCTCTAGGATTTATTTCTATTTTTTCTCTTATTCTCCTTATGTGAACTGCTACGGTATTTTCCGCATTAAAACTTTGTTCCTTCCATACTTTCTCGTATATTTCATCAATTGAAAATACTATTCCCTTATTAGATAATAAAAGCCTTAATATATTAAATTCAATTGGTGTTAGTTTAACATTCTCTCCTTCTACTAAGACTTCCTTTGTCAATAGATTCATAGAAAGTTCTCCACTTTTTATTACTTCTTTATCTTCATTTTTATAAGTTCCTAAATTAACATACCTTCTAAGGCTTGACTTTACTCTAGCTACAAGTTCTAGTAAATTAAATGGTTTTGTTATGTAATCATCTGCACCAATATTAAGTCCAAGTATCTTATCTGTATCTTCACTTTTTGCTGATATTAATATTATAGGTATATTTTTTTCTTCTCTTATTTTTATAGTAGCTTTTATACCATCTAATTTTGGCATCATTATATCCATCAAAATAAGATGTATTTTTTCATTTGCTATAATATCTAATGCATCTAATCCATTATAAGCTTTGTATATTTTATAACCTTCATTTTTTAGATATATATCTATTGACTCAACAATTTCTTTATCATCATCCACTACTAATATATTGTACATATAAAC
The DNA here is from genome assembly GCF_015550185.1 of Romboutsia sp. 1001285H_161024_C4. Classification (NCBI taxonomy): domain Bacteria; kingdom Bacillati; phylum Bacillota; class Clostridia; order Peptostreptococcales; family Peptostreptococcaceae; genus Romboutsia; species Romboutsia sp. 1001285H_161024_C4. The sequence goes on along the minus strand of NZ_JADNAJ010000001.1, from coordinate 276,423 downwards.
TTTCACCTTCTTTATTATTTTCTTTAATATTATACAATAATTTCACATCCTTTAAATATTAATAATATAAATTCATTTCCTACCTTACAAATATATAATAGAGTATAAATCTTAAAAATTTCTTAATCTAATTCTTAAGATTTTATTACAAAATATGTAAACATAGCGGTATTTGGCAAATGTTATTTGGCTTTGAAGATATAAACATACAATCTTGGGTTAATATCTACAGTGTAGCTTCTATGGCTGCTTTTGATGCTTGTTCTAATTATATTATTTAGTGCTAAAGTGAGATGATTACTCTAAGTTTGCTCTTATAAGCTCTATGATATCTTTATAGATCGTAAGGATACCTGCTTGATATTTATTTTCTAATTTCTTTGGTGTAAATGTTATATTGATGGGAATTCCTGTTGGTTAGATAATTGAATTTTTTATAAAACTTGAAACTAGAAGAAAAGACAGTCGTTTATAATCAGTATAAATCCATATTAAATTTTGAACTAGTAAATACTTATAATGAAGAATAAATTGAATTTATGCTCAAATAATATTATTATAAGTTTATGTCTTTCATCTTAGGAGTGTATATATGTCAACAATATTAAAAAAGTACAGACATAAAATAATCGAATATATAAAATTCAATGTAATAGGTATAAGCAATTTTGTAATATCTCAAGGTATATATCTTACTTTGTTTCTTTACTTTAAACTTCACTACCTATTAGCCTATACTATAACTAGTGTTATTAGTATAACAGCATCTTATATATTAAATAGTAAATATACTTTTAAAGAAAAGAAATATTCTTATAAAAAATTTTTCTATTCAATTTTAATATATATATTTGAGTATATATTAAATATGGGAGTTATAGTAATACTTGTAAATGTATTTAAACTTGGAGAAATATTATCACCAATAATTGCTCCAGCTTTTACTACTCCCCCAATATTTCTTCTTATGAGGAAAGTAATAAAAAATAGTTAGCAATATTGCTAACTATTTTTTATCCTTCTATATTTTCATATAAATTAAATTATATTTTAGATAAAGCAGATACTATAATCTCTTCCTTAAAAGGCTTTACTATAAACCCTTTTGCTCCATATATTATAGCTTCTTTCATTCTTGCCTCTTGTCCTAATGCAGATACCATTACAACTGAGGCAGATGGATCAATTTTCTTTATTTCTCTTAGTGCTTCTAATCCATCCATTTCAGGCATAGTTATATCCATAGTAACAACTTCTGGCTGTAATTCTTTATATTTTTCAATTGCCATTACTCCATTTTCAGCTTCTCCAACTATCTCAAATCCATTATTTTCAAGCATATTACGTATAGACATACGCATAAATGCTGCATCATCAACTATTAATACTCTTTTCATATTTTTTCCTCCAATTACTTGTTATAAATTTTTTCTATATACAGATGGTCTCACTCTTTCAAAGTCAGTTTGTAGATTAGATAAATTTTCTGACATACCTATTATCAGGTATCCTCCTGGTTTTAATGAATCATATAATTTCTTACATAATTTTTGCTTTGTAGGATTATCAAAATAAATCATAACATTTCTACAAAATATGACATCATACTTAGAATGATTCCAGCCTATATTGTCATTTAAGTTAAAGTATTTAAATTCTACTATGTTTCTTACATTATCTGTAATTTTATAATTTCTATCATTTAATTTCCTAAAAAAGCTCTTAATCCATGCTGGTGGTAGTTTAGCTATTTTGTCTTGTGAATAAATCCCCATTTTAGCTTGATTTAAGACATTATTTGATATATCAGATGCAGTTACAGAAACTTTTAACCTAGGATTTTTAGACATCATTTGTTGAGCTAACATGGCTATACAATAAGGTTCTTCTCCAGTAGATGAAGCTGCTGACCAAATTTTAACTCCTCCTATTGGAGGTTTTTTTAAAGCATGTGTTAAAACTTCATCCCTTAAAAATTCATAATGTTGTTCCTCACGCATAAAATATGTAAAGTTTGTAGTTAACTTTTCTACTAAAACTGCTGCTTGTTCTCCACTTTTATCTTGCGTTAAATTGTCTATGTAACTCTTAAAATCTCTAAAGCCTAATCTTTTTACCATAAGACCTAATCTAGTTTCTATCAGGGTCCTTTTTTTGTCAAGATTTATCCCATAATTATTATACATAAAGTTCTTTAGTCTTATGAAATCTTTATCTGTTAAGTGCATAATCTATATCCTCTACAATTTTTACTAATGAATCACAATCTAGTATTAATTGAACTTCATTATTTATTTCGCTAACTCCCTTTATAAAATTAGGCTTATCATCACTATCATTTGAATCCATTTTCATACTTTGACCATCAGGAATATGAATAACCTCATTTACTGCATCTACAATTAAACCTATTTTTTCATCATTATTTTCAATTATTATTATGCAAGTTCTCTCATCATATTCTTTTGGACTAATTCCAAATCTCATTCTTGCATCCATAACAGGTATTATATTACTTCTTAAGTTTATAATTCCTTTTATATATTCAGGTATAAATGGAACTTTAGTTATAGGTAGCATTTCAATAATTTCTGTAATATATTTTGATGATAAAGCATATTTTTGATTATCTATAATAAATACCATACATAAATCATCAATTTTATTATCTATTATTTCATCATTTGTGCTCATATATAAGGCATCCTCCTTTTTAAATGACTTTTTCACCTTTTCCTACACTTTTGATTTTTAGTTTACTTGTTAATACATCAAAAGTAATAGTTCTACCACATGTTCCTAAAACATCTTCAGATACAATAGGTATATGTAATTTTTTTAATGTTTCTTTACATGCCTTTACATTTTTTTCTCCAATAGTAAATATACTACTATCTGCGTTTTTAAAAGTAAACATGTGAGCTCCACCCGCTATTTTAGCTTTTATAAACATTGGATTTGCTCCTGATTTTTTCATTTCTTCATACAGTAAACTTATTCCAGTATCTGCATATTTAGCTTTATTTACAACTTGTCTCTCATTCTTTGAATCTGATAATAAAATATGAACTAAACCTGCTATCTTTTTTGTTTCGTCATATAATACTATTCCACAACATGATCCTAATCCAATAGTCGTAATTTGGTCTGGAGCCTTAACAATATTAAAATCGGCTATACCAACCGTTATATTTTTCATTTTTTATCTCCTAAACATTAAATCCTAGTGATGCTAATAATTTATCACATGATTCAGCCTTTGGTAGGAAATAATATTTTCCTTCTATTTCATGATCTTCCGTGAAAAAGTCTGTTTCTATACAAAGTATAGAATCAAATACAGGCCCATATAATGACATTGGTAAATTCATAATAGCCATGACCATATCTACACTAAAATATGGAATAGAAGGAGTTACATTTAAATTTGTCATATCCGAAATTGCTGTTAAATACGTTCCACAAAGTATATTACAAACTTCACCAATAGAAGATAATGTTTCACAAACTTTATTATAATCATTTCTATCGCAATCTATTTTACTTCCTGTAAGTCTAGATAATAAATTGAATGCAGAATCTACCTTCATTATCACCATAATAAAACCTTCCATATCTCCTGATAGTTGAAGTACCGTTCCAACAACTAACTCCTCTGGTGATTCATAGCTATCTGTTATATCAGAAAAACCTACCATATCACTTTTAGGAATACCTATATCTACTAACTCATTTAACATAACTGCCAATGAATTAGATGCATTTCCTGATCCTATATTACTTATCTCTCGAAATACATTTAATTTATCACATTCAAATTTCATATATATTATCCTCCAACTATCCTTTTACTTTCGATGTTAATTGTCTTCTTTTTAACTGATTTAATATAATATTTGGCATCATATCTAAAGATGCTTCTTTTAGCACTGCTCCAATTTTCTTAGCAACCATAGGCATACCATATACAACACAAGAGTTTTTATCTTGTCCTATGGTATATCCGCCTTCATTTTTTATACTTAAAAGTCCTCTTGCTCCATCTGACCCCATACCCGTTAAAATAACTCCTATTGAATTATCCTTTGCTTGCTTTGCAACGGACATAAATAAATAATCTACTGACGGACAATGACCACTAATCTTTTGGCCTTTTTTTATATCTAAGATATATTTTCCATTTCTTTTTATAATTCCCATCTGTAATGCTCCTGGGGCAATATAAGCATGTCCACTTAATAGTTCTTCTCCATCTTCACCTTCTTTTACTTTTAATACGCACCCTCTATCTAATCTTTCTGCATATTTTTTTGTAAATATTGGTGGCATATGTTGTGTTATTACAATTGGTGGCAATCCTAGTGGTAGTTGTTTTAATAACTTTTCTACTGCCTCAACACCTCCCATAGAAGCTCCTATGGCAATTATATCTTTATCATTTTTTCTTACTATATTATTTTCTAATAACTTACGTTTATTTTGTATAATACTAGATTGAACTTTTGTTTTCTTGTCTAATTTTGCAATAGATGCTTCCTTTATTTTTGTCGATAAATCATCAAAAAACTGGTTCATCGTATCTGCAGTAGGCTTTCCAACAAATCCTACTGCTCCTGCATCTATAGCTTCGAAGCATCTTCCATCTGCTCCACTTATTACAATAGTTGGTACTGGATGTTGTTCCATTAGTATTTTTAAAAACTCAATACCATTTATACCTGGCATTTCTATATCTAAAGTTAATACATCTGGCTTAAGTTGTATTACTTTGTCTTTTGCTTCAAAAGAATCTTTAGCTGTTCCTACAACTTCTATACCTGAATATTCTCGTAATCTAGTTGACACTACTCTTCTAAATACCATAGAGTCATCTATTACTAAAACTTTTATTTTTTTACTACCTTCCATAGATATCTCTCCTTAGATAACTAAATTACTTGTGTATTATTGCATTTACATCAAGTATTAAACTAATTGAGCCATCTTCTAAAATAGAGCATCCTGACATATAAGATTGAACTTTGTCAAATTGAGTAAGTAAAGTCGGTATTGGCTTTATAACCACTTGTTGTTGACCTAAAATTCCATCTACTATGATACACACATTTCCCATTTCAGACTCTACTAATATCATAATACCTTCATCATTTTTCTCAGAGTTAATACCTAATACATTAGAAACCCTTACTATTTCATAGCAATTTCCTCTTATAATGCTATGTTCTTGCCCATTAGGATTTTTAACTATTTCATAGTCTCCTTGTCTAAATACTTCTTTTATACTTAGAGCTGGTATAATATAAATTTGATCCCCTATATTTACCTTCATTCCATCTACTATCGCTAATGTTAAAGGAATTCTAAGTATAAATGTTGTACCATTTCCTGGCTCGCTATCAATACTTATTGAGCCTCTTAACTTACGTATATTGGTATATACAACATCCATACCTACTCCTCTTCCAGAGTATTCACTTACTGCTTCTTTTGTTGAAAAGCCTGGTGCCATTATAAAGTTATATGCTTCTTTGTCACTTATTTCATCTATACTTTTAGTTGTTATTCCTTTTTCAATAGCTTTTTTTACTATAGTTTCTTTATTTAAACCTCTACCATCATCTTTAATTATTATTACAACATCTCCACCAGTATTTTTAGCTTCTAATGTTACAGTAGCTCTTTCTGGCTTAGTTGTATTTTTACGTTCTTCCAAAGTTTCAATACCATGATCCATACTATTTCTAATCATGTGCATTAAAGGATCTGAAATATTTTCTAATATGTTTCTATCTACTTCTGTTTGCTCTCCTATTAAAACTAAGTCTACTAATTTTCCAGTTTTTCTACTCATATCTCTTACAACTCTTTGCATTTTAGTAAAGGTTGAAGATATTGGAACCATACGCATAGACATTACAACATCTTGTAATTCATTAGTTAATTGGTGAAGCCTTCTAGCTTGTTTTTCAAAGCTATCTCTGTCAAAGTTTTCTACTTGAGATTGCTTTTCTACCATTGACTCTGTAGTAACTATTTCTCCAACAAGGTTCATTAATGTATCTATTTTATTAATATTTACTGTTAGATAGCTATTTTTACTATGTGCATGACCTTGATTTTGTTCTTCTTTTTTATCTTTCTTTTGAACTTGTGCTTGTTTTTCCTCTATTATATTTGTACTTTGTTCTTTTGACTCTTCTACTACCTCTGCACTTTCTTCTTTTGGAGCTTCTATTATTTCTTCATTAATATCACAATTTTTTTCTTCCTTTATTTCTTCTTTTGGAGCAATTATTCCAAATACACTTTCTAACTCTTCATCATTTAGTCTATGTATTTCGTATTTATCTAAAAACATTGTATCTTTTATAGCTTCTTCTATTAATGATTGTTCCTGAACTGTTCTCATATATAATACAAATCCGTCTTTAATTATTACATCATCACAGTCTGAATCTAAATCTTGTGGTATATGCTTTACTTCAGAGCATAGACTTTGTAATATTGTTAGTACACCTAAAGCCCTTATGCTTTCCATTGCACATCCTTTTTCAAAGAATACTTTTGCACATAAATAATTTTCATTACTATTTTTAGCTGTAATTTTTTCTTCTTTATTTTCCGCTAACTCTTGTATATTTTCATTTGATTTATTATCTATATCATCTTCTTTATTTGTTGCACTTTTTAAAAAATTAATTGCCTTATCATGTAGTTCTTCAATACTTGCTTCTGGAAGAAGACCATCTTGAATATTTAACATTTCTTCTTTCAAGAAATCTATACTCGCTAAAACAAGATCAACAACTTCATCCCACTGATTACTTGAAAGTTCTAACCCATTACGTATTGCATCAAATATGTCTTCTACACTATGAGTTAGTTTTGTTAAACTATCATACCCCATCATTGCAGACGAACCTTTAATAGTATGCATCGCTCGGAAAATTTCTTCTATATGCTCTTTATCTAACTTCCCATTTTCTGATTGACCTGCAAGTAAAATCTCTTCCAATTGTTCTAATAACTGCATATTTTCATGCACATAAAATTCATTTAAAGAATCTACTCCACTCATATTTCTCTCCTTTATTAAATAAGATAACTCCTTTAAAACTAACTTTTAAAAATGGAAGCTAAAAGCTTCCATTTTTTAAATCATAATTTATGATATATTATTTTTTACTAAAACTCATTCATTTCAAAATAGCTAGCTTCGTCAGTATTAAAGTTTATTGATCTATTTGAACCATTTACATCTTTTAATCTAAAGTTTTCAATAAGTGATTTTAACATTTGTGCTTGACCACTTAATTCTTCACTTGCTGCAGCACTTTCTTCTGAAGTTGCTGAATTTGTTTGCACCACTTCAGAAATTTGTTCAACACCTAATGTAACTTGAGCTATAGCAACAGCTTCTTCTTCTGATGTTTTAGCTATATCATTTACTATAACAGTAGTTCTGTTTGTTGTATCTATTATCTTTTGAAGAGATTGTGCTGTATTATCAACTATTTCAGTTCCTTTATTTACAGCTTCCATAGAATTTTCAATTAATGTAGCTGTGTTCTTTGCAGCTTCTGCTGATTTAGCAGCTAGATTTCTTACTTCATCTGCAACTACAGCAAATCCTTTACCTGCAGAACCTGCTCTAGCAGCCTCAACAGCAGCATTAAGTGCTAGTATATTTGTTTGGAATGCTATATCGTCTATAGTTTTTATAATTCTGCTTATTTCGTTAGACGTAAATGATATTTCTTCCATAGCATTTACCATTTGTTTCATTTGTTCATTACCTTCTTGAACTTGTTTTGCAGAACTGTTAGTTAATGAGTTAGCATTTCTTGCATTGTCAGCTGTTTCTTTTATCTTATCTGATATTTCTATTATTGTTGCTGATAATTCTTGTATAGCACTTGCTTGTTCTGTAGCACCTTGAGCTAACATTTGTGATCCACTTGAAACTTGATTTGATGCTGCTTCAACTTCTTCTGCAGCTGCATTTATTTGTGCTATTGTTTCACTTAAATCATTACTTATTCTTGTAACAGACTTTTCTATATCTTTAAATACGCCTATATATTCAACATTAGTTTCAACATTAAAGTTACCTTTAGCAAGTTCTCCTAGTACACAAACAGTGTCATCTACTATTGATTTTACTTCTTTACTCATATGACGCATACTTTCAGATAATAAACCTAATTCATCTTTTGATTCGTATTCTATATTTATATCAAAATCTCCATTTGCCATTTTATTTGAAGCTTCTTCTATTTCTTCAATTGGCTTTGTTAAAGATTTTGTTATATAAATTGATATAGCAAGACCGACAACTATAGTTAATACACTTACGGCTACAGATGCAATTATTGCATTTTTTACTGTTTCATGGATGTTTTTATTAAATTCAATACCTCTTTGGTTAGATCCTTCGTTTAACTTTACAGCAAGATCTACAGCTTTGTTATAATCATTATAAAATGGAGTATTTTCATCACTCATTTCCATAGCTTTTTTGTAATCACCAGTTCTTGCCACATCATAAATATTTTGACACTCTAATTTATAATTATTTACAGCAGTTCTAACCTCTTCAAGATCACTTTTATCTCCTGTAAATGTTTTAGATATTTTATCTATTCTATTGTTTATACTGTCAAAATTTTCTTTTGCCTTTTGGAAGTAAACATCAGGCTTTTGTCTAAGTACGATATTAACTGTATTTCTTCCGGCAGAAACTAAATCCCTACGTATACCCATAGTTTCATTAGTTCCTACATACGGTCCATTAAATAGCTGAGAATTTAACTCTTCCGCTTCTTTTAATTTCGATATTGTATATATACTTGAAAATGTAGCAAGTAGTAATACAATTATAAATGATATTGCAAGTTTTCTACCTATTTTTAAATCTTTAAACTTTCTCATAATCGTCTCCCTATAATTCATATTAGATAATATAGATTTTAAAATTATACATAAGTATATAAACTATTTTAATTCCTTATAAAATTTTGAGCTTTGATTATATTAATATATGATTCTATGTTATTAGTTTATATTTCATTAATATTAATTCTTGAAGTTCGTGCACGCTAAATCCTAAATATACCTTTAATAAACATACCAAATATATTAAATACATTTAACATATATTTTATACGGATACTTAATTTAATACTTTAGATTTTATATATTATGTTTTTAATAATTACATAATATGAATAAATTTTATATTCTATTTATACGGATAAAAAACAAATACTTTATATATTAAATATTTTTTTATATTTAATATATAAAAATAAAGCATATGAAGCTATTTAATATATTTATAATAGACTCATATGCTTTATTTTTATATTTTTTTTATACTGTAGTCTTTAGATCTCTTACTTTTATGTTCATTTAAAAGTAAAGTAAGGGTTTGAATTATTTCATATTCACTAGGTAATATTATTACACGTCTTGAATCTAATACAAACTTAGTTTCCTTGGTTACAAGAGTATTACTAGATACTTTCTTATTTACACTCCCCTTCATATCCATAAGAAGTTTAGTAACTTCACCCTTTGTAATGTTTTTTAGTATAAGTTTTACTTCTTTTTCAGTCAATAAATTTTCATAGCTAACTTTTTCTAATTCTTCATCGAATAATTCCATTATGGATGATGTACTATTTTTTACATATTTTTTCGTGATAAAGTTTATACTTTTTATCATAATAAAAGCAACTATAGACATTGTAATAGCATTTAATAATAAATATACTATTTCATTTGAAATATTTTCTCCAAAATTAGTAGCAATCTGTACAATCATAAACCCTAGTAATCCACCTAAAAAACCTAGTGGTAAATCTAAACTTTTAAAAATCTTATGTTTTGGATTTAAATCATTTTCTTCAATTTCATTATCTATACTATAGTTTTTAGATTTATATAATTCTACATCCATTAGATTTTCTATTGAAAATATACTCTTTGCAAATTTTAAGTACTCAACTTCATCTGAGTCTTCATCTAGAGTTATCCCATATATAAAGTCTTCACCATAAACTTTTATAGACCTAATTACTGCTTTTTCTAAAGCTTCAATCTTACTTTCTCCATTCCAAATAGATAGTGCATACTCTATACTTCCTGATATGCCAAGTATGTGTTCACATTCTACACTTCCATCTATCTCAAAAAAATCTAAACCTTTAATTTTTCCATCTATAGCTAATTCTTTAGCTTGATTATAACTTATAGTACCTCTTTTTAATATTGCTTTAGGATTCATATCCTTTTGAGCTATACCTTCTTTAATCCTATCTTGAAAATCACTTATAGCTTCCTCATATTTATCAAAAGGTATCTCTATATTAACTGGTGATCCATCTTCATTTACATATCTTAGCATCCCATAATTTAAACAAGCATCTACACACCTTTCCCCCGTACTGCTGTATTTACTTTTTAATATTTTTGCCATGTGCTGCTAACCATCCTTTACTATATAGGTTCTTAGCTTAAAGTTTTTACTAATTCTTCTTCTCCTAATATACTTGTTATTCTTATACCGAAATTTCTATCTACTACTACAACTTGTCCATAACCTATTTTTCTTCCATTTACATATATTTCTACTTCTTGATCTTCGAATGTATCTAATTCTATTAAAGATCCTTTAGATAACTCAAATATATCTTTTAAAGACATCTTAGTTCTTCCAAGTATAGCACTAACTTTTAATTCTATATCTAATACTCTATCAAATTTTTCACTCATATTCTACCCTTCCTTTCTTATAGAGTTTGTTATTATAACACCTTTTTTATTTTTTATAAGTCCAGGTTTACACTTAAATGCTTTAGCCCCTGCAACATACAAATCTAAATCTCCTGCTACTTTTGTATCTAGTGATAAAATATCACCAACTTGTAAGTTTAATAAATCCTCAACACTTATATTTGTTTCACCTAGTCTAGCTACTATATCTACATTTGCACCACAAACATTGTTATAAATTGCATTTGTAAATTCAAAATCATACTCTATATTCTTATTTCTAAATAATATCTTCGTTTCTAGTTGATCTAATATTGGTTCCATGCAACTATAAGGGTTGCAAAAGCGCATTTTTCCGATTTCTTTGTCTCCATACATCATTTTCATATGAGCTATAAGTACTGATTCACTTACTGGATACTTTTTACTAGCACCTGCATTTGAATGTACTCTTAATACTTCTCTTGATTTACAAGTCTCAACTATATATAACCTAGTTAACAATTTTGTGCATAAATGAAAAATTAATTGCTTATCAATTTCTGTTAAATCTCTTTCATAATTTTCAAATACTCCATCTCCACCTAGCATTAAATCTATGTATGTTAATGCTACAGATTTATCAATTTGATAAATAAGATCCTTTACTAGTGGTTGTATTGCATGTTCTACGATAACTGATTTTGGACTTATTGAGTTAATAAATTCTTCATAATTTGTTTGTTCTACTTTTTCAACCTTGCAAGTTATATTAGGTCTTTTTAACTCATATGCTAAAAATAAATTTGTATTTTTGCAATAGTCTTCAGATATAACAGATAAAAATCTCATGTTATCAGTTGAATATCTTTGTGGTTTTTTAAAATCATATGTTTTTACATTTTGTTCCATAAACTGTATATATCTAAAATATATAATTATACATTTTAGAATACTAACTCCTTTCTATAAAAATTTATCTACTTTGTAGATTATTTATCATACTCCACATATCATCAGTAGCTTGTAGCCCCTTACTATTAAATTGGAAACTTCTCTGAGCTATGATTAAGTCTGTCATTTCAGTTTCCATATTTACATTAGACATTTCCACATATCCTTGTAGTATATTTGAATTAGTTACTAACTCAATTTTAGCGCCATCTCTTAAATTAAATAAATTATCACCTGCAGGAATAAAATCTTTATCGCCTTGTACTTTATATAAATTTATCTTACCAACTTCTTCTTTATCTACAAATATTTCTCCCAACTTATTTATGCTTACTTCTCCTTTTGATAAATCAACATCATTTCCATTTATAACTTGTATATCTAATTTATTTCCCTTATCATCAACTAAATCACCATTTGAATCTACATTAAATTCTCCATTTCTAGTATAACTAAATGTACCATTTGGATTTATAACTCTAAAAAATCCATCTCCATCTATAGCTAAATTACTTTTTATTCCTGTATCCTTTATTGCTCCTTGGGATAAGTTTCTAAAAGATTGAGATACTTTTACTCCAGTACCAGTATTGTTATTATTATTGTGTGGATAGTAGCTTCTATCTAATGTTTCATTATACAAATCTAAAAAACCAATGTCTAATTTCTTATACCCTGTAGTCTGCACATTCACCATATTATTTGAAGTTACCTCTATTTTCCCTTGACTTGCAGACATTGCAGATACGCTATTTTTCATTATATTGTACATATTTTATCTCCCTTATCTTACTGTTCCAATTTCATTTGCGACTTTACTAAGAGTAGAATCTATCGTTTGAATAACTTTTTGATTTGCTTCAAATAGTTTTACAGTCTCCATTAATGATGACATTGTACCTATACTATCAACATTTGAACCTTCTAAATACCCTTGTTTGATCTTTATATTATTGGTTTTTATTTCATTTTTACCATTATATAGATTATTTCCACTCTTTGTTAAATCATGTTTATTATCAAACTTAACTATATTAAAATCATACATTTTATTACCATCTATGCTTATACTATTATCTGGATTTATAACTAGCTTTCCATGTCCGACATATATAGGCTCTGAATTATTTGTATTTCTGTTTGTTCCAAGTACATAATCCCCTGATTTTGTTACTAAATACCCTTGATTATCAATATTAAAAGATCCGTTTCTCGTATAAAATGTTTTATTATTATGATCTAATACCTTGAAAAATCCATCACCATCTATAGCAAAGTCAGTATTGTTTTCAGTTGAAATATGTGCACCTTGTTTATGATTTGTAGCATTCTCATCTATTCTTGTACCAAAGCTTAATCCACCTAGCTTTTGTTTATGAGCAATTCCATTTATGTAATTGTCATTATTTGATAGCATAATTTCATCAAAACTTTTCTCAACTAAAGTATCTTCTTTATAACCTACAGTATTTACATTGGCTAAATTATTTGTAACAATACTTTGTTTAGCTTCTAATGCCATCATGGCAGATACAGACGTATATAATCCTCTTATCATTTTTTCTCCCTCCAATTAGTCTATATATTTTAACTTTTTCATAGCTAACTTTAAATTCTTTATGGCTCTACTATTTAATTGGGATACTCTAGACTCAGAAACCCCTAATATTAATCCTATTTCTTTTAATGTTAATTCCTCATAATAGTATAAAGATAAAACAAGCCTATCTTTTTCATTAAGGGTATCTATAGCCTTTGCCATTATTTCTTGTAGCTCATCTTTTTCAACTAAATGTGTCGGAGATAACTCTTCTTTTTCTTTTAAAGTATCTATAAGCTTAACTTCATTTTCATCATCAAAAATTACATTATCAAGATATACGTTGTTTAAATCTAACATTTTTACATTTATATCATTAATTTCATTTTTACTAACACCCATATGATTTGCTATTTCATCTATAGTTGGTTTTCTAAAAAATTTATTTTGCAAAATTTCTACAGCCTTATTATATTCTTTTATTTTGCTCATATACATTCTAGATATAGGTGAGTATTTTCTTATTTCATCAATTATATAAGATGATATTCTTATAGATGCATAAGTTGAAAATTTCACTCCTCTACTTTCATCAAACTTATTAGTTGCGTCTATAAGTCCCATGACTCCATAACTAACTAAATCTTCATATTCCATTCCCATTTTGCTCGTATAGTATTTTGATGCAATATGCTTAACAAGAGGCATATTACTAATTATAAGTTCTTCTTGTTGATGTGACTTCATTATTACATTCCTCCATATTATATATTTACTACACCTTGAGCTTTTATCTGAATATCACTTGGAACTTCATTAAGAGATAGTACTGAGACATTTGGAAATACAATCTCAACTAATTTTCTAAAAGGTGCTCTTATCTTTGGTGATACCAGTAATACTGGTCTGTTATTCGTAAAGTTAATTTCTTCTATTGTCATTTGTATACTATTAAATATTTTATTAGTAGTGTCTGGGTCTATAGCTGGATATGTTCCATTTACTGACCTTTGAAGATTATTTCCGATTAAATTTTCTATTTCCATAGATAATGTAGCTACTGTAATAGAGTTATCCTCATCTATTAATTCCGAGCATATGCTTCTACTCATTGCCATTCTTACATATTCGGTTAAAAGTTCTATATCTTTAGTATTTCTTGCATTATCTGCCAAAGTTTCTAAAATAGTTACTCTATCTTTTATAGCAATTTTTTCTTTAAGAAGGTTTTTAAATACCTTTTGAATTTCACCTAATGTCATTAAATCCGGAATTAGCTCTTCAACAACAGCACTATATCTTTCTTTTGTTTCATCTATTATTTCTTTAACTTCTTGTCGTCCTAAAAGTTCATGAGACTTCGACTTTATAACTTCTAATAGATGTGTTACTAAAATTGTAGTAGGATCTACAACTGTAAACCCATATAATTCTGCTTCTTCTGCTTTATCTTTATTTATCCATAAAGCATCAAGGCCAAATGTAGGTTCTTTTGTTTGTATACCTTCTATACTTGAATCTATTCCCATTGGATTCATACAAAGTAACATAGATGGCATTAAATCATATGTTGCTACTGCAATTCCTTTTATTTTTATACTATATTGATTTGAATTTAGCTGTAAATTATCTCTTATTCTTATTGGTTGAACTATTATACCCATATCAATAGCACATTGTCTTCTTACTGATACAATTCTTTGTAGTAAGTCTCCTCCATTACTTTCATCTACTAGGGGAATTAGACCATATCCTATTTCTACTTCTATAGGTTCTACATTTATTAACTTAGATACATCTTCTGCGTTTTCTAAACTAGCTTGAGCATCTTCTTCTTTATATTCTAAGTCATAAGATTCTGCTTCTTTTTCTTTTTCTGCTTTATTTAATAAAAACGAAATTCCTACTGCTCCTATACCTAATGAGAAAAATGATAGTTTTGGAAGCCCTGGTAAAAAACCTAATACTATAAGAACTATTCCTGTCATTCCTATAGCTTTTGGTATAGATATTAATTGTTTTCCTAGTAAATTTCCAAAACTTTCATCTGAGTCTGATCTAGTTACTAATATACCTGCTGATGTAGATATTAATAGTGCTGGTATTTGACTAACTAGACCATCTCCTATTGTAAGTCTAATATATGTTTGCACAGATTCTGAAAAACTCATCCCAAGCATTATAATACCTATAATAATTCCACCTAATACATTTATAGTTGTTATTATTATACCTGCTATAGCATCTCCCTTTACGAATTTAGATGCTCCATCCATAGCTCCATAGAAATCTGCTTCTTGTTGTAATTCTCTTCTTCTAATTCTTGCCGTTTTTTCATCTATTGTACCTGAGTTTAAATCAGCATCTATACTCATTTGTTTACCTGGCATGGCATCAAGAGTAAATCTTGCTGAAACTTCAGAGACTCTACTTGAACCATTTGTTATGACTATAAACTGAATAATTATTATAATTAAAAATATTATTACTCCAACTACATAATTGCCACCTACAACGAAACTTCCAAATGATTCTATTACATTTCCTGCATAACCTTGCCCTAATATAAGTCTTGTAGATGATATATTTAGAGCTAGTCTAAATAAGGTTGTAACAAGCAATATAGTAGGAAATATTGATAGTTGTAATATATTAGTTGAAAAAAGTGTAAGTAATAATATTAGTAATGAAAATGCTATATTTAATGTTAGCATTACATCCAATAGAAATGGAGGTAGTGGTATTATTATCATTAAAACAATGCCGATTATTCCAAATCCTACTATTATATCAAATCTTTTCTTCAAATCTAGTTTTTCCATCTATGACCTCTTTTTAACTATTTGTATTTATTTTTAATTTTATAAACAGCCACTAATACTTCTGCTACTGCTTGATACATTTCTTCTGGTATTTCTTGATCTATTTCTACCTCTTTATATATAAGTCTTGCTAGAGGTTTATTTTCTAAAATAGGTATATCATGTTCCTTGGCTATTTCTCTTATTTTAAATGCTACTACATCAGCTCCTTTTGCAACAACTATAGGAGTTGTATCTTTTCCTCTTTCATACCTTATTGCTATAGATATGTGTGTTGGATTTGTTACTATTACGGTAGCTGATGGAACAGCTTGCATCATTCTCTTACTAGCCATTTCTCTTTGTCTTTGTTTTATCTTTCCTTTTATATGAGGATCTCCTTCAACTTGCTTAAATTCCTCTTTTACTTCCTGTTTAGTCATTTTTAGACTTTTTCTGTAACTATACTTTTGATATACAAAATCAATTACTGCTATTATTACTACTGCTAAAACTATATTTATTAGTAAATCTTTTATTATATTTACTATAGTGTATATAAGGTATGGAAGATGTATGTCTCCACTGTTCATTATTAATTCGAAATTTTTTTTCATAAAACTGTATCCTATTTCAAAAAGTACAGCTATTACAACTATACTTTTTATCAACATTCCTACAGATTTCATAGAAAACATATTTTTAAATCCATTTATTGGATTAAGTTTTGAAAATTTTGGCTTAATGCTCTCAAAGTTAAACATAAACCCTGTTTGCATAACATTTCCTATTACAGAAAATACAATTATTATCAATCCTATTGGTAAAAATAACTTCATAAATGAAATTATTAAATTTACTGTCAAAGTGTGTAATATGTTATAATCCATATTAAATTTAAAATTATTACTTAAATAATGTATTATATTATTTTTAAAATCTGATATCATATAATTTGACATTGTACCAATTATAAATAATATGGCTATTAGGGTTATTGCAGTTGTTACTTCTTTACTTTTAGCTACATTACCCTTTTTTCTAGCGTCTTTCTTTTTCTTTGATGTAGGTTCTTCTGTTTTATCACCACTAGAAGATAAAATCATACCTACAGGTCCAATAGAGCTTAACACTCCATGCTTTACTTTTAAAGTTCCATCTAGTATAGATGGTAATTGATTAAATAAGTTATGAATTTCTTTTAGTATAAATGGCATTCCTATAATAAAAACTGCTATTCCTACTAAAAGTTTAATTGGCATTCCTATAACCATTACATTAAATTGTGGAACACTTCTTGATATTAATCCCATTATTATCTCAGTTATTATTAAGCAAAGTACAATAGGAACTGCTATTTTAAAACCAATTGCAAAATATTCAATAAATACATTTATTACGTAATCGAAATTTCCAATTAGTATAGATTTTCCTACAGGTATTATCTCAAAGCTATGTTGTATTCCTTCTATTAAACTATGATGTCCGTTCATAGTAAAAAATACCAAAATACCTATCCAATACATTATATTTTCTATAAGTGTTGATTGATTTTTACAGTTAGGATCATATATGTTTATCATAGATAATCCTAACTGTTGATCTATTAAGCTACCTACAATTTTTAAGCTATTAAAACACAAACTTGTTATAAATCCTAATACTAATCCTGTTACTATTTCAACTACACTATAATTTATTAATTGTAAAACTGTAGTAATGTGTACATTTACATGTACCGAAAAAGCTATTATTGTAGACATAAATAATGAAAATACTACTTTAAATATATTTGGTGTTCCTGCAGGAAATATTACATTTATGATAGCAAAAAAGGTTATTATTCTAATAAATATAAATATCAATTTTTTATCCTTTTATATTAGCTATTATACTCATTATTTTTGTTGTAAATTTTATAAGTTCCTGCAACATCCAATTTCCACCTAAAGCTAATGTTAATGCTATAACTATCAACTTAGGTACAAAAGTTAATGTTTGTTCTTGAATCTGAGTAGTTGCTTGAAATACACTTACTAGTAGTCCAACAACTAAAGATAGTATAAGAATTGGGCCTCCCACCAACATACTTGTATATAATGCTTCTTTTACTATACTCATTACCATAGTTTCATTCATAATATTCTCCTCATTATTTAAAGCTTAAAAGTAAAGATTTTATTAATAAATTCCATCCATCTACCATAATAAATAATAGTAATTTAAAAGGTAATGAAATCATAACCGGAGGGAGCATAAACATCCCCATAGACATAAGTGTGCTTGATACCACTAAATCTATTAATAAAAATGGTAAATATATTAAAAATCCTATTTGAAAAGCTGTTTTTAATTCACTTATAGCAAATGCTGGGACTAATATATATAATGGAATATCATCTCTTGTGACTTTTTTTCCATCCATATTAGACATTTCTAAAAATAATTTTATATCTTTTTCTCTTGTCTGCTTTAATAAAAATTTTCTTACAGGTACTTCAGCTTTTTCTATAGCTTCTTTAAATTCAACCTTTTTTTCCATATAAGGTTTTATTGCAGTTTTATTTATATCACTTATAGTAGGTGCCATTATAAATATGGTAAGTGCCATGGCTATACCAATTAAAATCTGATTAGGTATAGATTGCTGTGCTCCTAATGCTGATTTTAAAAATGAGAGTGTAATAATTATTCTAACAAAGCTTGTCATCATAAATATTACAGTTGGCAAAAACATTAAAAATGTTAAAACTATAAATAATTTTATTAAAGGAGCTAAATGTTGCTGATTTTTTAACATCATACTAGCGAAATCTTCCATATTTATTCCTCTTTAAGTTTAATTTATCTATCTTGTATTTACTAAGATTTAAATTATTATAATCTGATTTATTTACTTTAAGGCTTTTATATTTTGATTTATTTCCAAAAAAATTAAATTTCTTATATCTTGGAGTAAACTGCCCTAAGTTTATTTCAGAATCATCTTTTATTTTTTCTATTGAATTTATTTCTTCTTTAGTTAAATCCTTAATTTTATCTACTTTAGAAGGTGATGATACTAATACACATCCCTCATCACCTATCTTTAAAACAAATAAATCTATGTCTTTTTTTAAATTTGTAACTTCTAAAACTTTAGTATATTTTTTGCCTGCAATAGTTGACATACTTGCTTTACTTAATCTTAAAGAAACTACTATTAAGATTAAAATTAGTGGTACAAATATCAATAAATTTATTATATATTGCAACATATTATCCATGATGTTTATTATCACTTCTCCTTTTGCTCAACAATTAAAATATCTACCCTCCTATTTGTTGCCCTGTGTTCTGGTGTATCATTTTTAACTAATGGTTTAAATTCTCCATATCCTTTTGCAGAGAATCTAATAGGATCTAGTTTTTGCTCATCTACGAAATATTCAACTACACCTACAGCTCTTGCAGTTGATAGTTCCCAGTTAGAAGCAAACTCTTTATTATGCATAGGAACATCATCTGTATGACCTTCAACTAAAACGTCATTATCAGTGCTTTTTATTATACTCGTTATTCCATCTAACACTTTTTTTCTATCTTCTTTTAAATTTGCTTTTCCTGGGTCAAATAATATATTTTCTCCTAATTGTAATACTATACCCCTATCTTCTTCTCTAACTTTTATGTCATCTTTAAGACCTTTTTCATCTATTATTTTATTTAATTTTTTAGATAAATCTTCGTATTTTGATGCTAATTTATCTCCATCTTTTTCTATAGCTACCTTTAGCTGGTCTATATTTTTTAAATCAGTTACTTTTGTACTTCCTTGAAGTGAATTTTTTAATGCAGCAGTTAACTCATTAAGTTTTTGAGTATCTACTGCAGACATTGAATATAGCAATATAAAAAATGTAAGAAGTAAAGTTATTGTATCGGCATATGTGTCCATCCACGCATTTGTATTGACATCATCGCCTTTCTTTTTTTTACGCGCCATCTAAATCTGCTACCTTTTCATTTCCTTCTCTTTTATAATATTTTGCTCTTTCTTTTTCATCTAAGAATGCTATTAATTTTTCTTCTATTACTCTTGTACTTTCTCCATTTTGTATACTGCTAATTCCACAAATCATCATTTCCATAAATACAACTTCTTTTTCACCTTTTCCCTCTATATTAAATCCTATAGGGTTTAATACTGCATTTGAGAATAATGCACCGTAAAAAGTAGTTATTAATGCTTTTGACATACCACTTGCTATTACTTCAGGAGAACCCATGTCTGTAAGCATTTGTATTAGACCTATTAGTGTCCCAACCATACCAAATGCTGGTGCATAAGATCCCCATACTTTAAACATTTTAGATCCACCCGAATAAAGTACTTCTTTTTCTGCTATTTCTGTTTCTAATATTTCTTTTATACTTTCAGTGTCCACACCGTCTATTACTAATTCTAATCCTTTTTTTAAAAATTCATCTTCTATCTGCGAAACTTCCTCTTCTATAGCTAGTACTCCATCTTTTCTTATCTTTTTAGAAATTTCTTTAAACTGGTCTACTAAATCCATCTTGTATAAATTGTTTGATGTTGTACATAACTTAAAGTACTTAGGAATCTTTTTTATATCAGCAACCGAAAATGTTACTAATACTGCAGAAAATGATCCTCCTAATGTTATTGCTAAAGAAGGCATATCTATAAATGGTTTGATTCCAGTCCCACCCATAGATATTCCAAACATTACAAGAGCAAAAGCTAGCACTAGTCCTATTGGTGTTAAAATATCAAGCTTTTTCATTTCTTTATCTTTCTCCTCTTTTATCTCTTAAGGTTTATTATCTCTTGTAATAATTCATCACTAGTTGTTATAACTTTACTAGAAGCTTGGAATGCTCTTGTTGTAACTATCATTTCTGTAAATTCTTCTGATAAATCTACGTTAGACATTTCTATGGCTCCTTGGTTAATTTGACCATGAACAGCTGTCTTTAACGGTTGTCCTGAGTTTGCAGATTCTGAATAAAGATTTCCACCTAATAACTTTAATCCTTCTGGATTTTGAAAAACTGCTATTTTAAGTTTTTGCTGTGTTCCTTTAACTATATTTCCATTTTTATCAACTAATGGCATTTTTGTACCATCCTCTAATAAATAAGATATTTTACCTTCCTTATCTATATTAAAAGATAATACCTTTTTAACATTCTTAGCTCCATCTGGTGCTGGATTTCCATTTGCATCTACTGCCTTTGGTATTTCTATAGGATTTCCATCCTCTCCTAATACTTTATAACCATCAGCTGTTACTAAATTACCATTTAAATCTAGACTAAATGATCCATCTCTTGTATATGCATATTGATTAACTCCTGTTTGAACTGTAAAAAAACCATCTCCATCCATAGCTAAATCTGTTGGTCTTCCTGTTGGTTGTATTGGTCCCTGTATCATATTTTTAAAGATACCACTAACTTTAGTACCTATACCAACTTGTCCAGGGTTTACTCCACCAATTACTCCACCTGGAGCACTTGCATATAAAAATGTTTGGTTTAAAGCATCAGAAAATCTTGCAGATTCTTTTTTAAATGCACTTGTTCCAACATTCGCGACATTATTACCAACAACATCCATCTTAGTTTGGTTTGCTTTCATACCGCTTATTCCTGAGTACATTGATCTTAACATAAAACTAATCTCCCTTAACTTCTAATTTTTTTCATTTATTTTCATTAAAGCTGCATATTCAATAGATGCAACTTCGCCTGTATCTTTATCTTTTACGTCCATATATACAGTCCCATCTTTTATATGAACACCTTCTACCATACCTTTTATAGTTTTATTTTCTGACTTTGTGTTATTTGAACTTTCATCTAATTTTGTGGCATTCATTTCGACTTCCTTACCTATTAAAGATGTCGCAGAATTTAATGCTGAATTAGTTAATAACCCACTAGTCATTCCCATCATTTGTTCCATATTATGATTAAGAGTCATTGTCTGTTCTAGCATAGTAAATTGAGATAATTGTGTTACATATTGAGTGGGATCTTGAGGATTAAAAGGATCTTGATTTTGCATTTGAGCAACTAGCATTTTTAAAAATAATTCTTTGTTATTTTCTTCCCCCGGCATTATTATAGGAGTGTTATTTTCTGTTTTTTGACTTTTTTGATTTTTAGGTACTTTTTGACTTCCTATTATATCTGGTTTATTCATACTTACTAATCCACTCATTTTATATTCTCCTATACTAATATATTTAGATTATCTTCTTCTATATTAGAGATTTCATTTATATCTTCTAACATAATATCTCTTATACGTCTTTGGTTATTTTTCTGTCTTTCTTGCTGGCTATTTTTATTATTAAAATTTTGGTTTAGATTGTCTGAAAATACATTTTGGTTTTCTGAATTTATATTTATTGATACATCTTTTACTTTTATGTTCATATCATTCAAATGTTTAGTTATATCATTTATATTTTTATTTACCAAGTCAAATATATTATTTTTACTAACAGTTATAGATAAACTATTTTCTTCTCCATGCTTTACAAGTTTTATAGTCATCTCTCCTAATTCTATTGGATTAACTTTAATTTTTATTTCTTCATTACCACTTCTTTTTAAGTAGTTTACTGTTTTTATAATATCTTCATTTATAAATATTTTTCTAATCTCTTTAACTGAGCTATCATTTAAATTATATGTATTTTCATTTTTTAAAATATTATTTGTATTTAGATTTCCTATGCTTCCTTTATTAAGGATGTCTTCTAACTTACTTATTTGTAGATCATTGTTATCTAAACTACTACTTTTATTTAAGTTTTTTTTATTTATTAATGAATTAATTTCTAATTCTCTATACTTAGTTTCCTTTATTAAGTCATTTTTTTTATAATTTTTAGTATCTTCAAAATCATTATTTAATAATTCATTGCTATTTGAAGTTGGTTTTGATTTGATATTATTACTACTTTTGTTTTCGTTTATATCAAATTTTTTTATTATATTTTCTGTATCATTATTTATTTTCTCTAATAAATCATTTAATTTATCTTTATCATTGTTACTTAATAAATTAGACTTAAATTCAATTTCACCTAAAGTATTTTCTAAAGTTTCTAATCCTTCTTTATTATTTATATTTATTTCTAAATTATTTTTATCTATATTCATAGAATCAAAAATAACTTGTATATTATTGATACTTTCATTTAACCCTTCTACATCTTTACCTTCTTTTAACTCATCATTTACAAAATTATATATGTATTTAAGGTTAAATATTATATTTTGAAGGAGATTAAAATCAATGTCTTTTTTATTAGATTCATCTGTATTGAAATTTAAACTCATATCTTCAAGCTTTGATTCTATTTCGCCAAAAAAACAATTGACTATATCTTTACTTCCCTCTGTTTTTTTTAAAATATTTTCTTTTGCATTAGTCATTGCTTTTATAGACATATTTAAATTCATATTAATTCACCTTTATGATATATTTGTTCTATTTCTTATATATGCATATAATGCAAATTCGTCATTTTTTAATTGTTCTAATCTATCTTCTTCTTTTTTTAATCTATTAAGTTCGTTTTCTTTAAGGGTTTCTAAAGATTTCCTATCTATTTGTTTTTCTATAAAATCTTTTTTTGCTTTAGAAACATTAATTTCTTCTTTTCTCAAATCTTCACTAGTTAATTTTATAGATTGAGTAAGTGCTGCTAAATAATTAATAGTAATTTTTTGACTAATTATATCTTTAGACATTCCTATATCTGAGTATTTTTTATAAGAATTTTCTAAATTCCTTAAATTATTCTCTATTATTCTTTTTTGATTTTGAGCTTGTGTATATCTTAATTTACTTTCTTCCTCATCTTTTACTTTTATATCTAGCAGTTTTTGAAGTTTGAATTTGAACTTACTCACTTACATCAGTCTCCTTTAGTTGAACATATTAATTAATAACTCTTTGCTTTCATTAAATGGTGTACTATCATTAACACCTTGTTTTAAATAATCATTTACTCTGTCTATATATTTAATAGACATATCTATATTTTTATTTGAACCTTCTTCATAAGCTCCAATATTTATTAAATCTTCAGCTTCTTTATAAGTAGCAAGTATATCTCTAGCAAATGATGCAGCTTTATTATGATTATCATCTGCAATTTCTTTCATAAGTCTACTTACACTGTTTAATATATCTATAGCTGGATAATGATTTTTATGTGCTAATTGCCTAGATAAAACAATGTGTCCATCTAGTATTCCTCTTACAGTATCTGCTATTGGTTCATTAAAATCGTCTCCATCAACTAAAACAGTATAAAAAGCTGTTATAGATCCTTTTTCAGACATTCCTGTCCTTTCCATAAGCTTTGGTAACATAGCAAATACGGAAGGAGTATATCCTTTTTGTGCTGGCGGTTCTCCTATAGCTAATCCAACTTCTCTTTGAGCCATAGCAAATCTTGTTACAGAATCCATCATTAATATTACTTTTTTACCTTTATCTCTAAAGTACTCGGCAATAGATGTAGCTGTTAGTGCTCCCTTTAATCTTACTAAAGGTGATTTATCTGATGTAGCACAAACAACTACCGACTTCTTCATGCCTTCTTCACCTAAATCTCTCTCAATGAAGTCTAAAACTTCCCTTCCTCTTTCTCCAATAAGGGCTATAACATTTACATCTGCTTCTGCCGTTCTTGCCATCATTCCTAAAGTTGTACTTTTACCAACTCCACTACCTGCAAATATTCCTATTCTCTGTCCTTCTCCACAAGTTAAAAATCCATCTATTGCTCTTATTCCTGTTGGCATTATATTTGTTATTCGAGGTCTTCTCATTGGATCTGGTGGTTCATTAAATAAACTATATCTCTCACCTTGTAAAATCATATTTTCATCTATTGGATTACCTATGCCATCAAGTACTTTTCCTAAAAGTTCATCACTACATTTAACACTAAGTGGTACTCCTTGTGCAATTACTTTGCAACCAGGTCCAATCCCTGTTAACTCACCAAGAGGCATAAGTATTACATCTCCATCTCTAAAACCTACAACTTCACAATTTATAGGGGTATTTAAATTATTGTATACAGAGCATAACTCACCTACAAATCCTTTTATACCTTCGACTTCTATTGTAAGACCTATAACTTTTTTTACTTTTCCTTCAGATATAACAGTAGGCATATCCTTTATCCTACTAAGTATTCTTTCAAAATCTATGTCTATCATAATAGCTCCTCTTTAACCTTATCTATTACAGCATCTACACCTACTATTATTCTTCCTTTTACGTTCTCTATAATAGCATTTCCAATATCTATAGATTCATCTTCTAAAACGAATACGTCGCCTTTAAGTTTATTACATTCTTTTAAACTTAATATTTCATTATTTAAGCTATCTTTATATAAAGGATTTACTTTTATTACTATATTTTCCTTGAGTTCATACTCTTCAATTATCTTAGTTAATAAAGTATTCATAGATGATTCTGATTTGAATTCATCCCTTAGAACTTGTTGAGCTATACTTATACTAATTTTTAGTATTTCTTCTTTATTTAAATTCATATACTCAGCTACTTTATCCTTAGCTTGTATCAATAATTTACTGGCATTATTTACAATTTCTTCAGACTCTTTTTTTGCCTTTTCTATATTTTCTTCATATGATTCTTTGTATCCATCTTCATATCCGTTTTTAAGCCCTTGATTGTATCCTTCTTCATAAGCTTTTTTTTCTATATTTTCTCTTTCTAACTTACTTTCTTCAATTATCTGACTTGCCTCAGCTTTAGCTTGATTTATAATGTCATCATATTCTTTTTGAGCTTCTTGTAACTTAATATTTATTTCTTCTTTTTTTTCGCTTAATTTTTTTTCTAAGTCTTCTCTAAGCTTTCTTTCTTCTTCACTTTCAATTTGAGAGAGGTTATTTATTGTTTTTACGCCTTTTAAATTAACATTTTTAGCTTTTATTATGTTACTACATGATAAACTCATCATCTGATCCTCTTGTTAAAGTTATTTCACCCATATCTTCAAGTCGTCTTATAACATTAACTATATTTTGTTGTGCTTCCTCTACTTGAGATATTTTTATTTTTCCTAATAAATCAATTTCCTCTTTAAGAGCTTGTGATGCCCTTTGAGATTGATTTCTAAATATGACATTTGATACTTCCTTAGATGCCCCCTTAAGAGCAAATGCAATATCTTTAACATTAACCTCTTTAAGAATTCTCTGAATAGTAGAATTTTCAAGCCTTACAATGTCGTCAAATATAAACATATTTGCCTTTATATCCTCAGCTAATTCATTGTTTCTTTCTTCTATGTAACTTATAATGCTTTTTTCTGTTTTTCTATCTACATTACCAAGTATTTCAACCAAGCTATCAACACCACCAGAACTTTCCATTTCTCTTTGTCCAAGTTTTGATAGTTTCATTTCTACAGCTTCATCAATGGCCTTTATTACACTTGGTGATACTGATGATGTTGATCCTATTTTTAGTGAAACTTCATTTTTAATCTTAGGTGGTAACTCACTTAATATCAAAGCTGCTTTGTCTGATTGTATGTGAGATAAGATTATAGCTATAGTTTGTGTACTTTCACCTTGTATACATGCTAATATCTGCTCTGGTTCAGCTTTTCTCGCTGCCATAAACAGTTTTGTATAAGCATCATATCTAATTCCTTCTATTAATTTATTAGCTCTTTGGTTTCCTAAAGCTCCATTAAGCAGTGATTTTGCATAGTCTATACCACCTTTTAACACAAATTCTTTTCCTTTATTTAGTTCTATAAATTCTTGGAGAATTTCTCTTCTTTCTCTTGCGTTGACAGTGTGTATATTAGCTATTTCTACACCGATTCTTTGTATTTTCTTATCAGATAGATTTTTAACTATATCCGCTGAAACGTCAGTCCCTAATGTCATTAAGAGTACTGCTGCCTTTCTAGCACCAGTAACTCTTCTCACTTTAGGTATATCACCTAAATCAAATGCATTTCCTGATTTAGTACTCTCTACTGATTTAGTAACTTCATTTTCCAAAACAAACTACCACCCTTTACTCATTTAACCAATTATTTATTAATTCTGTAACTTCTTCTATATTTTCTGAAGCGTATATCTTAACTTCTTCCTCTAAAGTCATATTATCTTCATCATCTTCTAAATTGTGTAGCCTATGTTTTTCCATTTCTTCTAGCTTTTGATTTATCATATCTATTTCATTAGATTCATCTATTTCATCAATTTCTTTAGATTTATTCTTTTTCTTAATAACAAATATAGCTATAAGTGCTATTACTATAATTAGTAATAATCCGGCTACTATATATCCTGTTGTTTTTAATAACTTAGCCACTTCATCTTCATCACCTAATGCATTTTTTAGATTCTTTTTAGCATTTGCTTCAAAGTCCATAGCAACAACTACTACATCATCGCCTCTATTTTTTTCTACACCAATGGTATTAGATACCATATCTTTAACGTCTTGAATATCTCCCGCATCTAATTTGCCATCTATAGCAACCGAAGCAGTTATTCTATTTAATTCACCTTGAGCTTTAACAGTTTTAATTTCTGTCTTTCCTACTTCATACTTTATATCTTCACTTTTACTTTCAGTAGTTCCATCATTTACATTGCCTTTATTATTCATATTGTTATCAACAGTACCACCTGTATTTACTGGCTCTGTAGATTTATTTTCACTTTTTGACTCACTTACTATAACCTTGTTAGGATCTATTATCGTTTGAGTTTTTTCATTAGTGTCAAAATTCAAATCAGCATTAACAGTTGCTCTTACTTTTCCTACTCCAAATATAGGTTCAAGTAATCTAACTATATCTCTTTCTAATCCTTTATCTAGATCTCTTTCTGCCTTAGTTGCAATATCAATCCCATTAGAATTATCGCTAGAATTTGCTTTTCCATTTTCATCAAATATTCCTTCTGATAATAAGACCATATTTTGGTTGATTACCTCAACATTTTGTTTCGGTATATTTGGTGTACTTGCGGATACTAAAGATATTATAGATTTAACTTGTTCTTGACTTAATTGTTCTCCTACATTTAAATCTACATAAACGGCTGCTTTTCCAGGTATGCTCTCTTTAGCAAATACAGATTCTTCACCTTCTGTTATATGAACTCTTGCATCTTGTACTTGCGGAAAAGTTTTTATAGTTTTTTCTAGTTCACCTTGAATCATTCTTTGTTTTTTTACCTCAAATTCCTCATCTGTAAGACCTAACGATGATCCTTCATCCATAAGTTCAAATCCTTTAGAACCATTTGAAACTTTTCCAGATAGTTCAAGTCTTAACTTATCTACCTGATCTTTAGGTACATATATACTATCGCCCTCTATTTTCGTTTCAATTTTTTCTTTTTCTAGTTCTTTAGTTATAACAGATGCATCATTTGAATCTAAACCTGAGAAAAGAACATCATATTTATTATCATTTTTATACTTAATTCCAAATATTATAGCTAATATAATTGCAATCACTCCAACTATAATGGCTATTTTCTTTTCTTTTCTCATTTCCTTAAATTTTTCTTTTCTTGTTTTTATAAAATCTTTTATTTTTTCTATTATCTCTTTAAAATTCATCTATCTGCTCCTTATTAAGGAATTACAATTGCACTCTATTAATTTCTTGGTAAGCATCATATAACTTATTTCTAATCTCAATCATAAGTTGCACTGACATTTGAGATTCTTGTGCTGATAGCATAACATCATGCATAGAAACATCTTCACCTTTTATAAGCGCTTCTATCTTTTCATTTGAATTTATAATACTATCATTTACCTTACCTATAGCATTCTTTATAACATCTTCAAATTGCTTGTCTGGCTTTTCATTTCCTTTAACTTTATATGTAGTCTTATTATTAATAGCATTAGAGAATATATCAGAATTAATATTTATATTACTTATTCCTGTCATTTAACCACCTACTTTCTATCTACCTATCTCTAAAGCTTTAGATATCATATTTTTTTGAGCATTTAAAGTATCTACATTAGATTC
This sequence comes from Romboutsia sp. 1001285H_161024_C4, assembly GCF_015550185.1. Classification (NCBI taxonomy): domain Bacteria; kingdom Bacillati; phylum Bacillota; class Clostridia; order Peptostreptococcales; family Peptostreptococcaceae; genus Romboutsia; species Romboutsia sp. 1001285H_161024_C4. Next base: position 247,276 of record NZ_JADNAJ010000001.1, on the reverse strand, counting down.
ATAAGCTCTCGATGCACTTATAAGATCTGACATTTCAGCTAATAAATCTACATTTGGATATTCTACATATCCATCTTTGTCTGCATCAGGATGATTCGGTTCATATATTTTTCTGAGAGGAGATTTATCTTCTTCAATCTTTTTTGTTTTAACTCCTAACATCCCTAATTTTTCATCATAATTTTCTTCAAAGGTAGCTACTTTTCTCCTATATGCTCCTCCATTTTTAGTTCTTGTAGTCTGCATATTAGCAACATTTGAAGATATTATATCCATTCTCATACGTTCTGCTGTCAGACCACTTGCACTAATTCTCATACCACTAAAAACACTCATTTATTTACCTCCCAGATATTATACTTTTTGTCATAGCGATTTTTATATTTGTAAGACTTACTAACGCATTATATTCTAATGTCGTAGCTGCTTGATTAACCTTCTCATGTTCAATATCAACGTTATTCCCATCTTCTCTGACCACAGATTCCTTATCAATCTTTAACTTTATACTAGGAATTTCTAGTTTATTCTTCAAAGTATCTTCGAAACTAACATACTTTCTTTTATACCCTGGAGTATTTATGTTAGCAATATTTTCTGCAATGGCATTACTCCTTAAATGTGTAGCATCTAATCCCATTTTCATTAAATTATAGATTTCCATATTACTCTCCTCCATTAATTTTATAAATCAAAAAACCACTCTCTAAAGAGTAATTTTGTATACTACATAGCATACTATCATTGCTAGAATTTGATTATTTTTTATATAAAATTAAATCAATATATTTATTATTTGTTTCCTTATATTTAATTTTTTTACTATTTTAATTATAAACTTTTACTTATTTTTTTCTATATAATTTATACTATTACATAATTTTTCCTATAATAAAAAATGTAAAATACATAATGAACTTTAATAATTTAATTGAATTATTAGATTTATTAAAATATTATTTCTTCAAAAAAAAATAACTCTAAAGAGAGTTATATAATATCAGCGTCGATAAATAGAGATGCATAATTTGGACACAAACAATCAAAATAATTTATATATTATTCATAATTCTCCAAAATTATAAACCTTATATATCGAAAACAAAAACACACAGTTTTTTGCAACTGGCTAGCATAGTTTCTACTTTAGCTCCTATAGTTTTGCGTCACTAGATTTCTCTAGCTTGCTATTTTGTTTTTCGTTCTTTTTTTACACTTTTCGACATTTTTTTCCATACACTAAATATTATAGTATAATTACCATTTAATCAAGTTTTTATTTGTATTTTCTTACTATTTTTTTTCAAACTAATATTAAAAATATATTTAAACTTATTGGTTAAATCGCAAAGTGTAATTTTATTTTATATTATACGGCTGATATAATTAGAACTTTATATTTTTTATTAAAATAATACAAATTATATATTAGATAACAAACTCTATAACACTAAAAATTTTTAACTTAAACATCCTTATTCAGATTAATTTATAAATATTATAAATTTAGATAATATTCCTATTTTTTTCAATTATGACTGTAGTTTTATTTATAAATTCAAAATATTAAAATTAGAAAATTTACTTTATTTATATCTATATTAGTTCCTAAAGATATTTTTGATATAAATATTGATTTAATACTCAATTATATTAATAAAATTTCTTATGATACTTATCTACCTTATTAATAAATCAAAGCTTATTATAGTAATAAAATGTATATTAAAGTTAGTTTTTACTTAGATAAATTTTATAACATTTGCAACATTAAAATTTATTCTTTCTTTAAAGAAAATTTAATATTGTGTTCATATAATATTATAAAAATTCATAATTTTGAAAAATGATTAAAGACTTTAGTAGTAATTTAACTACTTTTAATTTAGATTTATTTTATGAACTTATCGGGATATGTGTAAAACTATTAATTATTATAAATACTCTTATAGTTAAATTTATATACCTGTATTAATTAATACTTAATATTTTTAATAATAAAATACAAAAAGTCTTGTAAAAATAGTTACTTAATATAATAAGTTATTCATGACTTTTTGTATTTAATATCATTGTGAAATTTTAAAAATAATTATTTTCAATACACTGCTTTATATGTTTGTGAACTTGTTCTCCACAACTACCATCAATATTTGAAAGAACAGTATTTAGTGCATTAATTCTATTATCTTTTTTGTAATCTTTTTTATTGACTACTAAATCTATAAATTTATCTACAGTCATTTCATCTTCACCAACTATATAATTAGAAAATATATCAAATACTTTTTCATGATAGTATTCTCTGTTTAATTCTATGTCATATATTAAAACAGGTTTTCCTGTAGCCATATATTCAATTAATACAGAAGACCTATCTGTTATTAGTGCATCAGATATTTGAAAAGCTTCGTAATAACTAGGTGAATTATCAATAATTATATTTTCTGTATTTTTTGCTGAGCTTAATAACTCTTTATATCTTTTATAGCATTCTGGGGCTCTTGATTTAACATATGAAAGCTCTAGAGGGTGAGGTCTATATATTAATCCATAGTTTAAATCATTTCTAATTTTATTAAAGACTTCTTCAACTTCATCTAATACTTTATCTCTTCCATTTATAACTTTCATTAAGTTTGTAGTCCATAAAAATACCTTTTTACCTTTAAATTTATTTTTATAATATTCATTTGTAGTATTTGATTTTAGACTACTAACTAAAGCATCAAATTTAGGTGACCCAAGAGGCAATAATTTCTCTCTAGCTACCCCACTATATTCTGCAATGTCTGCAAATGCATAAGATTGTACAACAACTTTATCAAATTCTCTTGTTCCTATAAATGAGTAAAAATCTTTATAAAATGAAATTGGATAAGTACCTAATATTCCATAAGTAACATATACTAGCATATCTGTATATTTTTTTAAATTATAAGAAAAATAGTTGCTATCTACTCTAGTAGCATTATTATATTCATCATATTGATTGTGTATATATATAACATCTGGACTAATTTTTTCTAAATCAAATGTTTTATAATCAGTAATAGGTACATATTTAGGCAACATATCACCTTCATATGTAAATATAGCGTCTATATTCCCATTTCTATTATAAATTAACTTATAATATGGAATTGGTACTACATAGCAATTACAATTTTCATCTTCTTTAGCTTCTTTCCAAATACTTTCAAGACTATTCCACATAGATGCATTGTATGGCATAAAAACAATATTATATTTTCCCTTAATATTTTTATTTATAATATCTATCATATCATTTATCATATTAATAATTTCTTGGCAATCATAAAGTGTATCTGTATCTTTTGTTTTATTTAGATTTTTTAATTTTTCTAATATACTATTTGATAGATTATAAAGTCTATCGTCACATTTTTTAGCGTTTTCAAAGCTATTTTTAACTGTATTAATAGCTTGTATACAAATTTCAGACATAAACTCATAGTCTGTATTTAAATTTTTAATTATGTAAGAAATACCTTCTATTGAGGTTTTTAAAATTTCTATTATTCTTTGTTTTTCATTCATTTTTAATCACACTACTTTCTATAAATCCAAGATTTAAATTGTAACTTTAGTTATAAGTTTATTGTTTAACCTCTCTTTAAAATAAAATAGTGTCTCTCAGTTTCTTTGTATTGTTTTTTTATCAGTTAGAAACATTTCATTTTCTATAATCTTAAATCCATTATTTATAAGAACTTTAAAAACATCTATGTATTCATCAATTGTTCTATATACAACATTATATTCACTATTTAATTTATTAGAGTAAAAATCACCTAGGGTTAATCTTTCTTTTGTAGCAATTGGTTATGCTATATATATCATAGCCTCTTTATCTAGCACTTTTAGTAAATTTTTAAAGCATATGTTAAATTCTTCATCATTTATATACATTATAACACCTGCTAAAATTACTTTATTAAACGGGGCATTACTTTTTACAACTTCATTATCATATATATTTATAAAATCATATATTTGAAAATCATAACTATTGTTACAACCTATTCTTTTTCTCGCTATATTAAGTAAATCTTCTGCAAAATCAGTACCTAAATAGTATTTACTATCTAATACTATCATTTCTGCTAATCTTCCTACTCCACAACCTATATCTAAAGCTTTAGAATTTTTATCTATTTTTAATTTAGGTATTATAACTTCTTTTTCATACTCATCTAATAATTTTGCATATTCAGAATCATTATCGTTACATTTTACAGCTTTATAAAGATTATCTTCTGTGTACTTTTCTGCTCTTTTATTCAAAAACAGTTTTACACTTTTTTATTTATATTTTCTTTATATACCCTTGTATTTTTTCGTCATTTCATTTCTCGGAGTTAAGGTTTGATTATAAATTCATATTTAACCGATTTTATTTGTATCCATTTTTATACCAATCTAAAGCTTCTTTATATTCATTCATATTATCTATTTCCTTTAAATTTACATGAACTACTTTTAAAGGTAAATTAGGTGTTATCATTTTATATACATGGTCATTTCCCCTATTAAGTTTATCTGAATATATTTTAAACAACCCAGTCCATTCATACTTTCCATGTTGTCTTGAAAAACTAACTGCATGTTCAGTTCCATCTATAAATTCAGTATCTATATATACTGGTTCATTAGTATATGGAGAACAAACACCTATTGCTTCTTCATCATCTTCTAATATAAATCTTTCGAGGTCTTCAGGTTTAAATAATACATCTCCATCTAATGATATAATCATCTCATTAGAATGTTTTTTTCCTAGTGATAAACTAGCAGCAGTTTTTGTATTAGTATAATCATGATTAAACACAAAAGTAATATCTTTTCTATATGAACAAACTACATCAATAACTTCTTGGGCTTGATATCCTACAACAATTCTTATATCATCAAACTTGTCTAAACATTCTAATTGTCTTATTATTAATGGTTTTCCATCAATATCAATTAATGATTTATTAGTATTTAAACCTAATCTAGTTCCCATTCCTGCGCAACTTATAATAATCGTTTTAGAAACTGACATAATTTCTCCTCCTCATAAAACGCATAGTCACAAACATTTAATACACTCGGAGCTATTGGTCTAACAGCACCAAATCCAATTCCTATATCAGCATACTCTATCATTTTTGAGTCATTACTTCCATCTCCAATAGCTACTATTGGTCCATCTATTTCTTTTATTATATCTTCCTTTTTTATAACATTTTCAACTGATTTAATATATTGCCCATCTGTTAAAGCCTTTGATGAGTAATATATATCATTTAAACCTAACATATCCATGAGTTCACAAATCCAGATATCTAGATTACCAGTTATTATAATACATCTATCTATATTCTCTAAAATAAATTTAATTAATTCTTCATTTAATATTATATTTTTAACTATATTACGTACTTTTTTTATAGGTATCTCTTTTAATATTTCAATTCGTTTTAGAAAACTTTCTTCAAAAGACAACTTACCTAACATAGTCTCTTCTGTTATTTTACTAATACTTTCATGACATCCAATACACTTTGCCATTTCAGGAAGTATTTCCTGTTTTGTTAATGTTGAATCTAGGTCAAATACAAATTTATACTTACTCAAATTTGAGCCTCCTCTTATGACATAATTTTTGTATATTTTAATTTATAATCATAATTTTTTCTTTTGATTCTAGAACTATGTTTTCGTCTTCACAGTTTTTTACTATTAATTCAAAATATTTAGTGGCATCTTCATATTGTCCTAATATTTCTTTTATGCACCCTATATTAAAAACCACATTATAATTGTATCTATCTAATAAATATGAATTTTTAAATATTTTATCAGATTCTTCGAACTTTCCTTCTAACATTTTTATAATTGCTTTTAAATTTAGTATCTCTGCTTCTTCTTCTTCGAATATACTTTCATATTCATCTATATTTTCTTTAGCTCCAATAATATTTCCTACCTCTATGTCATTTTGAATTATCGATTTATATTGTTTTTTAAGACCATTTAGCTCTTCATTTATATCAAATTCATTTTTAAATTTCTCTATTAATATTTCTATTCCCTTTTTGTATTTTTGATTTTTTATTAATAAGTCTTTCATTTTTTTTACATACTCTAATTTATCAGTTTTACTAAGTTTTTGAGCTCTATTTATACTTATAATGAATATTTCATCTTCATTTTTCAATAAATTTAGTAAATCATCATCTTCTAAGTCTGTATTATATAATTGCTTCAAATAATCATAAGTATAAGTTATATACATTAAAAATAAATTTTCATATTTTTTACCAACTAAACCACCATATATTAACAATGATTTAGATACACAACTATAAATTTGAAGTTTCTTTATGTCTAAAGTATTTAAAGTACTATCTAAGTAATCATATAAATCAAATATAAAATCTCTTTTATTTGAAACTAAATAATCTATATAACCTTGCATTTTTAAGTTACTTATATTTTTTAATATATCTTCTAATTGTAGATTTTCTTTCATAGCATAATATATTATATCTGCATAATATATTTCTTGCTCTTTTGTTAGTATCTCATTATATTGTTCAATCGTTAATTTCTCACCTAATCTTATTTTATTTAAAGTGCCGTAATTTCCATCTATTTTAGAAAGCATTTTATACATTTTAGGCAAATCTTCTTCTTTTATTTTTTTTAGTATACTTTCTAATGCAACTTTAAATTTATTTTGCTGTACTATACAAGATGAAAGATTTTTATATATTTCAATAATTTTTTCTTCTTTATTTAATTTATATAAACTCATAAATATAACTAAGTAAGCTTGTTCTAAAATATTAATATTTATATCATCTATATTATTTATTATCTCTTGATACATCTCTAATTTGTAATAAATATCAATAATGTTAACTTTAGCTTTATCTTGGTGTATCAATGTATCTGCATTACACTCAACAGCATTAGCTTGTGTAGATATATCATAATTTTCTATAAGATATAAATACCTTTTATAATTTTCTAAGCTTCGTTTATTTTTTCTTAAATATTTTTGACTTGTCGCTAGGTAATAATATATATCTATATTTTTATTATCATTTTTTATATACTTAGTGCATAAACTTTCACATTTATCAAACTCATTCATTTCTAAATAAAGCATAGCTAAATCTAATGTTACAAATATCGGTATATATTTAATTTTTGTATACAAATCATACCCTTTTTCCATATAATATATTGCATCTTCATAGTTTTTAGATATAGAATAAGTTTTTCCTAATTGATAGTTAATATATGGGTTATTCGGTTCTTTCTTTATTTCTTTTAATAAAATATTTTTATTTCTATTATCTTTTAATTGTTTGATTTCTTCATTTTCAAACAAATATCCATAGTGATCAAATAAAGCTACATTGTTATATATAGGATGTTTAAATTTTGGTTGTTCGTGTATTGCTCCTTCATATCTAAAATCCTTTGAGTTTTTAAACATTCTAATTAAAGGTGTCATACTATAACTTTTTTTATCTAGCGAAAGTATATTTTTTAGATTTATACTTGCACTATTATATTTATTGCATAAGCTTTTATCAAAGAATTCTTTTAATTTCTCATAATTAATTAACTCTTCATCTGCATCTAATATAAGTATCCAGTCTCCCTCTGCATAACTTATTGATATATTTCTCATATCTGAAAAGTTATCATTCCACTTTGCAAAAAATACTTTATCAGTATATTTTCTTGCAATATCAACAGTCGAATCAGTTGATCCAGTATCTAGTATTACTAATTCAGAATTTATTTCTTCCATTAAAGGACGTAGTGAGTTTAATGTTTTATCTAAATATCTCTCTTCATTTTTTACCATCATTACAATACTTAGTAGCATATATTTAATACTCCTTTTAAGTGATTAAATTTAAAAATAAAGAGTAAAGCACATGCTTTACTCTTTATTTTTTAACTTAATAAAGCTATCTTAATAACTGAGTTACACTTTGAGGTTGTTGGTTAGCTTGTCCAACCATAGCTTGTGCTGCTTGATTTAATATGTTTAACTTAGATAAATTAACCATTTCTTTAGCAACATCAACATCTCTTATTCTTGATTCTGCTGCACTTAAGTTTTCTGTAGAAGTTGTTAAGTTAGCAGAAGTATACTCTAATCTATTTTGAGTTGCTCCTAATTTAGCTCTTCCTGTGTTTATGTTTTCTAATGCTGCATCTACCGTACTTACGAAAGCTTGAGCCTTTGTATTATCAGATACATCTATAGTTAAACTTCCTGCAGTCTTAACTAAATCTATTGTATTTATAGTTCTAGTTTCATTATTAGCTCCTGATTGTATTGTAAATGTACCTGCTCCACTTAATAAGTTTTTACCATTAAATTTAGTTTCTTTACCTATTTGGCTCATTTCTTGTTGTAATTGAGTTAATTCTTCTTTTATCTTATCTCTATCAGTTGTAGTTAATGTATCATTTCCTGCTTGAACTCCTAGTTCTCTCATTCTTTGAGCTATATTTCCTGCTTCTTCTAATGCACCTTCTGCTGTTTGTACCATTGATATACCATCTTGTACGTTTCTATCTGCTTGTTGCATTCCTCTTATTTGAGATCTCATTTTTTCTGAAACAGCAAGTCCTGCAGCGTCATCTCCTGCTTTATTTATTCTTAGCCCTGTTGATAATTTTTCCATAGACTTTCCTGATAATGCAGTATTTTTTGCCATTTGGTTAGTCGCTATCATAGCATTCATATTAGTATTTATTCTCATTGTTTTTTCTCTCCTTAGAACTTTACGACATCCTTGTCTTTTATTTATAAAAGTATATCTATATTATATATATCGGCATAATATAGATATACTTTATATTTTTTAATATATTTATAATTTATTTACTTATTTTAAAACTATCTTAATAACTGAGTTACACTTTGAGGTTGTTGATTAGCTTGTCCAACCATAGCTTGTGCTGCTTGATTTAATATGTTTAACTTAGATAAGTTAACCATTTCTTTAGCAACATCAACGTCTCTTATTCTTGATTCTGCTGCACTTAAGTTTTCTGTAGAAGTTGTTAAGTTAGCAGAAGTATACTCTAATCTATTTTGAGTTGCTCCTAATTTAGCTCTTCCTGTATTTATTTGTTCTAATGCTGCATCTACTTTACTTACGTAAGCTTGTGCTTTTGAACTACTAGAAACGTCCATACTAGCTAAAGTTTTAGCTTGTCCTACTAAATCTATAGTATTTATAGTTCTAGTTTCATTATTAGCTCCAGCTTGTATTGTAAATGCTCCTGCTCCACTTAATAAGTTTTTACCATTGAACTTAGTTTCTTTACCTATTTGATTCATTTCTTGTTGTAATTGAGTTAATTCTTCTTTTACCTTGTCTCTATCAGTTGCAGATAATGTGTCATTTCCTGCTTGAACTCCAAGTTCTCTCATTCTTTGAGCTATATTTCCTGCTTCTTCTAATGCACCTTCTGCTGTTTGTACCATTGATATACCATCTTGTACGTTTCTATCTGCTTGTTGCATCCCTCTTATTTGCGATCTCATTTTTTCTGAAACAGCAAGACCTGCAGCGTCATCTCCTGCTTTATTTATTCTTAGTCCTGTTGATAATTTCTCCATAGACTTTCCTGATAATGCAGTATTTTTTGCCATTTGATTAGTCGCTATCATAGCGTTCATATTAGTGTTTATTCTCATTGTTTTTTCCTCTCCTTAGGACTTTACGACATCCTTGTCTTTTGCCTTTTGTATTGTGTATTTTGTACTTGGCCAAGTACCTTACATATATATATATCGTTATAATTTATATTAACTTTATACTTTTTTGTTAAAAATATTTAAATTTTCTTTTTTCGTACTTAGATATGAGGTATTTACTCTATTTGATAGTTTGTGATTTTTTATCTCATCTTTAGTTTTTTCTATACTATCACTAAGTAATATATGTATCTCTCTATCAATTTCTAATATTCCTTCATCGATCATCTGGCTTTTAAATGCTTCAAAGTCAAGTACATTACTTAATATTTCTTGTCTTTTATCAAATAAATCACCTATATTAATTAAACTACTACTTTTTAATTTATTTACTATATCTAATGATAAACTTTTATATAATTTGATACTTTCCTTCATTTTTAACCACCTAGCCTTAAGCCTGCATAAAATAACTCATCTGTGAATTTAGCTTATTCATACTAGCTTCTAGGTCTGCAAATTTTTTATACAAAGCATTTTCCTTAGTATCCATTTTTCTTTGAAGATTTTTTATCATATCCTCTTGTCGTTTTATTTGTTCTGAGTAAAAATTCTTCACAACAGAAGATGTTCTCTCTAGCCCAGCTTTTCTAGCAAATATAGATGATGATCCTCCTATATTCTTGTTAAGAATATCATTCATTTTTCCCATTATACTAGATTTATCTTTTGCAAATAATTTATAGACTTTATCCGAATTATATTCTAAAGATTTAGTAAATTTATCCTCATTTAATGATATCTGACCTTTTTTATTATAGTCTTGTGGACTAGTTACACCCATTTCACTTAAAACTTTTATATTATCACCAAATATAGCATTTTGCATATCATTTATAAATCTTCTCATCTCAGAATCATTTCGAAGTATACCTTTTTTAGCATTAGCTTCCCATTTCTTTACTTCTTCTTCACTCATATCCTTTTTCTGTTCTTCCGTAAGCGGTTGATAATCTTTCTTAGATTTTTCAGTTATAAGACTATACATTTTATCCATTATTTTATTATAATCTTGTACAAAACCTTTCATGTTATCTAGGGCTTTGGTTGTATCCTTTTTTGAGGTTATCTCAGAAGTTCCTTTATTATAAATACTATAATCTATTCCATCTATTGAGAAATTATTTTTTTGCTCATTTATTACTTTACTAAATCCGTCATCTCCTGAGACTTTGATATAAGAATTACTTCCACTTGCTATACCTGAAAAATCAACCATATCAAAATCTGGTTCATTCTTTGAATTTAATACAAAACTTCCATCTGCATTTGTCTTGTATTTTTTTGTTTTTAGTCCTAAAAATTCTAGAGAATTAGATTTGCTTCCATCTTCAGAAATGATTTCAATATTACTGTTTGATCCTGTGTCAAAAGATTCAATACTAAAACTTCCAGTCATCTTGCTATATGATGCCTTTATTTTTCCATTTCCATTACTGTTAATTTTATCAACTAAACTCTCTATAGTATCACTTGATTCTATTGTTATAGGATTTGAGTATAAAGTATTCCCTTTGTCATCTTTTCCAACAGAAATTTTAAATGATTCTCCTATTTTAGCTCCTAAATCCGCTAATTTACTTGACTTGTCTAAATTGTCTTTTGAAGATACAATTTTAGCTGGTTCTGCTATTTTATTAACTTCAAAATTATAATGTATATTATCTGCTCCCGCTCTTGATGTAGCTGACATTACACTACTATTAGAACTTTGAACTGATAATGTATTCCAAGCTTTACTACTGACTATTGAATCTTTAGATGTTACTGAAAAATATTTATCATTTATATTTTTCAAATCTTTCATTACGTCTCTATAAATTTCCTGCTGCCACTTTACTATTTGCTCTTTTTGCTTGACTTTATCAATTTTATTTTGTTCACCAACAAGCATTTGCTTTACAACTGTGTCGGTGTCCATTCCCGTTGCAAGACCTGGTATTCTTATTGTATTTACTCTTGTCATATAAAATTCACCTACTTACCTGTCTTTATTTTTTTGTCTACCTCATACCACATATCTCTAACATCTTCTATTACAGGAAGTACTTCATCTATTATCTTAATATCCTTTTTCATATTGGCTTTAGCAAGTTCGCTCTTTATAAAATCATATATATTATATAAATCTTCCATATATTTCCCAGCACTTTTATCCATAGTTATCATAAGTTCTAAAAATATATCTTGAACTCTAACCAATTCATTGTGAGCTCTAGAAATATTTTTTTCTAATATTGCCATTCTTGCTATTTTTGTATATTTAACTGCTCCATCTAACAACATCAACAATAGTTGTTCTTTAGAAGCCATATTTACTGAATTTTGCTTATATGTATTATATGGATTTGTTGTATACATTATTTTCCCTCTCTTACTTAAATAACTTTGTAATATCTTTAGTATTAATTATAGCCTTAGAATTTTCTTCTTTTATACTTTCGTAAACTTCTCTTCTTAGTATAACCTTATCTTTTGGCGCCTCTATGGCTATCTTTACGCTTCCATCCTCAATTTTTATAATTTTAACTTCTATATCATCTCCGATTAATATAGATTGATCTTTTTTTCTACTAATTACTAGCATTATTTTCACTTCCTGTTAAAGGTTCTTTTATATTATATTTAGTATCCTCTAGTATTAATTGCTTTCCTCTGTTATTATTTATGTTAATAATAATAGGAGCTCTTAAATTAACTGTACTTGTATCTATACTATTACCTAATGTTATTAGGCTTAATACTAGTACATCTTTATAATCTTTTATATTTAATTCATTTATTGTATCCTCATTTAATTCTATTTCATAATCTTTTTTTATCTCAAATGGAGATACACAAACAAATCCTACATTTAAGTCATCCTTAGATATCATGCTAATAAAATTTTTATTTTCCTTAATTTCTTCAACTAGAAAAGTATTATAATTTTCAAATCCAGGTATACCTTTTTCAAATAAAATGTCCATATGATCCTCCTAGCTATTTTAAATAATCCATTATACTCGGTTGAATCAATCTACTTCCAACTTGAACTGACATTTGGTATATTAATTCAGCTGATTTTAATTCTATATATGCACTAACTTTATCTGTATCTTGAGTTAATGATAATACATCCTTCATGTTCATAATATTTTCATCATTTAGCTCTTTTATTTTTTCTGCAGTATTAACTTTTACACCAAATGATGTTCTTATATCTACTGAATGATTAAACAATGTATCAATATCATCTTTTATAGTCCCTAACACTTGAGCTTTATTAGTTTCTACATCTTTACCATTAACTATATCATTCATAGCAGTAGATAATTTATTTATAGATTCTAATAAATTTTTACCATCTTTGTTTAATAATTCTTTTGCTGATACATTGTAATCTATATCTATTCCTTCAGATATAATTGCTTTTAAGTCTTGTGAATTTGATTTAGAATTTAGGGTAAGTTTAGCTACTCCGTCTTTTTCCTCGATAATTATAGGCAAATCTTCTACGTCACTTCCTCCAAACATATGATTACCACCATGACTTGAATTTAATGTTTCACCTAGTTCTTTTATTTTTTCATTCATTTCAGCCCTTATAGATTTCATCTCTTCTGCCGAATAAGTTCCATTACCTAACTTTATTATTTCATCTTTTATATCTCCTAATACAGTTCCTACTTCTTCTAAAGATGAATCTGTATTATTCATCCATCCTACTGCTTCGTCAATATTGTAACTATATTTTTCAGTATATTTTATTTCATTTTTTAAGTTCATTATTTTTATAGCTTTGTATGGATCATCTGATACTTTGTTTATGACCTTCCCTGTACTGATTTGTCTATTAAGCTTGTCCGTTCTTTGAAGATTTTCTTGATTATCATACATATTATTTCTTATCATTGAAGAATTGGCTATTCTCATACTATCCTCCTATCTTTTTAACCCATTTATTACTACGTCTAGTAAAGAATCTATAGTAGATATAACTTTTGCACTGGCATTATATGCATGCTGAAATTGGACAAGATTTACCATTTCTTCATCTAATAATACTCCAGATACATTAGCTCTAGAATTTTCTATTTCATTTATTATTTTATTTTGATTCTTTTCATTTCTTATAACTTCCTGCGCCTCATTACCTAGCTTTTGAACTATATTATTATAAAATTTATCTATGGTAATTTCTGGTTCATTACCAATTTTCATTTTTTTATCTTTAAATCTAAATATTTCACCTGCAACTTTCGATGAAACTGATAATTTATTTGAGTCTGTTAGATAATCATCATTAACTTTAAGTGATGGGCTGCCTTTTTTGTCAAATTCAAAAAAATTAATTCCTAAAACATCATTTATACCATTGGCAATGCCTTCTGATAGATCATCTATACTAGACGTATATTCATTAATTTTATCTACCATATCAATAGAACCTTGTATTTCACCTGAGACATCTCCTATTGCTTTTATATCCTCTAATGTAATACTTGTTCCATCATTTATTTTTTTTTCAATTAAATTCTTAACATTATTATCTTCTATATTAAATTTATAACTTAATTTATCTAACACTTTATCTTTTTCATCTAGTAAGTCATTTGGTGTTTTTCCACTACCTTCGACTATTCTTATATTTTTATTTAATCCTCTTAATTGGTCAACCATATCGTTTATTTCATTTAAATTTTTATTTATTTTATCATTTGCCTGACTTGATAGTTTTTCCAATTTATTTTTAAGATTACTTATATTAGTCGCTAAATATTTTGCATTTTGAACTACGGTGTTCTTTGATCCACTATCATTAGGATTTTTTGAAATTTCATTCCAACTGCTAAAAAAGTTGCTTAATGATGATGAAATAGAAGTGTCTGATGGTTCATTAAATATAGTCTCCATATTAGTATAATACTCACTTTTTGTACTTATTTTTCCATAATTGTGAGACTCATTTCTAAATTGAAAATCAAAGAATGTATTTCTAATTCTTATAATATCTGTTGCTTCAACTCCTGTACCTAGTTGACCTGCACCCATACTACTGTTATATCCAGGGTAACTATAAGCACTTCTTGCACTTTGTTGTACTCTTTGTCTAGAGTACCCTGGTGTATTCATGTTATTTATATTATGAGATGTAGTCTGTATAGAAGTTTGACTTACACTCATACCTGACTTTGCTGTCTGTAAACTTCCTAGTAATCCTGACATAATTTTCCTCCAAACAATTACTTCCCTACTTGACCATAAGCATTATATGTTCCAATACTTTTTCCTGGCTTTATGCAGTTTATCATCTTCTTTGTGAAAAATAATCTCTGCTTTATAAGAGTTTCATTTGCTTTTTTTTGTAATTCTATCATATTTAATATTTCTTTTATTTCTTTATAAGCTTGTTTTATATTTTCATCATTGCAATCTTCTATATACTGCTTTACACTAGGCTTAGACTCCATTAAATTTCTTCTCTTTATTTCTAATCTAGCTAACTTTTTAGCAGCTTCATCTAATTCCTTAGCTATTTTATCTATCTTAATAAGATCTTTATTAATTATAAATTCATATTGATTATCTAAAAGATCTAGCATATTTTTTAAGACACTTTTTTCTTCAAAGATTACTATTTTCACCTCTGGAATCAATTATGCTCCCCCCTCATTTTTTCTATTATCTTCTTAGCTAATTCATTAGAATCTATTCTATATTGGCCAGATTCTATCTTACTTTTTATTTCATTTACTCTATCTATGTTAACTTCTTCCTTAGATGAATTTACTTTATTTAAATACTTTCCCATTTGTGATATTTCAACTGTGTCACCTTTTTTCGTATTCTTTACATAATTAACATCTACTTTATTATTATTATATACTCTTTCTAAATTTCTAAATTTAACCAAATTTATATTCACAATATTCCTCCTTAGTATTTAGATTAATTAGTATTAATCTTCATCTGCACTTTTTATTTTAGCTAGTCTAACAGCTAGTCTATTGTCCATTATTATACTTTCTCCACTAGCTATCATTTTACCATTTACATTTATATCCAAATTCTCTTCTACTTGTTTATCTAGTTCTATTATATCTCCAACTTTATAGTTTATAATTCTCCCTATTTTTTCACTAGCACTTCCCATAGATACAGTTATATCTAATAGTGCTCCAAATATATCCGTAGCACTATTTAATGGAGTTTTCTCACCTTCTTTTAGCTGCTCAAACTCTATTTCATATACGTCTACATTATCTACTTCATTTTTCATGGTTATCCTCCTTACATGTATATATCTACTAAAAGTCCATTTATTTCATCTATTTTTGAAGCTATACTAATATTTTCTTTTTGCTCATAAATAAGTTCTCTAGTTATAGCCTCTAGCTTTTCATTTATAGTCCTTACCGTAGTAAAATAATTTCTATCCCAAAAGCTATTATCTTTATTTAAACTATATACATAGTCTACGGCTGATTTCAAATAATTCTTTATAGCTTTTTTATAATCTATAATATCACTATAATTTTTAGTAACTACCAATTTTTCTCCTATATTTTTAATCTCTTTCATATATACTTCGAGTTCTTCTTTGTTTTTCAGTCTATTTCTTTGATTAAAATTTTCTTCAAAATCTAGCTTTTCTTTTTTACCCTTACTTTCTATATTAATACTTTTATTTAATCCAATATTCCTTACCTTCATTTTGAAACCTCAATTTTTGTAATTTATATTATCTTGCTTTTGTAATAATACGGATATCCTTATTTTTTCTTAAGTTTTATATAACAATATATATTATATATCCTCTTGATTCAATATTTTTACCAAACTTTCATGCTCCATTGGTTTATGGAAATAGTACCCTTGAATAAAATCACACTCCATATCTTTGAGTAGTTTATATTCAAAATATTCTTCTACTCCTTCTGCTACTACTAAAGTATTGGTTGTATGTATCATATCTATCAAATTTTTTATGAATAAAGGATTATCACTTAAATACTTAACCAAAGACTTATCTATTTTTATTTCATCAACATTATAATTTTTTATATAATCAATAGAATTATATCCTTTTCCAAAATCATCTATGGAAACTTTTATGTCCATGTCTTTCATTTCACCTAGAATTTTTTGTATATTATCTATATTCTCTATATCATCGCTTTCTGTGATTTCGATTGTTAATAAATCTCTTCTAAAATTAGTTTCTTCTAGTGCTTCTTTAATATCTTTTATGAAATCTTTATGTTCTAATTGATAAGGAGAAGTATTCACAGAAAGATGTATTTCTTTACCCAAATTTGTATTTACATAATTTATATCTTCACAAGCTTTTCTCATAACCCATTTCCATAAGGTATTTATATATCCTGAACTTTCTGCAAATTGTATGATTTTATTTGGTTCAATATATCCGTGTTCTTTGCTAAACCATCTTATTAATGCTTCGACTCCATTTATTTTCTTTGTTTTTATATCTATTTTTGGTTGATAATAAAGTGTAATTTCTTCATTTAAGATAGCACTCTCTATAGTGTCTATATTTATGCGTAAATCATGCCTTTCATTATATATTTCAAACTTATTTACACCCTTTTTTATAGAATTTGACATAGATATTGATAATTTAGAAATCGCATCTTTTGTATCAAAATCACCATTTTTATAAATAACAGATGATATATTTGTAGAAATTTTTACAGTTTCAATTCCTATATTTACATTGGAGATCTTATTAATCATCTCTTCAATTATATTTTTAACGTAATTTATATCTGTTTGTTCTATATATACCCCAAAAGTAGATCCAGATAGTCGACATACTATACTACTTGTTTTCATATTCATTAAAATTTTAGCTATTAATTTTAATGCTTCATCCCCATATTTTATGCCAATATTTGAATTTAAAAATTTAATTGACATAACCTTAATGTTTATAAGAGTTCCATTTACCTTTTTTTCTATATAATTAAAAAAATAATTTCTATTATAAGCTTTAGTTAAATGATCATGCTTATTTAAGGAAATTCTCTCCCTACGTCTACATTTATTTAATAAAGTTTTATCTAATTTCAATATCTTTCTGCTTGTTTTCATTTTTATCTCCCAATTAATTTAACATTTAATTTATTAATCAAATCCCTAAATTATATTCGATTAACTATAACTTAATTTATATAGACTTTTGATAGATATTTATAAATTATAAATAAAAAGACTGTTTAAAAACTAACTTTGAACCTTCAATTTTTATATTTCATATATGTTTTAATTTTTTATGCTCTGTAATATTTCATAACTTTAGGTACATAATTTTGAGTTTCTTTTGGCATCTTATAAATATCATTTACAGATCTAACTCCTCTTTTTACCATTCTTGTTGGTCCTCCATTATATGCCATAAGACCCATTTCGATATTTCCATGGTATTTATCTATATATTCTTTTAAATGTCTTGTCCCAGCATCTATATTTTCTTTTATATCAAATGGATTTTTAACACCTAAATCCTTTATATTACAAGGCATAAGTTGCATAAGCCCTTTTGCTCCAGCCGATGATACACAGTTTGGATTAAAATCAGATTCTACTTTTATTACAGCTTTTATTAAATTTTCATCTATACCATATTTGCTCGAAGCAATTTTTACTGCACTTTCTATTTCACTTTTAGTATCTTTATCACTTGCTGTTACACTTACTTTTTTTAAATTTTGAGAACTATTAATGGTTTCTAAACCTAAATTTCTCTCTTTGACTATGCTATTCTCTTGTTGCTTTTTTCTTACTGCATCACTTAAATTACTTACTAAATTATAATTTTCTTCATCTAACAAAGTTAATACTAAATTTAGCATTAACTCATCAAAGGAACTATTTTTTTCGCAGCAACACCCACACTTATTTTGAGTATTAATACTACTATTAGCTATATTGCTAAATAAATTTATACCATTAACCATAATGCCTCCCTGTATTTTTTTATTTTTAATAATACGGTATTTTTTATCAATTCTTTATATATTAATTATCTGTATAAAAATTAAAGAGTTAGATTTTATAAATCTAACTCTTACTAATTTAAATTTTAATTTTTTCTTATATCATCTTTTCCAACAGGAAATATTATTCTTATTTCTGTTCCTTCTTGCTGTTTTGATACTATATTTATCCCTAAACCTAACTTATCACAAAGTTTTTTGCATAGATAAAGTCCTATACCAGTTGACTTTCCAAATATTCTTCCATTTTCACCTGTAAACCCTTTTTCAAAAACTCTATCTATATCCTTCTCATTTATCCCTACTCCATTGTCTTTTATACTTAATATTATATTATTTTTATTTTTTACTGCGTTTATTGATACTTTTCCTTCACTTTCTTTTGAATACTTTATAGCATTATTTATAATTTGATTTAATATAAATTCAACCCATTTTTCATCACTGTATACATTAAAATTAATTTCTTTTATATCTATCCCTATTCTTTTATTTATAAAATCACTTGCATTTTTCCTTATTGCGCACCTAATTATTCTTTCAAGATTAAATTTTTTTATTATATAGTCTTTACTAACATCATTACTTCTTGAGTAATATAGAACTTGATCTATATAATTTTCTATTTTTTTTACTTCATACTTCATACTATTTGGTATATTGTCTTCATGATTTTCCATTATAAGCATTAACGACGCTATAGGTGTTTTTATTTCATGTACCCATGTTTCTATGTATTCTTGATACTCACTTTGCATATTTTTAAAATACTTAACATGTTCTTGCATATTGCGATTGCTTGATTTTAAAATATTATATACCAATTTACCCTCTATAAATTCTGGCTCACTTATTACTTCAGATATTAAATATTTCTTATCTAAGTTTTCACTTATACTTACAAGTTCATCATAATATTTTTTATGCTTTATCATCTCCATTAATATATATATACTAATTGGTGTAAACCATATTAAAAACACCATAGTTATAATGCTTATATTAACTTTAACAAATAACATTATACTTGCTGTGATTAAAAATAGTACTATATTCACTATAAAAAATAATGTCCTCTGCTTTAAATATTCATATACACTCATTTTGCTCTCCTAACATATTGTTATTTATTATTTTGTCCTATCTTTTATATTATATATCAACTTAAGCCTCTTAATATATTTTAATAAGTAAGTTATCTAATCATATAAATTAATAAATTTAAATCAATACATAAAAATAGCATCTTTTTAATTAAAAAAGATGCTATTTCTTTAAGTTTTAATTTGGAGTTTTATATTAATTATCTTATATAGCTAATTTAAGGTATCCACTTGGATGGAAGTAGTATATATTTGATGTATTCTTATCAACAAAAAATCCTAAATCAGTATCATAATCTGGGAAGAATACATACCCACTTAAACCTTTTTCTTTTAACGCATTAAAGTTATTTTCATCACCTTCGTAAGTATAGTTTACACCTTGATTATACATTTGTATTAATTCTTTAGCTTGTTCTTTGTTTAATACTTCTATAACTTCAACTTTACTTTCTTCTTTTATATCTGATTGTACTTTATCATTTGAAACTACTTTGTTTTCTTCTTGAACTTTATTGTCCTCAATTTTATTATCTTCAACTTTTTTATCTTCAGATACTTGTGGTTTTTCTACTACTTGATTATTTTCAGTAGTTTTAGTTTCTTCTTTAGTTACTACATTTTCTTTGTTATCTATTTTACTTTGTTTTTTATCTATGTAATCATTTTGATTGTTTAATTTATTATTTGTAACTATTTCTTGTTTTTCAACTTTTTTTACTTCCTTTTGTAAATTATCTTTATTTTCTTGCTTTGTTACTTCTTCTTTAGCATTGTTATTTATATTTTCAACTACTTCTGTAGCAGGTTTTTTATTAGAATTTTGTGCAAATATTATGTTGTTTATTGGACTCATAAATAACATTCCTCCACATAATACTGATAATGCTGTTATAGCTCTTTTCATTTAGATCACATCCTTTTCCTTTATATAAATTTATGTAAATTTTTGTTTTATTTCTTTCTATGTATTTATATTACCATAGTAAAATAATATATAACAGTTACACCGCTGTTACTTTAGATTACAAATTCGTAATTAAAGTTACAGCGGTGTAACCTTTGTTAAAACATGTTTTTAAATAATTAAAAAGGGTATGCAAATTTGCATACCCTTTATATATTATAATTTTAATGAAGCACCTTCCCAGTCTTTTATAAAGCTCTCTATTCCTTTATCTGTTAAAGGATGTTTAGTCATTTGCTTTATAACTTTAAGTGGAACTGTTGCTATATCTGCTCCTAATCTTGCAGCTTGTGATACGTGTATTGGATTTCTAACACTTGCAACTATTATTTGTGTATCTATATCATTTTGTGCAAATATATCCACTACTTCTTCTATTAATTCAAGTCCATTTTGACCTATGTCATCAAGTCTTCCAACGAATGGGCTTACATATGTAGCTCCTGCTCTAGCTGCTAAAAGAGCTTGAACAGAACTAAATATTAAAGTTACATTAGTTTTTATCCCTTTTTGAGATAATATTTTAGTAGCTTTTAGTCCTTCTTCTGTCATAGGTAATTTTATTACTATATTTTTATGTATTTTAGATAGTTTATCAGCTTCTTCTACCATTCCTTTTGCATCTAAGCTTATAACCTCTGCACTTATAGGCCCGTCTACTATTTCTGTTATTTCTTTTACTACTTCTATAAAGTCTCTTCCTTCTTTAGCTATTAATGATGGGTTTGTTGTAACACCACATATTACACCTAAATCATTTGCTTCTCTTATTTCTTCTACATTGGCTGTATCTACGAAAAATTTCATATTAGCCCTCCTAAAACTTATTTATATATTTATATTATTTTTTGTTTATATATTATAGTTAATATTATTTACTAGTCATAATTAAATATTCTAATAAGTAATATCATTTATATAATATACCATATTATACATATTTTTTCACGTTAATTAATTATTTAACTTCTTATATTTTATTATATAAATCTAAAAATCCTACATATTATATATTCTCTAATTGTAAGTAATATAAAAGTATAGGACAAATAACATATTAAATACTTTATCCTATACTTTTATATTATAATCTAAATTAAATTTCTATTTTATTTTAAATATTATATTATCTAAATTTTATAACTCCATTTTCTATAGAATCAAGTATTGCTAATGATTCAAGTCTTATACCTTTACTTAATAAAAGTTCTCTTCCTTCTTGGAATCCTTTTTCTATAGCTATACCAACTCCTACTAAATTAGCTCCTGCTTGATCTACTAAATCTTTAAGACCAATTGCTGCTCTCCCATTTGCTAAAAAATCATCTAGAACTAGTATATTTTCACCTTCATTTAAATATCTTTTAGATACTTTTACACTATATTCTTTTCCTTTTGTAAATGAATATACTTTTGTTTCATATACTTCTTTATCTAAGTTCTTAGATTCTACTTTTTTAGCAAAAACCACAGGCACATTTCCAAAATGTTGTGATGCTATTGAAGCTATTGCTATTCCTGAAGCTTCTATTGTTAATATTTTATCTATTTTTTCATCTTTAAATCTATTTTTAAACTCTTTTCCCATTTCATTTAAAAAAGCTATATCTAATTGATGATTTAAAAAGTTATCAACTTTTAATATATCATTTCCTTCTATTCTTCCATCTTTTAATATTTTCTCTTGTAGTAATTCCATATTTATCCTCCAAACATTATGTTTAACTCTGATCTAATAAAAAACTCCTCTCTATTTATAGACAGGAGTTAATAATCTAGTTAAATATATAGAAATAGTCATTATGTAAATATTAAAATTACTAACAATGATTATATTACTAAATAAAACTATACTTTATATTAAGCTCCTGTAGTCAAGCTATTTACGGTAGCTATGTAGAAACATTTGAACCATATCTTCAAAAATATACAGGTAGTTTTTTATGTATCTATTTATTTATATAATTATATTATATATATTTACTTTATTCAATATAGTTTTATTTAAATTAAACACTTTCACTAGCATCTAAGCTATATTCTAATTTTAATAGTATAAATATTTTTACTTCTCCTTTTCTTTCAAAAGTATTGTAATCTTTTAATAATTATCCATTAACTTCTTTATATAAGGGTCTTCGTTCAATTTATTTAAAAGTCACCACTTTTCTCCAATTTTGATTTAGAACTTGAGTTATAGTACCTTCTTCATATCTAGTTAATGTGTTTGTAGTTTTTATTTTATATGTTAATTCTATATTGCCTACTTTTTCATTAAATATTAATATAAACTATAAAATTATATTAATTAAAACTATAGATCCTGTACAACCCATACCACTTTCTGCATATATATCATTTTCCCATAAATCTATGATTGCATCATCTAAATCCATAATATCTATTCCACTTATTTGTTCTGTAACTATTTCTTTTTTAGGCATTTTAACTTCTTGTTTTGCTTTTATTTCTTTTTTTGTAGATTTAGATATTATATCATTTAATTTAGCTTTTTTAGTATTTCAAATTCATTTTTAATTAATTCACTTATACTTCCTTTTACTATATCATAAGCATACTTTATTGCGTTTTTTACTACTAGAATTCCTGATGCCCTAGATAATATAAGCATTTTTCAACTTGTCTAGCACCATCAACATTAAGTATACCTACCTTTGGATTTCTTATCCCTATGCTTTTTGCAGTAGCTATACCACATATTGCATTTCTAACCATAGACTCTATTCTATTAGTTGCACTAGTTCCTGTTGTTGCAAGTATCATTTCTTTTCCTTTGCCTGGTGTTATAACTCTACCTACTGTGGATACCCCTATAGGAAAGTTATAATGCATTGTAACACAAGCATCTATATATCAGCTATCTAATAACTCTTCCATTTTTTATGCATTTCTTTTTCACAACTTACTTCTACAACTTCAAAGTTAGTATCTACTTTTTTACCTATTAAAACTATATAAAATAAGCTAGACTTAGCTAAATTAGCTCCATTTACTAAATTATCTATTCCATGTTCACTTCCTAATGTAGTCAGTCCTATTCTTATTTTTTTACCAAATTCTCCACTTTCTATTGCATCAGCTATCTCTAGAAGAGTTTGCCCTATTATCTTTTTAGCCATAATATTACTTCCTATTCTTCTATCATATCTAATGCTAATTTTCTTAGGGACTCTGCTATTACCTTTTTAACTTCTTCTTTAGATACTCCATTATTTTATTCACTTATTCCTATATTTATCTCAGCGCATCAACACCATATACATACGTATCATGAAGCAATCCTTGAGTTTGAAGCATATAAACATATGCTACTTTTGGAAGGTGTGGATACTCTTTTATTGATTCTAAAAGTGGCTTAGTTTCATAAACCTTAACTTCATCAGGAGTTAAATTTCTAGCAGTTTTCCCTAAATATGCTGCAACTTTAAATCCTATCATTCTTATTGCTTTTTCATGGTCATGTTGTTTTAATTCATCTACTGGTTCTGCTATAGCAACTATATTGTTAAGATTAGAGAAAGGGCAATATTTTGCCCCAGGTCCTGTCATATCGATAATACCTTCTTAGAATCCTACTATTTTACCAGTAGTAACAACAGCACACCCATAAATTGCATGAGTTTCTCCACTTCCAACAATTCAATCTTAGATATTATTCCTGGGAATATTCCTCCATTACCTTCTACTTTAACTCTTGGTTCTATAACATCTTTTACTGGTACTATTCTTACACTTTCACCTGAATGAGCTAGTTCTAGATCTATAGACTTTATATGCTCGTCCCCACCAATTTCTTTAAGCATCTCTTCCTTATTGATGTATAATGTAGCATCTTTAACTTTAGTTACTTCCCAAACTGAATATCTCTTATAAAAATTTTACCTAACTCAAGACGCATGCTTGCACCCCCTAATTATTTAAGTTTTAAAAAACTAAAATTTATATTTCTCAACTAACTCAATATATAACCTTTAATATTTATCAAACTAGTTGTAAGTAACTATTTTATATAAATATTAAAGGTATTTCTTTATCATTTCTTCTATATTAATCTTAGTTGCATCATATTTTGTAACCTCATCTATTTTTTGACCATCTTTGTATATAGCTATTGTTGGAAGTCCTAATATTTTTTCTTTTATAGCCAATCTTCTAGCTTTTGTTGTATCTAGTTTACAGAATTTAAAATTTTCCTTATATTTATTAGCAAGTTCTTCAACCTCTGGAAGCAATGCTTTACACGGTTCACACCCTTCACTCCAAAAATCTACAACAACTATACCTTCATGTTTTAAAACTTCTTCTTCAAAGGTGTTTTTATCTAAAATTATCATTCAAATTCCTCCTTTATAATTAAATAGTTGATTTTTCTAAATTCCATTCTTTACTTTCTATATATTTTTCAACACTTATTGTAGCTATAGCTCCATCATTAGTAGCTGTTACTACCTGTCTTAAAGCTTTAACTCTGCAATCTCCTGCTGCAAATATCCCTTCTATATTAGTCTTCATATCTTCATCTGTTATTATATAGTCATTTTGGTCTGTATCTATTTTATCTCTAAATATTTCTGTTTCTGGTTTGAGTCCTATGAATACAAATACCCCCATTGTTCCATCTTCTTCATCTGCTTCATATTCACTTAATTCACCTGTTAGAATATTTTCAAATACAACTTTTTCTAATATTCCATCACCGCATAATTCTTTCACAGTCGTATTGTGTACAAATTCTATATTAGGATTGTTTTGTGCTTTTTCTGCTATTGATTTGGCACAAGTTAGCTTTTCATTTCTGCCCCAAAACTTTTGCATTGTTCCACCATTCTTGCTATTAACTTAGGTCTACTAGCATTTTCTACTGAACCTGGATAGTTAGCAACATCATGAGTTGTTACTATTTGTCCTCCAGCTTTTCCTTTTTCAAGTATAAGAGTTTTTAACTTTGCTCTTGCACCATAAAGTCCTGCCGAAAGCCCTGCAGGCCCTGATCCTATTATTATTAAATCATATATATCTCCTATAAATCCCTCCTTTATAGTTATTTTTTTAACATTTTTATAGATAAATATTTTATTATTTTGATACAATCAAATATTATTTTTAATTTCTATAATATATATTGAATTCTTTCTAATGTATTACTTAAAATATCTAAGTCTATGACTCTAAAGTCATCTATTACATTATCTGTCCAATTAGGTGTTTGTTTATTATTTTGAAATTTATTAGAAATGTATATTGCTTCTTCAATTAATAGTACTGAATTTGTATCTAACTTGTTTGATTTTTTTAATATTATACTTCTGTATGGAGTTTCATTTAGCTTTATACTGGAATACATCGGATGTGATAAAAGTTCGTAACCTTTGTGAATTAGATTTCTACTTTCTTTTAAAATTTCTAGATATGTGTCTTTATATATTTTACATTTTTATGCTTTATTTTGTTTTTGACAATAGTATTATTGGTTATTATTATTATAAAAATCCTCTCCTTTTTAAGTCTATTTAATAAAAAACAGAGAAAACAAATCCCATTTGTTTTCTCTGTTAATATAATCTTCAGAGTTCCATCTGAATATAATATTTTTACCTGAGAATTTCATTTGATTAAATTAGGATTTAATCAAACTTGTACCTTCGGTCACTTCTTTTTAGAAGTAATCTCCTATATCCTTCAACCGGAATGTTTAATTTTTTTATACTTTCTAAGTTAAGAAAAGAAACTTTCTATTTAAATTTCAATATATTTTTCTGTAAATATTGCTACATATTTCTACAGTATATATATTATAAAGCTTTATCATCTATACTATCTAAATAATTTTTAATAACATCTATAATACTTTCTACACATCCATCTTCAAATGGAGATTTTAAATCACCTATCTTTACTATTTCTAAGAACGACTTTGTTCCTCCAACTCTACATATGTCTAAATAATTTTCCCATCCATTGATTCTGTCCACCCTCATTTTTTTCCAAAACTGTAATGCACATATCTGAGCTAATGTATAATCTATATAATAAAATGGATTTTTAAATATATGTCCTTGCTTAAACCACCAAGTTCCTTTTTCTAAAAAATCATTATCTTCAAATATTCTATGTGGTAAATATTTTTTCTCTAGTTCTCTCCAAATATTTTTTCTTTCTTCTTTAGTCATATTAGGCTGTTCATATATATAGTGCTGGAATTCATCTACTACTATTCCATATGGTATAAACTTAATAGCTGATGATAGATGAGTAAATTTATATTTCTCTGTATCTTCTTTAAAGAATAATTTCATCCAAGGCCAAGTTATAAATTCCATACTCATAGAATGTATTTCACAACTTTCATAAGTTGGGAAGTTTATTTCTGGCATATCAATCCAAGTTGACATATAAAGCTGAAAAGCATGACCTGCTTCATGAGTTAATACATCTATATCATCTAATGTTTGATTAAAGTTCGAGAATATAAATGGAGATTTATAATCTGGTATATATGTACAGTATCCACCTGCTGCTTTACCTTTTTTAGTTACTAAGTCCATAAGTTCATTTTCTAGCATGAAATTAAAGAATTCTTTAGTTTCATTTGATAGCTCAGAATACATTTTTCTTCCATTTTCTATTATGTATTCGTCACTTCCCTTAGGTGTTGCATTCCCACTTAAAAACTCAAGGTTTTCATCTACATATGTAAGTCTATCTACACCTATCCTTTTAGATTGTCTTTCGTAAAGACTATTTGCTACAGGTACAATATAATCTAAAACTTGTTTTCTAAAGTTTTTTACCATGTCTTTGTTGTAATCAGTTCTCATCATTCTTATATATCCTAATTCTACAAAGTTGTCAAAACCAAGTTTTATAGCCATATTATTTCTTACTTGAACTAATTTATCAAATACTTCATCAAATTCATTTTCTTTTTCTTCAAAGTAATTGTAATATGCCTTAGATGCCTTTATCCTCATATCTCTATCTTCACTTGACATAAATTTTAAAAGTCCAGATAGGTTTCTTTCTTCTCCTTCAAAATGAATTTTAGCAGATGCTAATAGTTTTGTATATTTAGAACAAAGCTTATTTTCCTCTTGAAGGTCTTTTATTATTTCGCTACTAAAAGACTTTAAATTAAAGCTTGCTATATTTATAAACTGTCTTCCAAAATCTTTTTGAATATCTTCTTTAAATTTTGAGTTTACTACTGATTTATAAAAAAGTGAATTAAGTTCTTCATATAATGGAGAATATTCGTCCCAATACACTTTTTCCCTTTCATAAAACTCATCTTCAACATTTATACTATGTCTTATAGAACATAATGTACTCATAGTTTCTATATTATTTCTAATGCTATTTAGTTTATCAATATTTTGTCTTTGCTCTTTGTAAGTTTTTGAATTTTCTATATTATTTATTATTTCTATTATTTGATTTTTACTTTTTTCATAATTTGGTCTTTCATATTCAAAATCTGAAAACTTCATTGAAATATCTCCTTTATTTATATTTATTTTTAATATTTATATTATAGCATACACTCTTTTTTAATTTTCTCTATATAAATTCTGCATATATTGATATAATTATAACTATCTTTATGTAAATATCATAGGAGGATTATATGTATAAATTAATAGCACTAGATATTGATGGCACTTTATTAAATACCGAAAAAAAAATAACAAAGGAGGTTTTTGACTCTATCCAAGAAGCTAAACAAAATGGGAATAAAGTAGTTTTATCTACTGGTAGACCACTACCTGGTGTAACTCCACTACTTGAAGAGCTTAATTTAACTGATGAAGGGGACTATGTTATATGCTTTAACGGAGCTGTTGTTCAAGAAGTTAAAACTAAAAAAGTTATATCTAATATAGAAATGAATTATGATGATTTTAAATCTATATATGAACTTTCTAAAAAACTTAATACTTATCTTCATATAAGTACACCACTTGATGTTGTAACACCTAACAAAAAACCTAGTAAATACACTGTTTTAGAATCTGATTTAAATAAAATACCTTTAGTTTATAAACCAGAAGAAGAAATAGATGAAACTATGACATTTTGTAAGGTTATGATTGTTGACGAACCTGAAAAATTAGAAGAAATAATAAAAAATGTACCTCAAGAATTTTTTGATAAATACACAGTTGTTAGATCTGCTCCATTTTTCCTAGAATTTTTAAATAAAAAAGCTAATAAAGGAAATGCGCTTAAAGCTTTATGTAAAAATATAGATTTATCTATAGATAAAGCTATAGCTGTAGGTGATGAAGAAAATGACAAGCATATGATAGAGTATGCAGGCCTTGGTGTAGCAATGGGTAATGCTCGCGATAGCATAAAGAATATTGCAAACTATATAACTAAAACTAATAATGAACATGGAGTTGCACATGTTATCAATAAATTTTTACTAAATAAATAAGTATTAATATTAATCATGTAATATAATTCTTTCTTTGTGGATATAAGTCGCTTTATGTAAACTAACTTATATCCATTCTTTATATATTCATATGCGTTTAAGTTCTTGTATTACATTATTTTTTATTATTAAATGTTATATCTTTGAGTTTAAATTCTCTTTATTTTGTTATCTTCCTAGACAATGTAGCTGTCCAAATACCAACCATAGTAACACCTAAAAGCATTTCTATTGCAGATAATAAAGTACTAAAAAATCCTACTGGAGTTATATCTCCATATCCAACTGTTGTAAAAGTTACTATACTAAAATACAATGAATTAATGAAGTCTTTATTTATAGAAGATACATCTATATTTCCCATTAATGCACCTTTATAATTTATAAATTCTCCACCTATATTAAGACCTGTTATCATGTATAATATAGCAAATACCAATACAATTTCTAAAGATGTTATAAGCGCATATGTTGGACGTTCTCCATAACCACAAAGTGCCCAGTATATTATGGACTTTAACTTAGCTATTCCTTTTAAACCATCTTTCTCTATTAATTTAGCTATATAATAATATTCTCCACCTATGTTTAATAATCTATTAGCTTCAAATTTTGTTGATATATCCTTATATACCTTGTATATATCTATACACTCATTCTTATCTTTTTTCTTTAAGTCAACTTTATCTATAAATGTATGCTCGTCAAATTTACTTAAATAATAATCTTCAAAAGATATATCTAAATGCTTTGGACGTAATATTTTAATAGCACTTAAATCACTGTCACAAATTATAACCTCTTTCATTATGCATTTATTAAATATAGAACCATTTAGATTACTTTCCTTTATATATACATTTTTTAAACTCATGCTTTCAAATTTTGTTTTTTCTATATTACTATTAGTAAATCTAACATCTCTAAACTTACATTCATCTTTAAATATATTTATATCATCTTTTTCATTATAGAATTTACAATCTTTAAATATTACATTTTCAAAATCACATTTAAAAAACACATTTCCTATAAATATACAACTTATAAATTCTATATTTTCAAACCTACATTCTTCAAATTCACAATACAATACTCTTAAATTTTTTAACTTTTTTTCATTTCTTTCTTTACTAGAAAATTTACCAATACTTTTTTTGTGTATTCTTAAATTATATAGCTTTTCTTCATCATATATATTATATAAATCACTATAATCTTTATTTTGAGTTTCTATTGTATATATTTGTTCTTTTTCTATTTTAAAATTTAACTTATTTATATATTTCATTTCTTTCTTCATTTTTTCAAGTTCGTTGTATGAATCTTCTCTTACTTTCTCAAAATTATAAGTTCTCATTTCATCACCCTAGTTTTAATTAATATAACATAATTACTTTATTTTTTTATAAAACCCTTTATTTATAGAATATATATCACTATTTTTTAATATATCTTATAAAGAGTGTTTATCAATGAATTCTAAGTTTCACTATATATTGTTTATTAAAGTATATAAATTATTGGAGGTTACATATGAATAAAAATGTTGAGAAACTTAAAGAAGTATTACCAAAGAAATGTTGTTCTTATTGTACTCATCTTTCTCTAGATGGTCCTGATGAAAATTACAAATATAATATAAAATGTATATTGCTAGATTCACCACCTAACCTATATAATGATTGTGATTATTTTGAATGTGAATATTCTAATCTAACTAGCTTTGACTTAGATAATCTGTATAGTGAATATTTAGAGGCATGCCTTAAAGTTAAGTATAAGGAATACTTAAATAGCATACATTGGCAAATATTTAAAGATTATGCGCTTAGAGAAAATGATTATACTTGTTCTATTTGTGGACAAGAACACAACTTAGATGTGTATCATATTAATAAAAATTTAGGCAGAGAGACTCTAGAGGATGTTGCAGTTTTATGTGACAATTGCCTAGAATAAATATATACCTTAAATGGATTAAATCTTTAATTTTTTCACATACTAAATTAGATAAAATTCTAGGAGGTATATTAATTATGAATGGAAATTTAGTATGTTTAGCATCTACATGTTTTTATAATAAATGCAGTAGTTGTTATGCTAACGGTATAAATATCTCAGGTTCTATAGCATCAAATACAAATGGTACCCACTGTCTAACTTTTGAAGATATAAAAAATGCAACTTTGACTAACTCAACTAGTAATGAAGACTATGCTAAAACTCACAATATAGCTTGCCAGGCCAAAGAATGCAAACATAATGACGAAGGCTCTTGTGTTGCATTAAATGTTCAAATAAACAACGAAAATCAAAGTTGTGAAACATTTTGTCCTAGATAATAGCTATAAATAGATTAACTATAATTATTAAGTTGTAATATATAAGTTATATTTTCTTTTATTTTTCACATACTAACCTAGAAGATAATTTTAGGAGGAATGTAATTATGAATGAAAATTTAAATTGTTCTGCAACTAACTGTATGTATAATAATAGCAAAAAATGCTATGCTGGAGGCATAAATGTTGCTGGTAGTAGAGCAGATTCTACATCTCAAACTACTTGTTCAACTTTTGTCGAGGGTTCTTTTGGATCTTTTACAAATAGTACTAATGATGAATATATAACACCTG
Source organism: Romboutsia sp. 1001285H_161024_C4 (assembly GCF_015550185.1). NCBI lineage: Bacteria > Bacillati > Bacillota > Clostridia > Peptostreptococcales > Peptostreptococcaceae > Romboutsia > Romboutsia sp. 1001285H_161024_C4. Next base: position 215,299 of record NZ_JADNAJ010000001.1, on the reverse strand, counting down.
AAAATATAATATGTCAGGCTGAGAAGTGTAAATATAATGTTAGTAAAGCATGCAAAGCTGAAAAGGTTCATATAAACTCACAGGATGCAAGTTGCGAAACTTTCATATCTAAATAATTATATTTTAATATTTACTTAATCTAAAAATCACTGGATAAGTATCCAGTGATTTTTTCTATAGTTTCAGTAAAAACGCATTAGTATGTATTAAAATTAAAATTTACTTAAGTTTATAACACATTTATGCATTAGCTAATATTTCTTCTTTATACTCTCTTGCAGTTTCTTCATTATTTAAAACTCTTAATGTGCCAAGTGCTAATGAATCTAATTCATTTTCTCCTGGCATTATTTCTACATTAGATATAAACTCTACTCTTCTCTTTATATGTTTTGTTACAAGCTTTGAGTAAGCTATTCCACCTGTCAATATTATTGAATCTACTTTTCCTTCTACAACTGTCGCTAATTCACCTATTGCTTTAGATACTTGATAACACATAGCATCATGTACTAATTTAGCTTCTTTATTTCCTTCTTCCATCATTTTTTCCACTTCTCTAACATCTACTGTATCTAAATAAGAAACTATTCCACCTTTTCCTCTTATCATCTTTAACATTTCTTTATGTGTGTAATTTCCAGAAAAACATGTATTTATTAATTTTTTACAAGGAATCCTACCTGATCTTTCTGGTGAAAATGGTCCTTCATCATCTGATACAATGTCAATCATTTTTCCTTTTTCATGAATACTTACAGTTATGCCCCCACCTAAATGAGCAACAATTAGATTAAGTTCATTGTATTTTTTATTATTGTCTTTTGCAAACTTTATAGCCATAGCTCTAGAGTTAAGTGCATGGCTTAAGCTCTCTCTATCCATATTTTTAATTCCTGATAATCTAGCTATATCATTTAACTCATCAACGGCTACTGAGTCATATATGTATGCATTTACTCCTATAGATTTTGCTATTTCATAAGAAATTATAGCTCCCAAATTAGATGCATGTTCAATAACTGGTCTGTTAACTAATCTATCTATCATTTCATCATTTACTAAATATGCTCCTGATTTAACTGGAGGAAGTAGTCCCCCTCTTCCTACAACAGCACTTAAAGTATTTATATCTATATTATTTTCAGCTAGTACATTTAATACTTCTTGTTTTCTCATTTCAAATTGGTCTTGTATTCTTTCATACTTTGCTATTTCTTCTGATTTATGATCTATTCCTTTTGATAAAATTTGATTTTCATCATCATATACTGCTATTTTAGTTGATGTAGACCCCGGATTTATAGCTAATATTCTATAATTCATAATAATCCCCTTTTCCCTTTTTTTAAGTTATATATTAAATATGTTCTAATTTATCCCTAGTTTTAATGCATATTTAAATTAAGCTATTATAAGTACTAACTTATAATAGCTTAATTTTTATTTATATAATTTGTGTGCTTTTTGATTTTTAAGCTAAAGCTTCCTTACTTACTAGTTTCATCCCTTCATTAAATGCTTTTATATTTATATCAATAAATTTTTCTTTTACATTGTCTTTTATTATTTGTTCCCAATTTATATCTTCTAAGTTCATAGATTTAACTAATGCCCCTAAAAGAATTATATTCATTACTTTAGCATTTCCAATTTCTAGTGCTTTTTCTGCTGCATTTAATAAGCTTCCATTTAATCTATCTAATTCTTTTTCTATTTCTTCTTCTTTGTATTCAGCCTTTCCTGTAAGTATTGGCATAGAATCCATTCTATAGTTATTGTATATTATTTTTCCCCCTGGCTTTAAATACTCTAACCATCTTAAAGCTTCCATTTTTTCAAAAGAAACTAATATGTCAGCTCCACCTATTTCTATAACTGGAGAATATACTTCAGATCCATATCTAACTTGAGAGGAAACAGAACCTCCTCTTTGGCTCATTCCATGTATCTCACTCATTTTTACATCATATCCAGCTTCCATAAGCCCTGTAGTTAATAATTTACTAGCAAGTATAGTTCCTTGCCCACCTACTCCAACTAAAAGTATACTTTTTGTCATATTATTTTACCTCCTTAGCTAATCCATTATTAGATATTGCATCTTTAGGACATACTTGAGAACATACATTACATCCTACACATTGATTTTTATCTATATTTACTTTCTTTTCATCCTTGTCAAATGATATAGCAGGACAACCTGTTTTCATACATATCTTACATCCTATGCAAGCATCTTTATCTATATCACATTTATTTGTAAATGGATTGTTAAATTCTTCTATGTCTTCTTTAGAGAATCTCTTAAGTACACATGGCCATCTAGTTATTATTACTGAAGGTTCATCTAATTCAAATGCCCAATCTAGCGTCTCTTTTACTTCTTTTAAGTTATTTGGATCTATTGTTCTAACTTGCTTAACACCACAAGCTCTAACTAAACCTTCTATATCAACTATTTCAGTAACCTCTCCTTGTAATGTATACCCTGTTCCTGGGTTTTGTTGATGCCCTGTCATTCCAGTTATTCTATTATCTAATATTACAGATATTGAATTACCTTTGTTGTATACTACATCTAATAATGAGTTTATTCCTGTATGGAAGAAAGTGGAGTCACCAAGTACACCAACTACTCTCATTTCGTTATCTTTTTTCATATTAAATACTTTTTGAGCTCCATGACCTGCACTTAAACTAGCTCCCATACATACTACTGTATCCATAGCATTATATGGAGGTGCAAATCCTAATGTATAACATCCTATATCTCCTGATACTAATACATTTTTTCTCTTTCCTAACTCATAGAAAAATCCCCTGTGTGGACATCCTGCACATAGACCTGGAGGTCTTGGCACTACTAATTCCTTATTATATTTTATTGTATCGTTTGTTTTCCCAAATACAGCTTTTCTAAGAACATCTGGAGTCATTTCTCCCATTTTAGGGAATAAGTCTTTACCTATACAATCTATACCAGCTGCTTTTAGTTGATCTTCTATAAATGGATCATTCTCTTCTATTACATATATTTTTTCAACATTAGATGCAAACTCTTTTATTCTTTCTATAGGTAATGGATTTGTAAATCCTAGCTTCATATATGATGCATCATTTTTAAATACTTCTTTAGCAAACATATAACACATTCCTGATGCTATTACACCTACTTTGCTATCATTCATTTCACAATAATTTAAAGAAGTATTATTAGAATATTCTTCTAGTTTTTCTAATCTTTCTTCTACTGAATGTCTAAGTACTCTTGCATGTGCTGGTACTGTTAATGTTTTTTGAGGATTTTTAACATAATCTTTTATTCCAACTTCTACTCTATCACTGCACTCTACTATTCCCTTTGAGTGACATAATCTAGTTGTAACTCTATATAATACTGGAGTATCAAATTCTTCACTTACTCTATATGCTTCTTTTATCATATCCTTAGCTTCTTGGCTATTTGATGGCTCAAATAAGGCAATTTTTGCAAATTTAGCATAATTTCTGTTATCTTGTTCATTTTGAGAAGAATGCATTCCTGGTTCATCAGCAGAAACTAATATCATTCCCCCATTTACTCCAGTATATGCAAATGTAAATAATGGGTCTGCTGCAACGTTAAGTCCAACATGTTTCATAGATGCTATTGTTCTAGCACCTGCAATAGATCCTCCTATTGCAGCTTCAAGTGCAACCTTTTCATTTGGTGCCCACTCAGCTACTATTGAATCTTTATATGTAGCTATATTTTCTAATATTTCTGTACTTGGAGTTCCAGGATAAGCAGATGCATATTTTACACCAGCTTCATACGCTCCACGAGCTATGGCTTCATTACCAGTCATTAGTTTTTTCATATTAAATTCCCCCATATATCTTAGTTTTAAATCTATTTCCCTTATATTTTTAACTAATTTATATATAATACATTTAGTATTATTATCTATTTTCTACCAACTTTTGACTTTTTACATATTCAAGCGCATTTTTGATTATACTTGGTGCTATATTACATTTATTTTCATTTACTGCACAAACAGCAAATCTAAGCCCTGCTTTTAAAGGTACCATATATACATTATCTTTAGTTAATTCCTCGCATACTTCTCTTGAATTTTCACAAGGTATACTTACAAAAAATCCATCTCTATATGGAAGTATATCAAGCCCTACTTTTTCAGCTTCTTCTACAAATGCATTAGCTCTTCTTTTTAGCATTTCCTTATACGTATTTTTTTCCTCATTGTATTTCTTAAACTTCTCTGAATTATTTACTATATTGGAAAGAATTGCCATAGCTCCTCTATTGCAATTTGACCAATTTGCTCTGCAAGAGTGTACACAAGCATAGTAGAATTCTTCTGCTACATTTTCACTTGAAGTTATACAAACTGCTGCTCCCATTCTCATACCATAAGCTGTAAATCCTTTAGACATACTAAATCCTACTATAACCAATACATTTTCTGGTAGATTTGAGAACTTTTCAAAGAACATTCTACTAGCATTATCATCACTAGCAAAATCAATATATGCTATATCAACAAACAATATTATTTTCTTTTCTTTATTTTGAGCTACTTCTTTTGATAATCCTATTATTTTATCCCATTCATTATCTGATATGCTGTATCCTGTTGGGTTATGTGCTGGTGTGTTTAGAATTGTAAATATTCTTTCTTGTTTATCTGCTATTCTTAAAAATTCTTTTTTAAATGATTTGAAGTTGAAATTATTATTTTCATCAAATAACTCATAAGTTCCTACCGTTCTTCCTATTTCTTCTGTAATGCTTACATATGGACTCCAAAACCAATCTGATGTTAATACTTCATCACCTGGATTTGTATAATTCCAAGTAGCTAATTTTATAGCTCCACTTCCTCCTGGAGATGCTACTGCTCTTATATAACTATTTGGCATGTAATCTTTAAAAACTACTTTTTTAACAGCTTCAAGATAATCTGGCTGACCTTCAAGTGCTGCATAAGCAGATATTTCTGCATTTTCTAAGTTTTTATACTCACTATAAACTGTATCTAAAGTTATTAATCTTCCATAGTCATCCATTAATGCTCCTATAGTAGCATTTATAACATTTTCTCTTCCTATATTCTTTTCAGCTCTTTGAGCTCTCCCTGATAAATCAAATATTATATCTTTCTCTCTTGGCCATATAGAATGCTTAGCCGCCATACTTTGCATAATATTCCCACCACCCTATAATTATTTACTTTCACCCTTAATATAAAGCAACACTTGTGCCAAATATTCAAATATTTGAATTAATTTACTATAATAAACTAATAATTAATATAAACTAATAAAAAACAATTTTTTTTAAGTAGGCTTGTTTTTTATTAGTTTCATATTTATGTGAATCTTATTATTTATAATGACTTACCTTCGATGATAATTTTTTATGTTAATAAATCTTAACATTAGTTACTATTTTTTAACACATTAATCATTACCTTTATATTTTTTCCAAAGAGCTGTTCTGCTTATCCCTAAGATACTTGCCACCTGTGTTTTGTTTAATCCTTGAGATAATAATATATTTATAATCTTTGTTTCAACATATTTATTTATCTCTTTTATATCAATACCTATTTTTTCGTAATTTATATTTTCAAATTGACTATTACATGTATTCAAGTTATATTCATCCACTTTATTATCTTCATCTTCCACATATAATATTTCTATTTTACCTGTTAATACATATTTTTGTGCTACATTCTTTAGCTCTCTAATATTTCCCAACCAATTGTGATTATTTAATAGATTAACCTCTTCTTGCTTTAGCTGAAAGTTATCACTGATAGAAGATAGATTTGAAAAACCACCTTCTTCTATCATTTTTCTCACAAAATATTCAAACAAAAATACTATGTCTTTTTTTCTTTTTCTAAGTGGAGGTATATTTATCTCTAGGCTACTTAATCTATAAAATAAATCAGCTCTAAAAGTTTTATCTTTTATTTTTTGTCTTAGATTTTCATTAGTAGCAGCCATTATCCTTATATCTAGAGGTATCACCCGATCTGACCCCATTCTCATTATCTTTTTTTCTTCTATAACCCTAAGTAATTTAGTTTGTATATTTATAGGTAAGCTATTTATTTCATCTAAAAATATACTCCCTCCATGAGCAAGCTCAAAAAGCCCTGGCTTCCCACCTTTTTTTGCTCCTGTAAATGCTCCTTCTTCATATCCAAATAATTCACTTTCTAATAAACTTTCTGATATAGTGGCGCAATTTATAGCCACAAAAGGTTTATCTTTTCTTTGACTAATATTGTGCATACTTTGTGCTAACACTTCTTTTCCACAACCACTTTCTCCATATAATAAGGTCGTAAATTCTGTTTTACCAATCTTTTTAGCCATTTCTACAAGTTCTTTACTTATTTCATCTTTGAATATATAATCATCAAATGTATATTTAGCACAGAGCCCCTTATTATTTAAATCCATACGTATTTTTCTTTCTAAACTTTGTATATTAGTTATATCTTGAAGTATTCCAATTATTCCTTGAACTTGTCCATCAACTATTATGGGTACTGACCTTGTGTTTACTGTCAATTTATTTATATTTCTTATCTTACGCTTATGACTCTCATTTTTAATCATAGCTTCTACTAACCAATCCATACAAGGAAATACATCTTTTATATTTTTCTTATATACTTCTTCCTTTTTTGTATTTAATATTTTCTTTGCACTTTCATTAAATAGTATTATTTTGCCTTTTGTATCTATAGCTATTATTCCATCTTTTACTCCATCTAGTATATTTATAAGCATTTGATTGTTAAATTTCTCATTTGATAATGAACTTATTATATTTTTAGCGTATTCTATAGCCTCTGTTATAGATTCTTCACTAGCATTTATAAATACATTATCTATGTTATACTGTCTAGCAAAAGAACAAGCTATTCCACTTCCAACTATAACTATACCTTCTTTTTTATCGATGTATTTTAATACCTTGCTTCTTATTTCATATTTAGATTTGAACCATTCTTCCTTTATACGTATATTTATTACATCCTTTAAACTTATATAATCAAAATCTACTTCATCATACCCTAATATAAGAACTATTTCCTTTTTATATGTACTAGCTAATTTTATAGCTTTTAGTAAATCTATAGATTTCATATTTAAAGGTATTATGGGTACATTTACAGTATCTAATATAAGCTTATATCCTCCACCTCTACCTATTATTACTTGAGCTCCTTTGTCAACTAATATCTTTCCTTGTTCTTCTAATAAATCTAATTCTATAATATCTATTATAATTTCTTTATTTTTTATTTCCCTTGGGTAAAGTGTTTCTATTTTTTCTTTTAACTCTATATTTGACGCTATAACCCCTATTACATTTTCCACCTTTAGTTCCCCTTTTATCTCATTTTAAAAATTTATATTAATTATATCATATTAAATTTCTATTAATTAATATAATTTAAAGTATACTTATTTAAATATATAAACTTAGTAATAAACTATAAAGTATGGAGGTTTTGTTTATGCAATATAAAAATAGCCTATTTAATATGCCCTCTAACAAGGGCTCGTTAACAGTTAGAGGTGTAAGTTCTTTAAATATAGAATCTGATATGGCAAAAATTAATGTTAGAATCTCTTCTCAAGATAAGAGCTTAGAAATAGCAAAAGATAAAAATAGCGAAATTTTAAACAGACTTTTATATAGTCTTTCTGATTATGGTGTTTCAAAGGATGATATTTTTAGTAAAGACATTTCTGCTACTCAAAATTATGATTATGAAAAAAATACATTAATTTCTTATACTGTAACTCAACTTATAACTATAATAGTTCATGATTTAAGTAAAGTTAATGATATTTACTCTTTAGTAGTTGAAAATGGTGCAAATGATGAAATATATATAGATTTTTCTTTATCTAATCCTAATGAATACTATAATAAAGCATTAAAAAAAGCTACTCAAGATGCTAAAGATAAAGCTAGTATTTTAGCTAAAAGTTTTTCTCTTAATTATAATCCCATACCTTGTAAAGTTACTGAAATAAGTTCTCAGCTAAATAATATTAATTATTCATCTAAATCATCTATCACAAATGTAGTACCTGGTATAGTTAAGATAACAGCACAAGTAGATGCATCCTTTTTAACTTATTGTATGTAATAAAAAAAGTCTACCAGATCAATGGTAGACTTTTTTTATTTATACTATACAGTTTTCTATTTGTATTATATAATCTTGGCAGTTTTCACATATTATTATACTAACTATATAACTGTCATCAACTTTACCTGCTCTTAATAATTTGTTAAAACTTAATCCTTCATAACTTTTATCTATATCACTTATAACAAACTTTCCATTTTTAGTGAATATATAAAAATGATATTCTAAAAAACCAAAAAACTTTTGCTTTTCCTTAACTCCTTTTAGACATTCTGGGCAAGCTTCTTGGTAATATTCCATATCAAAATCTATTTCACTGCCATTAGATAACATTTCTAATATATTTTCTAATTTTATGCCATCTACGGGCTTTTCTTCATCATTTAATAAACCACTACAGTTATCTAAACTTAATACATATTCTTTATCTTCATAATTAAACTTATACTCTTTCATATTACACCTCTTATTTACCTATTTCAGATACAAAAGTTACTTCTTTAGTTAATGCATCTTCATATTCTGCATCATTTATATATCCAAGTTCATGCATTTTATAAAGTATTGTTTCTTGTCTTTTCTTTGCTTGTACAAATTGACCAAATTTTGCTGGACTATTAGTTATTCCTGCTAACATAGCGCATTCAGCTAAGTTTAAATCTTTAACATCTTTACCAAAATACACTTTAGCACCTTTTCCTACCCCATAGGCTGATTTACCTAAATATATATTATTTAAGTATATACCTAATATTTCATCCTTAGATATGTTTTTATCCATGGAAGTTGCATTAAACATATCCTTAAGCTTTCTTTTTATAGTTTTATCATCACTTGTAAGTAAGTTTTTAGAAATTTGCATTTCTATAGTGCTTCCGCCCTGAGTTGTATCTGTTAGTAAATTATGTACTACAGACCTTACTAAAGATATAGTATCTACACCATTATGTTTATAGAATCTTTCATCTTCTATAGATACAATAGCATCTTTTAAATACTTTGGTATATCATTATTATCTACCACTTCACTACTTATATAATTTTGCTCTAATAGCTCTTTAGTTACTTTAGGTGAGCCTTTGACCACTGTAAATACATAAATACTAGAAACTATTGATACTAAAGCTAATACTAATAACATTGCTATTAGTAAATTTTTAAATAATTTTAATAACTTTTTATTTTTTTTCCTCTTGCTTTTTTTAGCTCTTGAACGAGAACTATAAGTACTACTTCTTGTTCTTCTATTTATAGTGTTTTCATTTTTTATTTTTTCACTTACACTTCTATTATTAAATACTTTATTATCCGTTTTATTTGTTGTTTTACTTGTACTTGAGCTTACTCTTTTCCGTCTTATTTTATTATCATCATTATTATAACTCATAAAACCTCCTTATTTATAAAGTAATTATACATTGTTATACAAAATAAATCAAAGAACAAATTTGTAAGATTATGACTATACTTAGTTTATGCAACTTTATATATTATTTGTATATTATTTGGCTAAAAAAAATGATTTTTGGAAATTATATAATATATATAATAGCAAAGGAGATTTTGTTATAGCTTATTTTATACATGATACTTGTATAGGTTGCGGCACTTATGAACCAGAGTGTCCTGTTGATATTCATCAACCTATGGAATAATACATAAAAAAAAGAAAAGCAACGCTTTTCTTTTTTACTTTATATTTATGCTATGTACAATTTGTTCTTTACTTTTATCTTCTATATTATTTAACTCTAATTTTATAGGATCTTTAGTATTATGAAGTGTTATTCCCATTTTTATATCTTTATCTTCTCCACCTTTTATATTTCCTATAAATCCTTGTATATCTTCATTAGCTGTTGAAACAAAATACTTAACTGGTTTTCCGCCTTGATATGGATATACATCTATATTAGATAATTCTATGTCGTATTTACTATTATTTCTAACATTCATACTTATTATAGCAGAAGAATTGTAAACATCTCCTACACTTATTTTTTCCTCTACTATATTTATATCCTCTATGCTTATTTTTATATCATCTTTTTCTACATTATTTATTAATATATCTTTATTTAGTATATTGTTTTTTTCTATACATATTGATGTATTTGACATAGCTATAAAAAATAATAAGGTTAAAAGCAAACATTTAGATTTTTTCATATATACCTCCTAGATTTTTATAGTTTATCCAGAAGATGTATTTTTATACATTTTTATTTAAACTAAATTTAATTTTTAATTAAATTTAGTTTAAATAAAAATTTTATAAAACTTTTTTTAAATTTACTATTGCTTTTTTTGTCGAATCTTGTTATTATAAATACAAGGTTATTCCCCTAATAACCGATTATTTACTCCCCAAATAAAATATATTCCCTAATAAACCCCTTTTTATAATATATTTTACCCCTTTTTAATGACCTTACTTGATCGGTTTAAAGTAAGGTCATTTTTTTATTCTTTATAATACTTCTTATAAGCTTATATCCCTTAGCCTTTGTGTCTACTGTATAAATTTTCCCATCACTCAATACTTTCCATACATTATCTTCTTTGTATAAATTTATAAAAGTATTGTAGTTTGTATCTTCTAGTTCCCATACAAAGTCATTTTCTTCTAATTTTTTATATCTCCAATCTAAGTTTCTACTTACACTAGATAAATCATTCATTATTTCTAAAACATCTTCATACCTATCCCTTGGATCTATCATAAGACATTTTTCTATTATATTTATAATTTCTCTTGGTACATGAGGCAAATATTTTTTTCTTATAGGGAACTTCCCTTTAGCGCATGCTATTTTTAAACTATTTAAGTCCTTATATTTTCTGGCTTGATTATTATATTCTTCATTTCCATTACACATTCTATATAATGTAGTACCTATTTGATATATATCAATTTTTTTATCTATTATAGAATTTGTACACTGCTCTGGAGCTATATGCTTATAATATACATTTCTAAGCCTTGCATTTCCTGAATTATTTAAATACAATGCCGAACCAAAATCGGTTAGTATTGCATTATCATTATCACTTATAAGTACATTATTTGGCTTTATGTCACAATGTATTATACCCAAAGAATGGATATATTGTATTGCTGATAAAAAGTCTAATGAATACTTTATAACTTCTCTAATGGTTAAGCTTTTGTGTTCTAATAAATTATATAAAGATCCTCTTTCTAGGTATGGCATTGTTATATATATATTATTTTCATCTTGAGATGCTGTATTTATATTCATTATATTTGGATGATTGCACCTATATATCTTCTTAGATTCGTCAAAGTATTTATCTGCAGATTTTAATTTTTTTTTACTTATTTGCTTTAGTATAAATTTACATCCAAGCTGAGTATCTTCTACTAAATATAAATTTGAATTAACCCCTTCAGATTTAATCTTTTTTATTACCTTTAAGTTAACATTTGGATTTATTTGCATATTTCCACCCCACAATTAAATAGAAGTTCCTCTACTATACCTTCTATCTTTATTAACTGTATAGTATCTTCATTTTCTGATTCATTTTTATTTATATAGGATTTATTAATATCATGCTCTTTTATAATAGTACTTACTAATTTTTTTATATAATTTAATCTATTCCCGATATCAAAAGACTTCGGTATAATTAATTTATTTTTAACGATATATATCTTCTTATTTTTTATTTTTTTAAATATTGAAAACTCTATCTCACTTACAGATATATTAAATTCTATAAAATTCATATGTCTAACCCCCTAAAGGTTTTTTAAGATACTATATACTATGAGTTTTAATAAAAATTAACCACTAAATATAATTAGTTTTAAAAATTTTTTATTTTGAATGATATAAATTTATGTCTTATATGAAAATAATTTAAATCATAAAATTCTAACAAAAAAGCAAACTATATTTAAATAATAGTTTGCTTTTTTGTTTATTTTATTTTTAAAAATAATTTAGCTGTAGCTAATGTATCACTATCTGCTCTATGTGCATTTTTATTTTCTATTCCATAATATGCACATGCTGTTTCTAATTTTTTATTTTTGCCTTTATAGTCCTTATTAGCCTTTAACATTTCTAATGTACATATATGGTTAGTTATAGGTTCTAAATTTAATTTATCTAAATAATAATTTAAAAATTTTAAGTCAAATTTAGCATTATGAGCTATTATAGTCCTATTTCCTATATATTTTCTAAATCTAGGTAAAACTTTTTCTATAGGGTCTTCATTTTTAACCATATCATTAGTTATGTTAGTTATATCTGTTATAAATGGCGGTATATCTGAAGTTGGTTTTACAAACCTTGAATAATTCCTAATTATTTCGTTATTTTTTATCTCAGTTATTCCGATTTCTATTATTTCGCAACCCTTATATGGGTCAAGACCCGTGGTTTCTAAATCCACAACTACATATTCTTCCATGTGTAAAACTCCTTTTAGATTCTTGTTTATCTAATCATATATTATATGATAACATGTATTATGTTTTAGCACAAAATTTGCTAATATTTATTTAAATGTACAACTTAATTCATTTATTTCTAAATAAAAAAATAAGTATCTATTAAATTATTTTTTAATAGATACTTATTTTTTATTACCCTATGTATGGCATAGGATTTGTATGCTTTCCATTTATTCTTATTTCAAAATGTAAATGTGGCCCTGTTGATCTTCCTGTATTTCCTATTTTAGTTACTGCTTGTCCTTTTTGAACCTTCTGTCCAACAGATACTAGTAATTGATCGTTATGTGCATATAATGATACCTTTCCATTATCATGTTGTATCATTACAGTATTTCCATAACTTCCTTTAGGTCCTGAATATATAACTGTACCACTATCAGTTGCTACTGCTGGGGTTCCTTTTGGTGCGGGTATATCAATACCTGTATGTATCTTTTGAACATTTAATACTGGATGAAGCCTATATCCATATGGAGAGCTTATTCTAGTATGTCCTGGGACTGGCCAAGATCCACTTGATATTATTGCTCCATTTAAATTTTCATCAATTGATGCAGCACTTTGTTGTGCTTCTTGTGCTTGTTTAGCTGCTGCTTCTGCTGCTAATTTTTCAAGTTCATTTTGTAAATTATCTTCTTCAGTTTCTAGTTCTCTCTTTAAAGCTTCTAGTTCACTTTTATCAGATTGTACCTTTTCATTATTTTCTACTAGAGATATTTTTAAATCTTCTTGCATTTTCTTTTTATAATTTAAATCTTTTTCTTTTTTCTCTACTTCTGATTTATTTTCATCTAATTCTTTTAGTATCTTCTGATCTTGTTCTACAACTTGCTTAACTACATATATGTTATTGAAAAAATCTGATATAGAAGTACTACTTAATATAACCTTAATATATCCCATAGAATAATTATTGTTTATTGCTTTTAATCTTTTACCTAGAGCTTCTTCATTTTTACTTATATTTTCGTTTAGTTTTTCTATTTCAACTTTAGTGTTTTCTATTTCACCATTTAAATTTTCTATTTTATCATTAGTTTCTTTTATATTTCCTTCTATTTCTTTCACTTTAAAATCTAAATCTCTTATTTTAGATTCTAAAGTTGTTTGCTCTTCTCTGTTTTTGTTTAATTTATCATCTACACTCTTTTGTTTAGTTTCTATATTTTTATCTTCAGTATCTGCATATATATATGTTGTTCCAAATACTAAAGAGCATACTGTTAGCACTGTCAATATTTTTTTCACTCAATCTTCCCCCTATTACTTTATACTTTTAAATGTCTTTTAACTGATATAACACTTCCTAATACCCCTATAACTACTCCTGTTATAAGCAGCGTCGATATTAGTGAAGATGATATAGAAGCCAATGGAAGGACTGCACCCGACATAATATTGTTTATTGGATTTATAAATTGCTTTAAATTTTCTACTATATATCCATACATAACCAAACATATACCAATAGCTAAAGTAGCTCCTACTAATCCAATAAAAAAGCCTTCTACTATAAATGGAGATACTACAAATAAGTTACTACCACCTACATATTTTATAATTTGTATTTCTTCTTTTTTACTATATACTCTACTTTTTATCGTATTAGATATTATTACTAGGCATATTAATAGTAAGCCCCCTATTAAAATTGACCCAAATTTCTTAACTGTACTTGATATACTTAAGAAATTTTGTATTATATCTTGAAAATAAGTTATCTCTGTTACACCTTCTAACTTAGATATCTCTCTTGATATTTGCTTTATATTCTCTGGATTATCTATTGTAACAAGGAAGGAATCCTCTAAAGGATTTTGTACACCTTCAAGTAGATATGCTTCTTCTCCAAAACTTCTTTTAAGATCGTTAAAAGAAGCTTCTTTTGTTTTAAACTCAACACCTTTAACACCATTTATATCTTTAATTTTATTTTTTAATTCTATTCTCGCATCATCATTAGTGAATTCTTCTATAGATACCCTAACTTCATTTATTTCGTCTTGTGCATATTTTATAAATTGGTTTATATTTAATACTATAGTTAAAACTATTCCTAGTATTATTAAAGATGCAGATATAGAAATTGTAGATATAATAGTCATAGTTTTATTGTGAAAAGCACCTTTTATTCCTTGCTTTAGACTGTATAAAAATTTAGACATTAATTTCATATTTTTCCCTCTTTGTATCTTTAATTATTTTTCCTTCTTTAAGCTCTATGACTCTCTTTGGAAATAGCTTTAATATTTCTATATCATGTGTTGCCATTATGACGGTAATACCTTCTTCATTTATTTCATTTAATAATTTTAAAATTTGAATAGAATTATGTATATCTAAATTTCCCGTACATTCATCTGCAATTATTATAGATGGTTTATTGACTATAGCTCTAGCTATACCAACTCTTTGAGATTCCCCACCTGATAATTCATGTGGATATTTACTATGTTTTTCAGCTATGCCAACTCTTTTTAACACTTCCATAACTCTTGGTCTAATTTCTTTGGCATTTGTACCTACAACCCTAAGCGCTAATTCTACATTTTCATAGACTGTTTTTTCATTTAATAGTCTAAAATCTTGAAATACTATTCCTAAATTTCTTCTGTAATTATGTACTTTGCTTGCTTTTATTTTAGTTATATCTTCCCCTAAAACAGAAAGTCTTCCTGATGATATTTTTTCTTCTCTAGTCAATAATTTAAGTAAAGTAGACTTTCCTGCTCCTGAATGTCCTACTAAAAACACAAATTCGCCTTGTTTTATTCCTAAATTTACATTATCTAGTGACTTATTACCATCTGAATAAAATTTATCTACATTAGTAAATTTAATCATTTTCATCACTCCAATTTTGCTTTTGTTGCCCTATTTTTTATTTACTATACCATTATACACAATTTAGCATTTTTTTGTAACCTTTTTGTAACTTTAATTGCAAATTTTTATCATTTAATATCAAAAAACTTCGCATATCTAATTTTTTTATAGATATGCGAAGTTTTTTAATTCTTTTTCTTATTTTTAGTTTTAACTTGCGCTAGATATACAAGCCCATTACCTTGAATAGTTCTTGGATAGTTAATAGATTTTGTATGCTTTATAAGTTGAGCATATAATTCAGTTTCACTTAAATCTCTTTGAAATTCTTCCCTTGACCAGTTTTTAAGTAAAGCTAAGCTTCCTGTCACATGCGGTGTTGCCATACTTGTTCCACTTAGTACTTCATATTTGTTATTTGGATAGGTTGAAAGTATTTCTACCCCCGGCGCAATTACATCTATAACTAAATTTGCATTACTAAAACTAGCAGGATTTCCTTTTTTATCAACTGCACCTACTGATATTACTTCTTCATAAACAGCTGGATATGAATATTCAAAACTATCAGCATTTCCATCACCACTATTTCCAGCTGCACATACTACTAATATTCCTTTTTTGACAGCTTCCTTTACTGCCCTTTCTAATTTATCTGAACTTCCACCCATTCCAAGTGACATAGATATTATATCTACCTTTTTTTCCACAGCATAATTTATGGCATTAACTACCCAACTTAATTTTCCTAGTCCATTACCTTCTATAGCTTTTAATACATATATCTGTGCACTAGGTGCTATACCTACTATATTATTATTTGGATTATTTGCCACAATAGTGCCTATAACATGAGTACCATGTCCTACTCTATCAGTTACAATATTTGGATTTTTATTATCTTCATTTGTAAAATTTCTAACTTCTACTATATTATTTTTTAAGCTTTCATGATATATATCACATCCTGAATCTATTACTGCTATACGTACTCCACTTCCTTTATTAGATTCTTTCCACATATCTCTAGCTTTTATCATATCCACTCCATATTGGTTAACTGTATTTCTTCCTCTTGAGTTTGATTCTATTTTAAATGGCAACAACTTAATGTTTAAATCTTCAGATTTATTTTTCATAGATACCACCCCAAAATTTATTCTTATAATTAATTATATATTTTTGAAGTGATAATGTGATTCTGTTCTTTATCATTTTCGAGGTAGTTTTCTATATTATTTAATAAATATTTTTCATTTATTTCACTTACATCTATATTATGTAGGTATCTTTTATTTTCATTACATATATATACACCTTGTGTTATAATATTTTCTTCTATAATTACTTCTAAAATAATATTATTACTTAAGTAGTAGGTTCCTACCTTACCTTTTTTATCTTCTTTAAATTCGCCTACATATTTATATAACTCACAAGTGTATGTTCCTACTCCATGTTTTTTACCTTCTTTAAACTCTCCTTCATAAGTACTTTTATCTTTATATGTATATCTTCCTCTTCCATTTATAATATCATCCTTAAATTCACCTTCATATATTTCACCATTTCTATATTTCATCATACCCTTGCCTTTTTTTAATCCATATTTATACTGACCTTCATATATATTCCCATATTTATCTATGTAGCATCCATGACCATGATATATATTGTCTTTAAATTCACCATTATATTTGCTTCCATCTACAAATTCATATCTGCCTTGTCCATTTTTTTTGCCTTCTACAAAATCCCCTTCATAAATCTGCATATTTACATCAATAAGCCTTCCTTGCCCATGTTTAAGGTTATCTTTCCACATTCCATTATATTTGCTTCCATCTTTACAATATAAAATTCCCTTTCCATGTCTTTTTCCGTCTTTAAAATATCCTTTATATATGTCTTTGTTTTTATAAGTATAAGTTCCTATTCCTTCTATCTTATTTTCTTTAAAATCACCACTATACGACCCTTTATCATGATAAGTATATTTACCTATTCCATGCATTTTATCATCTTTCCAAAGCCCTTCATATCTATCTTTATTCATGTATATACATATACCAAAACCCTCTCTTTTTCCATCTTTAATCTCCCCTTTGTATACATCCCCATTATCATATTGCATAGTTTTCTCTTTACTTGATATACTAGAGTTTTCTATTTGTCTTATATTTTCTTTTACTTTCTTTGTATCTACATTGCTTCTGTCGTCTATCATTAAGCTATTTCTTGTATATCCTCTTGTATGTCCTTTATTTTTAGGCTTGTTATATTTTGCTTTTAATATAATACTTACACCATAAAATAATATAAATATTGATGATAAAGATATAAATACCTTAAATATTATAGAAAAATAATTACTTATTTCTTCCACAAAAACTCCTCCTATTTCCTTTTTTGGTTTCTTATAATTTATATTTATTCTTGTACATATTTATTCATATTAAAAAGCTGTTGATATTTAATTTTATCAACAGCTTTTTTCCAGTATATAGTCAAATTCTATTTCTTCATACTTTAAATCATCAGAAAATAAGTTTATTATACTATTTATTTCTTCTACGTATTCCTCTTGCTTTAGCTTATAAAGCATTAAATCATCTATTAAATCTTTCATATCAAAATATACATTCTCAAGTATATAAAAATGCCCAGTTCTAATATCTTTTAACTTATCTATTGTGTCCATTTTTCTACTTATATCTCTTATTATATCTATATTGTATATTTCTATGTTATTTATAGATTCCAAATACAAATATACAGTTTTTATAACTTCTATGGATATATCAAATTTGCTAGCCTCTTTTGGATTTTTATAGTATATATTTGTGTATTCATCAAAAACTTTTTCTAAGTTTTCATTTAATATTATAAATGGTGGTCTTATAAAATCTTTTATTATTAGTATGTCCCTTATACCTTCATTTTTTTCTAAAACTTCATCTAATACATATAAATTATATGCATCATATAAAGGATCATGTGCGTCTCCTTTAAATTCTACGTTTGCACATTCTAGTAAATTTTTTAACGAAACATAATTCATACATTTTATCCCGCATTCTAAATATTTGTCCTTTATATCTACGAATAAACCTTTTATATTATTTATAAATCTTGGGTGATTGTTTTTTTGAGCGCTCTTTTTATCTGTATTATTAAAGCAAGTTAAATCTAGATTTCCAAAGGTATATATACCCTCTATTTGAGAAAATGTACCTAACCATTTTTTAAATTTTCTCATAACTTCTTCATATGTTGGAGCATCTTTAATATCATCTTGCTTTATATGAGTTAATTCTTCTATATGTGGATATATTTCTTGGTTAGTTACAGGCTTTATTAATGACTTAAATTCTTCTATATTACCTGTATCCGTATCATATTGTATAGCCCCAATTGCAATTATATCTGCATTTAGCATATCTCTTTTATTTCTTACACTTGGCATATTCATTTCAAAGTCTATATAAACTCTTTTCAATCCAAACTCCCACCTTCTAAATATCTTTACTTATATTTTATCATTTTATGATATTTTTTCACTATACATTTATAAAATTTTCGCTTTTCTTGCTTATTCAAATATATTTCATAAAATCAAAAATAAAAGGAAGAATAAAAATTCTTCCTAAATCTATAAATATATTATATCTAATTATACTAAAAATAAATAATGTAAACTTTAAAGAATTTCTAGTTAGTCTTCAAAATTTTCCATAAATGAATGCTTTACTCCATCTTTTTGCCATCCAAGTACAGAATCTATATTTACATTTTCCGCTGCTTTAAATATTGATTTTTCTACATCCTTAAAGTTTTCTCCAAGGCTTTTGATTAAATCTTTTATTTCATATCTCTTATTACCAGTCTTTTTAGCCGCTACCATACATGCACAATTTAGTGGCCATATACCACTATTTTGTATAAATCTTACTATATGCTCTTCTCTTATATAATAAAGTGGTCTTATTATTTGTATACCATCAAAGTTTGTTGAATGTAGTTTAGGTAACATTGTTTTAAAATTAGCCGAACATAGTAGGTTAAGCATTGTTGTTTCTATAACGTCATCATAATGATGTCCAAGTGCTAACTTATTACACCCTAGTTCTTCAGCTTTAGAGTATAGTGCTCCTCTTCTCATTCTTGCACACATATAACATGGATAATCTTTAGCTATTTCATCTGCTATTTCAAATATTCTTGAGTCAAATAAGTGTATTGGTATATCTAAGTATTCACAGTTATCTACAAGTAGTTTTCTTATGTCTTCATGATATCCTGGATCCATAGCTATAAACTCTAATTCAAAGTTTACTTGTCCATGTCTTTTTAACTCTTGAAACATCTTAGCCATAAGTAGACTATCTTTTCCTCCAGATATTGCAACAGCTATTTTATCGCCTTCTTCTACTAGATTATAATCTCTTATAGCTTTTATAAATTTTGACCATAAATGTTTTCTATATCTCTTTATTATACTTCTTTCTATATCTTTTAATGGTTGTCTTTCATCAAAAGGTACTATTATCTCACAGCCTTTTCCCGCTAAGTTGCTCATACTATCACCTCTTATTTATATTTTGGTTATATCTATAATTCATTTTCATTAAATTTCAAATTTAGACTATTTTTAATAAAACATGCAAATTATTTTATCATATATTAAGCTAATAATTCAAGTAATCTACTCATTTATTTTAATGTGTATTTTTGCTCTAAATATAGTTTATATATTTATTAGTAACACTTTTTTACAACTACAATATATTATTATTAAGTTCATTCTCACTTTAAGACAGGAGGTTTAATTTATGCAAGATGATAATAGAAAAAACTGTATGGAACCTAGATATTCCTTAGCTAGACCTTATATTAAGCGTCAAGTCTACACTAAAACGTATAGCTTACCTAAAGCCTTTCAACGTGGTACTCTATTCCCTGAGCTATATCTAATAGATTCTCCAATTTATAACAAGAATTTATATTCAACTCCACTAAGAGAAAAAGGAGGTAGAGAATAATTATGAGTGACTCTAGAAATGAATTAATGCGAAAAATTCAAGAGCTTTGTTTTGCATGTTTAGATATGAATTTATATCTAGATAATAATCCTTGTGATAAAAATGCAATTGCTACTTTTAATTCTCTATGTAATCAATTTTTAGAAGCAAGATGCTTATATGAAAATAAGTATGGACCTTTAACTAACTTTGGATTTTCACCTAGCAAGTATCCTTTTAGATGGGTAGAAAGCCCATGGCCTTGGGAAAGAGAATTTAACGACTAATAATTAAGGAGGATTTAATTTATGTGGATATATCAAAAAACATTACAACATCCTGTTAATCTTAAAACTAAGGATATAACTATGGCTAAATATCTTATAACTCAATTTGGTGGACCTAATGGAGAGTTAGCAGCTGCCCTAAGATATCTTAGTCAAAGATATACTATGCCTACAGGGAAAACTAAAGCACTTTTAACTGATATCGGAACAGAGGAATTAGCACATGTTGAAATGGTAGCTACTATGGTTTATCAACTAACATATGATGCTACTCCTACTGAGTTAGAAGAAGCAGGACTTGGATCTAATTATGCTCAAAATGGATTTGGTATATATCCAACAGATTCAACTGGAAATCCATTTAGTGTTTGTCCTATTGCTGTTATGGGAAATGCCGTTACTGACTTACATGAGGATATGGCCGCTGAACAAAAAGCACTAGCTACCTATTATCAACTTATAAATCTAACTGATGACGCTGATATAATAGAAGTTTTAAGATTTTTAGGTCAAAGAGAAATTACTCATTATCAAAGATTTGGGGAAGCTTTGATGGACGTTTATGATTTTGAAGAAAGTAAACATACATTTTAATCTATAAATTTGTTTTTAATGTCTAAGGCAACCTTTTGATTTGCTTTAGACATTTTTTATGTATAATATTTTTTAATTTAAAACTTTATAATTTAACTTATAATAAAAAGGAGCTAAACTCTATTTTCTTTGAGATAGCTCCTTTTTAATCGGATTCATTATCTATATTCACTTTATTTCTCCTTTTGATATATAATATTACTTATGCTTTAATTATTATTCATTTTCATGTTCAGGTATATAATCATATGCCATTTCCTTTTCATATTCAAATATCATCAAATCTATATTTCTCTCCATTTTTTACCTCCATTTTTTATTTATATAAATTACATTAGTTGATTTAGCAAGATAATTTTTATTTTATTCTTTACTTAATCTAAACTTGAAAAATCCTTTTTACTTTATTCACTTCCACTATCTGGTGTATAATCATATTCTATTTCTTTTTCATATCCAAACATTACTAATTCTAATCTATTATCCAAATTAACATCCCTCCTTCTTTTTATAATACATTAAATATGAAGGATTAATTTTAAATGTTTCATATTTAATGTATTATATGCAAGATATTTATAAATATTTCCTTTTTTGAATTTAATTATTTTATATATTTGAAAGTATCCTTATCTTTACGTCTTCGCTTAGTGTTATAAAATTTGCTATATTTTCTATATCCTCTACTATATATAAATGAAAATAATCACTTAACTCCTTTAAAGCTCTATACTCTTTTCTATCAAAAAAATATAGATATAAATTATTTATATATCTCAAATAACATTTGTGTATTTTTATTTCAGCATAAACATGGCTTGTACTTTTTCTTGCCTCTTGAAATAATTCTTTTAATTTCATATATGCACATTGAGAGTCTTTAGGTATATATTTATCACTTAGAATTTCATTTAAGGCTGATTCAATATTTGGTATTGCTCCTTTATTTATAAATACATCTAAATAATAGTGATCTTTTCTGTATTTGAATTTATAAAAATCTGTTACTACACCCATAGAAACACTCCTTGTTAATCTATAAATTTAATTTACACTATATATTATTTTCAATATATTAGATTATTTATTCATCAAAAATCTTTTTACTTAATATATTAGATTTTTTTATTTTCAAATTTATTCATCTGTATATATTCATAAACAATCAATTATTTTATGCCTAATATAAAATCATTGCATAAAAAAAATAGATGTTTTATTAATAATACATCTATTTTTTATATAGTGAGAAAATTTTTAAGTTATTTATAAGACTCTTCTTGCATTTACATATGCATTATTATAATAATTACTTAATTCGGATATAACTACTTTTCCTTTACTCGATGATGCATGTATCATTTTATTATTACCCATATATATTCCAACATGACTTACATTTCCATCATTTGAACCACTTGTATCAAAAAATATTAAATCTCCTTTTTGAAGGTTATTTTTATTTACATATTGTCCAAATTTTGATTGATCTTTTGATACTCTTGGTATATTTATTCCAGCAGACTTTTTAAATACATATTGAGTAAATCCTGAACAATCAAAACTACTAGGTCCTTCTGCTCCCCATACATATGGCTTTCCTAATAATGTTTGAGCTAAATTTATTACCTTATCGGCGCTTTGAGATGTTGTTCCACCACCATTAGGCATATCTGCTGTTAAGTACTTGCTTGATACATATCCTATTTGTCCATTATATTTTATCTTTGCCCATCCATTTGATTCTGATATTACCCCTACCTCAGCACCATACGGTATTGAACCTATTTTTGAGTGACTTGTACTTGGTCCTTTTCTAATGTTTAGTGAACTTGCATTTACTTTTCTATTATATTTTACTTTTTCTTCACTTGGTGAAGTTGAATCTTCACTACTCTTTAAATATTGACTTGATACATATCCTATTTGTCCATTATAACTTACCTTTGCCCACCCATTTGACTCAGATATTACTCCTACTTTTGTTCCATTAGGTATTGAATCTATCTTTGAGTAACTAGTCCCCGGACCTTTTCTAACATTTAAGGAACTTGCATTTACTATCTTATTGTATTTTATAGTATTATCTGATGTATTTCCTTCAGAAGAGTTTGAAACGTAATTTCCATGTACGTATCCTACTTTTCCATTATACTTAACATTTACCCATTCTCCACTTTTTCCTATGTACTCTACTTTGTCTCCTTTATAAAACTTACCAATTGAACTATAGCTAGTACTTGGTCCTTTTCTAAAGTTTACCGAATTTCCAGTTATCGTTTTATATTCTATGTCTGCTTTTTGTATAGTATCAGCATTTGATACACTAACTGACATTGGAAGTAATATTGATGTTGCTACCAATCCCATTTTTATACTTTGTTTATTCATATTTTATTACTACAGCTTAGAAGCTATAGTATACTCAACTCCTCTCCTTAATTGGTATTTATACCCTAGCTTTAAATTTCATTTTATAATACTTTTTTACTTTATATTTTAACGTTTTGCCCATGCTAATATTATTTCAAATTTGTAAGTTTTTGTCTATATTTTTCGATAACTGTTATATATTTACAATTTATATATATTTTTCTTCTTATAAAATTTTCTTAACATTTAAATCTTATATATCATTTTTAGCTTATAACAAATTGGCATAAAAAAAGAACCTTAAAATAAGGTTCCTTTAAATAAATATAGTCTAATATCCAGTTGATCCAAATCCACCATTTCCTCTTTCAGTGTCATCTAAATCATTAACTTCTAATATATTTATATCATATATAGGTTTAACTACCATTTGAGCTATCTTCATGTTTTTATTTACTGTGAAATCTTCTTTACCATGGTTTATAAGTATTACACCTATTTCGCCTCTATACCCTTCATCTATAGTTCCTGGCGTATTTAGTACTGTTACAGAATGTTTAAGTGCTAATCCACTTCTTGGTCTAACTTGAGCTTCTGTATTTTTAGGAAGTGCTATACTTATTCCTGTTTTTATAAGTCTAGATTCTGAAGCAGGAATAACCACTTCTTCTATAGAATATAAATCCATACCAGCATCTCCCTTGTGGGCGAAATTTGGTATTATTGCATCATCATGTAATTTCTTTATTTTTAATGTATACATTTTAATGTCTCCTTTTATAATTTAATTAAGGGTTATTTTAATATTGTATTAAAATACATTAAATTTAAAATACTAATTCTAGGAGGAACAAATATGAATTTATTACATGCCCCTTGGATGAAAAAAAAACTTGAGGTTATTTACAATAAGAGTATAAACGGTAATCTCTATATTATGTATAATGATATTAAATTTTTAAATTATACTCCAACTACAACTAGTATTTTGATTAATCTATTAGAAGATTATAACATAAATATAGACATAAATAATAAACTTTATCTATATTTACCATTTAACTTAAATATCTTTTTAAAAGATTTAATAATTAATCTAAAATCACTATATGAAAATAACTTATATATAATGCTCTGTGGATATAGTGAAGAATTAAATAATTTAAATCAAGATAATACTTTAAGTAATATTTATTATAAGTATCCAGAACTTAAAGGTCTTATTGATTATTTATTAATTACTGATAAATCAAAATGCTATGAAATATTTACAGCACTATATGATACACAAGGTATTTATATAAGTCCAGATTCATCTTTAACTATATCTTGTGTTACCTTAAATAAACTATGTGATTTAGAGGTAAGTGACTACAACCACATCTCTTTTGTTGAGATAATAGATAATGAAGATAGCAACTATTATTTTAACTCATATATAAAGGGACTTACTAATCATAATAATAATTTTAACTATTATTTATAAAAGACTGCCTTGCAGTCTTTTATTTTTTTATGATAATATATTTAAGTTACAAATGTAGTATTTAAGCACCTTGAAAGGAGTTTTACATGAAACTTATACTAGCAGAAAAGCCATCTGTGGCTAAAACTATCGCATCTTTTTTAGGAGCTAAAACTCGTCTTGATGGTTATTTTGAAGGTAATGGATATATAGTTACTTATGCTGTTGGGCATTTGGTGAGTCTATATGATGTCAAAGACTATGATAAAGATAAATACTCTGGTTCTTGGAAAATGGCTAATTTTCCATTTATTCCACCAGAAAAGTTTAAGTTCAAAGTAGATAGTTCTAAGAAAAAGCAATTTAATACAGTAAAAAAACTGTTACATAGAGATGATATTGAATATGTTATAAATGCAACAGATAATGATAGAGAAGGAGAATTAATTTCTTTTTTAATATTTTTATTATCTAAGAACAAAAAACCTGTAAAAAGAATTTTAGTAAACGAATGGACACCAGAAGATATAACTAGGGGTCTTAATAATTTAAAAGATGATAATGAAATGAGAAATTTACAATCAGCAGGTTACACTAGACTTATAACTGACTGGCTAATAGGTATAAATTTTACATCAGTTGCCACATTAAAGTATGGTAACGGTAAACTACTAAATATAGGTCGTGTAATACTACCTACAGTCAAATTAGTTTATGATAGAGATATGGAAATTAAAAATTTCGTACCAAAAACCTACTATGAAATAGAAGGAAATTTCAAATGCCAAAATGGAAAATATAAAGGTAAGTATATAAAAGGAAAAGAAAGTAAATTTGATACTATAGAAGATGTTAATAAAATTATTAATAGCATAACTTCTAATCAAGGTAAAATACTTGATAAAAAAGTTACAATGTCTAAAGAATATGCACCTAAACTTTTCAGTTTAACTTCACTACAAGGATATATAACTTCTAAACATGCTAATTTCACTTCAGATAAAGTTTTAAGCGTGTGTCAGTCTCTTTATGAGGGTAAAGGTAAGGGTGGTTATATTACTTACCCTAGAACCGATTCTATTTATTTAGAAGAAAGTTTAGCAACTAAAGTGTCTCAAGCTTTAGATAAATTAAAGGCAACAGTTCCTTATAGTGACAAAATCAAATTTACTAAAACTAAAAGGGTTTTCGATTCTTCTAAGGTAGATAGCCATAGTGCAATAATACCTACTTATATAATACCTACTAATCTAACACCTGATGAACTTATAGTATATAACGCCATCAAAGATAGATTCATAGCAAACTTTATGCCTCCTGCAGAATATGAAAATACTGAAATTAAAACTGATGTAGATAAAAATATATTCTTAACTAAGGGTAAAGTACTTAAAACTAAAGGATACTTAGAAGTATACAATAAGGAAGAAAAAGATGATTTACTCCCTATGGTAAATAAGGATGAAATAGTTGATGTCATAGATATTAAACCGATAACTAAACAAACTACACCACCTAAGCCTTATACAGAAGATACCTTACTTAAAGCTATGAAAAATTGCGGTAAAAATGTACCTGATGATGATACTACAGTTTTATCGGGTTATTCAATAGGTACATCTGCTACTCGTGCTGATGTATTAAAAAAGATATCACAAGTAGGATATGTTAATAAAAAAGGTAAGTCTTATTCTGTAACTGATTTAGGTAAAAATTTAGTTGAAATATTCCCAGTAAAAGAGCTATTTGATGTTGATTATACTGGCAAATTAGAAAAAAGTCTAAGTGATATTCAAAAAGGAACTTTCACTAGAAAAGAGTATTTAACCAATATATTTAACTTTATATATAAAAATGTTGAGCTAATAAAACATGATAGCCCTAAAAGCATAAGTACAGAAAATTATGTTTATAATCCTAAAACTAAAAAATTTACTAAAAATATATCTAATACTAAATCTTCTAATAAAAGTGGTGCTAATAATGATTCTCCTTCAAATGAATCTCTTGGGAAATGCCCTATATGTGGTGGCGATGTTGTTGAGATTCCTAAAGGATATATATGCAACAACTACAAAGAATGTAAATTTGGTATATGGAAAAATGATAAATTTCTAGAATTTTATAAGAAAAAACCTAACAAAACAATGGTTAAAGGTATATTAAAAAATGGTCAAGCCAAAGTTAAATCACTAACAAGTAAAAATGGTACTAAATTTGATGCTATACTTAAATATTCCAAAAAGGCTAATGGTTACTTTGGATGGGATATTGAAATAGAAAAATAATTACTTAAGTGTAACTAATATATAATAATTTACATACTTATATATTAATAAATGTTTTCTTTTCATGTATTAAGTCCTATCTTAAAGAAACCAATTTATGTAAACT
Source organism: Romboutsia sp. 1001285H_161024_C4 (assembly GCF_015550185.1). Classification (NCBI taxonomy): domain Bacteria; kingdom Bacillati; phylum Bacillota; class Clostridia; order Peptostreptococcales; family Peptostreptococcaceae; genus Romboutsia; species Romboutsia sp. 1001285H_161024_C4. Next base: position 187,649 of record NZ_JADNAJ010000001.1, on the reverse strand, counting down.
TCAATTCTTTCCAAATAAAGGTTGCTCTAAATGCAACCTTTATTCTTTTTCATTTAGTTTATCATCTATTTTACATCTTGCCATTTTTATAAATTCTGTTAAAGTATAATTTTTTAACTTACAGCCACATTTTGGGCAATATTCAAACTTTTTAGATACTAATGCTCTGCAACTTGTTTCTGGGCATCTTATTTTTTCGTTTACTTCTGATACTTTTAGCCCACATCTAGGGCATATACTTCCTGGTCTTGATGATACTTCCTTTGAGCATCTTGGACACTTAATCATACAATCTCCTCCTTACTTATTTATACATCTTATAAGTACATTAGTATATTGTATGATAAATTTATTTTACTGTGATATATGTTAAAATCATATTTTAGTTAGTATGATTAAATCATATCATTTTTAGTATCTTCGCAAAGCTCTTTACTTGCGCTAATTAAAAAACTATGCATAAAATTTGTATTTTGTTTTCTAATAAATTTATATAGTTTGCATCTATATTGTTAATAATTATAATAAGGCATTAGTGTGTATAAAAATACAGGTTTGTGATATAATCACAAACCTGTATTTTTATAGATATTTTATTAAATTTATTTATTTTTCATTTTTTATTACTGCTTGTGCTGCTGAAAGTCTAGCTATTGGTACTCTATATGGTGAACAAGATACATAGTCTAATCCAGCTTTGTAACAAAACTCTATTGATGAAGGTTCTCCACCATGTTCTCCACATATTCCAAGCTTTATATTTGGCTTAACGCTTTTACCTAGTTTAGCTCCTAGCTCTATAAGCTTTCCTACTCCTCTTTGATCTAACACTTCAAATGGATCTTTTTCTAGTAACTCTCTATTTACATATTCGCCTAAGAATTTACCTGCGTCATCTCTTGAATATCCAAATGTCATTTGCGTTAAATCATTAGTACCAAAGCTGAAAAAGTCAGCTTCTTTAGCTATTTCATCTGCTGTTAAACAAGCTCTTGGTACTTCTATCATTGTACCTATTGTATAATCTATTTTCATATTTTCTTTTTCTAATATATTATCTATCGTTTCTTTTATATCTTCTTTTATAACTTTTAATTCTTTAGCTTCTCCAACTAAAGGTATCATTATTTCAGGCATTACTTTTATACCTTCTTTAGTAGCTTCTATTGCACCATTAATTATTGCTTTAGCTTGCATTATATATATCTCAGGGAAAGTTATAGCAAGTCTACAACCTCTATGCCCAAGCATTGGGTTAAATTCATCTAGATCTACTATTCTTCTTTTTATTTCACTAACTGAAACTTTCATTGACTCTGAAAGGCTTTTTATAGTTTCATCATCATGTGGTAAGAATTCATGTAGTGGTGGATCTAATAATCTTATGTTTACAGATTTACCATCCATTACTCTAAATATATCTACGAAGTCTTTTTGTTGCATTGGAAGTAATCTTTCAAGTGCTACTAGTCTTTGTTCTAATGTTTTAGAAAGTATCATCTCTCTTACTGCTGGTATTCTATCTTCGTCAAAGAACATATGCTCAGTTCTACATAATCCTATACCTTCGGCTCCAAACTTTATGGCAGCCTTAGCATCTCTTGGATTATCTGCATTAGTTCTTACCATTAAAGATTTATATTTATTTGCCCAATTCATTAATTTTTCGAAATTTCCAGTTAAAGATACTTCAGTTTTTTCTACCTTACCTATATATACACATCCACTAGAACCATCTAAAGATATATATTCTCCTTCTTTTATAACTACATCTTCAGTTCTTATTTCCTTGTTATACTCATCAACCTTTATGTCTGAACATCCTGCTACACAACATTTACCCATTCCACGAGCTACAACTGCTGCATGAGATGTCATTCCACCTCTTGCTGTAAGTATACCTTCTGCACATACCATACCTTCTATATCTTCAGGTGAAGTTTCAAGTCTTACAAGTATTGATTCTTCTCCCCTATTTTTAGCATCTACTACATCTTCTGCATTAAAGTATACTTTTCCACAAGCAGCACCAGGTGATGCTGGAAGTCCTTTTGCTATAACTATTGCTTCATTTAAAGATTTACTTTCAAATCTAGGATGAAGTAATTGATCTAATTGCTTAGGCTCAATTCTCATTATAGCTTCTTTTTCATTTATTATACCTTCTCCTACTAGGTCTACAGCTATATTTATAGATGCACCAGCTGTTCTTTTTCCACTTCTAGTTTGTAATATATATAATTTTTCATTTTCTATAGTAAATTCTATATCTTGCATATCCTTGTAGTGATTTTCAAGTATAGAAGTAATTTTCATAAATTCATCATAAGCCTTTGGCATCACTTCTTTTAGTGAAGATATGTCCTTTGGTGTTCTTATACCTGCAACAACGTCTTCACCTTGTGCATTCATTAAAAATTCTCCAAATATTTTATTTTCACCAGTTGAAGGATTTCTAGTAAATGCTACTCCAGTTCCACTAGTTTCTCCCATGTTTCCAAATACCATTGATTGTATATTTACTGCTGTTCCTAAATCACTTGGGATATCATTTAATTTACGATATACTATTGCACGTGGATTATTCCATGATTTGAATACTGCTTTTATAGCTAACATTAGTTGTTCTTTTGGATCTTGTGGGAATTGACTTTTTATTTCTTTTGTATATATTTCTTTATATTTTTTTACTAATTCTTTTAAATCTTCTACATTAAGTTCTGTGTCTAAAGTGTATCCTTTAGCTTCTTTTATTTTATCTAGGGCATTTTCAAATTTATATTTTGGTATTCCCATAGCTACATCAGAAAACATTTGTATAAATCTTCTGTAACTATCATATGCAAATCTTTCATTTTGAGTAGAATTTGCTAAAGCTACTACACTTGTATCATTTAAACCTAGATTAAGTATTGTATCCATCATTCCTGGCATTGAAAATACTGCACCAGAACGAACTGATAATAATAGAGGATTAATTTCGCCTCCTAATGTTTTTCCTTGCTTTTCTTGTAATTCTTTAAGCTTTTCTTCTATTTCATTTATTATATTATCACTTATAGTCTCATTATTTTTGTAATAATCATTACAAGCATCTGTGCTTATTGTAAAACCTTGTGGTACTGGTAGACCTATATTTGTCATTTCTGCTAAGTTAGCACCTTTACCACCTAAAACATATCTCATGTCTTTGTTACCTTCTTCAAAACTATAAACATATTTAGCTTCCATTATTTAACCCCCATCATTTTGTATTTTGGTTAGTTTAATATAATTAGCCTTTATGCATCTTAGTTAGTTTAATATAAGGTTTTATTTACTATAAATAACTTGTATTAAATTAACTAAGATGTTTTTAAGGTTTTTCTCTTTAAATTTAACTATCTATCACTATCTTTGTATATGTTTAATCCATTTTCTTTGATAATATCAAGAATTATTCCAGCTGTTTCTTCTATTGCTTTACTTGAAACATCTATTACTGGACATCCTATTTTTTTCATGACTTGTTCTGAGTAGTCTAATTCTTGTAGTATTCTATCTAAGTTAGCATAGTTTGCATTACTTGATAGTCCTAATGCTTTAAGTCTTTCTGCTCTTATTTGATTTAACTTCTCTGGAGTATTAGTAAGTCCTATTATTTTTTTATTATCTATTTCAAATACCTCTTTAGGTATAGGTATTTCTGGAACTAAAGGTACATTTGCTACTTTTATGTTTTTGTTTGCTAGATACATACTAAGTGGTGTTTTAGAAGTTCTAGATATCCCTACTAAAACTATATCTGATTTAAGTATACCTCTTGGGTCTTTACCATCATCATACTTTACTGCAAACTCTATAGCTTCTACTCTTTTGAAATAGCTTTCATCTAACTTTCTGATTATACCAGGCTCTCTTTTAGGTTTCATTTGAGTTTTATTTGCTATTTCTTTTAAAATTGGTGTCATTAGGTCTATATTACTTAAATTTTCTTTTTCACAGAATTTTTTAGTAACATTTAAAAGATTTTCGTCTACTAATGTATATACTATTATAGCATCTTCACTTTTTCCACCTTCTAAAATTTCTAATAAAAAGTTTTCATCCATAACATATGGGAATCTTCTTATTTCACACTCTTCACTAATTTTAAATTGAGAAATAGCAGCTTTTGTTACTTGTTGCGCAGTCTCACCTACTGAGTCTGATATAACATATATAATTAAATTTTTCATTTATTCCTCCTTAATTGTCAGCTAATTCTAGGAAAAATTTTGTTATATTAGTCTTAGATATCCTTCCTACTACCCTTAAGTTGTTTTTGTTATTTTCATCACGTTCAACAACAGGAATAGAATCAACTTCGTGTTCTATTATCTTTTTAGCTGCCAATACTATATCCTCATCTTGATTTATAGTAACTATGTTGGGCATCCTAGTCATTATCATGCCTATTGGCATATGATTTATATCACTAGCACCTATAGTAGCTTTAAGTAGATCTTTTCTAGAAACCACTCCACATAGTATGTCGTCATTATCTATTATGAATATACTTCCTACATCTGATAAGAACATATTGACTATAACTTCATATATACTCATATCTTTTTTTACTAATACAGGTAAACTCATGATGTCTCTTACTTTTTTGTCTTTTATGTTATTGCCTATTAAATTTAATTCGCTAACTCCAGAGTAAAAATATCCAACTTTAGGTCTTGCATCTAATATTCCTGTCATAGTTAATATGGCTAAGTCAGATCTTAGTGTAGCACGAGTTACGTTTAAATGAGCAGCAATGGCTTCACTTGTTATAGGCTCATTCTCTTTTACTATATCAATTATCTTTAATTGTCTATCATTAAGTTGAATAATAGTCACCCTCTTCCTTATGTGCTATACTTTATATTACTTTTTCTTTATATAGTATATTATATACCCATATATATGTAATTGTAAATCTTTTTGTTATACAATTCGCATACTTTTTATTATATTTATTATATACTATTTATTCTTTTGTATATATTAATGGTTTATATACTAAATAATGTAGCTAAATTGTTTATACTAAATCTATTATAATATAACATTGTATATATTAAATAGTTTTAATATATATTATTGATATTTTTTTAATTATTTTAATATTTATTATTTGTATTTTTTCCAAATAAATTATTTTGAATCTTTTTAGGAAAATGTTATTTAAAATAATATAGGGACTAAAAGTGTCCTCTTAGCCCCCGATATATTATTTATAAACTATTTTTGATAAATCACATATACTTAACATTGTATCATATATTTGTTTTAAAAGTCCTAGTCTATTGTTCTTTATAGCTTCATCCTTATCCATTACCATAACAGAATCAAACATATTATCTATTGATGGTCTTAGTGATGCAAATGCATCTAATGACTCACTATATCTCTTTTCACTTAATAAAGATTTTACGCTTTCTTTAACATTTTTAAATTCATTGTATAAAGCCTTTTCAGCATCTTCTACTAATAACTCTTCCTTCACTTCGCTAGAAGTAGCTTTTTGAGCTAATGTAGAAACTCTATTAAATGCTGTTAGCATTTCAACTAACTCATCTTTTTGTAGCCAATTATTAAGTTCTTCTGCTCTTATATACATATCACTTACATTGTCTATGTTTGCACTTAATACTGCATCTATAACATCATATCTTATTCCTAGTTCTCTAAATAAGTTCTTGATTCTTTCATTGAAGAATTCCATCATTTCATTAGCTACAGTTTGCTTGTCAAATTCTAAGTTTGTATAATTTTCTAAAGATATATCAACTAATGATTTTAGACTTATATCTAACTTTCTATCCATTAGTATATTTATAACACCTAATGCTTGACGTCTAAGTGCATATGGATCTTGAGATCCTGTTGGATGTATTCCTATTGCAAAAAATCCTGCTATAGAATCTAATTTATCAGCTATAGATAAAGCTATACCAGCATTAGTTTGTGGAAGTATATCTCCTGCAAATCTTGGTAAATAATGTTCAAATATTGCTTCACTAACAGCTTCATTTTCTCCACCAACTTTTGCATACTCTCTTCCCATTATCCCTTGAAGTTCAGTAAATTCAAATACCATTCCTGTTACTAAGTCAGCTTTACATAATTTAGCTGCTCTTTTAGTATCAGCTTCATCTTGACTTAATCCTAATAAATCAAGTATCTTAACGCTTAATTTTTCTATTCTTAAAGATTTGTCATAAACTGTACCAAGTTTAGCTTGGAATACAACACTCTTTAATTTTTCTATGTAACTTTCTAAGTCTTTTTTAGTGTCTTCTTTGTAGAAGAATAATGCATCTGCAAGTCTTGCTTCTAAAACTTTTTCGTTACCTTTTTTAACATTCTCTATTTTATAGTCATTACCGTTTCTTACAGCTATAAAGTTTGGTAATAATTTCCCATCCTTTAATACTGGGAAATATCTTTGATGTTGCTGCATTGGAGTTGTTACAACTTCTTTAGGAAGTTTAGCGTATTCTTTGTCAAACTCTCCATAAAAAGCTGTTGGATATTCAACTAAATGAGTTACTTCTTCTAGTAAATCTTCGTCAAATTCAATTTCTCCACCTAAAGTGTTAGCAACATTTATGCATTGTTCCTTTATTATAGCTTTTCTCTTATCTTGATCTAATATTACGAAGTTTTCTTCTAATTTAGTTAGATAATCTTCTAAAGAGTTAACTTCAAATTCACTTTGTCCTAAGAATCTATGTCCTTTAGTTACATTTGAAGATATTATACCTTCTAAGTCTATTTCTAGTACCTTATCATTTAGTAATGTAACCATCCATCTTATAGGTCTAGCAAATCTCATGTTTTTTCCACCCCAACGCATAGCCTTAGGGAATACTACCATCTTAACTGCTTGTGGTAATATAGTTTTTAATACTTCACTAGTCTCACAACCAGCTTGTCTTATTGTTCCAAATATATATTCATCTTTTCCAACAGTTTTAAATATTACGTCTTCTTCTTTTAAACCTTTACTTTTCATAAATCCAAGTGCTGGCTTTGTGAAATTTCCATCAGCATCTATTGCTATTTTTTTAGATGGACCTTTTACTTCTTCTTCTAAATCAGTTTGCTTATCACTTATACCTTCAACTATAAACGCTAATCTTCTAGGTGTTCCATAAGCTTTTATATCATCAAATTTTATTCTATTTTCGTTAAATAATTTTGTTAAGTTACCTTTGATTTGGTCTAATGTAGAACTTACAAATCTTGATGGTAATTCTTCAACTCCAACTTCAAATAAAAGATAGTTATTCATATTATTTTCCCTCCTTTATAAGCGGGTATCCCATTTCTTCTCTTTGCTTAACGTAAGCTGAAGAAACATTTCTAGCCATTGTTCTAACTCTTCCTATAAATGATGCTCTTTGACTTACTCCAACAGCTCCTCTAGCATCTAAAGTGTTAAATGTATGAGAACATTTTAACACATAATCGTATGCTGGTATTACAAGTCCTCTTTCTATAAGTCTAGTAGCTTCTTTTTCATATGTATCAAATAAATTAAATAACATATCTGCATCACATTCTTCAAATGCATATACAGAGTTCTCATATTCAGCTTGTCTAAATACATCTCCGTAAGTTAACTCATCATTCCACATTAAGTCATAAACACTATCTACTTCTTGTATATACATAGCAAGTCTTTCTAGTCCATATGTTATTTCTCCAGTTTCAAGTTCACACTCTATACCTCCAACTTGTTGGAAGTAAGTAAACTGAGTTATTTCCATACCGTCTAACCAAACTTCCCATCCAAGTCCCCAAGCTCCAACTGTAGTTGATTCCCAGTTATCTTCAACAAATCTTATATCATGTTCATTTGGATCTATACCTATTTCTTTTAAACTATTTAAATATAATTCTTGTATGTTATCTGGTGATGGTTTTAATATAACCTGGAATTGATGATGTTGATAAAGTCTATTTGGATTTTCCCCATATCTACCATCCGCAGGTCTTCTTGATGGCTCTACATAGCAAACCTTCCAAGGCTCTGGTCCTAATGATCTTAAAAGAGTATTAGGGTTCATTGTACCTGCACCTTTTTCAACATCATAAGGCTGCATCATGATACATCCTTGCTTTGCCCAATAGTTTTGCAATGTAAGTATCATATTTTGGAAATTCATATGAATACCTCCTATAAATTTTTAATTTTATGTATATTGTTAAAACTATAATTTTTAGTTTAAGTCTTATTATAAGTTTTAAAATATAAATTCCTATATGCTTAACAAAGCCTTTCGAATTAACGAAAGGCCTTTAGTATATTTCAACTTTTAGAATAACAAATACTTGAATTTTTGTCAATCTTATTGAAAAATCATAATTTTATCTCTATTTGTTGTTATCTAAATTTGAATTGTCATATTCATTTATAAGCTCATCTGTTATGTCTTTGTCGTCTTTTTTGCTTTCCACTACAGTATCTTTTATCCCTTTAGCAGTATTACTTAGCATTTGCTTTAACATACTTAACTTTTCTTCATTTAATTCCCCTAAATCAACTATTGAACCATCTTGTTCATTTTGAATCATTATGTTATATTTTCCTATAACTGCAGCTGAAAGTCCAACTAATGTTACCAATGGACCAAGTGCTAAACCTACTACTCCTACTGTAAGAGGTATATTCATTATATTTTTACCATTTTTTTCTACTATAACTCTTATGACGCTACTTTTTTGAAGTAAATCTTTTACTTTATTTTTAAGTTCTTTCATATCTTCACTATCTTTTGAAAATACTTGTTCTACATTCTTTTTAACCTTTTTACTTTTACCACTAAAGCCTATCTGTCCTTCTAGAGATATTATCGCTTCTATAACATCTCCATTAGTTTTTGTTAATGCACTTTTAGCTTGTTCATACGTAGCACCTGGTACTCTTTGTATAACAGCATCTAGTTTTTCTATTGTAATATTTTCATTCACCATTATCCACTCCCTTATAATTATTCTAAACTTACTCATTCAAATCTTCTTTTGAAGATTTTTTCATTTCTCTTAACATGTATAAAGATTTTTGATTTATATTATCTACATGTACCGCTAAGTATTGTTTTAGTATTTTTTCTAGTTCATATATGATATATTTAGATACTTTAGCTTTGGAACATCTTAATATATCGTTTGATAATATATATTCCATTAATTTTAACGTTGTTACATCTATACTTATGTTGTCTTGTACATTTTCACTACAACTACTACATAATGCTCCACCTTCGTATACATTAAATGCTGGTGATTTTAAGTCTCTAGTACCACATATTGAGCACCTGTTTATTATTGGTCTAAGACCTATATAATCTAAAAATTTTAATTCAAATACATGTGTTACAAATTTCTTGTCTACATCAACTTGAGTATATAGATATAAAGTTTGTGCAAGTAGTATAAATAACCTATTGTTAGTTTGATTTTCTAAGGTTGAGTTTTCTACTAACTTAGTTATATAGGTAGCATAAGAAAATGCATCTATATCGTAGGATATATCATAAAAACTTTTTATAATATCACTTTGACTTACCCTATACATACTTCCTTGTTTTCTTAATGTATAATTACAATAAGCAAAAAGCTGCGAAGATGAAAGTAGAGCGCTCTTGTTTTTTTTAGCTCCTTTTGCTAATGCTGATACTTTTCCAAGCTTTCTTGTAAATAGAGTTAATATAACATCGTTTTCTTCATATCTTACTGCCTTAAGTACTATCCCCTGGGTGTTCAATACTATCATAGTCTGTTTCTATCTCCCTCATAGTTTCTACTTCTTCATTTAGTGTTTTATAATCTTTTAAATATAAATAGGCTTCTATATTGCCTGTCTTTTTAAAAATTTCCCAACATAAATTGTTCATTTTTAAAAAACCCCCTTCTTACAGTTATATTTATATTTTAAGTAAGAAGAGGGTAAATCATACATTAACTTATTAAACAATTTTTGCCAAAAGCAAAGTTGTTATCATTAAATATATAGCAATTCCTACTATATCAAGAAGTGTTGCTATTATTGGTGCTGATATTATTGATGGATCAACATCCATTTTTTTAAATAAAAATGGCATAAATGCACCTATCATAGCTCCAACTATCATGTTTATAAATAGAGATAAGGATACTACTAACACTATATCTATGTCCCTCATAAATATAAATATTACTATTCCTATTAATATACTACATATTATTCCTGTTATAAGACCTACCATACCTTCTCTTATAACATTTTTAAATTCTAAATCTTTATTCGAAAGAACCATAACAGCAAGTGCTGATGACTGTGTTCCAATGTTTCCTCCCATACCTATAACAACAGGTATAAAAAATACTAAAGATGCATAAGTTGGGTTCATTATAAAATCTAAATTAGAAAATATTACCATAGATAATAATCCACCAAGTAAAGTTATTATAAGCCATGGAATTCTCGCTCTAACTGATGATATTATTTGTTCTTTTGATGTTGGATTAACTTTTTCTACAAAGTCTCTTTCTTGTTCCGAAGTACCTGCAAATTTATACATATCTTCACTTGCTTCTTCTTCCATAACATCTATTATATCATCTACTGTTATTATTCCTTTAAGTCTTTTTTGTCTATCTATTACTGGTATTGCTATTAGATTATACTTAGATACTAATCTTACAGCCTCTTCTCTATCTTCATCTACATATACAGATATTATGTTTTCACTCATTAGATCTTCTATAATGCTAGAATCTCTAGCTGTTATTAACTCTCTTAGAGATAGTACTCCCACTAGCTTTTCAGCATTATCAACTACATATATATAATATATTGTTTCTGCTTCCTCAGCATGACTTCTCATATGTTCAATTGCTTCTTTAGCAGTCATGTCTTTATTTACTTCTATGTATCCAGTGGTCATTATACCACCTGTAGACTCTTCTTCATATATTAAAAGTTCTTTTATATCATCTGCATCTTCTTTACTTAGAAGTTCCATTATATTTTCTATCTCGCCTTCTTCAAGCTGACTTAAAATATCTGCCATATCATCCAAAGACATTAATTCTAAGATATTTTTTCTATGATCAATATCTATCTTAGATAAAGTACTACTGAAAAACTGAGCATCACTTTCTTCTAATATAGATGCTGCTACATCAAGGGGAAGTACTTCAAATAATTTTATTTTCATATCTTCCTCTAAATGTTCCATAATATCAAAGATATCAATTGTATGATATTCTTCTAATAATTCTCTTAATTCTAGTATTTTATTATTTTCAATTAAACTCTTGACTTCGCCCAACAAATCCTGGGAAGCATCCTGTTTCCTATCCATATAATCCACCTTTATTATTTATCAGTATATCCAAAGTTACTCACATAATTTTGTAAGTTTCTCCAGTTTTCTTTTACCTTTACCCATAATTGAAGATTTGCCTTAGAACCTAATAATAGTTCCATATCTTCTCTTGCTGATTTCCCTATACCTTTTAATTTTCTTCCATTCTTACCTATTATTATACCCTTATGAGATTCTCTTTCACAATAGATAACAGCTGATATATCAACAATTTCTTTATCTTTTCTTGATTTCATTTTTTCTATTTCAACTGCAACTCCATGAGGAACTTCATCATGAACATAGTGTAATACTTTTTCTCTTATAAGTTCAGCTACTAACACTCTTTCTGGTTGATCAGTTATCATGTAGTCTGGGAAGTACTTTGGTCCTTCTTCTAAGTAAGTTTTTATTACTTTTATAAGCTCTTTTATGTTTCTTCCCTTAAGTGCTGATATTGGCACTATTCCTTTAAACACATTTTCTTTGTGATACATTTCCATTAATTCAAATAGTTCATCTTCTTGTAATTGATCTATTTTGTTTAATACTAATATAACTGGTCTCTTTACATTTCTTAATTCTTCTATTATTTTTCTGTCTCCAGGTCCTATCTTTTTAGAATCATCCACAACAAATAATACTAAATCAACATTTTTAAATGCATCAGTTGCTGATTTAACCATGAATTCTCCTAATTTATTTTTAGGTTTATGTATACCTGGCGTATCTAAGAAAACTATTTGAGCTTCTTCATCCGTATATACTGCTTGTATTGTATTTCTTGTAGTTTGAGGTTTATCACTCATTATAGCTATTTTTTCTCCAACCACATTATTCATTAAAGTAGACTTACCAACATTTGGTCTCCCTACTATACTAACAAATCCTGATTTAAACATATAAATGTCTCCTGTCTTTTCTTTTGTTTTATTTATGATTATCTACAAAGTCTATTCCTGAGAAATAGTGAGGAACTAACTCTTTTATAGTTGTTTCCTTTATAGTTCCTTCAGAATAACCTGTTATTATTCTTATATCTAACCCAAATTCTATTATAACCTGTCTGCATATTGCACATGGGTATGTTGATTCATTTTTTTCAGAGTTATCACTAGCTACTGCTATTGCTTCTATATCTCTATGTCCTTCTGATATAGCTTTAAATATTGCTGTTCTCTCAGCACAGTTAGTAGCTCCAAAAGATGCACACTCTACATTACATCCTGTGAATACTTTTCCATCTTTAGTTAAAAGAGCTGCTCCAACTCTAAACTTTGAATATGGAGAATAAGAATGTTTTCTCGCTTCTTCTGCTATTTTTAATAATTCTTTATTATTCATAATATATGCCTCCTGATATATCTTATAAGTCTATATTATAAAATATATATAATAAATATTCTTATTTCCGTATTTTATATTTAATATATTTATTTAGTACCTTACATTATAACACAAAATTGATAATTTAAGACTTATTTTTTAATAAAATACTCTTAATTTGAGTACTTTAATATATATTTTATATTATTTACAATATATTTTTGTATCTGCCTAATTTCTGCTTTTTAATTCAATATATCTATTAATATAATCAATATACATAACTTACTCATAATATAGGTAGTTAAAATGAAATATAAAAAGAGCCTCCCTAAAAAGATTAAAAGAAGACTCTTATATATTTAATAAAACCATCCTATTTGATATACTGCTAACCCCACTAAAACTCCTAATATTGATCCTGCTACTGTTTCCCAAAATGTATGTATCTTTCCTTCAATTCTACTTTGTGCAACTAAAAACGCCATTAAATATGATAGCGTGGATTGTATAAGTCCACCTGTCATCATAGTTATCATTGTAGCCATTGCAAATGCTAATGCTGAATGTCCGCTTGGCATTCCACCTTTTAGTGGTGTTCCTGTATTTGTCAAGGTTTTTACTACTACAACTGCTATTAAAACTACTACTATACATATTAAAGTTATATGAAGTTCTGACCTTCTTATAGAGTTTATCAAGTTTTCAGCCGGTTTTGATATTTTATCATAAAACACTAAATAGCCTACTACAACTGAATTTAAAGTAGCTATTAATACTCCTCCAGCTGCTACGTCTTTTGATATTTTAGCTAATGGATGATGTTCTTCTGTTACCATGTCTATAGCTTTTTCAATAGCCGTATTAAACATTTCTGATATTACAACTAAGCTTATAGCCATAATTAAAGCTATCATCTCCATTCTAGAAGGCTTAAAAAACATACTAGCTACGAGTACTATTACAGCAACACAATAATGTATTTTCATATTTCTTTCTGACTTAAATGTATATAATATACCTTCTATAGCTACATTAAATGCCTTAACTATCCCCTGACGTTTTTTTGTCCCCTTCATAAACTTACTCCCTTGTTATACTTAACTTATTTAGTATATGCTCTTCCTTTTGTCTCATTTCTTTTGTATTTTCGTCAGTATCATGATCATATCCTAAAAGATGGAACATGCTATGACATACTAAAAAACATACTTCTCTTTCAAAGCTATGATTGTATTCTATACTTTGTTCAAAAGCTCTTTCTAAAGATACTACTATATCACCTAGTGATTTTTCTTCTAATTCTATATCAAAATCATCTTCACTTATCATTGGAAAAGATAACACATCTGTTGGTCTATCAATCCCTCTAAATTGCTTGTTTAACTCATGTATTTCTTTGTTGTCTACAAAAGATAAACTAACTTCATAATCATCGTCATATCCTTCATAGTCCAAACATTCTAATATGATATCTTTTATTTTCTCTATTAATTCTTCACTTATGTCCATTTTATCTTGTCTATTATCCATTATTAATTCCATTTTATTCACTTCTTCCTTAGTTATTTTCTTTTACTTTTTTTTATCTTTTTTGCTTTCTTTCTTATCTAATTCCTTATTGTCAAATCTATCATAAGCTCTTATTATTCTTTGAACTAATTCATGTCTTACTACGTCTTTGTCTGTTAATCTTATACTTCCTATTCCTTCTACTTTATCTAGTACTTTTATAGCATGAAGTAATCCACTTTTACTTTTTCTAGGCAAGTCTGTTTGAGTTAAGTCACCATTTACTACTGCTTTAGAGCCATATCCTAGTCTTGTTAAAAACATCTTCATTTGTTCTGGAGTAGTGTTTTGAGCTTCATCTAGTATTATAAAGGCATTATCTAATGTTCTACCTCTCATAAATGCTAAAGGTGCTACTTCTATAGTTCCTCTTTCTAAATATTTGCTAAACTTTTCAGGACCTAGCATATCAAATAATGCATCATATAATGGTCTTAAATATGGATCTACTTTATCTTTTAAATCCCCTGGTAAAAAACCTAAACTTTCGCCTGCTTCTACCGCTGGTCTTGTAAGTATTATTCTACTTACTTCATCCTTTTTAAAAGCTTTAACAGCCATTGCTACTGCTAGATATGTTTTACCTGTTCCAGCTGGCCCTATTCCAAAAGTTATATCATTTTTCTTTATTAAATCTATATATGTTTTTTGACCAAGAGTTTTTGGCCTAACAGGATTACCTTTTTTAGTTAATACTATAGTTTCTTCTAGGTCTTTTATCTTTTCTTCACTACCTTCAAATAAAAGAGATAAAGAATAAGATATACTTTGCTTGTCTAAATGTTTTCCATTTTGTACTGTTGAATGTAGTTCATCCATTAGTCTTAAGGCTTTTTCTACATATTTTTCTTCACCCATTAAAACTATATTGCCTTCTCTTAATATTACATCTATATTTAAAGCATCCTCTATCAATTTAATATTTTCATCAAAGTTACCAAATAATTCTCTTTCAAACTTCTCTTCTGATACTATAAATTTCTTTTGTACTATCAATTTACGTCCTCCTTAGTTTGTATTTGAATTTTTATCTTTTTCTTTGCTTTTGTCATTTTCTTCTTTATCTTTATCTTCAAATTCATTTCTTATATCATTAATCGGTCTTTTATCAGGATTTTTAGGAATTTCTTCCTCTGACTCATTTTTTTCACTTTCTTTTATATATTCCTCTGCTTCTGACTTGCTAAGTGCGTAAGTATGCGCAATATTCTCAGTTGTTTGTACTGTTAACACATATTCTAACATATTATTTTTATTTACTTTATAATCATGGTCTACTTTTATGATTCTAGCTGATGGAGGTATAATATATTCTATTTCTTTTTGAGCCCTTTCTGATATTTCTTTTTTCAATTCTTCTTTATTCTTGCTTATCTTTTTATTCTTAGCTTCATAGAAAGTACTTACTTCAATTTTTATAGGAAAAGTATAATCTCCTATAGATAATTTATGTGTTTTGTTTTCTATAATATAATCCTTATACTTTATATTTCTCCTTAATGTATATTTTTTATCATAGAAACTTATGGTATATACTCTTTTTTTATTTCCTGTTTTTTCTTTTATAGTATCTTCATAGCTATCAGTTTTTTTAACTTCATAAAAAGTTGTTGCCCATATTTCAGGGAGAGACTTTGTATTTGCGCCACTTACTAACACATCTCCCTTTTTTACTATATCTCCAGGATTTACACTTGGGTTTCCACTTCTTGGTATTACCTTTTCTATTATACCATTTTTACTAGCAATTATATTACAATAATTTGAATCTTTAGTAGATTTTAGAGTTTCTGCTTTTTTCGTTACAGTTACAAATATATTTGTACCTTTAACATTTATAGATATGTATGCTATATCATTAAATTCTAACATTATATGGTCTCTTATTTCTTTTCTATCAATATTCTTTTTATAAACTCCAGGCTTTAGTCCTGCATTATATAGCTCTTTTCGTACATCATCTTTGTTTATCCCTTCTGGAACCTTTATGTATATATCTGTTACAAATTGAGATGTCATAATAAGTAAAAACAACGATATTATAGCACAAATCCACATTCCCTTTAATTTATAGATTCTCTTAAGTATAAATGGTACACCTGTTTTTTGCTTTACCTTTATATCAAAATTATTTCCCCTATAAGCTCTTTTTAAATCCTTCATATCTTCTCTATTTACACAAAATTCTATTTTAGTCTTACTTATTCTTTTTACATTATAAACTTTTACATTACTTCTTATTAAAAGGTTTATAAACTTTTCTATCTCCACTCCCTCTACACTTATAACATAATATCCCCTTATATAGCTTATCATACGTATTTCCCCCTAATCTATATATTCTACTGTGTATATAACTCCTTTTACACCTATTTCTTCTTCTTGTATATATTTAAGTGAAAGATCACTTCCGCATATTTTTATTGTTTTTTCTCTAGTTTTTATTTTTATTAAATCTGATTCATAGGTGATTATAGATATATAATTTTCTATACTTACGAAGGTATTTGAAATTATAGTAACTGTTGGTTTATTTACTAACAATTCTTCTGAAATATCTATCATACTATTCCTCCTTAATTTTTTACTTATTTTTCTTTTATGGAATTTAAGCCTAATAACTCCATACTAATATGATTATTTTTTTATTTAAATAAAGTCAGCGTGTAAACTTATAATATCTATTTGAATAAAATATCTATATATTTATGTTATTAAAAAAGAGGTGATTAAATGAAAAATATTTTTGCAAAAATCATACAAAATTGCATTTACCTAGATATATATTTAAGCTATCTCATAGATTATTCTTATTCGATTGATACGTTAACTTCTATAAAAGAGGAAAATAGTAGGAATACGAAGCTACTCTCTCAACTTTATAAAAATATATATCATAATTCTCTAGATAATGAATTTATCAGAACAACCAATTCATTATCCATAAATGAGGTAGATTTAAATTCTATACTTATACTTAGCTTTAATATACTTTCTGATTTAAAACGTTTAAAAAAATATGCGATAAGTAATTATTCGAAAAATATACTTACATCTCTTAATAATAGTTATTTTAATTTAATTTCATCTATGCAATCTTTATATCCATTAATTAAACCTAAATCTAAAATTAACTTAAGAAATTCTTATAATTTACCAAGTGACTCACGCATATTAAATATATGCGAAAAAACAAAAGATGATACTTTAGATACTACTTCCGATGAATATTTACGTTTTATTTGTATAAAAACTATAAATGCTATATTTGATGATTCTATTTGTGAAGAATCTATAATCGATGAAGATTTTGATATATTTTTCGATAATAATGATGCACTTAAGTTTTATCAGTATTTTTTTAAGACTAAAAATAAAATTTACAAAATAAGAATTTCTAAAAAAGATAATAAAATATTTTATATCTATCAGCGACCATATTTTAATTTAAAAATTCTTCCTATTCAAAGCAAAGATTTTTACCAAAAAATAGTTGATGAATTTTTGAAAAATAAATTAAGTAATTCTTATAATGATTTATACTATGATAAAAACTATATAAAAACTTATCAATATGATAATATAATTGAAAGTTATACATTTAAATATGATTATAAACATAATAATCTTAATAAAAGTTTATATATAAATATAAATACTCTTAATTCTCTAGTATATGAGTTGCTTCTTCTAGAGAATAAAATATAAAAAATACTGAGAAAAATCTCAGTATTTTTTATAAGCTACATATCTTTATTCATGCTCTATTAATCCATACCCACCATTTTTCCTTTTATATACAACATTTATTTCATAATTATCTTGATTTCTAAATATAAAAAAATTATGTCCTAAAAGTTCCATCTGAAGTACTGCCTCTTCTATGCTCATAGGTTTTAGATTGAATTTTTTTCTTCTTTTTATTATTATTTCATCATCTTCTTCAACTTCTTCTGAGTCTTTTATTATTAATGGGTCTGTACTAAATTTCAATTTTGATTTATACCTTATTAGCTTGCTATATACTTTTTCAAAGGCAGCATCTATTGCAGAGTACAAGTCTTCATTTATACTTTCCACTTTTCCAATATTTACATTATCTTCACTCATTAAAACCTCAATGTTATACATGCTTTCATCTTTTTCTATAATAACTTTGACACATCCATCTTCTAAAGAGCTTTTTAACTTATCAAATTTTGAATTAATATACTCTTTTATACCATCCCTTAATTCTACATTTCTACTACATATACTACGTTTCAATCAAATCCTCTCCTTAAAGTCTAATAAAATTGTATTTTATTTTTCACTTTATAGTCTCCCTTAATTTAATCATTGGCTTCTACTAATGTTTTATATTATAAGGTTTTTAATTATGATTAATTAAGTATATGTAGTATGTTATATATTGTTGCTTGTTCTATTTATTTATTATCCATATAAAATAATTTAAATATAAAGCATACATAATCCATAGAATATACGGTATATTTATATAAGTTGCTTTTTTATTTATTTTAAAGAATTTATATGTCATAACTATTACAATTAACAATATTATTACAAGCACTATTAATGCTGTTAGTCTTAAATCAAATCCAAAAAATAATATGCTCCATAAAAAATTAAGTCCAAGTTGTAACCAATAGTAAAACATTGCATCTTTTACTTTAGTAGATTCATAACCTTTTTTTAATATTAAATAAGCTGATATTCCCATTAATATGTATAGAATTGTCCATGCCATTGGAAATATAAAGCTGGGTGGTGCAAAGTCTGGTTTTATTAAACTTGCATAGTTGGCTGCTGTATTTGTTCCTGCTATTATTTGAGATATCATACTACTAGCATATCCTACTACTAGTGGTATGAGGACACTTATAAAAAAATTTATAACTTCTTTTACGGATATAATCAAAGTTATCCCCCTCTTTTCATTGTTTTCTTATTTATAAGTATGTACAAGTTCTCTTTTTTATGACAAGTTTATTTTCGGTATGTCAATATAAAAAATCATATATATAATTTCATAAGCAGTATATCTCTTTCTCAAATTTTATAGTTTTTAATTATAGATTATCAACAAAATAGGTAACTTATAATTTCTTAATATAAATAAAAGCCAATTCTAATTAGAACTGGCTTTTATTTGTATTATTCTTTTTTCTTTTTTTTATTATAAATACAATGATACCTATTAAAGCTATAATACCAACTACTAATATAGCTATATTTTTTATATTAGGTATTTTAACTTTAGCATATATATTCTCTACTTTTCCTAAGTTAAAATCCCAATTATATGTATGTATACCATCTTTTTCTGAGTTAGATGTTGCATTTGATTCTATCAATTCTAAAGGTGTATTTAAGTGGAAATTCAAATCAAAACCAGAACCAAGTAGACCTAACATACCTACTTCTTCACTACTCATATTTTTTTGCATATAATCTTTTAGCATTATGTTAACATCATATATATTATATAAAAATTTATCTTCTTGATTTATTTTTATTAAATCAGCGTATTTGCTTAAATCCTTGTTGTTATCAATTTTTATATCTTTGATATTTCCTATGTTTTCTGTTATTTTATAACCTGTTTTTCCTGGTTCTGTTATTTTTTCTACATTAGAATATGATTCTTTTAATTTGGCTTCATCTATACCTTTCATTAGGTAATCACTACTTAATATTTGTGCCGATGCACTTATATTTCCCTTTTTGTCTATATCTAATGTTATGTCTGTATTTACACAACCTGTCAAAACAAAAATAGATATAAATATTGTTATTAATGTTGTTAGTTTTTTCATATTATCCTCCAGTTGTTATTGCTATGACTATTTTACCATATTATATGGAAAGTATTTAAATTTTATATTTTAATTCATAATTTATTCCATTTTTAATATAATATAAATACAAGCAAAAGGATATACAAATCTTAATTAGATTTATCTTTACTTTCGTTTTTAGATTTTATAGCTTTGTATACAACTCTTTCAATAGAAGCGTTACATCTTCCACATCCCATACCAGCTTTTGTTTTTTTCCTTACTTCATTTATAGATGTTATCCCTTCATTTACCGCATTTTGTATATCAGCTTTAGTTACTTCAAAGCAACTACAAACTACTTTATTTTTGTTATCTTTGTTTTCTTTATACTTTTTAATTATATTCTTAAGCATTTTATACTCCTTAAACTTTTATAATATTTATATTATACCCATAGTTTCATACTTAAAAAACATCTACTACAAAGTGTTTTCTATTTAGTAAATACATTTTTCAAGTATTTTTAATTTTATCTGATAAATAAATATTATTATATTTAATATAAATTTAAATAACTAGACAATATAAACTCCTTATACTATAATAGTTGCAAAGTAAATGAAGTATTTTATATTATGTAAATTTAAAATATAGAAAGGATAATTATGAATAAAATAGGATTAATATTAGAAGGTGGTGGTATGAGAGGAATTTATACTGCTGGCGTATTAGATTTTTTCATAGAAAAGAATATAGGAGTTGATATGGTTGTTGGAGTTTCTGCTGGAAGTTGCCATGCTTCTTCTTATTTATCAAAACAATATAAAAGAGCTTATCATGCTACTGTAGATTATGTAAATGATAAAAATTACTTAAGCTTTCGTAATTTAATTAAAACAGGTTCTATATTTGGTATGGACTTTATGTTTAACAAAATACCTAATGAGTTAAATGTTTACGATTACGATGCTTTTAATAAATCTACTACTAAATTTATAGCTGTTGCTACTAACTGTGAAACTGGAAAACCAGAGTATTTTACTTTAAGTGATTTAAGAAAAGATATTATTTATCTTCAAGCCTCTTGTTCTATACCTATGTTTGCAAATATAGTTGAGGTAGACAATTATAAGTTGGTTGATGGTGGAGTATCTGATTCAATTCCTATTGAATACGCTATAAATCAAGGATATAGAAAAAATATAGTAGTACTTACTAGAGATTATACTTACAAAAAAAATAAACAAAAATTTACTTCAATTGTAAAAAGAAGATATAAAGCTTATCCTAATCTTGTTAGTGCTATTGAAAATAGACATATTAATTATAATAAAAGCCTTGATTTAGTAGATGAATTATCTAAAAAGGGAGATGTCCTTGTTATTAGACCTAAAAAACCTGTTAAAGTTAGTCAAGTTGAAAAAGATGTTAATAAACTTACAGCATTGTATGAAGAAGGTTATAATGACGCAAAAGAGCTATACGATGAAATATTAAATTTTATAGTTTAAATTTAAAATTCAAATAAGGACTAGAAAAATTTCTAGCCCTTATAATAATATTCTTTAGTTATCTCACATCTATGGATTTTTCCCATAACCATTTTACCTTGTAGCTTTATTTCTCTTTCTTCACTTCCTAAATATTTCATACCACATTTTTTCATTACATTACCTGATTTTATATTTCCGTCATAAAATTGTGCTTCTATTTTTTCTAATTTTAAATCATCAAATCCAAATTTTATTAGCCTTGTTACAACTTCAGTCATTATGCCTTTATTCCAATAGTCTGGGTTTAGACAATATCCTAGTGTTGCTACTTTATTTTCTATTCTACAAAACCCTGATGTTCCTATAAATTTGTTATTTTCTTTGTATGTTATACCATAATCATAAGATATTCCTTGTTTATACCTTTCTATAAAAAAGCTTTCTATTAAATTTTTAGTATTTTCTAAACTTTCATGTTTTGGAAATGTCATATACCTTACTACTTTCTCTTCTTTTGCGTATTCATACATATCTTTTGCATTTTCTAAACACACCTCTTTTAAAATACACCTTTTAGTTACTAATATTGGTAGCATAATATCCCCCTTAATTAAAAATTTAATACACGCCATATATTAATGATTTTAAAATCCTTCGATTATATATATATCTTAAGATTGTAGCAGAACATTATATATATTTCATTAGTCTTTATCTTTATTTATATGGATATATTGTTTTTCAATGGCTATAATTTAAGTAAGTCTTATTTTTTTATATTAATATGGTATGATTTTTATTTAAACTCGCTTTTAGAAACTCTATATCTATTTTTTTATATAATATTTTAAAGGAGGATTTTATATGGATATTCTATTGGATATAGGTGAAATTATTGCCGACTTTATATTAACTATATTTTCCGGTGATGACTTAAAAAAATTAAATAAGCACATTAAAAAACCTAGAGACTAGTCTCTAGGTTTTTCTATCTATTGTAAGTTAGCTTTCACTAACTCGTTTATTAGTTTTCCATCAGCTCTTCCCTTAACTTTAGGTCTAACAACTGACATAATTTTTCCCATATCCTTCATAGAAGTAGCTCCTACTTCAGATATAGTTTCTTTTATAATTGTGTTTAGCTCTTCTTCGCTTAACTGTTGAGGTAGGTACTCTTTTAAAACTTCGATTTCAGCCTCTGCTTCACTTACTAAGTCTTCTCTTCCAGCTTTTTTAAACTCAGCTAAACCATCTCTACGCTGTTTTAACTGCTTAGCTATTATATCTATAATGCCTTCATCATCAAGCTCAACTCTATTGTCAACCTCGAATTGCTTTATAGAAGCTCTTATTAAAGTTACCACAGATTTTCTTACTGTATCTTTATTTTTCATAGAAGACTTTAAATCTTCTTGTAACTTTTGTTTAAGGGACATTACCCTCACCTCTTTATTTCTTTTTTAACTATTTCTTAGCGTTTTTTCTTCTAGCAGCTTCTGCCTTCTTCTTACGTCTAACGCTTGGCTTATCATAGTGCTCTCTTTTTCTAACTTCAGACATGATGCCAGACATTGCACATGAACGCTTGAATCTTCTTAACGCGCTGTCTAATGTTTCGTTTTCTCTTACTCTTACTTCTGACATTTCATTTTCCCTCCCTCCGATAGTGCGAATTCTGCTGTGTCTATAACAAAGATTATAACATTTATATGTATTATAACCTCACACTTTGTTTATTATAAACTACTTTTATTTTTTTTTCAAGTATTTTATTTAAGAAGAATTTTTTAAATTTTTCTTACTTATTCATAGCTTCATACATCGGTAATTTTTGGCCACCTAGTATATGATAATGAAGATGTTTTACTTCTTGACCTCCATTTACGCCACAGTTGTTTATAACTCTGAAACCATCTTTATCAAAGCCTTGTTCTTTAGCTATTTTGTTTATCACCTTATGTATATGCGCCATTATGTCCATTTGTTCCTCAGATATATCTATTAAACTATCAAAATGTTCTTTTGGTATTACTAATATATGTATAGGTGCTACTGGATTTATGTCATTAAATGCTAATACTTTATCATCTTCATAAACTTTAGAACATGGTATTTCTCCATCTATTATTTTACAGAATATGCAACTCATAATATTTCTCCTTTTTGTTTATTATTTAACTTTTTAGGCTACTTAATCTATTTGTATATAATTATTTTACCTACTATTATTTAAAATGCCTTAAACAAACCTTTAAACGCGTATTACGCAATTTTTTTAATATATACTGTATTTAATTAAATGTACTAAAAGAAATTATGACAGTTTTTATAAATAGCCATAATTTCTTTTAAGTCATTTTATATTTCTACATATTATACTAAAATTCCTTCTACAAATTCATCATTAACCTTAGTTATCTTAACTTTAAGTATTTGACCTTGTATATCTTTTTCACTATCAACTATAACTCTTATATAATTAGTTGTTAATCCTTCAAATTTATTATCCTTCATTCTATGTTCAAATAGTACTTCTACTTCTTTACCTTCATATTTTGATGCAAACTTTTTAAAGTTTGTATGACCTAAAGCTATAAGCTTATCACTTCTTAACTGCTTCATTTGAGGATCTATTTGATTTTCCATAGTTGCAGCTGGTGTCCCTTTTCTTGGTGAATATTTAAATACATGCATTTGTGAAAGTTCTATTTCTTCTAAGAATTTATTTGTTACACTAAATTCTGCATTAGTTTCCCCTGGGAAACCTACTATAATATCTGTTGTTATTGCAACATCAGGTATATGTGCTCTTAATCTATCAACTATTTCTTTGTATTCTTTAGTTGTATATCTTCTATTCATTCTCTTTAGTGTTTCGTCACATCCACTTTGTAATGATAAATGATAGTGAGGACACACTTTGTCCATTTTAGAAACTTCTTCAACAAACTCTTCTGTGAATAATACTGGTTCAACTGAACTTAATCTTATTCTTTCTATGTTTTCTATTTCATCTATTGCTTTTATAACAGTTAATAAATTCATATTAGCATCTGTTACATCTTTTCCATAAGATGCAACATGTATACCTGTTAGAACTATTTCTTTGTATCCTTTATCTGCTAATTTGTTAGCTTCATTTACTATACTTTCTAAATCTCTACTTCTTACTTTTCCACCTCTAGCATAAGGTATTATACAGTAGGAACAAAATCTATCGCATCCATCTTGTATTTTCATAAATGCTCTAGTTTTTCCGTTTGTTTGATTTATTTCTATTTCTTCAAAGGCTCTTACCTTCATTATATCATCTACTGTACTAGCTTTTTGAGATGCATCTAGTTTTTTAATTTCTTCAACTATTTGTCTTCTTTCGTTAGTACCCATTACTAAGTTTACTTCTTCTATCTCAAGTATTTCTTCTGGTGATACTTGAGAATAGCAACCAACAACTGCTATTATTGCGTCTGGATTTTTCTTTTTCATTCTTCTTATATATTGACGTGATTTTCTATCACTCATATGTGTTACTGTACAAGTGTTTATAACATAAACATCTGCATAGTCTTCGCTTTCAACTTGAACATATCCATCTTTTTTGAACATTTCAAGCATAGCTTCTGTTTCGTATTGATTTACTTTACAACCTAATGTGTAAAATGCTACTTTTTTCACTTATGCTTGTCCTCCTAAGTCACTTAATTCATATAAAACTATAGAAGATGCTACTACTGATGCCGTTTCAGTTCTTAGTATTCTAGGTCCAAGAGATACCGATTGACCATTTATATCTTCTATTTGTTTAATTTCTTCTTCTGCAAATCCACCTTCTGGGCCTACAAATATTCCTATATTATTTATATCTATATCTTTTATAGCTTGTTTTATAGACTTCGTTCTTTCATTTTCATAAGGAACTATATTAAAGTCATTATTTTTCATATCAGCTAATGCTTCTTCGAAACTTAAAACGCCTCTAAGTGTTGGTATTTTTCCTCTTTTACTTTGCTTTGCAGCTTCGTATATTATCCTTTCCCAACGCTCTATTTTTTTGTCTTCTTTTTTATCATCAACTTTGGCTACACTTCTTTTAGTTTGTACTAAGATTATTTCATCCACTCCAACTTCTGTTAACTTTTGAAGTATCATTTCCATCTTAGGACCTTTTGGTAACCCTTGGTATAGCCTTACTTTAAGGTCTGATTCTCTTTTTATATCTATAGTTTCTACTATATCTAGAGTTACTTCTTCTTTAGATATACCCGAAATCTCTGCTATATACTCATTATTGTCATTGTCACATATTTCTAGGCATTCTCCAACTCTACATCTTAAAACTTTTGATATATGTTTTACGTCTTCACCTTCTATTATGCAAGTGTTATTTTCTAGGTTTATGTTTTTCTTTTCTACAAAAAATCTATCCATAATTTCACCTACTTAGCTATTTTAGATACTATAGCATTCCACTCACCTAAAGATTCTACATGTACTATTTCTAATCCATTTGAAACTAGTGCTTCTTTAACTTCATCAACCTTTGCATGTATTATTCCTGAAGATATAAATACTGCATCATCTTTCATAAAGTTTTTGATATCTTTAGCTAATAATTTTATTATATCTGCTATTATGTTTGCAACTACTATATCAGCTTTATCAGTTACAACTTCCATTAAATTACCGTAAAGTGCTTTAACACTTTTAGATACATTGTTAAGTTCTATATTTTCTTTAGATACTTTAACTGCTACTTCGTCTAAGTCAACTGCTAGTACATCTCTAGCTCCAAGCTTTGCAGCCGCTATTGCAAGTATCCCACTTCCACATCCGATATCAAATACTTTACTTTCAGGCTTAACGTATTTTTCTAATTCTCTTATACACATGCTTGTAGTTTCGTGAGTTCCTGTCCCAAATGCCATACCTGGATCTAGCTCTATTATAAGGTCTTCATCACCAGCTTCATATTCTTCCCAAGTTGGTTTTACTACTATTTTTTCTCCTATTTTAGTTGGCTTGTAGTAGTTTTTCCATTCATTAGCCCAGTCTTCTTCATCAACGTATGATAATTCAACTATTGCTTCTCCTACATCTATACCGAACTCTTTTAATCCATCTATTCTTTCTTTTATAGATTTAATATCTTCACTTACATCTCTTTCTTCTGTTATGTATGTTTTTATTATTACTCCGTCGTATCCACTATTAAATATTTCTTCTTCAACGAAATCCCAATCAAATTCATTTTTCTTTTGGAATTTGAAGTCTTTAGGATCTTCTATAGATACTCCTCCTACATTGTGTTCGTATAATATATTAGTTATAGCTTCAACTGCTTCTGTTGAAGTTTTTATTGTTATTTCAGTCCATTTCATGTACTACACCATCCTTTTAGAATTCCTGTTTTTACGTAAATTTTATTATATCATATTTAGTATTATCTTTAAAAATAATCTTTTATACTTTTAAAGAAAATTAATTTTTAAAATTAGTTTTCTTTGAAAGTATTATTAATTAATTTTATAATATTAAAAAAGGCCAAGAAAATTCTTGCCCTAATTTACATTAGCACATTTACCTGTATATTGTATATTTGCCTTTTATAGCTTCTGTTGTCTTTAATTTATTGTCGTGTGCTATGCCACCCATATCTTTGACTACTTGTGTATATATAATATCCAATACAAACATCTGAGCAAGTTTTGAATACATTGAACCACTTTCAAATACTCCTTCATTTGAAATATACGATAAACATATGTCTGATAAGCTCCTAACCTTAGAATCTTTATCATTAGTTACTGAAATTACAGTAGCTTCATTTTTCTTTGCCATTTCTACTGAACTTACTATATCTTCTGTCTCTCCTGTATGAGATACACAAACTATTATATCTCCTTTTTTCATTAAAGAAGACATCATTAATATAGTATGACTATCACTAAAGTAATTACAATTTATCCCTATCCTCATAAATTTATAGTTAATATCTTGTGCTATTATTCCAGAATATCCAACTCCAACGAAATACACTTTATTTGCTTTTCTTATTAGTTTTGAGCACTTATGAATATCTTCATAGTTTATTATTTGTGCTGTATTTTCTAAAACATATATGTTGTTATGTAAAAGCTTTTTAGCAGTTTCTCTTGCATGTTCCTTATTATCTATACTGCTATCTATTATATGCTTGTTCTGGATATTCGTAACTTCTTGTGCTAAGGTTACCTTAAAGTCTTGAAATCCACTAAACCCTATCTTCTTAGCAAATCTAGTTATAGTAGCTTCTCCAATATTATTATCTTTAGCTATTTCTGATATAGATTTATATGAAAAGTTTTCCATATCATTTTTTATGTAATCTATTATTTGTCTTTCTGATTTAGTAAATTTTAAATTTTTATCATCTAATTTATTTATTATACTCATTTAACCAGCCCTTTTTATAATAATTCTTTAACTTCCTTTAATTATTTTTAATATTAAAAGGTGTATAAAATATTATACACCTTTTAAGTATTTAGAAACTATATAAATTATTCATTAGTTCCTAATATATCATTTATTATATTTTTATATAAAACTGCTTTGGCTCCAAATACTGCTTGTATTCCTCCACCAACTTCTAATACATCTATTGCTCCTATTTTTTTAATTTTAGCTTTATCTACTTTATTGACATCTTTAACCGATACTCTAAGTCTTGTTATACATGCATCAACTTCTTCTATATTTTCTGCTCCACCTAATGCTTCTATTATAACAACTGCATCGTCCTTTAAAGAATCTTTATCAGTTACTTTAACTTCTTCAACTTCATCGTCTCCTCTTCCTGGCGTTGGTATATTAAACTTTGTTATGAAGAATCTAAAAGACACATAATATATTGCAAACCATAATAATCCTACTGGTATTACTAACATCCAATTTGTTTTGTCATTTCCTTGTAATACCCCAAATAATGTGAAATCTATTATACCGCCAGAGAAAGTATTACCTATTGATATGTTTAATATGTCTGCCACAAAGAAAGATATACCATCTAGTACTGCATGGAAAACATATAAAAGTGGTGATATAAATAAGAACATAAACTCTATTGGCTCAGTTATACCTGTTACAAATGAAGTTAAAGCTGCTCCTAAGAATAATCCACCTACTAAATTTCTTTTTTCTTTAGGTACACAGTGATACATTGCTAAACATGCTGCTGGTAACCCAAACATCATTGTTGCGAATCTACCTGCAAAGAATCTTGTTCCTTCTGTAAATAACCCTACATGATTTGGATCTGCTAATTGTGCAAAGAATATATTTTGAGCTCCTACTACTTGCTTTCCTGCTACTGTTGCTACTCCTCCAAGCTCTGTCATCCAAAACATTGGATATATCATGTGATGAAGTCCTACTGCTCCACAAATTCTCATTAAGAACCCATAAAAAAATGTTCCTACTGGCCCAAGTACTGCTATCTTCTCACCTAATACTACTAACCAACCTTGGAATGTTGGCCATACTATAAAGAATATCGCTCCTACAAATATTGATGCAAATGCAGTTGCTATTGGAACAAATCTTGAACCACCAAAGAAACCAAGTACTGCTGGTAATTGTATGTTATTGTATCTATTATGTAGCCATACTGCAACTGATGCTATTGCAATTGAACCTATAACTCCAGTATCTATTGCTGGTGCATCTGGTGTAAATATTCCAAGCATTGCTTTTATAGATGCATTCATTATAACGTATCCTACCAACGCCGCTAATGCCGCTGTTCCCTTATCTTTTTTAGCTAACCCTACTGCTAATCCTACTCCTAATATTAATGCTAAATTTCCAAATACAGCGTCTCCTGCTGATGACATTATAGTAAATATTGCTTGTAGCCACGGTATATTTAAAAATGGATAAGCATTTATAGTATTTGGATTTGATAATGCTCCTCCTATTCCTAAAAGTAAACCTGCTGCTGGTAATATTGCTATAGGTAGCATAAATGACTTTCCTACTTTTTGTAAGTATTTAAACATATTTGTCTCCCCTTTATATGATTTTACTTTATAGCATTTACAAACTTTGCTGTTATAAGTTGTGGTCTAGTTATAGCTGAACCTACTACTGCTGAAAATGCCCCATTTTCATATACATCCTTTAAATCCTTTGGTGTATTTATTCTTCCTTCTGCTATAACTGGTATATATAATTCATTTGATAATTTTTTTATAAGCTCTAAATTTGGACCTTCATGCTTTTCTGAGTAAGAAGTATATCCACATAATGTTGTCGATATACAATCACACCCTAGATTTTGAGCATTTAAGGCTTCTTCATATGTTGATATATCTGCCATTACTAAAATACCAAAGCTATGTATATAATCTATTAAATCTTTTAAAGTTTCACCATTTGGTCTAACTCTATCAGTAGCATCTATTGCTATCATTTCACATTTTGTCTTTGAAAGTTCTTCTACTTCTTTTTTGGTAGGTGTTATATATATTTCTGAATCACTATAATTTCTTTTTATAATTCCTATTACTGGTAAATTAGTTGTTTTTTTTATTTCTAATATATCTTCCACGCCTTGTGCTCTTATAGCTACTGCTCCACCTTCTTTAGCTGCTTTTGCCATCTTTCCCATTACAAATGAACTATGTAATGGTTCATTTTCTAAAGCTTGGCACGATACTATAAGTTTTCCTTTTATTTGTGTAAACATCATCTTCCCCTCTTCGCAATCGTTTTTTATGTTCAAATTTTATCATATCATTTTTATTTCTGCAAGTTTTTTTCCTTTTTTATTATTTTTCTCAGTCTATTATTTATATTTTAGAAAAATATTTTCATTTTTGAAATTAATCAAAATATCTATATTAAATTCAATTGTGAGTATTATCTTCTTTGTATATAAAAAGCTGTCTAAAAGTATTTTAACTTCTTTTAGACAGCTTTTTTCTTATGTATCTTGATTAGATATTTGCCTTGGCCACGAAAGTAAATCTTTTCTAGATATTTCTAATTCTTTTTCTTTAGGAAAATGTATACTACAGAAATAATTATGATAATTTGCAGTCCATATATACTTGTCCCATACTCTCATGTTTTCTCTATTTATAAATAATTGTTCTTCTATTTTCTTTTTATGTCTAAGTAATAATTCATATTGAACTCTCTCAAATTCATATTCATTACTACACTCTGTATAATATTAAATATAGTATTTAAGTAATTTAAAAACCAATTTCCATCATTATCTATAAGTATTTTATTTTTCTGAGGTGCTACATCATAATGGTTCATATAAGTTTGTACTTTTGATACGGTATTGTTATCTAATATAATCCTTGGGTAACAAGCAATCTTACTTTCTGTGTTGTGGGCATCCAATAGCGCTGGTCCAAAAACTATATCTTCATTTATATAAAAGTCCCCCATGCTTATACCACCACGAACGAAAAGTCCTTCTAAGGATAGTTTAAACTGATACTCTGCTACATTTTCTAATATTTCATCTAGTTCTTTTTCTCCATCCCCTTTTATAGGATAGGCCACTACCATGTTATCCGTAAATATTTTTATTTTACCTTTACTGTATTTATTAGGTATTATACATTGTTTATTTTTATTTATAAGGTAGTTTATTTCTGTTGGTAGATTATTCCCATATCCATTTTTAGAGGAATTCACTATCATTTGTGAAAATCCTAGTATGTCTATCGCACATACAATAGAGTTTACCAACCTTGGATTGTCTCATCATATTTTATTACATTCATTTTTACAAATCCTTAACTAATAATCATATATATTATACTTTATTTTTTAATAATCTACTATAAGCTTGTATGCGCACATAAATAAAATATATACTACCTTTAACTTATATTTTTTAGTATAAAAATACTCCATATATTTTTTAATATAAAAATATATGGAGTATTTTAGTAATTCTAAGATTTTTTTCTTTATTTATGTTTTTCTATTAATTCCTCAATTTTAGAAATACATCTGCTGCCTTTACATGGACCAGTTGTTGCTTCAGTCTTTTCTTTTACAGCTTCTATACTTGTTGCTCCTTCTTTTATAGCTTTTACTATTGCTTCCTCACTTATGCCTTTGCATAGACATATTATATTTTCACTCATATTTTCCTCCTTATTTTTGCTTGAATGTAGAACATTTTGTTTCCATATATAAGTTTACATTTTCTCCACTTACTTGTACTACATCTGCATTGCATAATTTGTTACTGTTATATGTACATGTAGCTACATTGCATATTAAACAATCACAAGCATTACTTGAATTTTTACCTTCACTTGCATTATTTATTAACGTTGAGTAATGTCTTTTGTCTAAGAAAGAACCACAACATGTTTCTTCTGTATTTTTTGCTCCTTGTCCACCTATATTTACACGATTAGCATAACAAGTATCTTGACAATTATGAGCACAGTTTGTTACACTACAACTTATTTTTTTCATATATACTCATCCTTCTTTTTATATTTTAAACTAAGATTATTTTTAACAATTTAAAAAATATTATACAACTGTTTACTTAAAAATCTTTTCTGTACTTTATTTTCTTTTGTATAGATTATAATTTAGATGTCTTATTAGAAGTTTCATACTTTAAAATAAATAACATATGCTAATTATATAAACATAGATGCAATAACTTTTTAAGACATAATATTTTAATTTTTATGATTGAACACCTTTTCCTTGGGTATCTACAATTGTAAGAATATATTAAAGTTTAAAGGAGAATTTAAAATGGAAAATAAAACAGTATGTTTTTGTAAACAAGTTAAATATTTAGATATAAAAAAAGCTATAGAAGAAGGCGCTAAAACAGTAGAAGATATTAAAAATGCTACTGGTGCAGCTACTGGATGTGGTAGATGTGTATCTTCTATAGAAGAAATCTTAAAAGAAAAATAATAAATAAATCTTAAAAATATTACTCATACAAAAAAAGTGCTTAAATTAAGCACTTTTTTGTTTTCTTATTTTTGTATTTTTAAGTTTAATTATTTGTTTATAAAATTTATATAATAATTTAACAATAAATGATATAACTTTATATAAAGCTTGTATGTGCTAGGATACTGGAGTTTATTACTATACTACTTACAACAACAGTCAAATAACTGCTATTGATATGTTCAAAGAAAATTTAGATTCAGATACTTTAAAGTCTTTTACATATATTAATAAACCTGTTATACATTTTGCTAGTTAGTTTATGTAATCTAAAACATACTTTAATTTATTTAAATAAAAAAGAGGATAAGTATCCTCTTTTTTATTTTCTATCTAATTTAGTATAAATACATTTTAAATATATAAATTACGCTCATTTAAGTTTTATTTTTATGCTCCTTTTTTCTCTTTTCTATTTTTAGCATATTCTGCCACAGCTGTAAAAAGCACATCCGTAGAAGAATTTAGTGCTGTTTCACAAGAATCTTGTATAACCCCTACTATAAATCCTACTCCTACTACTTGCATTGCTATATCGTTTGATATACCAAATAAGCTACAAGCTAGAGGTATTAAAAGTAGTGACCCTCCTGCTACTCCAGATGCTCCACAAGCACTTACTGCTGACATTAAACTAAGCAATAATGCCATACCCATATCTACTTCTATTCCTAAAGTATTGACTGCTGCTAATGTTAATACTGATATTGTTATAGCAGCTCCTGCCATATTTATAGTTGCTCCTAGTGGTATTGATACTGAGTATGTGTCTTTATTTAAATTTAATTCTTCACATAGCTTCATGTTTACTGGTATATTTGCAGCTGAACTTCTTGTGAAAAATGCGGTTATTCCACTATTTTTCAAACATTTAAACACTAAAGGATATGGATTTTCTCTCATGTATACATAAGCTATTATAGGATTTACTACTAATGCTATAAATGCCATACATCCTATTAATACTACTATCAAATGTCCATAACTAAGAAGTGATTCTATTCCTTGTGTTGCTATAGAATTAAATACCAATCCCATTATACCAAGTGGTGCAAAATTTATTATCCACCTTACAACCGTTGATAGAGCATCTGATACATTTGATATTACTAATTTTGTTGAACTTGAGGCATTTTTTAAAGCTAATCCTAGCATTAATGACCATGATAATATACCTATATAATTTGCATTTAAAAGTGCACTTACTGGATTATCAACCACATTCATTAGTAATGATTTTAATACTTCTACTATACCTTCTGGTGGTACAACATCTTTAGCTCCCTCTACTAATGTTAATGTTGTTGGAAATATAAAACTTCCCACTACTGCTGTTAATCCAGCTAAAAATGTTCCTAACAAATAAAGTACTAAAATTGATTTCATATTTGTTTGCTGACCTTTTTCATGGCTAGATATCGCTGACATTACTAAGAAAAATACAAGAATTGGTGCTACCGCTTTTAATGCCCCTACGAATAAAGAACCAAAAATCACTATTGGACTTGCTATGTCTTTAGCTGTAAGTGCAAGTATTATTCCTATTATCAGTCCTATTAATATTCTTTTTACCAAACTTATTTTATTCCATTTGTTTATTAAACCCTTCATGATCTCCCCCTTTTTCTTTCTTCTATTTTTAGTTCTTATAGAGTATATATGCTTTTTTACTAACCCTATTCTATTTATTTTTAACTTTATATATAAAGTTAAGTAATGATTTGATTGTATAGATTCTAAATTTGTTAATAGTTAATTTTTATAATATTTTTTGAATTTTTAGATATGTTTTTTTGATGTGCTTTAGGGTAAGTACACTACTAATAACAAATTTTATAAAAAAGGAAGCGATTTTTATGTTTGATTTACTAAACAAAATAGTTAATGAAAACAAAAAATACATAAAAAATGGTCATGTAGCTACCTATATACCAGCACTTGCTGAAGTTGATGAAAACCAGCTTGGTGTAGCTATTGTAGATTTGAGAGATTGCAATTGTAAGGAATACTTTGCTGGAGATTATAATAAATCTTTTGCAATAGAAAGTACTTCTAAGGTCATAGCTCTTATAATGGCTATGATGGATAATTCACCACAGTATGTTTTTAGAAAAATAGGGGTTGAGCCTAGTGGTTTTGCTTTTAATTCTATTCTTAATATGAAAATAAATAATAAGCCTTATCCATCTAATCCATTTATAAATGCAGGTGCTATTATTGTTAATTCACTTATAATGGGTAAAAATAGTAATGAGAAAACCAATAGAATATTAGAATTTACTAGAAAGTTAACTAACAATCCTAATATTCATGTAATTGAATATATTTATTTATCTGAAAAAAGAACTGGTGATATAAATAGGTCTTTAGCTTATTACATGAAGGGGCATGGCCTAATTGATAATGTTGAAGATGTTTTAGACTGTTATTTTAGACAATGTTCTATTTCTGTTACTGCTATGGATTTGGCAAGGATTGGGGCTATTTTAGCTAACAAAGGAGTCAGTCCTTTTACTGGCGAAATGATTATACCTAGAGATATTTGTACTATTGTTAAGTCTATAATGGTTACTTGTGGCCTTTATGATGAATCTGGTGATTTTGCAGTACATATTGGAATACCTGCTAAATCTGGTGTTGGCGGTGGTATACTTGCTACTGTACCTAATAAAATGGGAATAGGTGTATTTGGACCTTCACTTGATGCTATGGGTAATAGTGTTGCTGGTGTTAAGATTTTACAACAGTTGTCTAACGAGCTAGTTTTAGATATATTTGATTAAATTAAAAAGATGCTTAAAATAATTATTTTAAGCATCTTTTTATGATTGTATGTTAAGCATATAGATTATTATGTAATCTATTAATTTTCTCTATTGTTGTTTTTTCTCACTTAGCTCTTCTATTAAAATATCAAAACCTCTATTATTATTTATTGATTTAACATATGCAGTTCCTATATTACTATTAAGACTAACTATATTTACTGGCTCATTTTGATAATATACTACGATATTTTCCTTTTGCTTTGAGTTCATTATCTCTGCTGCTCTTCTTAATTGCATGATGTTCCTCCTAAATGTTGTTTTAGTCTTAGTTTTTCATTTTTAAATTATTTTATTCTTACATACATATCATAATCCTATATATATCTTTAATATGTTTAATCATATGCCAGTATACTTTTATTTCATCTGCTGCTTTAAATAAACCTCTTTATCATTCCATAACTCTACTTGTCTATTTATCTTTTCTTGAAGCTCTTTTTGGGTACTTGCCTTTATAATTTTAGTTTCTTTTAAATAAGTATTTTCTATAACTTGTAAACAATTATGTTTCTTTAGCATAATTCCTCCTAAAAACTTTTACATTAGTTTTTTCAAAATTTATTCTATTTATCCATGATTTATCCTTCTAATATTTTAATATTACCATCTGCATATCGCTTTATATGAAACTATTATAAGTTTAGTTGATATATACATTTGTAATTCCTTTTTTTATATGTATAATATATATATAACTTACATTCGATAAACTTTGGTGAATTCAAAGAGATTTACTGCAAAGTGAATGTGATTTTTTATTGTTATATAAAAAATCACTTATATACAAATTTAATAGTTTTTTGTAAATTTGATAGATACTATTTTTTATTTCGAACTTAATTAAAAGAGTTGAAAATAGACATTTTTAAATAGGGGTGGTATTATGAAAAAAATAAGTAAAAAGCCTAAAAATCTTTTGCAATACATTTTTTTAATCCTTTTAATGACAGTAACCACTTATTTAGTCGCTAGTACATTAGATATAAATATTTTATCTGATATTTTAAAAGTAATTGATTATAAGTATATAGCTGTTGGATTTTTATTAATGATTTCATATATAATTTTAGAAGGTTATATTTTAAGAGTTATAATAAACTCTATACATGGAGCTAAAACCAAATTTTTAGGATATAAAGTAGGTATATTAGGTCTTTATTATAACTTAGTTACTCCTATGGCATCTGGTAGTCAACCTATGCAAGTTTATGAGTTATCAAAATCTAATATATCAGCTAGCAAAGCTGTTGCAGTTGTCTCTAATAAAACTGTTATATATCAAATTATGGTAACTTTATATTGTATTTTTTTAATGGCTTTTAATGTAGATGTTCTTAAATCTACTTTAAAACCTGTACTTACTTTCATTGCTATGGGTATGTCTCTTAATATAGTTACTTTATGCTTCGGATTTTTTATAGTTTATAGACCAACTCAAACTAAAAAGTTTGTTCACTTTATTTTTAATTTATTAAGTAAAATTAAATTTTTAAAATTTTTAGATAACAAACGACCAAAAGTGAATAGCTTTATAGATGAGTATAATTTTTCCATTAAATCCTTTATAAAGGATAAGAAAGCTTTGTTTAAATCTACATTACTTACAATTGTTCAGCTTACTATTTACTTTAGTATAGCATTTTGTATATATAAAGCTCTTAGATTAAGTGGTGCTTCTTATTTTTATATGCTGTCACTACAAGTCTTTTTATATATGGCTGTTTCTGCTATGCCTACACCAGGCAATATTGGTGCTAATGAAATAGCATTCTTTACAATATTTGGTGGTATATTCTCTAAAGCTATTATTGGTTATTCTGTATTCTTATATGGAATATTTGTATATTATTTTATTTTAATAGTTTGTGGATTATTTACTATATTATCTCAAGGTAATGTATTTAGAAAAATAAGATTATGGCTTAGATTTGCAAAGTATAAAATGAACACGGCTACTAGTAAGTAGTAGATTCTAATATAAAAATCCAACAGCTTTTACTGTTGGATTTTTATATTTATTTAAAATTACATAATTTATTAATTTATCATATTTATTTTATTACTTTAAAGTTAGTTGTTAAGTTTATATTAGCTTTTTTTCTTATTTTTTCTGCTTGATTCTTTACTTTTTCTAAAAGCTCTACCTCATCTAATACTAATATTTCTTTTTCTTTCATTAACCACTTACCATCACATATTGTTGATTCAATATTTTCACTACTCATAGAGTATACTATATTTCCTATTGGATTATGCATTGGCAGTGAATGTATAGTGTTTGGGTTAAGTATTATCATATCTGCTTTTTTACCAACTTCAAGACTTCCTATTTCCTTTTCTAATAATGCACACTTTGCACCGTTTATAGTAGCCATTTCTAATACTGTCTCTGCATTTACAACTTCTGGGTTTAACGTTCTACCTTTATGTATTAATGATGTTAGGTACATATCTCTCATCATGTCCATTCTATTGTTTGACGGAGCTCCATCTGTTCCTATTGATACAGGTATTCCCTTTTCTAACATTTCAGGTACTGATGCAAACCCTAATACTACTTTCATAGCTGCTGCTGGATTATGTGAAACTTTAACATCATAGAATCTAAATAGCTCTATTTCTCTTTCTGTTAACCATACTGTATGAACAGCCAATAAATTTTTATCTAGCACTCCTAATTTATTTAGATGTTCTACTGTTGTAAGTCCCGCTCTAAGCTTTGCAAATTCTACTTCATCTTCTATTTCAGCAACATGCATATGTATACCTGTTTTGTATTTATCTGCTAATTGTTTAGTTTTAAGTATTAATTCATCAGAGTTATTAAATATTGTTCTAAGAGCAAACCATATTTTTACCCTTTCATTAGATGTATTGTTATATTTATTATATAACTCTTCTTGTACATCTAATTCCTCTTGTGTAGTTTTATCAAATGCTTTAGGTAATCCTTCCCCCTCATCCATTACTGATTTTGCTAAACATGCTCTTATTCCTGTTTTATCTACTGCTTCTACCATTGCATCTACATATTGTCCGCCTGATTCTAAGAAAGTTGTTACTCCTGAACGTATTAATTCTATGCAACAAGCTGTTGATGATATTAATGAATCTTCATAATCAAAACTACTTTCATAAGGCCATACTCGTTCTCTTAACCAAGTTAATAAATTTACATCATCTGCTATTCCTCTACCTAGTTGTTGAGACAAATGAACATGAGTATTTACTAATCCTGGCATAAGTATTTTTCCTTTTGCATCATACACTTCTGCACCAGAACTTACTATACTTTCATCAAAATTTCCAACTGCCTTTATTTTATTATCTTCTATTAACAGTTTGCCATTTTCATAAACTTCCCTTTGTCCATTCATTGTTATCAAATATGCATTTTTTATAAGTATCTGCTTCATAATAAACTCCCTTTTTCTCATTTTTTAAAATTATATATTAATTACGAACATTTTTCAATATTTTAGACTTAAAATACGATTTATTTATTTGTTATTTTTATTTAATACATCATATTTATTGAATATTTTTCATTAGTATATCATATTTTGTATTTTTTTATAAAAAACTGTTGTATTTTATATAAGTTTTATATTAAAATAAAATCAATCAATGAACATTGGAGGTAAAATATGAGGTTTAAGAAAATATTGACAGCAGGGGTTGTTTTATCATTGATGTCTTTTGCTCTTGTGGGATGTAGTTCAAGTAGTGGTAGTAAAGAATCTGATACTTTAAAGATAACTATGATATCTGACTTAGGTGGTATAAATGACCAGTCTTTTAATCAATCAGCTTGGGAAGGACTGCAAAAAGCTGAAAAAGAGCTTGGAGTTGATGTTGAAGTCATACAATCTAAACAAGTGTCTGA
The DNA here is from genome assembly GCF_015550185.1 of Romboutsia sp. 1001285H_161024_C4. Lineage (NCBI taxonomy): Bacteria > Bacillati > Bacillota > Clostridia > Peptostreptococcales > Peptostreptococcaceae > Romboutsia > Romboutsia sp. 1001285H_161024_C4. The sequence goes on along the minus strand of NZ_JADNAJ010000001.1, from coordinate 148,397 downwards.
TTATGCTCAAAATGTTGAAACAGCTGTAGATAATGATTCTGACTTAGTAATTGGTATAGGTTTTCAAATGGATGAAGCTATAAGAGAAGCTGCTGAAAACTATCCAGATCAAAAATTCGCTATTATAGATCATTCTTATGAAAAGCAACCAGCAAATGTAAACTCTATAATGTTTAATGCTGAAGAAGCATCTTATTTAGTAGGATTAATAGCTGGTATGAAAACTGAAACTAATACTGTTGGTTTTATAGGGGGTACTAAAAATCCAATAATAGAAAGTTTTGAGTATGGTTTCTTAGCAGGTGTTGATGATGCAGGAAAGGGTACTAAAGTTTTAAGACAATATGCAGATACTTATTCAGATGCGGCTAAAGGAAAAGCTATTGCTAATCAAATGCATTCAAATAATGTAGATATAATATTTACAGCAGCTGGAGATACTGGTTCGGGAGCTATAGAAGCTGCTAGAGAAAATAATAAAATGGCAATAGGTGTTGATAAAGACCAAAACTCTTTAGCACCTGACAATGTTATAACTTCTGCTATTAAAAGGGTTGATATGGTAGTATATAATACGGTTAAAGATTTAGTTAACGGAGATTTTAAAGGTGGGGAAATAAGTGTTTTCGGAATTAATGAAGATGGAGTTGGAATAGCTCCTACTACTGAAAAAAATGTTAATGAAGAAATTTTAGCATTTGTTAAAGAACAAACTGAAAAAGTGAAAAAGGGAGAAATAACTATTCCTGTTAATCAAAAGGAATATGATAATAGAAAATAATATTTAAAATATATATGACATTTTAGGAGGATTTAGACATGGGATTAACACCACATAACGCTGCAAATTTAGGAGATATAGCTGAAACTATACTTTTACCTGGAGATCCATTAAGAGCTAAATTTATAGCTGAAAATTTTTTAGAAAATGCAGTTGAGTATAATACGGTTAGGGGAATGTACGGATATACAGGATATTACAAAGGTAAAAGAATATCAGTTCAAGGTACTGGTATGGGTGGACCTTCTATGGGAATATATTCTTATGAATTAATACATTTTTATGGTGTTAAAAATCTTATAAGAATAGGTTCTGCTGGTGCTTTAAATAGCAATCTAAAAATACATGATATAGTTATAGGTATGGCAGCTTGTACTGATTCAAATTACGGGTCTCAGTATAATTTACCTGGTACATTTGCTCCAATAGCTAGTTTTGAATTAGTAAAAAAAGCTCATGATATAGCTTTAGAAAAGGGAATAACTCCAGTAGTTGGTAACATATTCTCTAGTGATGTTTTCTACAACGATGGCGGTTTAGATGCATTAAAATCATGGAGTAAGATGAATGTATTAGCTGTTGAGATGGAGGCTGCTGCTTTATATATGAACGCTGCTCGTGCAGGAGTTAATGCATTATGTATGTTAACAATATCTGATTTACCTTTTGAAGGTGTTGCTACTACTGCTATGGAAAGACAAACTGCTTTTACTAAAATGATGGAAATTGCTTTAGAATTAGCTTAATGTTATTATCTATGAAATTATTTCTTTAAGCACTACAATCATGATATAATACCTAAATTTTTACAATCAATTTCAAATTAAATTAAAAAGCTATATAAACTTTAAGTTTATATAGCTTTTTAATTTAATTTTATGAAGACTATCTTTTAATTGAGATATGACTTTACGTATTAATTATTAATTCTAAATATACCCCACATACCTGATTCTATATCCCATCTTATAAGCCCAGATCTATATAAATAGTCCCCAGGTATCATGGATGCTCCATTTAGTAATTCTATATTAAACACATTTCCTATATTCATAGCTCCTTGAGCTGATATGATTCTTGTAAATGGTTCTTCTGGTTGGGCTTTCCATTCATGTCCATGAAGTACAAAGCAAGTATTTCTAGGCTTATCGGCTGGCATTAGAAGTCTTATTATAACTTTTTCTCCTGGTGAAGCTTCAAATATTGGTGTAGCTGGATCTCCATGAACTTTAGAGCTAAATATTTTTGATATATCATAGTTAGGATTATATTTTAATCTATTAAAAAATCTTTCTGATCTGTAATTAAATCCTTTTTCACCTCTATCTTCAAAATCTACTGGTTCAGGTACTTCACCATCTTCATTTACTTGATTAGTTTTTATTAAATTACCATGTGCATCCAAAAGTCTTATTCCATTGTGCATAAACATTACAAACTCTCTAAATTGTTCATTTCCATCTACAGATACTGTTACTTGTTCTTTATAATTGTCTTTATTTCCATTATTGCTAGAACTACGTATTTGTGATCCTTCTGGCTCTATTATTATTGCTCCAAATAAACCATGATATCTATGATTTCTTATATCTGTAAATGATGATAATAAGCAAGTTCCATATTCTTCATCTGCGTACCATAAATATTCTATACTTTCTCCAGGTCCTACAGTTTGATCTACATCGTTATATCCTATATTTATACCACTACTATTTATTGGATCAAATTTTAAAAATTGTGGGCTAATTCCTACCCTCATAGACGGCTTAATTTCTTTATCCACTGGTACTCCTGGAAAATCTTGGTATGGTATTGGTTTAGTGAATAAATTAGTTAAAGTTACTTTTATATATTCACCTTTATTTGCTCTTAATATTAATGGAATTGGTTCCATCGTTCCATTAATTATAGCATCTTTGTGTTCATATGGCACAAATAACAATCCATCTGGATCATGATCTTTAAAATTATTATATAGTATATCTTTTTGGATGGCTGCTATATGAAACTCTCTAGTGATTATATTTTTATTTTTCATTGTATCCATATTATTTATACAATTATTATTATTACCTATAGGCAATAATTTTTCAGTTTTATCTTTATAAACTCTTATTATTCCCCATAAACCTAACCAGAAATCATCTTGTCCTCCAAAGTAATAAATATAATCACCTGCTTTATAGTCATCTGTTATTTTTATATTAAATGCTTCTGATATTCCTAATGTTTGAGATTGAACTAATGGTGATTTTTTATCTGTTATTTCTTTTCTCCACTTCATTCCATTTATATTAAATGCATGTTGCTCTTCTTGTGCTCCATCTAATAATCTTATTACAATTTCATCTCCTGGATATGTTTCTAGTAATGGTGTCACTGGGTCACCATGTACGTTAGAACTAAATACATAAGCTGGATCATTAAATACATGATTTGGGTCATTACCATTTAATCTTTCTCTTAAGGGTTCGCATTTATAATTTATGCCCATAACACCTGGATCATCATGTGACCCTGAAAATGGCGGTGGATTTAATGGATTTTTATCTTTATCAAATAGTAATGCAAAGTCATGAACAAATAATCCAAACTCCCTGAAAGTTCTACCTGAAGGTGTTTTTATTACTGCTTTTGTCCCATATTTTATTGGATTACCTGTTTTCGGATCATGGTATGTGGATCCTTTAGGTTCTATTATAAGACTTCCAAACACTCCATGTTGTTGATGTGAATTTGGATTAAGATGGTCGTGGAAGAAACAAGCATTTAATTCTTCATTAGCATAATATCTTTCTACTATAGTTTCTCCATAAAAAACAGAAGCCATATTATTATATCCATTTGCACCACCATCTGAAGCTATAACATCAAACTTAACTAAATGTATATGAAAGCCTACATTATCAGTTAAAGTTTCTAATTGAAATTCTGTTTTCGGTAATGTTTCTGGTAAGAAATTAGTAAGTCTAACTTCTATACAATCACCCTCATTAGCTCTTATAACTAATGGCTCTACATTAATCTCTTCATTTTCTATTCCAGCTACATACATTTTAGCTAACTTTTCTTTATTTTCATCTGTCATCTTATGTCCTGTATATTCTTCTATTTGCTCTTTCATAACATAAAATCTTCCATATGGATCATTCCACCCTGCATTGTTATATATCAATTTTGCTTGTAGTGCAAATAGTTCAAAAATAGCATCTGGCTCTTTAAAGTAGCATTTACTTGTATCTGGACAAGGTTGAGTGTATAAAGCTCCTCTAGTAACATCCTTCGAAAGGTTTGCTCTTTCAATATCAGTTGGGCACATTTTATTTTGACCGTTTTGATTAAGTATTCCTAAAGGCGGCTGTTTTGCCCTTTCTTTAAACACTCCATTTATAAACCCTGGATACCCTGGATGGTCTAAATCTTTTTTAGGTGGTTTTTCTCTATCTGGTAAAGGATTTAGAGCTTTTATATAAGTTCCATCTGGATATAGTGGACGTATGATTTCTCCATTTTCAAGTATTACATCTTTGCCTGTTTCTAATCTATCAAATACTCTCCATAAAGACCACATTCCTTCATGAAAGTGAGGGTATAAATGACAATGCCATATGTGATCTCCTATAGACCCAGGTAAGCTTCCTGCTCCGTGTAATATATCTATAGTATGACTTTCTTGAGGGCTTACTGATATAGAGTCTATTATAGTAGAATTCGGATCATCTGGTTCTAACTTCCATTGATGTGTATGAAGATGGAATACATGTGTTTCTAATACACCTCCATGTATAAGTCTAAATTTTGAGGGGTCTCCTTTATATGCTCTTGGTATAAAAGTTGATGGATCTCCATAAGTCCATGAGCTCATAGAAACGTCTTCACCATCTACTAGCATATGATTAGGCTCTATTATATCTGTGCGGCTGCAGCTATCCTCTGGATTAAAAGGATTACAACATTTAATACCTCTATCTTTTAGCGGTATTAAATTAGCTCTATTTACCATTGGCTCTGATCTATAACTGATAGCAGTTACTGCCATTGGTTGATTAGTATGAGGATCTATTATTTGATTTCCAAATCTATTTACAACTTCAAGTTCATCATGAAAATACACTGCATATTCTCTAAAACTTGGCTTAAATGGATTGTGTATATCAGCAAATATACCGCTTCGAAGTTCAGATCCATCTACAGGGTCTGTCCATGTAGATCCTTTAGCTTGTACTATAAGTGCTCCAAATAGGCCATGTATATTAGTTGCATCTTCACTAAATCTAGTATCTCCCATATCACTAAAGTAAAATATTCCTTCTCTATCTGCATACCATTCATATATTATCTTTTCACCTGGACCAACTGTAGAATCTTCATTGTAACCTACATTAGCACCATCAGATTTTATATTTCTGTACTTAAGTCCTTGCATATGAATTGATAACCTTCTATTTTCATTGTGCTCAAACTCTATTCTTACTGTATCTCCGACATTTGCCCTTATTGTAAGAGGTTGAACTTCTTCTGTAGGTATTGGAAGTGGATCTCCTTTTTGATCTTTATTGTTGAAATTTTTCAAAGCCTTCTCTTTCACTTTCCCTTTATCTTCACTTAATATATACATCATTCCATTTGGATCATAGTCACCAAAAAAGTCATATACAATCGGAATGGATAATACTGTAACATTAAATTTTCTAGTTATATTGTCAAAGTTATTACTATACACCTATATTCCTCCCTTAATTATGTGTTTATATATTAATATGATGTATAGTTTCAAACAGTTACACTTTTATTGCTTTTTTGACATATTATAACCTTGGAAGAATTTAAGTAATTTATAATCTACTAATATATAAAAAAGCCGTATCATTTGATTGTGATACGGCTTTTTTATTATTTTAATTTTTCATATATATTAGTTATTCTATTTATTACATATACATCTTATAAATTAGATAACTCATCATAACTTGATATAACTTTACTTACTATACCATAATCAACTGCTTCCTCTGCATTTAACCAGTAGTTTCTATCTGTATCTTTTTCTACTTTTTCTAAGGATTGTCCTGTAGCAGCACTAATTATATTATTAATTCTTTTTCGAACTCTTACTATCTCTTTTGCTTCTATATGTATATCTGTAGCTTGACCTCTACATCCACCTAATGGTTGATGTATCATATATCTAGTATTAGGCAGTGAATATCTGTCTTCTTTGTCAGCAGCAAGGTAAATTGTTATACCTGCACTTGCAACCCATCCAGTACCTATTATAATAACGCGAGGTTTAATAAACTTAATCATATCATGTATAGTATCCCCTGCTTCTACATGACCACCTTGACTATTAATAAATATCTTTATTGGTTCGTCTCCCATTTCCTGTAGAATTAATAATTGTGTTGCTACTTTTTCAGCCAACTCTTGGTTTATCTCTCCTGAAATGATTATTGATCTAGAATTTAATAGTTTTTCTACTACTACACTAGATGTATCTTTTACATTCTTTTGATTTTCCCCTTGATTATTCATATGTTCCCCCTATTATTTAGTAAATTTAATAATCTGTTAATAATAAGTATAGCATAATTATTCTAAATTATATTTATATTTTAATACTATATAAATATTTTCATATCCATAATAATATTAAAACTAAATCTTTTATAAAACTCATAATTAGTACTTTCTTTTTTGACATATTACACATAATACATTTATTTATAAGTTAAAAACCGCATCACTTATAGTGATATGTTTTTAACTACTTTGCTTCATTATATATAGTATTAATCGGAGGCTTTGATACAGATACATAATCGCCCTCATTTAATGAATTAATAGCTTCTATATCTTCATTTGAAATTTCAAAGTTAAATATGTCTATATTTTCTTTTATTCTATCTTCATTTGACGATTTTGGTATAGGTATAATTCCTCTTTGTATATGCCATCTCAATACTATTTGAGCTATTGTTTTTTTATATTTTTCTGATAAGTTTACCATTAAATCACTAGAAAATACCCTCCCCCTACTTATAGGGCTCCATGCAATAACTTGAATATTATTGTCTTTACAGTAATTTAAAATTTCATTTTTAGTACTAAAAGGATGAATTTCTACTTGATTTATCATTGGCATTATTTTTGCGCTTTTCTTTAGATCTTCTAAGTGATTTACTTTAAAATTGCATACACCTATAGCTTTTACTTTTCCTGTTTCGTATAAGTATTCAAATGCTTTCCATGTTTCATTATTTAATTTATTTGGCCAATGAATTAAATATAAATCTATATAATCTACTTGCAAATTATTTAGTGATTTATTAAAAGCTTCAATAGTTTTTTCATATCCATGGTCATCATTCCAAAGCTTAGTTACTAAAAATATTTCTTCTCTATTTATTTCACTATCTTTTATCCCTTTACCTATGCCAACTTCATTTCCATAAAAATAGGCAGTATCTATCATCCGATATCCTGCATTTAAAGCCTTTATTACTAATCTAGCCGTTTCTTCATCATTTCCTGACTTGTATGTTCCAAAACCAACTAAAGGTATTTTTACATCATTGCTTAATATTTTAAACTTTTCATGCATAATTAATTTTCCCCTTTTAATTAATATCTCATCTATTGATATATTATTTAAATCAATAAAAAAACATTGCCTAGATATATGCTTTTTTTGCATTATTTCATTATCATCTGAGCATTTAACTAGTTACCTTTTAAGTATAGATTACACATTAAATATTATCAATTCTATTTTCAAATTACTTATATATAAGAGAATATATTTTTAATCTACTTTGTGTTATACTATATGTCGTGAAATTCTTACATAAAAATACAAAATTTTACAATATATATTGTAAATATAGTTACTATTTATATAGCTCATAAGCTTAAGTAACTTCATTAACAAATAATTGAGATCATAGTAAGTTTTTTCTTATCAGATTTAAATCTAATAAAAAAAGAAGGTATGATATGGGTAAAATAAATTTTTTTATTACTAAGGAAAAATTAAATTCCAAGACTGGAATTTCGAATTTAAATTATAAATCTAATTTTTATGAATTTATATATTTTCATATACATATGGCTTCATCATGAGTTTTTTAATGATGAATTGTATTTTATAAATTTTTTGATGAAGTTACATAAATCAACCATTTGAGTAATATAAGTATGTATTTAGATATTATTAAACTAAAGTACTAAAATTAAGACATATATTTGATGGAGATATATATTATGAATCAGAGAGAAAGTGAATATTTATTAAGTGTTGCCCTTGAAATTGGAAAATCAATGTTAAGTGCTGGTGCTGAAATATGGAGAGTTGAAGATAGCATTAGACGTATTTGTAAGACTTATAGTATAGATAATGTAGAAATTTATGCTTTAACAACCTTAATAATTGCAACTATAAAAACTAAAGAAGGATATCATTCTACTCAATCAGTAAGAATAGAAAAGGTATCAAATAACTTAGGAAAATTAGAGTCTTTAAATGAATTATCAAGATATATTTGTAAAAATGCCCCAAATATAAAAGATATTGAGTATATGACTAAAAAGGCTGTTTCCTCAGTCAATTCCGGCTATTATAACTGTGTTGGATATATTTTATCTTCTCTATCCTTTGCTATATTTTTTGGAGGAAGCTTTTTAGATGGTATATTAGCAGGGGTAATAGGTGGGATTGTTTTCTTTATGGAAAAATATTGTAATTTGAATGGTTCTAATAATTTGATATATACAATGATTTTAAGTTTTATAACAGGATGTTTCGGAATAATTTTAGTTAAATTTGGACTAGGACAAAATGTAGATAAAATTATGATAGGAAATATAATGTTATTTATTCCTACATTAGCGCTAGTAAATGGTGTTAAAGATATATTTTATAGAGATATTATAGCCGGTCTTTATAGAATAATTGAGTCTGTCTTAATTGCATTATCCGTTGCATTAGGATTTGGCTTATCTCTTGTAGTATTTGGTATTTTTCATATATAGTCTTGGAGGATTTTAATTATGGATAGTAATTTAATACAAATTATAACGGCTGTCTCTGGTACAGTTGGCTTTGCTATTTACTTTAATGTAGATAAGTCAAAGTTAATACCAATCTCATTTGGTGCATTTATTTCATGGATAATGTATTTATTCGTTTTGAATATGAGCAATAGTTTATTTCTAGCAAATTTTTTATCTGCTATATTGGTATGTATATATTCTGAGATTATGGCACGTGTGTTAAAAACACCAGCTAATATTTGTTTAATTCCTTCAGTTGTTCCATTACTTCCAGGTAGTAGCTTTTATTATACAATGTTAGCAGCAATAAGTATGAATATGAATGTATTTAGACAAAAGGGAATGGAAACTTTTATGATAATTTTAGGAATATCTCTTGGAATAGTTATTGGTTTTTTCATATTTGTACAATCATTAAAAGTTTTTCATAAAATTAAATCTTATAATCTTAGTTAAATGATTAAAATAAGTACAAAAAAGACCCTATATCGAAAACACGTAAAAGGTATTTATATGAGGTCTTTTCTGTATAATATTAAACTAGGGTATTTTGCTAATTAAAAAAGCTGACTCCTATTAAGTTTAGTAGTCAGCTTTTGGATACTTAATTATACTCTTTATTATATTAATTTTAATTTGATATTATTTCACTAAATATATTTATACTACATCATAAAGTTCATATATATCTGAAAACTCTAGCTGTATCTTTTGTATATCTACTTTGTAAACATTATTTACTATTTTTTTGCTATTTTCCTCTTCTAAAACTTCATTAGGTAATAAAATAGTAAACTCTGTTCCTCTTACCCCATCACTTTTTAAGTTTATATTACCACCCATTAACTCAACAATAGATTTTGTTATACTTAACCCTATTCCACTACCTTCATTTTCTCTTCTTAATGACTTATCACCCTGGACAAATCTATCAAATATCTTATTTTGAATCTCAATAGGTATACCGATCCCCTCATCCTTTACCTTGATACTTACCCACTTGTTTGTAGTTGATATATCTACTAAAATAATTCCACCATTATCACTAAATTTGATAGCATTTGATAATAAATTTAACATGACTCTTTCTATCATATCTGGATCACATTTTATGTTAAGCTCTTCTACATCTGTATCAAATATTACATCAATTTCTTTTACCTTAGCATAATTTACAACAGATGTACTTATCCCCTCAACAAGTCTTACTATATCATAGTTACTAAAGTCTGGAACTTTAAACCCTACTTCTAATTTAGTTATATCCACTATATTATCTATTAATCTAAGCATTCTTTTGCAATTTATATCTAAGCTATTTTTATATTTTAAGTATATTTCCTTAAAGTTATTTTTATCTAAGCTATAATTTAATAGTTGCATAGTTGAATATATTATATTTAAAGGAGTTTTAAGTTCATGACTTATATTAGCAAAAAATTCATTTTTCATTCTTTCTTCTTTTTTCATATTTTTATATTCTAATAAAGCTGTTTGCATTTTATACTTTTCAGATACATCCTTAATAATTACAACTTTATATCTCTTATCATTTTTTTTAAATAATTGTATAGATATATCTATGAATATATCTTCACCTTCTATGTATATTTCTTTGTTATAATGATCATATTTTTGTAAACATTCTTCTATTTCATAAAAAAATATTTTTCCCTTAAATATCTTGTCAATATTAAGTTTATATTCTCTATCACGGCATAAATAATCTGAATACTCTTCCTTCCTACTTGATATAGCCTTTTTATTTAAATATTTAATGTTATATTTTTCATCACAGATTATTATATTATTATGTTTACTTTCTTCTACTATACTAAAAAATAGACCTTTTTGCTCTTCTAGTTTTTTGTTTTTCTTTACATTTTCGCTAAGTTCTATAAATAACCCTAATATAAACATTATAAAACCTATATAAGTTATTGAAACTGATGTTAATCTAATTTCATCATTCGTATATATATAACTTGCTATAGAATATATAGACTTTGTTGCAAACATGAGTATACTAGATGCTATTACTCCATATATATATTCTTTTTCTGATATACTTTTTATATAAAAAATAACAGCTATAAATAAATATATAAAAAATAGTAGTATATTATATGCTATGAAAAATTCCATATTCATTATACTTTCTGAAATTTTGTAGTTATACTCTATATACGTAACCATAAAAGTGCTAATTACCACTATTATAAATGCTTTAACTTTATTTTCTATAATAAAGCCTTTAAGATTTTCCATGTTACTAATAGATATAAGTGCGATTACAACTCTTATAAACGTTGTCCCTATTGCAAGATATACCTCAACATTATTACTTTCATAGTTTAATTGATTAGAAATACATATATCTAATAAAAAAACTATATACATTAGTGATATTAAAAATAACTCTTTTTTCTTATTGCTACTATATGATAGTAAACAACTTAAAACTCCTAATGCAGCTAAAATCGCATTGAAAAACCTTATAAACTCTGATCTTGTGAATTCAAAATTTGATTGTCCATCTATAAGTGATCCTAATCTTATTATATAAACCCCAAATACTATAATAGATATTAGAAATATAATTATCATATTATTTTTATTTTCTTCTCTTATATCCTCAAAAACATTAAAATTTTTCATTAAAATCCCCCTTCAATACTATGAGATGTGATTATATCATATAAATTGTAAATTTTTGTTTTTTAGATTATATTTAATAATATATCTTATTATTTACCATACTAAAAAACTATATATAAACATTAGATTTTATATATAGCTTCTTAGTTTATTTTTTTAATTTTATTATTCTAATCCCTTCATAAACTCCACCTATAATTATACCTAAAAAAAGCCCTAGCATTATTAAAAATTCGATTTCATAAGATTTTACTCCAACCCTAGTTGATAGTACATAAGTTACTAGAACTATTGATGGTACTGTTAAAAATACTATCCATCTAAATACTATCTTTTTCATCTATCTAGTTCCTTTGTTTTAAATATTATTAATAATATTTATGCTAAATTGTAAATATATTATTATAATTAAAAAGCTTTATAGTATATAAGAACTTTCATTATATAACTCATATATATCTGAAAATTCTAATTGTATTCTTTGTATATCTATATCATAATCTTTATGTATAACTTTATTTTGATTGTATTCTTTTAATACTTTATTAGGTAGCAAAATAGTAAATTCTGAACCTATATTTTCCTCGCTTTTTAAGTAAATTTTGCCATCCATCAGCTCAATTATAGATTTTACTATACTCAATCCTATGCCACTACCTTCATTTTCTCTTCTCAAAGATTTATCACATTGAACAAATCTATCAAATACCCTTGATTTAATATGAGAAGGTATACCGATACCTTCGTCCTTTACTTTTATTTTAACCCATTTTTATTAGTTGATATATCTACTAGGATAGTACCACCTTTATTACTAAATTTTATAGCATTTGATAGCAGATTTAACATAACTCTTTCCATCATGTCTGGGTCTAATTTTATATCAAGTTCCTCTACATCTGTATCAAATATAACTTCTATATTTTTAATACTAGCATAGTTTATAACAGATGTAGTTATCCCCTCAACAATTCCCACTATATCATAGTTTCCATACTGAGGAACCTTATATCCTACTTCAAACTTAGTAACATCTACTATATTATCTATTAGCCTAAGCATTCTTTTACAATTTATATCTAAGCAACCTTTATACCTTAAGTATATATTTTTAAAATCACTTTTTTGTGTACTAGCCGTTAATAATTGCATAGTCGAGTATATTATATTTAATGGTGTCTTTAGTTCGTGACTTATATTAGCAAAAAATTCTGTTTTAATTTGTTCTTGTTGTCTTATATTTTCATACTCTAGTAATGCTTTTTCCATTTTGTACTTTTCAGATACATCCTTTAATCTTACCAACTTGTATATGGTGTTATTTTTTTCAAATTCCTGTATAGAAACATCTACTATCATATCATTTTCTTGTATGTATATACTTTCACTATAATTTTCATCTTTTCTAAGTTTTTTTTCAACTTTATCAAGGACTGATTTGCTTGAATGTATAAACTTTAAGTTATGTTTATCATTATCTCCTTTTGATTCTTTAATATTAAATGCTTTTAGGTTATTATTTCTAGCTCTTTTATTAGCATATTTTATATTGTATTCTTCATCACATATAACAATACTACTGTACTCATTTTCTTCTACTATTTTAAAAAATAAGTCCCTTTGTTCATCTAATTTTCTATTCATCTTTATATTTTGACTAAGTTCTATAAATAGACCTATTATAAATATAATAAAACCCATATATATTACCGATGTTGCAGTTAAGCTAATTTCTTCATTATGTTTTATCAAACTACTATAATCATATATAGATTTTATAGAAAACATTATGGCACTAAAACCTATTACCCCATATATATAATCTTTTTTAACTATACTTTTTATGAAAAATATCCCTGATATAATTAAATATATTATAAATAATGATATGTTATAATTTTTTATAAAATTAATATCTAGAAAATTATTATATAAATTATATTTATACTCTAAGTATATAAATAAAAACGTTATCAATACAATTATTGATGTAGCCTTTATTTTATTTTCATCAATTATATTTTTTAATTTTTCTAGGTTACTAGCTGCTATGCTCATAACTATAAGCCTTATAAAAGATGTTCCTATTGCAAAATATGTATATGTTTTATCACTTTTAATATATATTTGGTTTGATACAAATATATCTATAAAAAATATAGTGTACATTAATGCAACTATAAACAATTCCTTTTTTTTGTTACTATTATAAGATATAATACAACTTAAAATACCTAGTATTGACAAAACGGCATTGAAAAATCTTATAAAATAAGACCTGGTAAGCTCAAATGATACTCCCTCGTTTACAAGCAAATTTAACCTCATTATGTATAAGCTAAATATTATCATTGATATTAAAAGTATTATTACCATACTTATTCTTTTTTGTTCTATGGAATTATTAAAGACATTTCTCACCCTCACTAAAAGCCCCCTTTTATAAATATCTTTACCTAAATTATAACATATAAATTATTCTTTTAACATAAATTGACAAATGCTTTAATTTTTAGAATATGTTTTAATATAGTATTAATTTTTTTAAGATATAATAGCAGAGTATCCATGCCCTTTTTATATATCAATTTTATAATATTACGTTGTAGGTGTTAGTGTCATATTGTAGCCATGTTGTCTAGATAAATAAAAAAATGTTATAAATCTTTTAACATTTTCATTTTCTATATTTAGTTTTTTCATTTCCTTTTTTGCTACTCTTTCTAAAAAATCTATATGATTAAGATTAAATAACATAACCATTCCTGATGTAAAATTTACATCACCTATGCTTATTATTCTTGTAAATACCAAATGGTCTTTATCTAAAGTTCTTGAAAGAGATATATCTATTATATTTATTATTTCTTTTGTATTTATATCTTCTATTTTAATTTTAAAGTCTTTTTTATCTATATCTATTACTTTGTAAAGAGAAGTTTTTGAGTTTTTCATTGATTCTATAAGCTCTATTTCTGATTTGTCTTCTAATTTATGACTTTCTAGAAATAAGTCCACTCCGCTTTTATTATTTAGAGTTTTTTCATATAATATAAAGTCATGACAGTAGTCAAATTCTATATTCTTATCTAAATATACTCTATTATTTTTAAGTAATCCCATTATATTAATATCATTTAACCCTTTTTGGGTAGTTTCTAGATAATCAAATATTCTATCATTTAGTATCTTACTTATTTCTCTATATTCTCTGTATGACTTTATAGATTTTTTTGATTCTAGATAAAGTGTATTTATATCTATCAATTTTAAATCTCCTTTTTTCTTTTTATTGGTATTATGAACTTAATACTACAGATTATACAAATATATATCTTTAAATAAATTAAATTTAATATTTATCATATTGAAAATATATAGATATTACTATATAATAATTTAAGTTATAATAGATATTAGTATCTAGTGCTAAAACTAGATTAAAAAGGAGACATAATGAAAAAGACATCTAAGAAGAAAGTGTTATTTATAGCCATTATAATGGTGTTATCTCTACTAGGTGGTTCCTACTACTTAGGAAAACTAGTGTATTACGGATCTGTTGGTTCATCTGAAGTTAATAAAAGTGAAAATATAGTTGAAGTATTCTCTCAAAAACCTGATAAACCTTTAGATAAGTTAAAAAACTACAAACATGAAAATTTAATGATTAAAACTAAAAACAATTATAAAATAGAATCTTTACTTATAAAGTCTAATAAGAAAACTAATAACACTATAGTAATGGTTCATGGTATTGGTCGTTCTTATTATGATATGCTAAGATACTCTTTTAACTATTTAGATAATGGATATAACGTATTAGTATACAATCAAAGACACACAGGAAAAAGTGGTGGTGATGATTATAGTTTTGGACTTTATGAAAGATATGATTTAGATAGTGCTGTTAAATATATTAAGAAAATATACCCTGATGGAAAAATAGGTGTTCATGGATTTTCTATGGGAGCTGCTACTTCCACTATGCACGTTGCTTTAAATGAAAAGGATAAAAATGTTGATTTTTATATATTAGATTCCCCATATTCTAAAATGGAAGATGCTGTTAGATTAGGTATCGAGGCAGAAAATATTCCTCTTATTCCTACTAGCTATATTAGTTTTTGGGGTGATATTTATACTAAGCTTCATTCTGGATTTAATTTTGATGATGTTATGCCTTATAAAGCTGTTGAAAATTCAACTGTTCCTATAATGCTTATTCATGAGAAAGGTGATAAGGTGTGTGCTTCTGATAATAGTGAAGAAATATATAAATCTATTCCTCATAACAAAAAAGAGCTTTGGATTATAGAT
This sequence comes from Romboutsia sp. 1001285H_161024_C4, assembly GCF_015550185.1. NCBI lineage: Bacteria > Bacillati > Bacillota > Clostridia > Peptostreptococcales > Peptostreptococcaceae > Romboutsia > Romboutsia sp. 1001285H_161024_C4. Next base: position 132,586 of record NZ_JADNAJ010000001.1, on the reverse strand, counting down.
GGTAATAATCATATTGGTGGATATGATGATACTGGTAATGAGTATTTTTTTAGAATTTTTAAATTTATAGATAAGTACGCAAAATAATTATAGCACTTTATTGTATAAATAAAGCCTATTTTTCAAAGTTACAATTTTCCTAACTCAAAATTATTTTTTATAATTCTATCTCTATGATTTCTAGCGATTGATTTTATACTTATAAAATTCATTATATTAACTTCAAAGTATTATACTTTTTTGGTATAAATTTCAAAAATATAACTCATATACTACATTGCTAATAACAATATAATATATGAGTTATATTTTACTATTTTTATAGCTACATAATTTATAAAAACTATTAAATTATTAAAATATGTAATTTTAAGCTTTATATTAGTCTTTTAATAATATTATTATTTTGAAGCATCCATTATTTTATCATAATAATTATCCTCTATAGACTTAAATCCTACTTCAATTAAAGATACATAATCATAGGCATTAAAGTTTTTTTCATTTGATATGTAAGTGATTCTAGCCATTATTGTATTATCCTCATGTAAAAAGAAATTAAGTACTAAATTTTCTTCATTAAAAGCATTAATAAGATTTAATAAGTCATTCTTCTTATGTAGATTATCTAATCTACCTATACAATAATATATAGGAGCTAAGTTACCACCATTTAAACTTAAAGATATAATACAATCACCATTCTTTAAAGTTTGCTTAGCTTGGAAAAGTACACTTTTAGAAGTTTCCCTTGAAATAGTAAATATATTGTCTAATCCTCTTTCCTCAAGTGCTTTTATTACTTGAACTTGCTGTAGTTGGTAATTCATAAAAAGACCTCCCCTAAAGTTGATTTGTATAATTTTTTATACCCTATGCAATTTATTGTAAACAAACTAAAAAAAATAGGCAGTATTAAAAATTTTCACAAAATTTTATAATAAATACTTTTCAAGCTTCAAAAGATGATGGTTTAAAGTTAGTTTAGATATGTATAAATTATTTAAAACTTTTGACATACTCTTTAAATACACAATTTAATAAAAATAATTTAAACTACTTATATGTATATTACGCTACCACCAATATCTAATTACAAAGTTTAAAATCATTATCCATTATATTAAATGTTTCTTTAATTCCCTCTGTTATATATACTTCTTTATCATTAGTTATAAATATTGCATCTATATTTTCTAGACTTTCTACAAAATCAAATCCTTCTTCTAGTCCTTTTGTAAAAACTAATGTAGATAAAGCATCTGCATCTACTGAATAATCAGCTATTATTGATACACCTGCTATTTCAGTTTTATAAGGATATCCAGTTTTGGGGTTTAGTATGTGATGATACTTTATATCATTTTCTTCTATAAATCTTTCATAAACACCTGTTGTTACTATAGATTTATTAGCTACTTCTATAGATCCTACTACACTTCCTCTATCGTCAAATGGATTTTGGATACCTATTTTCCATTCTTTATTCCCTTCTTTACTTCCTAGAGCATATATATTTCCACCTAGATCTATTATAGCTTCTTTAACACCCTCTTCTCTTAACAAATTTGCAAGTTCATCTGCAGTATATCCTTTTGCTATACTTCCTAAATCTAGCATCATACCTTCATCACTTAGAAATACTTCTTTGGTTTTATCGTTTATCTTTACTTTTGAATAATCAATAAGTTTTATAACTTCATCAATTTCTTCTTTTGTCGGGACCTTTGCACCTTCAAGGCCTATACTCCAAAGTTTAACTAATGGACCTATAGAAATATCATATCCACCATCAGATAGCTTTGAATATTCTATTGCTTTTTTTATAATTTTATAACTAGTATCACTTAGTTTTACTGAAGATTTACCTGCATTTTTATTAAGTTTATATAATTCTGTACCTTCTTTGTTTATACTCACTAGGTTTTCTATTTCTGAAACTTTACCAAATGCTTTATCTAATATTTCTTTGCTACCCCCGCTATGCAAGGTAATTGTTATTGGTGTCCCCATAAATATTTCCGTTCTTCCTATTTGTTCACCTTGTTCTTCTTTTTGACATCCCACTAAAATGATAGTTAAAATTATTATTATTATACTAACAATTATTTTTCTGCCCATATTTAATTTCCCCTTATATAATAATATTTGCTATCCCTATAATCTCTAATTATAACTATATTCTGTATACACAATAATTAAAATACTTACCCTTTTTTATTTTTATGATACATAAGTACATTCTTTTATATATAGATTTATCATTATTTGATTGTAAAGTCAATATTTAAACAATTATTTAGTTATAAAAATAATTATATATATTAATAGTTTTTCTTTTTACTTAATTTGTAGTTTTTTTGCTCTTTGAGTTTTAAATTTTTTCTTCAGTTGAAGAACATTCCATTTATAATGGGATTATACACTCTAATTTAGTAAACATATTAATATTTTTTTATAAAATATATTTTTTAGATTGCCATTTATATTTTATATCCTTTAAAATTCAATTATATGAAGATTTAATATTTTTGAATAACCTAAAGGAGAAATCATTTATGAAAAGTTTAAAAAAGCTTGATATTATTATTATTGTATCATTACTTATTTTATCTTTTGTACCGAGTATAATTTTCTCAAAATCCCTTTCTAAAAATTTTAATTCAACTTATGTTAGTATAAAAGTTAATGGTAAATTTTATGATAATATACCTTTATCTTCTTTTAAAGATGAGAAAACCTTTACTATAAAATCTAAACATGGTACTAATGATGTATTAGTAAAAGATAATAAAATAAAAATTATAAAAGCAAATTGCAAAGATGAGCTTTGCATAAAGCAAGGTGAAATATCTAATGTAGGTGAAAATATTATTTGCCTACCAAATGAATTAATAATTGAAATTAAAGGAGCTGAAAAAGATAGTTCATCTGATGATATGATACTATCACACTAATTATGAAATTAAACAAAACTTCTAAAATGATTTATATGTCATTACTCGTGTCAATGGCGTTAATACTATCCTTGATTGAACGAATGATGCCAATTCCATTTGTAACTCCTGGTGCTAAACTTGGACTTGCAAACTTGATTATAATAATATCAATCTATACATTAGATAATTATAAAGATTCTTTTATTATACTTATATTAAGAGTATTTTTAGCTGCAATCTTTGGTGGTAATATGTCTACACTGTTGTACAGTGCTACTGGTGGTATATTTAGTTTTATTGCCACTATAATTACTAAAAAATTAGGTGGTAAACATGTTTCTGTAATAGGTGTTAGTTCTTGTGCTGCGGTATTTCATAATGTAGGCCAATTACTTGCAGCATCTCTTATTTTTAATAATTTTGGAGTATTTCTATATCTTCCAGTATTGTCTACAATAGGTATTATTACAGGTATATTTATAGGACTTTCTGCAAATTATCTCTTGAGCCATTTATCCCAATTACCTTATTTTAGAAATAGATTAAATTTGGATAATAAAAAATCTTCATTAAAATATAATTAAAAAAGGAGGTATCTCAAATCGAGATTCGCTCCTTTTTTAATATATTTTTAATATTTGCTTAATTGTTCCATGAACCAAATATTCATTATAAGATAATATATCCCATATTTAGTTACATAATTTCACTAAAAAATAATACAGATATTACATGTCAAAATAGATTAAACTTCCCCCCTTGAAGTTATACAGAGCTCTTGCAAATAGCAAGTTCATGTCCACCTCCCTCTGTATTTCTAGACTTATCTCCTCAATAGTCATATTTTTAAAGGTAATTTGAACATTTTTATATTCATCTACTATATAAATATACTCTCAAATTTTCCATAAGATATTTACTTATATTTACAAGTAAATTTATAAATGATATATTAAAATAAATTTGTAATTTCCCCAGTATACATATCTACATTATACCATCCTAGAGTAGCTATATGTGAACCCTCTCCCTCTATTTCAACAAGTTCATAAACTTGTATAACATAATTATTACCTTCTATATGATCTACTTTAATTTTTGCATTCAACCCTTCTCCTATTAATTTATCTTTAACTAGATAAATAGCCTCTTCTTCTGATAGTTTATTTGTCATATTTTCAGTAGGTTTTAAATCTTCATTTTTACTATTATCTACATTTATTTTTACTGTTTCTCTTTCTATCTCTGTTCCATCTTTATTAAATCCATAAGCTACTACATAGTATCCTTTATTACCTAATTCATCAGTCCAAGTTATGCAATAGTTTGGTATAGTTTCTGGTTCATGTAGTCTTATTATTATTGAATTATTTTTATCTAATATTACATCCTCAAGTTCTATATAATTAAGTTCACTATATTTTTCTAAGTATGCATCTATATCAACTCCTACATCCATAAATTCTTCACCTAACTCATGTACTCGTATATTTTTTATGGCTCCGTCAGTTTCAAGTAATAATAATACATTTCCTTCTATTTGCGTATTTGTGTATATTTTGCTGCTTTTAGATTTTGATTTTAACTCATCTATACCTTCTTTAGAAGTATCATAAGATTTTTCTATAAATAATGTCTTTTCTTTTAATTCATTACTGTCTTTAGTTATTTTCAAATCTTTACCTGTTTTTCTAGCTGATTCTTTATCTTCTTTTTTAGCTGCCTCCATGACTTCTACCGATACATTTGACTTAGTACTTGTTTTTTCTCTAGGTTTTTCTTCAGCATTAAAACACCCCACTAATAATAAAGAAATTATTAAAATTAATAGATTTAATGTTATTTTAATTTTACTAACTAATATATTTTTCATATAATACCACCTCTATTATATATGTCCTAATTGAGTATATGATTTTTAATTATTAATTAGTATAAAAGTTTTCTACAATAAGTTGTAATCCTCACTATTTTTCTAAGAATCCTAATTTTGGATAATTCATAGCCAAAGTATACTTAAATGTAGTTATAATTTTATAATAATTATATTTAGATTTTCATTTTAATTTTTCACCCCTTGTAAGTTTTATTATTATATAGTAATATGTATAATCAATAATTCGATAAGGAGTCATATTATGAATAAATTTTTAAATGAGTTTAAAGAATTTGCTGTTAAAGGAAATATAATAGATTTAGCAGTAGGTGTTGTTATCGGAGGTGCGTTTTCTAAAATAGTCACTTCTTTAGTCAATGATATTATAATGCCAATAGTAGGAATGGCTACTGGTGGAATAAACTTTTCAGAGTATAAGATAGTATTAAAAGAATCTATAGGATCTATTCCTGCCGTTACTTTGAATGTAGGTAATTTTTTACAGACTTCAGTTGATTTTTTAATAGTAGCATTTTGTATTTTTATATTTGTTAAAGCTATAAACAAGTTAAAGTTTACTAGAAAAAAAGAAGAGGCTGCAACTAAAGAGGAAAATGTTGCTCAAACACCTGAAGAAGTTTTGCTACTTAGAGATATTAAGGATTTATTAAAGAATCAAAATTGATAAAAAAGGATAGACAAATTAAGTCTATCCTTTTTTATTAATTTTTAATTTAGTATAGCATTCTTTAAATTTATACTGAAATCGCTTAAATTTTTAACTATTTTATTTTTTACCATAAAAATTAAAGTTTACTTATATTATTTAATTTACTAAGTTAATACTAAGCAAAATATTCATTAGTGGCTTTTTTTACTTTTGGAACTAATACAATCAATGCTAAAAGATTTGGTATTATAAGAAGCCCAAGAGCACAATCTTGTATCAGCCATACTATATCCATACTAACTAATGCTCCAATAATACTAAATATAGGAAAAACATATTTGAAATTAACTGCTACAGTTTCTCCCAGTACATAATTTAGTCCTACATATCCAAAATACCACTGACTCATAAGAGAAGTTAATGAGAATAAAATTAAACTTAAAGATACAATATACCCCATTAATGGATGTATTGTTTTAAACGCATTTATTACTAAAATAGATGGATGTTCACCACTATTTAATACACCTGTACATCCTAAAATCAATCCTGTTATGGTACATATTACAATTGTATCTATAAATACTTCAGTAACACCAAATATAGCTTGTTCTACAGGATGTTTTACATTTGCTGCCGAATGAATTACTGGAGCAGAACCTTCCCCTGCTTCGTTTGAGTATAAGCCTCTGGCTACACCAAATCTCATAGCTTCTTTGATAGTATGACCTGCCATACCACCTACACCAGCTTCAAATGTAAATGCACTTTTAATTATATCCTCTAATACACCTGGAACTTTATCTATATTAACTAATATTAAAAATAAGCCAAACAATATGTAGAATATAGCCATTATAGGAACAATTTTTTGAGTAACAGTTGCTAATCTTTTAAGTCCACCATAAACTATGGTAAAAACTATAGTAACTAATAATATACCAGTTATCAATGGAGATACGCTAAATGTATTCTTCATCACACTAGATATAGTATTAGATTGTATAAGATTACCACCTATTATTTGAACAGTCATAAGTATAGCAGTTATACTTCCTAATATAGGTAGATTTAACCCTTTAGAAATATAATACATAGGTCCGCCTATATATTCACCTTTATTATTTTTTTCTCTATATAAAATACCTAAAATAATTTCCCCAAACTTAGTTGCCATTCCTAAAAATGCAGCTACCCACATCCAAAAAATTGCACCTATTCCCCCAGATGCAAGTGCAGTAGAAACACCTATAATATTTCCACTACCTACGCAACTTGCTAAAGCTGTGCACATTGCTTGAAATGACGTTATAGACCCCTCAGAACTTGATTTATCTCCTTTAAAATTTTGCTTCATAGGATTTATTATTGTCTGGTTTATTATATACGGAAATTTTTTAAATTGAACAAATCCTGTTGCAAAGGAATATAATAAACCTACTGCTAAAAGGGTAAATAATAACCAATTTCCCCATAAGATACTTGCAAGCTGTCTCAAAAAAAGTTCCAAATTTTCCATACTTCTCCCTCTCAATGTCAATACATTTATTTTGACTTTATATCATCTATAAATATAGGATTGCTCCATGCTATTTTACCATATTTATCAACACATTCTATTCTTATATATGTTTCATTTCCTCTTAGCTCAAACTCTGCTCTTGTAATACTATCTTCTTTAGGCTCTCCCCAATATGAAAAACCACCATTTATAGCATTTCCAGACATAAAGTTGACATGATTTACAGGAGAACATTCTACATATGCAACTCCATCTTTTATACCAAAATCATATATTTGAGGACCTGATGAAGAATAGTAATCTCCATTTATTAATGCATTTATTATATTATCATGTTCTAGAGATTCAGCTTTAACCATTACCCATCCTCCAAATGAATCCGGTAAGAAATCTTCATTATGATTATCATCTGATGCAAATGCAAATACTTTATTTCCTTTTCTCAACATAGTATCCCAATGAGTTGTATCATATCCTGTATTACTTTCTAATACTGTACCATGATTATATATTTCTAAAGCAAAGATTCCTTTTGTATCTATAAAATCTTCTTGGTCTACTCTTGACCATAAAGGGTGATTATAAGTTGATATACACCCCTTAGCTTCCATAAGATTAGCTATGTCTTGAGCGGTTTTAGCACCTTCCCATACTAGAGGTTCTAAAATTTCCATATGTTTGAAAAGCTTACCCTTAGCCTTTTCTTGCATTTCTGTAGTTCCCAATAATCCATGCAAATGATGTATTTTTTTTCTTTGATTATCCTCATCATATAATACACTTGAGCATTCTATCCCAGGTAATATTATAAATCCTTCACTATTTAATTCTCCTCTAAAATCTGTGTATATATCATGCTCACTTAAGCACATAAAATCATATCCATTTCCTTTATACAGATTCACTGATTCCTGTGGAGTTAATTTTCCATCTGAAACTGTAGTATGACTATGTAAATTTCCTTTAAACCATTCTCCATTTCTCTTAAAACCATTTATATTTATATTTTTCATATTATTTTTCTCCTATTTTAAATAATACATGTTCTATGATTTTATATATAATTACTTCTATAACCTATGGATATATCCACAGGTTATAGAAAATTTTTTAATTTTTTATTTAACATATCTCTTATACTTATCTTGCATCTTCTGCTTGCTTACGTTTTATAACTCTAACTAAGTAAGAACTTATAAAAAATCCTAAAATTGAGAATCCTACCATTGTCATAAATACCATTTTATATCCTGATAACCCTGGACTTTTATCTAACATACTTCCATAAAGAGTGTATGCAAATGTTGATGGGAAGTACCCTACAAGAGATCCTATAGACATCGCTGCACCACTTATTTCTTTTGGTACTTTTATTTCATCCATTGGAGCAAAAAATACTGCTCTCATTGTGAATATTATAGCTCCAAATCCTAGTGTTAAGCTCATCCCAGTATATATACTCATTGATTCATGAGGTAAAAATATTATTATTGTCATAGCTATTGCTGCTACAACAAATGCTGCTCTTATATATTTAGCTGTAGATTTAGTAACTTTATCTGCTAGGAATCCTCCCACTGGCCCTCCTACCATCTTTAGTCCATATTGGTTTATTATACCATATGCCCCTACTAATGTTGCTGGCATAGCATATACATCACTTAAAAATGGTATAAAGTATGTAAGGCCACAATATACACAATATACAGAGAATATTGTAAATGCAACAACCCATATTTCTTTCATCTTTATAGCATTAATCATGCCTTGGAATGCAGCTGCATTTTTACCAATTTTTTCGCCTGATTCATTTACTTCCTTTATTTCATCATGTGGAACTGTAAAAAACGATATTATCCCAACTACTATAACAACAGCTGAAAAAAACAGTATACCAGCTTTAAGACCTTGTGCACTTTCACCCATTGCTGAGAATATAGCTAAAGCTGAAAATGCTACTATTGTATCAACTATACCACGTCCAGCTTCTAAAAAACCAAATATTCTACCTTGCTCTTTTTCAGTAGCTATAAGTCTAACTGCTTTTAAAAGTACTGGCCAATAAATAACCTCTCCGAATATAGCAAGTACGGCAAATGCTGCTAAAAATCCTGCATACGGAGGAAATATTGATAAATAAATACCTACAAGTCCTACTCCTATCAATGAGAAAGATATCATATATTTCTTAGAAAACCTATCTGCTAAATAAATTGAGAATATTAATCCAACCGTTTGTACCATCCCATATGTAGATAAGGCCATACCTATTTGAGTATGATTTAATCCCATATATTGTTGCATAGGTATGTAAAATGCATCTTTAAGTGAACTAAGCTTAAATATAGTTCCTGCACCTAGTACAAGAATTGCAAATGTAAACCACCTATTACAAGCATACTTTGTTTTTATTTGTAATTCTTTTTCGTTCATCTTAAACCTCCATGATTAATTTTATAAAATCGTTTTCAAGGTTAAATATATTTACCCTTTTCTTGTTACGGTTATAATTATAATTGGTTTTTTTTGTAAATACAAGTTTTTTATTGTTTTTTTTTGTTTTAAATTGTTTTTTATAGCTTTTTATATTGTTTTTTATAGCTTTTTATCCTTTTTCCATTACTTTTTTCTATAATAAGTGGATTTTTATAAATTTTTGATATATAATTTATAATTAATACCAAAAATATACAATCTAAAATTGTTTTTATCCAATTAAATCAACATTTTTTGATGTCAATATTTTTAAATTTATTCTGGAGGTGGTATTTATAATAGCTGAAGAAAGATATGCCATAATTTTAGATAAGCTAAAATTTGATGGTATAGTAAAAACATCTGATTTAAAAAAAGAATTAAATGCCTCTTCTGAAACTATAAGAAAAGATCTTAAATATCTTGATGAGGCAGGATACTTAGATAGAGTTCATGGAGGAGCTATTCCTAAATCTGATGTAAAACCTGATGATAATGATGATGATGTATATATATCATTTAAAGTTCGTCAATCACAAAATTCTGATATGAAACAATCTATAGCCCTTAAAGCTGCTGAATTAGTCAAAGAAGGTCAATCAATTGGACTAGATTCTGGGACTACCTCTTATGAGCTTGCTAAGGTTCTAAAGAAAAAATTTAATAACCTTACAATAGTTACTAATTCTTTAATAAATGCTTATGAGCTAGTTGATAAAAAAGGATTCACTGTAATTGCGACAGGGGGAGTACTTACCCCTGATGAAAATTCATTTGTTTCTGATTTCGCTACCCTTATACTGGATAAAATAAATCTGGATATGATGTTTTTAACAACATGTGGCGTTTCCTTAGAAAATGGTATAACAGACCAAAGAATGGATGAAGTTGTTATACATAATAAAATGAAAGATTGTTCAAAAGAAGTTGTGGTTTTGTCTGATAGTACTAAATTTAATGAAGTGTCACTTATAACAGTCTGCCCTCTTGAAAGTATAGATTGTATCATTACTGATTCTAACATTGATATAGAATTGGTAGAAAAATTTAGAGCTCAAGAACATAATATAATTATCGCTGAATAATGGTTGTACTAATCAGCAATAAAACGAATTTAGAAGTATAATTGTATATTCTTAAAATTTAATTTAAGTGGTTAATTAAATTTTATATAGGGCTATAACTACTTAGATATAGTCCTTTTTCATAATTTCTATAAAAATAAATTTTATTGCTTATGATATCATTTTAAGTTTAATGTCCTTATATACTCTCTTTTCCCAGTTAAAATTTTTTAATACAAATAAAAAAGGAAGTTTTAAATCACTCCCATTTTTACACTATCCTACAATTCTGTATTAGTTTCAAGTGCTTCCACTATCCTTATAATATCAACCTTAAAAAAATTAACTCCACCTATACACATTCTATCATCTGTATTTTCGTCAACTAAATAAACTAATTCTTCTAATTTTTCCTTAGATAAGCCTTTTAAATGTTCTTCTAATGCTTTAACTTCTTGTTCATATGTTGGTCTCATTTTAATTTCTCCTATTTATTTAAAATTTGATATGGATATCCCTATTTTGAGTAAGAATCTGTAAGTTATTTAATATTCTCACTTTTTATAATAATTTATACCCAAATTAATCATTATAATTCTAACTATATTTCTTAATATATATTATATATAATACTAAGAGAATACTTCAATAATTTTCTTTAGCTTTTAAACTTACTCTTAAATCAAATAAGATTTTATTAGCTTAATAAATATAGTAAATAAAAAAGATATAAGCATCTTAGTCATAGCAGACTATACAACCTATATCTTTAAATATTATATTTAAACACTTAGCTTTACTTATTATATTTTTTACTATAATCTAATTGTACATAAATATCCCTATTAATATAATAGATACAATCAACATAATTATAGTACTACAGATAGTTATAAAGCTTTTTACTTTATTATCATATTTAAATATACTTTTAATGATAGTATAAATACCTATTCCAATAATCCCACCAATCGTATTTGTTATAATATCAGTTATATCACTAGCACCTATACCTAATATATATTGACTAATTTCAAATATAAAACTTATTATAACTATTATACATATACTTTTAGATATCCTTACATCCTTTATTATCATATTTATATATATCCCAAATGGTATAAATAAAATTATATTCCCATATATATCCATTTTATTAAATTTACCCTTAAATATATCATTAAATGGAATTATATTAAGTGTCTGTGAAAAAAACCTATCATTACTGAATATCTCTAATGGAGATACATATTTAAACAAAATATTCCACAAAATAAACAATAAATAGAAAATAAATCCCATAATAAATAGAGTATTAATTATTTTCTTGCGCATTTAATTTCCCCCTAGTTTTATATTAAACGTCTTATACCTACAATATAATTATATTGTAGGTATAAATTATCATATTTAATTATAACTTAAACTCTACTTAGTATCTATAACTTCATGTGCCATTTTAACTAATTCATCTTGTGATAAATTGCCATCTCTAACTAGGAAATTATAGTAAATACCATTTTGCTTCCAATTTAAATATTTAACCTCACTTACCTCTATTTCTTTAGATCCATAGCTAAACACATATTTACCAGATAACTCATCTTTTTTATCTTGTTCTGTCATTTCATAATCACCTGGTACAAGCTTATTTTTATATACATTATAATATATCTCTATATCTTTATAAGTATCAACCACTGTTTCTCTATTGGATTTTTCACCTAATATTCCTTCTTGCATTGAAAGATTTATTTTATCCTTGCCATTTTTATAAACAAAATCTATTGTTTTTGACTTCTCAAGTGAACTTCCTTCCTCATCGATACCTTCATAATTTGTAGTGTATCCATTTTCAAATACATATCCATTACTAAATTTATCTACTAACTTCGGTTCAAAACCAAAATCTTCTTTTACTTCTTTATCTGTTGGCATATCAGTATAAATTGGTATATTACTAGAGTGTCCAACTATAGAAAGCATTTTCCCTGCTGCAAATACAGTTGTCCCTAATGCCATAGTTGCCACTAAAGCGGTTATAATCCTTTTTTTAGCCGATACCTTCTTATACACTTTTCTATCTTCCATTTCACTATTCCCCCTTTTTTCTGGTAAGTTATCTAAAGTATCTCTTACAATATTTTTAAAACTTTGTGGTGTATCTAAAAAAATATTATTTAAATTTTTTTTATTCATAAATTACCTCCATATTTTTTAACTTTATTTTTAATAGCTTTCTTCCTTTTGATAATCTACTTTTTACAGTTCCTGAAGGTATTTTTAAAATTTCTTTAATTTCATCCACGCAATACCCTTCTATATAGTAAAGAACTATTGTAATACGAATTCGTGGAGGTAATTTACAAATAGCCAAATATAGTTCACTATAGTCTTTTTTATCATCATTGTAAACTTCAATGCATTCTTCATAAGGTACTACTTTACTTGCTCTACGTTTTAAACTATAGCATTCATTTATAAGTATTCTAATTAACCAAGTTTTAAAATACTTCTCTTCTTTTAATGTATTCAATTTATCATAAGCTTTTAAAATTGCTCCTTGAACTGCATCCTCACAATCTTGGTCATAAATCAAGATTGACTTAGAAACATGATATAAAGTATGTTCAGCTTCAAGAACTTTCTCTATAAATGTACTTTTATTCAATATACTTCCTACCTTTCCTTGCAAATTATAGCGCTATTTCTTTGCTTTACACTAATTAGATGTTTTAATAGAACAAACGGTTCATTTTATTTTAAAATTTTTTAAACTTAAATTTGTAATTTAATTGCAATCAAAAAGCATCTAGCTTTAAACTAAATGCCTATATTTTATATTATTAAATTATTTTTTATTTTTAAATATGTATTTTATATTCTCTCTACTTTGTATCTAAGCACTGTTTTTAACTTTTCAGGTTCAGTCTTTCTAAAATCTGATAAATATATTTCTCTATGAACTTTAGTCCTTAATCTTAAATTATTTTCATCACAAAACTTTTGCATGATTTCAAAAGTTATAGGCTCACCATCATAAAATCCAATATGTAACATTTGTACAGATAAACTATCTTTAATACTTTCAAATTTCACCTTATCTAATAATCTATGTGGCTTTTTACTTTTTCCATGGCTCTATTAAATACTTCATCATTTACAAAGCTAGGTTGTCTAATCATTAGTGTATATATTAGCTCATTTTTATCTAAATATTCTAGCCCTCTTCCATTTTCTTTTAAATCCCATAATCCTTCTAGAGGATATACTGTATATTCAAAATATCCTTCTGGTATATTATCACTTTTATGCATCATTCTAACTGTATAAGCTAATTAATATAACACTCCTATAGCTTCACTAAATTCCTCACTATTTGGATTACTTCGCCCCTTTATAGTAAAAAATTTAAACTCTGGTATTTCTATTAACTGCGGTTTTTGCTTTGGTATGTAATATTCCTTTTCTTTTTTTCTCCACTCGTGCTTCATACTTACCTCCTTTATTATTTAATAGCTATCTAAATAATATTATACATTCTTTTTGGTTCAAATTGGCAACACTAAGTGTTTAACTAAAAGAGCCTACTATCTTTGTCATAAAAAATAAAAGAGTATCAATATATTAATACTCTTTTATATAAATAGCTATTTATTTCCTTTTAAAATTTTTTTTAATTTACATATATCTAATGGCCTATAATAAACATACCCTTGTACCATGTCACATCTAAACTCCCTAAGTATATCTACTTGCTCTCTACTTTCTATTCCTTCACAAACTACATCGATGTTATACTCCTTGGCTAAATTAATAATAGCCTTTAATAAACTCTTAGTCTTTTCATCTTCTTCTATATCAATTGATAAAGTCCTATCTATCTTTAAAACATCTATATCAAGTCTCTTTAAATTGCTTAGATTTGAAGAACCTGTTCCAAAATCATCCATAGAAACCTTGATACCTAGGCTTTTTATATCTCTTATTCTATTATTAATATAATCAATATCATTTAAGGCTGCAGTTTCTGTTATCTCAAATTCTAAGTATTCTGGTGAAATATCATATCTCTTCATAGTATTTCTTATATAATCTATTAGATTATTTTGATAAAGCTCTACCCTCGATAAATTTATAGCAATAGGAACTATATTATCTTTATTTACTTCGCATTTTTTTATTTCTTTGCAAACTTCTTTTATAACCCATCTTCCTATAAGATTTATATCTCCATTTTTCTCAGCTATTGGTATAAATATATTTGGTGATATATATCCTACATCTTTATGTTTCCACCTTATTAAAGCTTCTGCAGATACTATCTTTTCACTATTAATATCTACCTTAGGTTGATATAATATTTCAAATTCTTCATTTTTTAAAGATCTTTTTAAATCCCTTTCTACTATCAGCTTTTGTTGTATCTTATACTCTAGTTCATCATTATATAAATAGTATAATTTATCTCCTACTTTTTTGGATTCTATCCTAGACTTATTTGCATTATCTAAAGCCTTATCAATTTCAATACATTCCTTTTTCATCTTAAATACACCTATATGGGTATTTAATTCTAATTTTTTATTAATATAACGTTGCTTTGTAACATGCTTATTTATATACTCGATTTTTTTTTCAAAGTCTTCATCGTCCTCTATTTTGAATAATAGTGTGAATATATCTTCCCCTATTCTTGCACTAATATTTTCAAACTCTATACTTCTTATATTATCAGCTATCATCTTCAATACCTTATCTCCCTTATCATAGCCAAATAATTCATTTATAGCTTTGAAATTCTTTATATCAAATGCCACTATTACACAAACATAATCCTTAGCCCTATTTAATATTATCTTTTTTGCATCTAATTTAAACTTTAACAAATTTCTAAGATTAGTTAAGGAATCTACATAACTAGCTTCTTCTAATTCTTTTTTATTTTTTATATCTTCATAAGTACCAATAATTACGTATAAGAATAATGACAATATAATTGTAAATAAAGATAATTTTATTGTACTATGTGTTCCTGTAAATACTTTTGCTATAGGAACTATAGATATAGCATACCAATTGTTACTGTTTTTTACCTTATTATAAGCAATTACATTTTTTTCCCCATGTTCATCAAAACTATCTATACCATTATTTCCTTTTTCATTGATTAATTTTAATATTATATCTCTATACATGCCTAAATTTTCTTTAGACCCTAACACTATGTTCCCATTAGAAGTAACAATATATACCTTTACTTTATCTGAAAATGTATTATTTACTAAATTTTTATCTAATATCTCCTTAGGTTCAATCCCTACAATTGCTCCTTTGATTTTTCCATTTATAATTAATGGTCTTGAATATACTGTATCTAGTTCATATTCTAATCTATTTTCTATAAGTTTACTTACATGGTTACCCCCAGATATGGCTTTTTTAAAATACTCTCTATCCCCTACATATACCTTTTTATCATTATCACCTATATTTATGTACCCATCCATACCCACTATGCCTATGTACTTAAATAAACTTCCACTACTAATTCTATTTATATTTTTTAAAAATATGTCTTCATTATACTTATCTTTGTATTTTTTCATATCTTCGTTTATATATTTATTTATATAATCTAATTTCTCCATTCCATTGTATATATCTATAGATACTTTATTCGAAACCTGCCTATTAAACTCTCTTATACTTCTTTTAGATTCTTCATACAGGTTCATTTCTACTTTGGTTATAAATATTATACTTATTAATGTTATTAACAATATCCCCTTCATTCGCTTTAACATTGATTTAACATTAAATACACTCATGCTTGTGTTGTTGCTATCCATTCTAATTCCTCGTAATTTTTTACATTAGATTTCTTATTTTTAATTATTATACTATATTTTTTAATCCTTTTATATGTTAAAATTAAAATACCACTTCAAAAAAATTCCTCTGAAGTGGTATTTAACTTAATTTATTTGCTTTTTTTAAAACTTTCTAATAATATAATTTTATCTATTCCCTTTTAACTACTATGACATTTAACTATAATATACTGCCCCTTATTTATTGATATTTATTACTCATATATAAACACATTATAAAACACCCCATATAAATTACAAACAAAATTGCTAGATTCATAAAATACTCTCCCACACTTTAATATTTATTAGCATTTTTTTGATATTATTAATCTACCTTATATGTATTATTAAAAAATTTATTTCCCCAACTCTACACACATAATTATTTATTTAATTCAAAGTTTTTTTATTTTTCATTAAATATCTAAATTTATATAATATAAATAATTTCTCTATACTTTTTATAATCATCTCGATGTTGTTTACATATAGATCCCACCAAATATATGATAATCCTAATCAAAATCAAAATCAATTTATTTCCTTTTCATTTTCAATAATTTTATGTAAATAGCAATTTTAAAGTATAATTTAGATTTATATATTAATAATAAATTTACCTATAGACATGTTCATCAAATACTATTTAGCATGAACAATTTCCAAATAAATTATCTAATCTTATCTTAAGTTCTTTATTCTTAGATCTACTTATAGGTATTTCAAATCCTCCTATAATTATAGATTTTTCCCTTAGTTCTTGGATTTTCTTTAAATTTACTAAATAACTATGATGACATCTGTAAAAGTTATAACCTAAAACTTTTCCTTCTAATCTTCTCATACTAGCTTCGATAGTATAAGTTTTTTCTTCTGTATATATTGTAACTTCTTTTTTCCTAACCTCAGCATAAAGTATATCTCTAACTGGCAATACTAAAGTTTTTTTCCTAGATTGTATGGATATTATACTATGTTTTTCTAAATATTCTTTTATAGACTTTCTAAGCTGAAGTCTTATTTCCTCATACTTTAAAGGCTTAGCTAAGCATCTATAAGCTCTTGTTTCAAAAATATAATCTGCTGGCGTAGTAAACATTACCTCTACATTCTTATCAATTTCCCTTATTTTTCTGGCAATATCCGTGCTGCTTATTCCGTTAATTTTAATGTCTAAAAATAATATATCTAAATTTTTAGGATAGTCATTTAATAATTCTTCTTTACAAGAGTATTTAAGCAAATTATATTCTATACTCTCATCTTTTAAAATTTTATCTATATGCTTTTCTAATATTCCTATATTTAATACATCATCATCGCAAATGGCTAATGTAAAGCTCATATTTACTCCCCCTATGTTTCTATATTTAAATTAAAATAAATATCAATAGAGATTTATAAAATTAAAATCTTTATATGTAAAAAAATATTGTCATCTTTATATTACTATATTTTTAATTTATAAACTACTTTTATCTAATATATAATTAGTAGGATATACATTTTTGCATTAATTAATAAAACAAATAACTAATATAACCTTCCTAAATAAAAATAAAAGCCTTCTTTTTTAATATTTTAAAAGAAGGCTTTTGTTTAAGTTTAATCATATATTATATTTCTATTTTTTTCAAAACACCTAAAAATGTTGCTAAGTCATTATCTGGCGTACTTATATGTCTTATATTAAATGTATCTACTAAGTATTGAAGCACATTAGGACGTCTTGAAGTGCTGCTATTTCTGAAGTCTTTCCACATACTCCAACTTTAGTACATCCCTTACTTCCTGATGTTTGTTCACATTGATAACAAAACATCGGATAATCAATATAGTACCTCCTTATTTTTTCATTCTATAATAGATTTACTATATCTCGTCTATATATAATTACTTATAAAATTTTATTTAAACAAAAGCCAAGATTAAATTAATTTAATCTTGGCTTTTTCAATTTATATTTATCCTAATATTTGTATTTCTATATTTTGTCTACCAAAGTTTGTACATTGTTGCTCACTACCCATGAATATATCTATCTTATTACCTTTTATAGCTCCACCACAGTCTTCTGCAACGAATACTTTGTCAAACATAGGTATATAAACTTTAGTTCCATAAGGTATAACAGATGGATCTACTGCTATTGTTCCCCACTTAGGAGTAGTTCCTGTAGCTGTTATGCTATGTCCTGAATAAGCACTTGCATTTACAGTAAGTTTACGCCCTTTAGTGTTTGATGTAGCTTTCTCTTCCTTAACTGGCTCTTTTTTCTCAACTACATTAGATTTACTTGCTGAAGTCTTTGGACTATCTGACGTAGTATTTGATACTACATTATTTACTTTTTCTACTCTTTCTAATTGTTGCATTTGAGCTAATTCTTGTTGTCTTTTAGCCTCTTCTTCTTTTTGCTTTCTTTCTTGAGATTCTGTTAATACATATTCAGCAGAAACCCAACCAGTTTTTTCTTCTTTTTTATCATCATTTGAAGCTTCTTTTTCTGATTTTGTAGCTTCATCTTCTACTAACTTAACTTGGTGCCATACTTCTTTTGTATCTTTATTTTCATCTTTAATCTCTGCTGTTTTTAACACTTCAACAACAGTATTATTCTTTAATGTTTCTAACTTTTCTTCATCTGTAGATGGTCCTTTTCTTAAGTTTAATTCATCTACATTTACCTTAGCTTTTTCTTTAACTGTAAATTCACCACTTACCCAACCTTCTTTTCCATCAGAAAGTTTTATCTTATCCCATCCATCTTTAGTTTCTAATACTTCTACGACAGAACCTTCTTTTAAAGCACCTATTTTGTCTTCATCTTCAGATGGTCCTTTTCTTATATTTAATATATCTGCAACTACTATTTCATTGTTTTCTATTTTCATTTCTTGTTTTTTATCTGAATTTACTTCCACTTTGTTATCTGCATATATATTCCCAGCTGATGCGTACATCCCACCTATTACTAATCCTAATGCCAATATCGTTGATTTATTCATTCTCTTTTTCAAACTCATAAAAACCTCCTAATAAGTAAAATTATATATTATTAACTATCTCATATTTTTTAATTCATATTCTTTTGTTTGTTACTTTTTTGTAACTTTTCTTAACTTGTTATTAATCTTAATACACTTTTTAGGATTTGTAAACACCATTTTAGGCAAAAATTAAAAAAGGGTAACAAATTAGTTACAAATTGTAACAGTCTTAATCTATTGAAGTTCCAACGTTTCTTAAACATTAGATTTTGCTAAAAAATTTTAAAAAATTTTTTTTAAAAAATAGCTATTTAAGCATAAATTTTTGCCTAAATAGCTATTTTAATCATACTTACTAACTATTATTTTTACTAGTAATTAGTAAAAAATAGTTACAATATTAGCTTCATTTTTTATTTTTATATTCATATATAAATTTTATTAAAAACATTAAATTTATATATTAAATTTATAGTCAAATTAAGCTGTAACTTTTGCTTTTTTAGCTTTTACCATTCTTAGTTGATAATAATTTACTCTTAACAACTTATAAAAAATATTCATGTATAAAATCATCTAATGATAAAATATTTAATAAAAAATTAACGATATTATATGATTTAAAGTCTTATATCAGTGTTATTTTATCTGTTAATTTATACTAATATTTAATACTAAAATAAGTTTATAGATATCCATGTAAATTAATTTATAAAACCTAGTTATTTCAAGATATCCACCTTATTTTTTATTATTTTTTTCAATTTTTTCTTCTATTTAAAATGAAACCTGTAAAATATATTTATTTTTTATATTTAATATAAATTTTATAATTTAAGTCTATTAAGTTATTTTTAAAGTATAAGTAAACTATAAAGAACGAATTTTTTGACTTTTGTACAATAATTAAACAATATCTTCAAATATAAAAGTAGTAGTTTTAAATCCTATTAAAACTACTACTTTATTTATATATTATTTATTTACCTACTTATATATATTATAAGAAATACTCACTAATTTACCATTTTCATCCTTGTTAATTATAGCATCAACCTCGTAAACTTCTTTTATAAGTTCTTTAGTCATAACTTCACTAGGAGTCCCATATGCTATAATTTTTCCATCCTTTAAAACATATATTTTATCACAATACATTAATGCAATATTTAAATCATGTATTGCAGCTATTACTTCTATATTTAATCCTTTTACAATACTCATTAACTTCAATTGATGCTTGATATCTAAATGATTTGTAGGTTCATCTAATACTAAGCAATCCGTTTGTTGAGCAAGTGCTCTTGCTAGTATTATTCTCTGTTGCTCTCCTCCTGATAAAGTATTGAAACTTCTTTCCTTAAAATCTATCATACCTACTTTTTCTAAAGCATCATCAACTATTTCAAAATCTTCTTTAGAATCTCTCTCCATTATCTTTTTATGAGGTGATCTTCCCATAAGAACAATATCATATACCTTAAAATCAAAATCATAATAGTTATGTTGAGATAATACAGCTAATTTCTTAGCACTCTCCTTAATAGGTATAGTTGATAAATCTTCATCCCCTAACATAATAACTCCGCTAGATGGCTTTAAATTTCTGTAGATACATTTTAAGAGAGTGGATTTTCCACTCCCATTTGGACCTATTATTCCAACAAATTCTTTATTTTCAACATTTATATCTATTCCTTTTAATATGTCATTGTTACCAATACTTAGTTTTACACCTTCTGTTTTTATATGCATTAACTTTTACCTCCAAAACCATAAGTCTTTCTAATCATCAACCAAACAAAACAAGGTGAGCCTATAATAGATATAAGAATTCCTATAGGTATTTCCGTTCCTTTTATTATACTTCTTGATAATACATCTGCCCATATCAAAAATATTGCACCTAATATAGAAGCTACTGGAATTAATTTTTTATGATCTGTCCCAAATATCATTCTAACTATATGAGGTATAATAAGACCTACAAATCCTATCATTCCAGATGAATAAACTAATAGTCCTATCATAAGAGAGGTTATAATAAGGTATAAATGTCTATATTTATGAAGATCAGTTCCTAGCGTAACTGCAACTTCATCTCCAAGCAACATTAAGTTTAAAATTCTAGATTGAGTAGCAAAAAATATTGCCCCAAATAATATAGAAGGAAGTATAAATACTATTTGTTCCCATTTAGCACCAGCTAAGCTTCCCATAAGCCAAAAAGTTATCTTTTGCATACCTTGTGCGTCATCTGCGATATAAACTATAAAACTAGAAAATGCACTACATACAGAACTAAGTGCCATACCTGCTAATAATAACTTTACAGAGTTTGCTCTTCCTCCTATATTTGCTATAATTAAAACTAATATAGACACAAGAAATGCTCCTATAAATCCAGCTATTCCAATATAGTTTCCACCAAATACGCTTCCGACTCCTAACATTATGGCTAATGTTGCACCTAGTGATGCTCCTGATGATACTCCTAGTATATATGGATCTGCTAATGGATTTTTCACTATAGCTTGCATAACTATTCCAACTACAGATAGACCTATTCCAACTGCAATAGCAAGGACTATCCTTGGCAATCTTATAAGCCATACTACATCATGAATTGCACCATTCGATACTGCTTCATTTTGACTTAAGTTAAATATTTTATTTATTATAATGCTATAAACTTCTCTAATACTTATATCTACCGAACCGATTGTTACAGCAAATCCTATTGATAAAAATAATAATATTAATAATACAACAGAAACACCTATATATATAGGTGTCTCCTTAAATATATTTTTTTTACTTGATGATAGATTGATTCTATTCTCCATAAACTACTCCTACTTATTTAAGTTTGGATATAACCCTTTTGCAAATGCATTTATTCCATCTATTGTTCTTATACCACTACAATACATATCTCCTAGTGGTATAGGGTTTACTCTATTATTTTTAACTGCTTTTAAGCTTGAAAGTGCAGGATTTTTAAGTATTTTATTTACTTCTTCTTGGCCTGCTTTTTCATCTCCTCTGTTCATATAAACAACAAATATTGAATCTGGATTTAATTTTATTAAATCTTCTTCTCCAATATTTCCGCCTTCAGGGTTTAATACTTTACCACCCAATCTAGTTACCATATCTCCACCTAAACTTTTAGCTCCATAAGTATATATTTTCCCGTCCATATACTCTATTATTAAAGTTGTTTGCTCTTTTTGGTCTTTGACACTTTTAGAGACTTCATCTATCTTAGTATTTATTTCATTAGCTATTTTCTCTGCTTTATCTTCTACATTAAATATTTTTCCTAGGTTTAATATATCTGTAATTTCATTTTCAACAGTTCTATCTTCAGCTGCCCCACTATTTAAGGCCATATATGTATTTATATTATTTTTATGCCAATAATCAACATCACCTAATCTCTTATCATCAAATATAGAGTACCAAGATAATATAAAGTCTGGTTGCTCCATTAATACAGTTTCTTTATCTGGTGTAAATTGTTCTGAATAATTTACTTTAGAGAAAGCTTCTTTATATTCATCTTTAACATCATGGTCAAGTCCTGCTGCTAATTTTATTTTATCCTCTAACCCTAATGCTAACATAGTTTCTATTGAGTTTTGATATACAGCAACGACATTTTCTGGCTCTTTATCAAAAGTTATTTCTACTGGTTCTTTTTCATAATTATGAGTTGTTATAGTAACTGGATAATGTGAATTTGTTTTACTTGATGCTTGTACATCACTTTCAGTTTTTTCAGTTTTTGCTCCACTACATCCTGTTATTCCTAGTATCATTATAGAACTTAATATTATAGCTATACTTTTTTTCAATTTTTTCATATTATTCCCCCAAATTTCGTCATTTAACTATTGATATTATAGCACACATTTATTTTATTTTATTGTCGAAATTTCCGAAAAATTATGTCATTATTGTGTCATTTTTAGGACATTTTATATAACTTTAATATTTGTTCAAATTTTATCTACTAATTATGTATTTATTTTGGGATATAAACCTTTTGCAAAAGTTTTTATAATAAAAGTATAATCACTTTATTTTAATGTTAGCTCTAAATAAAAATTTAAAAACACTATGTCCTAAGTATTGCCTTTAAAAATTTACATAAAAATAAATCTTAAGAATATTTTTTCTTAAGATTTATTTTTAGATAGTTATGTTTATTTTTAACTTAAAAATGCTGCTCCTATTATACCCGCATCGGCTCCTAAATTTGCACATACTATGTCTGCAAATTCATTGTTTTTGAATACAAGCTGCTCTCTTACTAATTCTTTTAATCCAGGAAGTATAATGTCACTAGCTCCTGACACTCCTCCACCTAGTGATATTATATCTGGGTCTAATGTACTTACCATATTAGCTATTGCCTTAGATAAGTAAAGTTTAAATCTATTTATAGTTTCTACTGCCACTTCATCATTTTCTCTATAAGCATCAAACACTATTTTAGCATTTATATCTTCTGCATTACCATTTGCCATATCTAATATTATACTTGCTCTTCCTTCATTTATTAGCCTTTGTGCATACTTTATTATGGCTGTTGCCGAGCAAAAGGTTTCTAAACACCCGTTATTTCCACAATTACAGTCAAAGTAATTCTCACCTATTATAACATGTCCTAGTTCAGATCCCATACCATGTGCACCTGAAAATGCTTTACCGTTTATTATTATTCCACCGCCTACACCAGTTCCTAGTGTATACATAACAGCACAATTTTTTCCTTTCATACTTCCTGATTTAGCTTCTGCCAATGCTGCAACTGTTGCATCGTTTTCAGCATACACATCAACTTCATTAAATCTATTTTTTAAAGACTCTATAAAATTAACGTCTTCCCAACCTAAGTTTACAGCAGTCGCCATACCTTGTTTGTTTATAAAACCTGGTACACCAAATCCTATAGACTTTATATCTCTCATGTCTAAATTATTTTCTTTTAGTAATCCCCTTACTAAATGTTCTATATCATTCATAACATTTTCAAATCCATTTGAAGAATTAGTCTTACACTCTTTTCTAAAAAGTATTTCACCGTTTTCATTAACTATCCCTGCTTGTATTCCTGTTCCTCCAATATCTACTCCTACAAAATACATGCTTCTCCTCCTTAGTAAATCTAATCATAACATGGTAATTTTTTAACTTAATTATATTATAAATGCTACTTTAATTTAATTCTATCTTATATTATTAATTTTTTTACCAAAATTTAAATTATTTATTTTTTTCTAAAAATACCTTCCTTTTCAATTGAAAATATAATCTAAAAAACATTTTCTTTATTATATATTTCTAATGATTTATACTATATAGTATATATAATAACAACTTAAGGGGGTTTATTATGGAAAGGTTTGAGACATTAAATTTATTTAAAGATATACAAAAAGTATCAGATGTGTATAAAAATTTACAACTTAAAGATGATAATAAAGAAATAGAAGACAATAAAAAATTAAATTCATTACTTGGATTTTATAAGGAAAAGATGGATGATATAACAAACCGCTCTAATCTTTTATTAAAACAAACTAAAGATGAATTAAAAGATAAAAGTTCTAAAGATATACATAAAGTTTTAGTAGATTTAAATACTTTCTCACTTCAAAAACTTAAATCTGTAAAAGGTGCGAATATAGATTCAACTACTGTTATGGCAGTAACTCATGCTACAGTTGATGAACTTAATCTTATAAATGAATCTATAAGAAATAAAGAGTATTTAAACGATAAATATACATACTTTTATATTTATGAAAAAGTTTTATTAAATGCATTCATAACATTCCTGGCTTTAAAGGAGATGGATATGAATAAAAAAACTATCTCAGACCTTTCTCAGGGTATATTTACCCAACTTCAAACATTAGCGATAATATCTATATAAAATTAAAAAAATAGCAATGTATTTAAATATATTTCTATTTTTTATATAATATTTTGTTTTCATATGGTAATTTTTGGGTATGGTTTTTATAGAGGTGAAAAATTATTATGAACAGCATAGACAAAATATTTATAAAAGAATTTCTTTCAAAACTTGACTCAAGTACATTTGAGGTAAAACTTTGGGATGGAGAAGAATTCTTAATTGGGCAAGATGAGCCTAAGTTTAAGGTTTACTTTAATAAGCCAATTAGTAAAAAAGATTTATTAAATAGTACATCGTTGGCTTTAGGGGAAGCATACATGAAAAAAGATATTGATATTGATGGTGATTTACTACTAGTCTTAGATGCTTTATTTAGCTGTCAAAAAGAACATTTTCATACTAACTTTGCAAAATTATCAAAACTATTCCATAAAGCAGGAAATGAAAAGAATCAAAAATTAGAGGTTTGTTCTCACTATGATATAGGAAATGATTTCTATAGCCTTTGGCTAGACGATACTTTAAGTTATTCTTGTGCTTACTTCGAAAATGATGATGATACTTTATACCAAGCTCAAATGAACAAAATACATCATATTTTAAAAAAATTAGATCTATCAGAAGGTGAAACTTTACTAGATATAGGATGTGGTTGGGGATATCTTCTTATAGAAGCCGCTAAGAAATATAAAATTAAAGGAACTGGTATTACACTAAGTGAGGAACAATATAAAAGATTTAATGAAAGAATAGTAGAGGAAGGACTTCAAGACTATTTACAAGTAAAACTTATGGACTATAGAAATCTTGAAACATCTGGTATGATGTTTGATAAAATTGTAAGTGTTGGTATGTTAGAACATGTTGGTCGTGAACACTATGATTTATACTTTAAAAATGTAAATAGTGTATTAAAACCTAAAGGGTTATTCTTATTACATTATATAAGTGGTTTAGTTGAATCTCCTGGCGATGCTTGGATTAGAAAATACATATTCCCAGGTGGAGTTATTCCTTCACTACGTGAAATTATAGACTTACTTCCTAAATATAATTTTTATACATTAGATGTTGAAAGTTTAAGAAGACATTATACTAAAACTTTAGTTGAGTGGTATAAAAACTTTGATAAACAAAGAGATGTTGTAGAGGATATGTTTGATGAAGAATTCGTAAGAATGTGGGACTTATACCTTTCTTCTTGTGCTGCTTGTTTTAATAATGGAGTTATAGACCTACATCAGATCTTAATGAGCAAAGGTGTTAATAATGAAATAAGTATGACAAGAGAATATATTTATAAAGATTAAAAAATGAGTAAATTTTATTCTATAATTTTTTAAATTATATTATGAAATGTGTACATTTTAAAAAAAAAGAGACATAGTTTAAACTATGTCTCTTTTATCTTTTGTTATATTTACTTGTTTATAAATTACTTTCTTTTAAACATGTCTTCTATTTTTTGTCCAAAAGTCTTTTTCTTTTCGTGAACATCTTCTCCACATTCTTTAGCAAATTCTCTTAGTATTTCTTTTTGCTTTTCATTTAATTTCTTAGGAGTATCAACTATAACCTTAACGTATTGGTCACCTCTTGAGTTACCTCTAAGTCTTGGTATACCTTTTTCTCTTAGTCTAAATACAGTTCCAGTTTGAGTTCCTTCTGGTATTGTATACTTAACTTTTCCTTCTAGTGTTGGAACTTCTATTTCATCTCCTAATGCAGCTTGAACAAATGTTATTGGCATGTCAAAGTATATATCAGTTCCTTCTCTTGTAAATAATGGATGAGGTTTAACATTAACTATTATATATAAATCTCCTCTTGGTCCACCTTTAGATCCAACTTCACCTTGACCTGATAATTTTATCATTTGTCCATCATCTATACCTGCTGGTATATCAACTTCTATAGTCTTAACTTTTCTATTATATCCCTTACCGTGACACTTTGGACATGGTGATTCTATAACTTCACCCTCTCCATTACAAGCACTACAAGGTCTGCTTGATGCTATGTTACCAAATGGAGTTCTTTGAACAGTTCTAACTTCTCCTGTACCATTACATGTTGGACAAGTTTTCTTAGATGTTCCTGGCTTAGCTCCGCTTCCATGGCATTCTTCGCACTCTTCACTTCTATTTATCTTTACAGATACTTTCTTTCCAAATGCAGCTTCTTCAAAGCTTATACTAACACTTTGTTTTATATCTGCTCCACGCTCTGGACCTCTTCTTCTGGCTCTACCACCACTAAATCCGCCTCCGAATATATCACCAAACATGTCACCAAATATATCTTCAAATCCGCCGAATCCTTGACCACCAAATCCTCCTTGGCCACCAAATCCTCCTTGACCGTTTACACCATCATGTCCGAATTGATCGTACATTTGTCTTTTACTATCATCTGATAATACTTCGTACGCTTCATTTATTTCCTTGAACTTTTCTTCTGCTTCTTTATCACCAGGATTTCTATCTGGGTGATATTTCATAGCAAGTTTTCTATATGCTTTTTTAAGGGCTTGAGCATCGGCACTTTTATCTACACCAAGCACCTCATAATAATCTCTCTTAGCACTCATTATTTGTCACCACCTTTATTATTACAAAATAATAGCTTGTAGAATATCATACTACAAGCTATTATTATTTTTAAGCATTAGTCTATGACTATATACTTATGAAAAGATACTCTTTTCTATTATATATTAAACTATATATTTTCGTAACCTATTTTTCGTCATTTACTTCTGTGAAGTCAGCATCTACAACGTTATCGTCTTGAGCCCCTTGACCAGCTTCGCTACCTTGAGCCCCAGCTTCAGCTTGTGCTTGTTGATACATCATTTCAGAAACTTTATGGAATTTGTTCATAACTTCATCCATAGCTTTTCTTATTTCTTCACCTGTTGACTCTTCTTTATCTTTAACTGCCTTAAGTTCAGCTATTGCAGCTTCTATAGCGCTCTTATCTTCAGCACTTACTTTGTCACCTAATTCATTTAAAGTTTTTTCTGTTTGGTATATAGTTGAATCAGCTTGGTTTAATGCTTCTATTTTATCTTTCTTTTGCTTATCAGCTTCAGCATTCATTTCAGCTTCTTTAACTTTCTTTTCTATTTCTTCTTCACTTAAATTAGTTCCAGAAGTTATAGTAACTTTTTGCTCTTTTCCAGTTCCTAAGTCTTTAGCAGTAACGTGAACTATACCGTTAGCATCTATATCGAAAGTAACTTCTATTTGAGGTATTCCTCTTGGAGCTGGTGGTATATCAGTTAATTGGAATCTACCTAAAGTAGTGTTGTCATATGACATACTTCTTTCACCTTGAAGAACATGTATATCAACAGCAGTTTGGTTATCAGCAGCAGTTGAGAATACTTGTGACTTCTTAGTTGGTATTGTAGTATTTCTTTCTATTATTTTAGTCATTACGTTACCCATAGTTTCTATACCTAATGATAATGGAGTAACATCTAGAAGTAATAAATCATTAACATCTCCAGATAATACACCTGCTTGTATAGCAGCACCTGCAGCAACACATTCGTCTGGGTTTAATCCTTTGTGTGGCTCTTTTCCTATGAATTTCTTAACAGCTTCTTGAACAGCTGGTATTCTTGTAGAACCACCAACTAATAATACATCATCTATATCAGAAGTTGAAAGACCTGCATCTTGTAATGCTCTTCTTGTTGGTTCCATAGTTTTTTCTACTAAGTGAGCAGTTAACTCATCAAACTTAGCTCTTGATATATCCATAGTTAAGTGTTTTGGACCCTCAGCAGTAGCTGTTATGAAAGGTAAGTTTACGTTAGTTGTCATTGTTGATGATAACTCTTTTTTAGCCTTTTCAGCAGCTTCTTTTAATCTTTGAAGAGCCATATTATCATTTCTTAAGTCTACACCTTCAGCTTTTTTGAATTCTTCAGCTAAGTAGTCTATTAATACTTGGTCAAAGTCATCTCCACCTAATCTGTTGTTACCAGCAGTAGCTAAAACTTCGAAAGTTCCATCTCCTATTTCAAGAACTGAAACGTCAAATGTTCCTCCACCTAAGTCAAATACTAATATTTTTTTATCTTGGTCTAACTTATCCATACCATAAGCAAGTGCAGCAGCAGTTGGCTCATTTATTATTCTCTTAACATCAAGTCCTGCTATTCTACCTGCATCTTTTGTTGCTTGTCTTTGAGCATCTGTGAAGTATGCTGGAACTGTTATAACAGCTTCAGTTACAGGTTGCCCTAAGTAGCTTTCTGCATCTGCTTTTAATTTTTGTAAGATTATAGCTGATATTTCTTGTGGTGTATAATCTTTACCATCTATATTAACTTTGTAATCTGTTCCCATGTGAGTTTTTATTGATATTATAGTTCTATCTGCATTTGTAACAGCTTGTCTTTTTGCAGGCTCCCCTACTATTCTATCTCCGTCCTTAGTAAATGCTACTACTGATGGAGTAGTTCTCATACCTTCTGCATTAGTTATTATTTGTGGTTCTCCACCTTCTAATACCGCTACACAAGAGTTTGTTGTTCCTAAGTCAATTCCTATTATTTTTCCCATGACCAAATTCCTCCTAAATAATTTTTTATGATTTTTATTCTATATAGAATTTAGTTATTATTTATTTTATACATTTAAATATCTAAGTTCTAATTTTGCTAGAACATAAGATATATTTTAGCTAAATTCTTAAACTTTATTGCTATTTATATCAAACTAGCAAGATACTTTAACCATACTTGGTCTTAATACTTTATTTCCTAGTTTGTATCCTTTTTGAAGTACCACTACAACCTTATTTGCTTCAACTCCATCAACACTTTCTTGCATTACTGCTAAGTGTAAATTTGGATCAAAGTCTGCATTTTCAGCTTCTATTGCTTCAACTCCATACTTTGTAAGTATTCCTTGAAGTTGCTTATATACTAAGTCTATTCCTTGGTACATACTTCCTTCTTTGTCATCACAAGCTTCTAAAGCTCTTTCCATACTATCGATAACAGGTATTATATCATTCAGTATTTTTTCATTTGCAAATAATCCTATAGTTTCTTTTTCTTCATTTGTTCTTCTTCTATAGTTTGCATATTCTGCTTGAAGTCTTTGATGCTTATCATTAAGAGCCTCTAATTCTTCTCTTAATTTATTTTCTTCTAATTTGTCATTTATATCTGTAACATTGTCTTCTACAACTTCTTCAGTTGTTTCTTCAATCTCACTTGAAGTTTCTAATTCTTCTTTTACATTTTCATTTTCTAAATTATTCTCTTGCAATATGTTACACCCCTTAATCTATTTTTTGTTAAAAATCAAACTCATATAATTAACAATTGTATAAATCTTAGCATAGTCCATTCTTGTAGGCCCTATAAAACTTATACGCCCTACTAGATCTCTACTTATATTATAAGTTGCTGTAACTATACTACAATCTTGCGCTAACTCAAAATCATTATCACTACCAATGATTATATTAACATTATCCTTCTGTATACCTTTTGACTTAGCCATACTAGATATCATTTCCTTATGTTCTAGCATATGTAAAAATGACTTGGCCTTAAGTACATCATTAAATTCGGGATAGTTAAATATATTAGTTGCTCCACTTAGTGAAATTGATGTATCATCATTGGTATCAAAATTTAGTGCATCTATTAATTCATCTATTAACACTGCATGTTCACTTATTTCATATTTTATAAATGCTATAAGTTTTTCATCTAAATCAACTATACTTTTTCCTGATAATTTTCTAGTTAGATTGTCAGAAATTATGTTTAATTTTGATTGATCTAAATGAGTGTTAGTAGCTAAATTTACATTTTTTATATCACCTTTATCTGTAACAACTATTAATAAAATGTTGTTATCACTCATACTAACTAACTGTATGTGTTTTATAACACTTTGATTAACTAAGTTTTTAGTAACAGCTACAGTTGTATAATTAGTAATTTCTGATAATAGCTTAGAAGTCTCATGAATTAAATCTCTTATATCATTAACATTTTTATTTATACAACTCTCTATTAAAATTTTCTCTTCGTCACTAAGTTCACTTTGACTCATAAGAGAATCTACATAAAGCTTGTATCCTTTCTCAGATGGAACTCTACCTGCCGAGGTATGTGGCTGGATTAAATATCCTAATTCTTCAAGGTCAGCCATTTCATTCCTTATAGTGGCAGCACTTACACCTAAGTCATGTTTTTTTGATATAGTTCGTGAGCCTACAGCCTCAGCTGTTTCTATATAATCTTTAACTATAGCTTTGAGGATCTTTAATTTTCTTTCATTTAATTCCATCACCTTCACTCCTCGCTGTTAGCACTCACTACTTTCGAGTGCTAAAAAGATTATATATATTATATATCATTTTATTTTATTCTTGTCAACACTTTCTAATTAATTTATGAATTCAACAAATACAGAATTTGATATTTCTCGTCCCTTTTGGGTAAGCTTAATACCTACTTTGCTTTCTTTTATTAAGTCTTTATTTTTCAAATCCTCAATTTGCTTATTATATTTATTTTTGAATTCTATATTAAATTCTTTTTTAAAGTCTTCAAAATATATCCCTTCATTCATTCTAAGTCCCATAAATATTTTTTCTTGTATTTTATCTTCTATACTTAAATTTTCTAAATTGCTTATAGGTTTTTCATTTTTTTCTATCATATTATGATACTCATCTAGATTTTCTACATTATTATATCTAATATTTCCTAGATATCCAGATGCCCCTGCACCTAACCCTATATAATGATAACACTTCCAGTATAGTATATTATGCTTACACTCAAAACCTGGCTTTGAATAGTTTGATATTTCATATTGATTGTACCCATTTTGTTTTAGGTAATTTATTGTGTGATTATACATATTTATATCTGTATCTTCATCTATAAGTTCAAATTCATTGTCTTCATACATATCATATAACTTTGTGCCCTCTTCTAATATAAGTGAATAAGCTGATATATGTGATGGGTTTAATGAAATAATTTTTTCTAAGCTTTCTTTCCATTCATCAATGTTATGATTTGGAAGTGCATACATTAAATCTACATTTATATTATCAAAACCAACCTCTAAAGCTTCTTTATAATTTTTCTCAAACTCTTCATATGTATGGATTCTTCCTATTTCCTTTAATTTATTATTTTGCACTGCCTGAAGACCTATACTTAATCTGTTTACTCCACACTTTTTCATAGTTTCTAATTTTTCTCTTGTTAATGTTCCTGGATTGCACTCCATAGTTACTTCAGCATTATCCTTTATATTGAAGTTCTTATAAATATTATTAAATATTTCTTCAATTTCATTAGATGTTAGTATGCTTGGAGTTCCTCCCCCTAAAAATATACTACATATTTCTTTTTCATAATTTTCTTTTTCTATATCTTTCTTATAAAGTTCCATTTCCTTTTTTAAATCATCTATGTATCTTTTCTTTAAGTTTACATCTAATTTGTATGAATTAAAGTCACAGTAGTTACACTTACTCACACAAAATGGAATATGTATATATAATCCTAACATTTATTTTTCTCCTATTCATATATTGCTTACATTATTAAATATATTTTACTATATTATAACAATATATATGTAATAGTTGTTATCTATTTAAAAATGCTTTATTAATTTAAAATATATAAAAGGCACCTAAATGTAAAGATGCCTTTTACTTATCTTAATTTAATTTTATAAGAATATACTAGTAAACCAATAAGTGTAACTATTATTCCTCCTAATGAAACTAAAGTCATTGTTATTAATTGATTTATTATAACAAAAAGTCCACCTAGTATAGCAACAATAGGAACAATTGGGTATAATGGAACCTTATAAGGTCTTACCATATCTGGTTTTTCTTTTCTAAGCTTAACTACTCCATAGAAAGTAAATATATAAAATACCCATATTATAAATATAGTTAGATCACTTAACAGGTTAAATTGTCCAGATAAAGCATATATACATCCAAGACCGGCTATTAACCAAATAGAGTTGTATGGAGAACCACCTTTATTTAACTTAGAAAATATTTTTGATCCTGGTAATAATCCCTCTTTTGAAAGTACATATGGTACCCTAGGTGCTTTAAGTAAATATCCATTTAGAGCACCAAATACTGATATTAGTATACCTATGGATATTAATTTTCCACCTGTATTTCCAAATATTTTTTGTGCGACAAGTGCAGCTGGAGCTACTGATGTAGCAAGTTCTGATGCTGGCGCTACCCATAAATATGCTAAGTTTATCAATATATATACAGCCATAACTATTGATAAACCTCCAACTATAGCTAGAGGTAAATTTTTTTCTGGACTTTTCATTTCACCAGCTATAGCTCCAACATTTATCCAACCATCATAAGCAAATAGTGTAGCTATTAATACTTGTCCTAAAGATCCTATGACAGTAGTTTCACCTCCTACTAATGGTGTTAATATTGGGTTTCCATTTCCTTTTATAAATCCAAATATTATTATAAGTATTAAAGGTAATAACTTACAGATAGTAGATACAGTTTGTATAAATCCACCAAAAGATGATCCTACTGTATTTAGCAAAGCTATAAATATTATTATTCCTAAAGATGCTGGTAAAACTACTACCATATTTTGCGGACCATACCCCATAAGTTCTGATACCTGTTGCGAAAATATAACTGCAAGCGCTGCAATAGTACCTGGAAAATATAATACTGTTTGCATCCATCCTGTCAAGAATCCTATTTTTTCTCCATATATTTCACTGAGATAAGTCATCATTCCACCAGTTTTAGGTATGGCTGCTGATATTTCAGCTGCAGTTAATCCTGCTGTAATAGTTATAATACCACCTAATATCCATGCTATTATACCAAGACCTGGTGCACCATTAGTTGCCGTGTATATTGCTTGAGGCTTAAAAAATACTCCAGACCCTATAACCATACCAACAACTGTTGAAAGAGCTGCTGGTAGTCCTATGGTACTATTAAGCTTACCATTCATATATGTCCTCCTTGTGCTGTTTATATTTATGATATTTTTGTATACTTTGCATTTTTTAGTATTCCCAAGTTTTTATCTATTATTAGAATTTAGATATGAGGACAGGTTTTACACACGATTTTAGTTAATAGAACTTATAATAAAAAAGCCAAAGGAAAAATCCTTTGACTTTAGCTATTATTCATCTAATTTTAATACTGACATAAAGGCCTTTTGAGGAACTTCTACAGATCCGATTTGTCTCATACGTTTCTTACCTTCTTTTTGCTTTTCAAGAAGTTTCTTCTTACGAGATATATCTCCTCCGTAACACTTAGCTAAAACGTCTTTTCTAAGTGCACTTATAGTTTCTCTAGCAACAACTTTATTTCCAACAGCTGCTTGTATAGGAACTGCAAACTGATGTCTTGGTATTTCATTTTTTAATTTTTCACACATAGCTTTACCTCTTGGATAAGCACGAGATTCATGTACTATAAAGCTAAGTGCATCTACTTGCTCTTTATTTATTAATATATCAAGCTTAACAAGTTTAGAAGGAGTGTATCCCTTAATTTCATAATCTAAAGATCCATATCCTCTTGTTCTAGACTTTAATGCATCAAAGAAATCGTAAACAACTTCATTTAGTGGTAAATCATAATGAAGCATAACTCTCTTTTCATCTATGTATTCCATATTTATCATTGTTCCACGTCTTTCTTGACAAAGCTCCATAACAGTACCAACATAATCTTTAGGAACTATTATATCACCTTTAACGATTGGCTCTTCTATCATATTTATTTCTGATGGTTCTGGTAAGTTTGTTGGATTTTGTATCATTACAACTTCCCCATCATTTTTAGTAACTCTGTATATAACAGATGGTGCTGTTGTTACTAAGTTTAAGTCATATTCTCTTTCTAGTCTTTCTTGGATTATTTCCATATGAAGTAGACCTAAGAACCCACATCTAAATCCAAATCCTAATGCAGCTGAAGTTTCAGCCTCAAATTCCAGCGCTGCATCATTTATTTGCATTTTTTCTAATGCATCTCTTACATTTTCGTACTTTTCACCTTCACCTGGGTATATACCACAATAAACCATTGGAGTAGCTTTTTTGTATCCTGGCATAGGTTCATCAGTTGGATTATTTGCATCTGTTATTGTATCACCAACTTGACAACTTCTTATATCCTTTATACTTGCAGCTATGTATCCAACATCTCCTGCAGCTAACTCATCAAGTTCTCTTTGACCAGGAGCCATAACACCAACTTCAGTTACCTCAAACTTTTTGTTAGTATTCATCATTTTTATAGTCATACCTTTTTTAACAGTTCCTTCATAAACTCTAACATACGCTACAACACCTTTATATGCATCGTAATATGAGTCAAATATTAAAGCTTTTAAAGGAGCATCTTTATCACCTTGTGGTGCTGGTACTTTTTCTACTATGGCTTCTAATACATCTTCTATATTTAAACCACTTTTAGCTGATATTAAAGGTGCATCACTTGCATCAAGTCCTATTATATCTTCTATTTCTGTCTTTATTTCATCTGGTCTAGCACTTGGAAGGTCTATCTTATTTATAACTGGTAGTATTTCTAAATCTTGATCTAACGCTAAATAAACATTAGCTAATGTTTGAGCTTCAACACCTTGTGCTGCATCCACTACTAATAATGCACCTTCACAAGCTGCTAAACTTCTTGATACCTCATAGTTAAAGTCAACATGACCTGGAGTATCTATAAGATTTAAATAATATTCATTTCCATCCTTAGCCTTATAAACTAACCTAATATTTTGTAACTTTATAGTGATTCCTCTTTCTCTTTCAAGATCCATATTATCTAGTAATTGATCTTTCATTTCTCTTTCACTAACAAGTCCAGTTTTTTGTATTAATCTATCTGCTAAGGTAGACTTACCGTGGTCTATATGTGCTATTATACTAAAGTTTCTAGTTCTACTTTGTTTACTGTCCACCTTTATTCCTCCTTTTTAATACTTAAAAATTTTATTCTTATTTATCATAACTTTTATTTTATAATATATCCGCATTTATGTAAATAATAAGGACAAAAAATAAGACTTAAGTGCCTATAAGTCTTATTTTTTACTATATATTAAGTTGAGAGATTAGTTTTTTAGTCTTATCTGAAAGTATCTCTAACTTATTTTCTATAAATTTTTGTAAATCTTTAATATTTTCTTCTATATTATATGTATCCTCACCTAACATACTTTTGGCACTTTGATTTATTGTAAATATACATATAAATAAATTTGCAGTCATAAGCAATATAAATAGTACTTTACTTATGAATTTTCTTTTTCTTTTCTTTATTTTTTTTTGTATATTTCTTTCAACTCTACTCATACTTCAAGTCTACTTCTTTTCTTTAAAATATTCGTCTAGTACATTAGCTATATATTTTACACTATTTTGAGCCTGTTCTAAGGTTGTCCCATTACTTCCTACTTCTATAAGAATATGATTATCAGCTACATACTGATTAAATTTACCATATGGCTTTTCTATTACTGGTAAAACTAAATCTGGGTACTTTTTCTTTGCAAAATTTGTAATATCATTAGCTAGTGCTCTTACTTCTTTTACATTTGGATTTCTTTGTCCAACTACAAATAAAAACTTAGCTACTTCTTCACCATTATAATTAGCAACCATTCTATTAGTTTCTTTATCTTTTTTTGCCTTTGTATCTAATGTTCTAGCATCTCTATGTAAGTCAATGGCTATATCTATGCTATTTTGTTCACTCATTATGCTATTTATAGTTTTTAGACTATTTGAATAAGATGAGTTATAATCTGGAAAATCATGATACTTTGTACTATGAACTATACCCCATCCTTTTTTATTTAATTCTTCTGTTAAAAGACTTCCAACAGATACTATCGACTTATTATTATCTTGGCATCTATAATTATTTTCTGGAGAATCTGAATAACTTTCAGATGCATGAGAATGATATATCATCATTGTTGGTTTTTCTCTTGTTATCCTTATGTTGTTAGTGTAATTTGATGCTAATGTATTTGAAGCTTCCTTACTTTCTTCTTCATCACTATTATTTTCTTCCTTTATAGTAGGTATATTTTCTTCTCCTATAAAGAATTCTATATATTCTTCATCTTTACTAGTACTTTCTTTTTTTTCATCTTCTTTTACTTCTTCTTTAGCCTCTGGATACGATGAATTAACTAAAAATTTTAGGAAATCATCTTTACTTATGGCATATGAGACCGTTGGTAAAATACAAATTAACACACATGACACAATAGATGTCTTAATGCGTTTATTAAACATATTTTCTCCTCCTTACTTGGTTATCCTCCCTGGATGAAGAGACCTATTTAAGCCCTCGCTTATTATTATAGATAGGTTTTCTATTGTTTCGTCTATATCTTTTGGTGTAACTATAAGATTTTTATCATATGGTTCTAATGATTCTTTAATAAGATGATACTTTTCTTCTTCTTTAAGCGTTTTTAACATATTATAGAAGTTATCTGCGCCCTCTGATTGATTTATAAGATTATCTATCGCTAAATCTAGTACATCACTAGTTAATGTAGCTGCATCTACTACTGTTGGAACTCCAATCGCTATAACATCTACGCCTAAATATTCTTTATTTAAAGCTTTTCTTTTATTTCCAACTCCCCCTCCAGGAGATATTCCTGCTGTTGATATTTGAATAGTTTGATTTACTCTTTCCATTTTTCTAGATGCTAATGCATCTATTGCTATAACTCTATCTGGTTTTATTCTATCAACTAATGACTTTACAGTTTCACTTGTTTCTATACCAGTAAGTCCCATTACTCCAGGGCTCAGAGCTGATACTTCTGTAAAATCATCATCGTAATCTTTATTGTAATTTTTAAATATATGTCTTGTTACTAACGTCTTAGAGACTGATTTAGGGCCTAAAGCATCTGATGTTATATTCCAATTTCCTAACCCTATAACTAATGTTTTTTTAGTTTTGTCAGTCCCTAATATATCTACAAGTTCATCTTTTAAGTATGTTATAACCTCTTCTCTTGATTCATCATCATCAAACTTCATTAAATTGCTTTCTAATGTTACATATTTTCCTATTCCTTTATTCATTATTTCTGCGCCTTGTTCATTTATAATCTCAACTATTGTTACTGTTGCATTGCCTAATTCTTTTTTATCTAATTTAACTCCAGGTATTTCTTTTGGTTCTTGGCTTTCCTGAACTACTTCACTTGCTTCTAGCGCTAAATCTGTTCTTATATTAATCATACTAAACCTCCAGGTGTAATTTAAATGATACTTATAATTGTTGACAGTTTTTAGCATTTTAAAACCAAATCATATTTAAAAAGTTTAAATTTATAAATCTCTGAATATTTAATTTGGATGTTGTAAATTATTTTTATATAGGTTATAATCTAAAAAGTCAAAACAAAAAGATATTATAAACTTATAAATAATTATCCTTGATTTTTAGATTTATTTCTGTTAAAATCTAATATGTTGACGATGAATAAGATAATAAAGTAAACGAGGGGGTGAACCACGGTGGCAAACATAAAATCAGCTAAGAAGAGAATAAAAGTTATCGAAAAGAAAACTGCTTTAAATAGAGCTAGAAAATCTCAAGTTAAAACTGCAATAAGAAGATTCGAAGAAGCTGTTACTGCAGGAAACAGAGAGGAAGCTACTCAAAGATTCCAATTCGCTCAAAAGAAGATACAACAAGTAGCTTCAAAAGGAACTATACACAAGAACGCTGCAGCTAGAAAAGTTGCTAAGTTAGCTCAAAAGTTAAACGGAATGAACGCTTAATTAACCGTTTAAGTATAGATTTAAACCCTTGATTTATTTCAAGGGTTTTTTGTTTTGCTCAAAATTCAAAATTACCTTATAAAATTTCACCAATATATATCTAAATTTTTTATATAGAAATAAAAAATGAACCCTATTTAGAGTTCATTTATATTACATTATTAAATTCTCTTTTACAATATTTACTAACAAGCATCTCTACTGCTAATGTATCCCTAATTAACCCATTTTTTATCTTATAATCACATTCTAATATATAATTTAACATATCTATTATTATTTCATCTGAAAAGTTTCTACTTTGTTTTATAGCTTTCGTAGCTACAAATGGATGAATTTTCAGTTTTTCAGCTATTACTTTTGATGTGTACCCATCACTTTGTAATTTTCTTGATTGTACAACTACTTTAAACTGTCTTGCTATCATAGAAAATATCCCTAAAACAGATTCACCTTCATTTATCATATCGTTTAATATTTTCATGGCATTAGATGAATTTTTTTCACCTATATAATCTATTAACTTAAATATATCATTTTCTACCTTCTTTTGGGAAAGTTTATCTATTACTTCTCTACTTACAATATTTCCCTTTCCTACAAACGAACTTATTTTATTTATTTCATTTTCTAAATCCGATAATGTTTTTTCACTACTTTTATCTCTATATCCTTCTTGTTCTATAAAATACATTATCTCAGAGTTCTCTACTATTACATTATTGAGTTCAAATTTTTTTCTAACCCATTTAAATAAGTCCATATCAGATAATTTATCACAATTAAATACTATTCCTTTTTTATCTATCTTTTTTACTAGTGACTTTCTTTTATCTATATCCCCATATACTATAAATACTAAAACAGTTGTATCTGGTATATTATCTATATGGTCTATAAAATACTTTTCATCACTATCGCTAAAGTTCTTCTTTTTACCTTTTAATAATTCAAAATCTTTTACTATTACTATTTTTTTATCATCCATAAAAGGGAGTGTCTCTATAGAACTTATAACCTGATCTATAGCAGTTTCCCTTCCATCTATTATATCTAAGTTAAAATCAAGCATTCCTTCGCTTAAACTTTCTTTAAATACTTTTATTGCATTTTCTATTAAATAATATTCTTTTCCATAAAAAAGATATACATTTTCAAAGTTTCTATTTTTAATATTGCCTATAATATCCTTGTAATTCATTTGCCTGCTCCTTCATAACTTTCATTTCTCTATATATCATATATGAAAAAACTACAACATAGTAAATTATTACATATATCAAATTTGGATTTACAATCTCTAAATACAAAAAATCCAACTCACTTATTTTATTTAATATATAATATATATTATCTATTATAATATTATTAAAATACGCTATAAGCTTAGAAATACCCATGTTTACATTAAATAAAATTACACTTACAATACTCATATACATAATAATGCCTATAAAAGGAACTATTATAATATTACTAATTATTGAACTTATTGGTATTCCATTAAAATTATAATATATAATCGGTAATGTTAATATATTTGATGCTATAGTTATTGAAACTAAACTCATATTGATGCTCTTATTTATATATCCGTAAAAGTATATTATAGACAATGTAGAAAGAAAAGACAATTGGAAACTTATATTATATATAATATATGGGTTATTTATTACTAAAAATATGCCTATGAATGATAATGTACTTATACCATCTCTCTTCCTATCAGTAAATATGGATAAGTATAATATAGCAGTAAAAAATATAGCTCTAATTATAGATGGTGACTTATCAATCATCATAGAGTAAAGTGTTAGTAGAGATATAAGTATTATTAATTTATAATATTTATTAATTTTGCCTATTAAAATTGCTATAAAAACACATAAAATCCCCGTATGAAGTCCTGATATAGCAATTATATGACTTGTTCCTGTTCTTGAAAAAACTTCTTTTTGCTCACTAGTCATTTCATATTTTTCACCTAATATCAAAGAATTTATAAAATCAGAATTAACTTTGTATAAATATCTAGTTGTACTTCTTATATATATTTTTAATCTTCCTAAATATTTAAAAATCTTACTTTCACCTATAACTTTATAATCATTTAAATTTATTACTCCTTCATATCCATTGCTTCTCAAGTACTTACCATAATCAAAATCATCAAACTTCATACTATTTAGAGAATTAAATTTTCCATCTACATTTACTTTTAATCCAACCATAATATTTTTTCTCTTGGTATAATCTCTTACTAAGAATTTATC
This sequence comes from Romboutsia sp. 1001285H_161024_C4, assembly GCF_015550185.1. NCBI lineage: Bacteria > Bacillati > Bacillota > Clostridia > Peptostreptococcales > Peptostreptococcaceae > Romboutsia > Romboutsia sp. 1001285H_161024_C4. The sequence goes on along the minus strand of NZ_JADNAJ010000001.1, from coordinate 91,089 downwards.
TATTATATATTCATCGTATTTCGCTTTTGTTTTTTTCCCTTTAACTATACCTATTAAATTTATATTAGATTTATCTTCATAAACATCTTCACAAAAAATATTAGTTATAGGGTATGACACTATTAATACTAATATAAATATTATAAGAAGCGGCCTTCTCATTTTTCCTCCTGCTGGTTTTTATCTTGATTATATTCAAATTTTATATTTTATAAACTAATTTCTTATAATTAACTTATACTTAATTTACTTACCGTTAGTTTCAGACTATTCTTCAACCAAGAAAATACATCTTTCCTCTAATATTTACATAGATTCAAATTACATAAAATTTAGTACTCATAAAAAATATACTAAAATATAAGTTAAAACCAAGCATTCTCAATAAAAATAAATAAATGATTTTTGAACTATCTATCAGTGATTTTTTATTTATAATAATGAAATTTCAAGTAAAGTTTTTAAATCGACAATATTATTGTAATATAACTAAAATATGAAATTAAATTACAAAATAAATAAAATATATGAAAATTTTTGTATGAAAGTGCTAAAATAAATATAAGGTAAAATAAGGTAAATAAAGGGTGATTAGTAAGAAATATATTTTAATAAATATAAAGTGCTTGATAGATATTAATTTTTAATATGGAGTAAATTAAAATGGGTGTAAAGCATATAAGAATTTTTATATAGTTAAATTAAGTAAAATACAAGTTTATGGTCACTACTTTATGAATTATATTTTTAAGGGCAAAAGGAGATTATTGACTATGGGAAAACACAAAATTAAAAGTATATTAATTTTAATTATAGTATTTTTAATAACTATATCAAGCTACAATACTTTATATGCCAATGAAAAAGATAGAACTGTAAAAGTAGGAGTGTATGATTTAGATCCATATTTTAATATAAAACCAAATGGTAAAGTAGAAGGTTATTACAAGGATATTTTAGACAAGATTATTTTTAATATAAATAAAAAATTGCCTATAAATAAAAAAGTAAAAGTTAAATATGTAAAAGGTAACATTCCTTCTTTAATTGAAGATTTAGAAGAAAATAAAATCGATATGATGATTGGACTTCATTACACCAATGAAAGAAAAGATAAGCTTATTTATTCTAAAGAAACTATAGGTACTGAACTATTAGGAGTTTACGTTAATAAAGATTATAAAGATATAAAATCTCTTAATAATAAGAAAGTTGCTTTTATAAAAAGTGAATATGAATCTAAATGGTTAATGGATGAGTTAAAAAGAAAAGGAACAAAGCCAATACTTGTATGGGGAGAAAATTTAGATCAAATAATAGATATGCTAAAAGATAAATCTGTAGTAGCAATTATAGCTCCTGTAAATCAAAAGAAATTAAGTAGATTTAAAAAAATCTATGAATTTTCACCAGGACCTGTATATATAACAGCATCAAAAAATAGCAAATGGATTATAGAAGAGATTGATAACTCACTAGAAAACTCTACTAAACATGAAAAAAATGAATTGGAAAAAATACACCTAAATTATTTTTTTAAAGGTATAAACTCAAAAGAAATAGTAACCTTATCTATTATAGCATCAACATGTATTTTATTTATATTGATAAAGCATATAATACCAGCTATAAAGATAAATAAATTAAGAAAAAATATAAAGGAAAACTTATCAAAAAATAGGTATAAACTTTATTATCAACCTATAATTAATCCTAAAAACGATAAGGTTGTAGGGTTTGAAGCTTTAATTAGATACATAAACCATGATGGAAAAATAATCTCTCCTTATTTTTTTATAAGTGATATTGAAAAATGTAATATGACAGAAGAATTATCAATATGGATATTTAAAACTGTATTAGAAGATTATGAATGGTTTAAGCTAAATACAAACTTAAAAAATGAGGAGTTTTATATTTCTATAAATATATCATACAATGAAATAAGGAGCAAAGAATTCTTAGAAAAAGTTAATTATATAATTGATAATGACAATGATTTTAAGTCGAAAAAAATTGTTTTTGAAATTGTTGAAAATATAGAATCAGGTAACTTTAAACAAATAAAAAGCGGAATGGAATTTTTGCAAAGTAAAAATATAAAAATAGCTGCTGATGATTTTGGTATTCAATATTCAAATCTAGATATATTATCTAAATTTGATTTTGATGTTGTTAAAATAGATAAATATTTTATAGATGAGATTAAAGAAGGTAATTTTAATTATGAGCTTATAATATTTTTAAGTAAAATTTGCAAATTATCTGGCACTAAGATAATCGCAGAAGGTGTTGAAAATAAAGAGCAAGTAGATATTATAAAAAATATAGATAGTGATAATATATTTATACAAGGATATTTTTATGCACAGCCTCAAGATAAAGAGGATATAGCTTTAATTAAAATAATTAAAGAATAAAATTTGATAAAACAACAATATAAAGCAAAAAGGAGCTGACAAAGTCAGCTCCTTTTCTATAATTAGATCTTCCCAATTTACACACTGGTATAGACATATTATCTATAATTCTAAGATTATGCTTTTATATCTAATTAATTTTTTTATTATCAAATTCATTCCATCTAAACCTTAGTAATCCATCTATTATATACTATTAAATACATTTAATATACAATTTAGCATCTTTTATACATATTCATTTATATAATTATCTTTCTTATCAAATATAGTTTTAAACAGCTTTATAACATTATCACTAGCTTTATTATTATTTATAATTAAAGCATCTTCTATGTCTATATATGAAAATCCTAACTGAGTCATTGTGTTTATGTTAAATGTAACATCAGCTTCAGATTGTATTTTTTCAACATAAATTCTTTTATTTTCTAATTTTATATTAAATATTCCATTATTTTCTTTTATAAACTTATCTTCAACTTCTATATTAGCACTTAAGATTAAGTCACTTTCTATATTTAAACTTTCTAAATATCCTTTTAAATTTATTATTCTTCCCATCATAAAAGGCTTAATTTTTATGTCTGACGTTTTAGGATTATCTAGTATAAATCTTATCTTATCATTTATAGGAGCTGATATAGTAACTTTCTTACATTGCGTATTATGATTATATATAAACTTAAGCATAGTTTTTAGAGAATCTATATTTTTATAATATATTTCTCTTACAAACATATTATCTCCATTTAAAAAATATATTATATATCCTTTTGCTTTTTCATCTTCATGAATATATATATGACCATTTTCACTTTTTACTTCTTTAAATAAGTTTTCATAGTATGCTTGATCTCTTTCTATATTTCCATTTGTATCCTTAAGAAAAGAATTACTTATATTTATTAAATCTTTAATGTTAGAATCCTTTGCTTTTATCATCTTTCCTTTTATTTTAAAGTTCTTTAATTCTTCTACATCTAAGTTATATTCTATCTGATCGTAACATTGTTCATATCCATATTTTCTATATAATCTATAATCAATAGGCATTAATATAGATACAAATTGACCTTTATTGTACATTTCATTAAGAGAAAATTCCATGATATTTTTCATATATCCCATCCCTCTTGCTTCTGGGAATGTTGATACTCCTACAACATATGATGTATCGTATATTTTGCTATTTAATTTTAACTTATATTGATTTAGTTGAAGAGAAGAAACTATATTTTCATCTTCTTCTATGACAACTGTATTATAATTTTTATATTTATAATTAAAGTAGTAATCTACGAAACCTTCTTCATCATTAAAACAATAATTCCATATATCTTTTATACTATCTATATCATTGTCTTTGGCATATCTTATATTCATATTATTTCTCCCTAACAGTATACTTTTCAACAAATTTACATGGGTGATATGATAATTTAGCTTTTCTAAGGCCTTCTATACCCATATCTTCTTCTCTATTTACAAATTCTACATCTGGAAATTCATTTACTATAAATTGTTGATTTATATAAGGATATAAGCCTCTTATATCTGGATTCGCTTTTTCTATATGAACTAGTGCCATGTTTTTATTTAAAAGTTCTCCTATTGTAAATGCCTCTAACTTTCCATCTACATATATACCAGCTATTTTTACTCTATCTTTTAGTATGTCATAGCTATCAAATATTTTTTTTATTCCTATTAACTCATCATCCATACCTTCATCAAATTCATTGTGTTCTTCCTTATTTATACTCCACTCTTTTAGTAAATTTAGACACTCCCCAAAGTTTTCTTTATCTAAAAGCTTATATTCAAATCTTCCTTCATATTCCTTTAAGAAGTAATTTATATGATTTCGCTTCTTTTGATTTTTTCTTCCCCCTAAAGTTCTTAAGCTCTCTCCTTCATATATATAATCAAATAAATCTCTTTCTTCTATATATTCAAATCTATCTTTAAAATCTTCTTTAAGTGCTTCTATTACCTCTTTTGTTACACCCCTTAAATATATTTTCTTATTTTCTTTTTCAAAATATTCTATAACAAAATCTATAACTTTGTTTAAATTCTCTTTTTTAGTTAATGGTAATATAGAGAAACTATCTCCTTCGTATTCACCAACTAATACTGCGAAATCTTCTTGTGTATAATAACTTGTTTTGTAAACATGTTGCCACATATATAATGTAGCAAAACAATACTCACATGCTTCATAGTCTACCAAATCAAAATATGGATCTAATTCCTTTTTTGCATTTATATCTATTTCTTTAAAAAACATAACTTCCTCCTGTTTACTATCTTCTGTATAATCTTGACTTTCATAATTTTTATCTATGTATAACTTTAAAAATCTCTAAAGTTGAATTTTTCTTTATTTTTTTGTTTAAAATCTTAACATAATAATCAATATTAACTTATATTACCCAAATTATTTTTTAATAAACATTTAAGTGAGGTGGTTTATCACTTGAGAAGTATAATTTTCTCGCTAATACTTATTATAATATCACTTTTATCTGGTTGTGACAAAGTTTCTCATTTAGAAATTCATATTATCGATGTTGGACAAGGCGATAGCATTCTAATCCAAACACCATATAATAAAAATATCTTAATTGACGGTGGAGACGAAGATAGTGATAACATAGTCAAAAGATATCTCAAAAAACAAAATGTAGATGTTATAGACTATTTAATAGCTACACACCATGATTCAGACCATATCGGTGGTCTTGATAACATAATTAATAACTTCAAAGTTAAATCTATTTATATGCCTGAATATAAGCATGATTCAACTTCCTACTCAAACTTAATATCAGCATGTTCTAATAAAAATCTATCTATAAATTACCTGTATAAAAATGATACTTTGCATGTAGAAGATAATATAATTTTATCAGTGTTAAGTCCTTCTTTTATACAAAAAGATAGCAATTTAAATTCTATAGTATTTAAGCTATCTTACCTGAACAAATCATTTTTATTTACTGGTGATGCTGAAGAACCAAATGAAATTGATATTATAAATTCATTTGATATTAAGGATATAGATTTTTTAAAGGTAGGCCATCACGGCAGTAGCTCTTCAAGTAGTGATCTATTCTTAGATGAAGTTAATCCAGATATAGCTGTTATATCTTGTGGTTATAAAAACCAGTATGGACATCCTCACAGAAATATATTAGAAAATCTTTCTAATAAAAATACCCTAGTTTACAGAACTGACATTTTAGGTGATATTGTTTTTTATAGTGATGGAGACATTATCTACACTAAAAATAACTACGAATATAATACCCATAAATAATATAACAATACATTATATTTATATCAATTAGTTACTTTTTAGTAACTATGCAATTTTATTCTTCACAAGTTATGTGTTGATTACTCCACTCTATCATTTTTGCCATTACATTTAAAAGTGCTAACCCTGATTCGCTAAGATAATACGTAGATTCAACAGTATTTTTTATTAATTTTTTATCATTTATAATAATATTATTTTCTATTAATAAATCTAGCTGCTGGATTAGCATTTTCTTGCTACATTTATTCATCTTCCTTTGTAAATCACCAAATCTTACTTTATCATCTTGTATAGCCCATATAATTCCCCCAACCCATTTTTTACCTAATATACTAGCTAATGCTTCAACGGGGCAATCATATACCATATCACTTATATTGTACATTTTTTGTCCTCCTTATTAAATCTTTGTATATATTAAGTTATAATATTATTTCTATTTTGTCCAATTTTAATCTTTTAAATTTTACTTTAATTTATTTTAGATATTATCTCTTTAAATTTTTTAACGATTTAAATTTTTTTAATAATAAAAAAACCTATGGATAAGTAAATTATACCGTAGGTTTTTTATTATTTCTGTAAACTCATTTGGTTTATTCTCAATTTGTCTAAGTGAGATATTGCACTTGATACCGCCATTTGACCTTCTCCTGATGACTTTAGATATTGATATGGCTTACCTGCACAATCTCCAGCTGCATATAACCATTCTACATTAGTTTTCATTTCTCTATCTGCTTTTATATGAGGTCCTTCAACTTCTAACCCTGGTACCATATAACTTGGCGATACACTATCCTCCATAATAAATATACCATCTGCATATAGTTCTGTATTTTTTAGAACTAATTTATTAACTGTTTTTTCTCCTTTTATTTCTAAAGGTTTATCGTTAATTATTTCTATAGATGAATCTAGTGAATTAGTTAATTTATACATTGGTATATAATATATCTTTGAAGCTATTTCACTCAAGAAGTTTGCATCTTCTTCTCCTTCATGATTGTATCCTACTACTGCAACTACTTTATCTCTATATAATCCCGCATCACAAGTTTCACAATATCCTACACCTTTTACTAGATATTTTTCTTCACCTTTTATTTTTATTTCTTATTTTAGCATTTAATGCAGCAGCCATACCTGCTGATCCACTACCTACTATTGCTATATCATATCTCATATTACTTACTTTCTTATATTTATATATGTGATTTAACAATTTCTTCTAATTTTTGTTTTGGTATAAACCCTACTAATCTATCTACTTCTTTTCCTTCTTTAAAAACTATAACTGTTGGTACAGTATGTATCTCAAATTGTCTAGCTAATTCTAAACTTTTATCTATATCAACCTTTAAAAATTTTGCATCTTCTTTCATATCTTGTTCTAATCCTTCAAATATTGGTGATAACATCTTACATGGTCCACACCAAGTTGCAAAAAAATCTACCACTGTTGTTTCATTTGATAATTCTACCTCATTAACAAATTCTTCTGTATTTATTATTCTAGTCATTACATTATCTCCTTTGTTTATTTTGATAAATATACTATACCAACTATAGTTTCTTATAACAATTAGTTACTTATTTGTAACCACCTATAAATATAACTTTTTAAAAAATAAAAAAGAAGAACACAAAGCATTCTTCTTTTTTATGTTATTTATTTATTAAATCATTTATAACAACAGATGCTATAACTAGACCTCCAACAGATGGTACAAATGAAACACTTCCTGGTGTAACCTTTTTGCCATTCATTATTTTTTCTTTAAGCTCTCTTGGCTTTTCAGTTGAAAATACTACCTTTAATTTTTTTATTTTTCTATCTCTTAGTTCTTTTCTCATCACCTTAGCTAATGGGCACATAGTTGTTTTATGCACATCTGTAACTACTATTTTAGTTGGATCTAATTTATTTCCCATTCCCATAGAACTTATTATTTCAAGTCCCTTCTTTTTGCAAGTTTCTATTAAATGTATTTTAGAACTAACCATATCTATTGCATCTACTACATAATCATACTTTTCACTTAATAGTTCTTCACTTGTTTCTTCATTATATAAACTTTTTATAGCTTTTATATTTATATCTGGATTTATATCAAGTATCCTTTCTTTCATAACATCAACTTTATCTCTACCTACAGTTGAGTGTAGTGCTGGAAGTTGTCTATTTATATTAGTTATATCTACATCATCAAAGTCTACTATAGTAAGATTTCCTACTCCTGCTCTTGCTATAGCCTCTGCTGCAAAACTACCTACTCCTCCAACTCCAAATACTATTACATTTGAATTTTTTAGTTTCTCTATACCTTCTTGTCCTATTATTAGACCGGTTCTAGTTGTAAAGTTTTTTTCCATATCTTATTTCTCCTGAAATTATTTATTATTGTTTTAAAAAAATATATTCTACCAAGTTATATAATGAGATTTACATAAAATTTATAAATCTACCTTTTAACTTATTATTAGTTTCATCATTTAATCTTATTATTTATTTTTATACGATAACTGATTGTATTTTTTATTATGTTAAAATTAAATATAATGATAATTATAATTTAATTGTACGAATTTTAAAAGATATAAATAAAAATAATTCAATAAAACATAAAATCATTTTTATATTAAACATTTATATATATTTATTGTATAGTAATTTAATGTACTCTTATAATAAAAAAAGAACTCATAAGAGTTCTCACAAATTGGCGGGAATGCGTGGGAGTCGAACCCACCTAAGAGGCTCTTAACCCCTCATACTAGTTTTGAAGACTAGAGAGCACACCGGCACTCATCCATCCCCATATTAATCATTTAATAAAAATATCATATTTCTATGCATATTTTATTATATTGACATAAAAGTATTTTTAATACCTTAATAATTTGTAATTATACCATAAATATACTCTATTAACAATCTTTATGCAATATATTTTAATAAAAAATTAAGTTCATAGTTTATTTTAATTGTAAACTATGAATCTCTGTACTATTATTTAATCAGATAATATTTATATTGCATTTCTAATAGATATTTACCATTTAAATTGTGACTTTTTAATATATAATATCAATTTGATAAAAATAAAATGTGCTTAGTAAGTTTTTTCAATAATTCTAGCACATCTTATTATATCATTTATTCTTAATATTTTCGTTATTTTTCAAGTTCATATTTATAGCCTTTTATACCTCCAAATAAACTATATAATTTATTAAATCCATTTATACTTAATACCTTACATGTAGCTTTACTTTGGCTCCCTATTCCACAATATAATAATATTTTCTTATCCTTGTAATCTGCCAAGAAATCCATCTCATCATTTATCTCATTCATTGGTATATTTATAGCCTTTGGCAAATGACCATTTAGGTAATATTCTTCATTTCTAATATCTATAATAAGATCGAATTCATTGTTATCTATCATTGACTTTATTTTTTCTGATTCTAATATATATATACTCATATACAGCCTCCTCTCTTATTTAATATATTATGATTTTTTTCACAATAAGTTACATAGTTAAAGTTAATATTATATATCTAATTATATTTTGACAAATATTTATTGATTTTATCTATAATCATATATTCTTTATTAACAAAATAACTACACCTATATAGGTGTAGTTATTTTTATATATTAGGTATTTGCCACTGTATAGGGCTTTTACCTATTGATTTTAATATTTTATTAGTTTCTAAGAAATGGTTACATCCAAAGAATCCTCTTCTTGCAGATAAGGGACTTGGATGAGGAGATTCTAATATATAATGATGATTAGAAGTTATAAGCGCCTTTTTGCTTCTTGCATTTGCTCCCCATAATATAAATATTACAGGATCTTTTCTATTATTTAAAATTCTTATTATTTCATCAGTGAAAATTTCCCATCCCTTCCCTTTGTGAGAATTAGCTTCATGAGCTCTAACTGTTAGAGCTGTATTTAATAGTAATACACCTTGATCTGCCCACGGAATTAAATAACCATTGTTTGGTATAAAACATCCTAATTCACTATTTAACTCTTTATATATATTTAATAAAGATGGTGGTATTTTTTCTCCTGGTTGCACTGAAAAAGCCAGTCCATGCGCTTGATTTTCACCATGATAAGGATCTTGTCCTAGTATAAGTACTTTTGTATCTTTATATGATGTATGCTTTAAAGCTTCAAATATATTATTCATATTTGGGTATATTATTCTTTCGCTATATTCTTTTTTTAAAAATTCTCTTAATTTTAAATAGTAATCTTTTTTAAATTCTTCTTTTAATAATTCGTCCCAGTCATTATTTAAATTTACCATTTTGTCACCCTTATCTAAAATAGTACTCTGCTATTTTCTTTTCTCTTAGTTATTTTATTTCTATCAAAGTTTTCTAATAATATCACACAATTTTTTCGGCTAGAATTAAGTAAGTCTCTGTATTCGCCTAAAGTTATTTCTTTATTTTCTTTTAAATAATTAATCAAATTATTTTTTAGTGTTTCATACAGCTCTTTATCAATAACATGCTTTTCATCTAATTGTTCTACTTCTTGTCCTATCATAGATTCTAGTACTTCTTCATAAAATTTATTTTTGTTACATATACCATCTATTGTTAATATATTTTCTGATTTATTCATGCTAGAATTTAACTGATTTTTTATAGTGTTTTTTATTTCTAGCTGCTTTGAGTTTAACCTTACTTCAAATTCATATAAAGATATTAGATTATCGTTTACTTTTACTACTTTTTCTTTACTTAACTTATCTATTAATAAGTCCATCTCCTTAGTCTTAAACTTACCTTCAACTTTAGATCTAAACTCTTCTTTTACCATACCATTTCTAAGTCTGTAAGATTTATGATACTTAGTAAGTAAGTCTACACTTTTAAATTTTAGAGTCTCATATTTATTAATATGCATATACATACTATTTATACAGATAGCTTTATCCATATTTATAAGCTCTTGTAAAGCTTTATCTACATTTTCTTCATTTTCTCCAATATAGGCCATTATCTCTTTTTTACTTGGATATATTTCAGTATTTTTTTTAAGATACTCTTCTAATATATCTTTTAATTCACCTTTTTCTTTTATCTTTAATGAATTTATAACGTTTGTATCAAATTTTTTATGCTTTTTAGGGTTTGTGTCTATTATAGTTCCTCCACCTATAGTTTCCATAGGTGAATAACTTCTAATAACAAATTTATCTCCTTTTTTAGCTACTATACTTTCTTCTAATCTTAATTGTACATATCCATCTTCTGATGAGTTTATTATTTCTTTGTCTAATGGTACTGCCCTGCACAAAATTTCTTTTGTACCATGGTAAAGCCTTAACCTATCCCAATGTTTTAAGCTTTTGTTTGAATGATTTACAATAGATATTTTAACATCTAACATCATGGATTCTTCTAAAGAATTTTTTGCACCTAAAACATCTCCTCTTTTTAGATCTTCAACTTTGACATTAGATATATTTATTGCAGTTCTTTGTCCTGCATAAGCAGTGTTTACATTTTCGCCATGAACTTGAATACTTCTTATTTTCGTTTCTATATTTGAAGGATATAGCATTAAATCATCTTCAACACTTATTTTTCCTTCTGTTAGGGTCCCTGTTATTACAGTTCCAAATCCTTTTACAGAAAATACTCTATCTATATTAAGCCTTGCAGGTGAACTTATATCATTATCTTCTATATCTTTACTTATTTCATCAATTTTGTTTATAAGTTTATCTATACCCCTTTTAGATATAGAATCAACTTCTATTATATCTGCATCTTCAAGAAAAGTTCCTTTTACCTTTTCTATTACATCTTCTTTTACTAATTCTATAAATTCTTCATCTACTGTATCACATTTTGTTAAAACTATTATTCCATTTTTGACATTTAAAAATTTTAATATATCTAAATGCTCAATAGTTTGAGGCATTACACCTTCGTCAGCTCCAATTACAAATAAAACCATGTCTAAACCAGATGCTCCTGCAAGCATGTTTTTTATAAATTTTTCATGCCCTGGAACATCAACTATACCTGCTCTTTTTTTGCTCGGCAAATCAAAATATGTAAATCCTAAATTTATTGATATTCCTCTCTTTTTTTCTTCTGCTAAAGTATCTGTTTCTCTTCCTGTAAGTGCTTTTATAAGGGTAGTTTTTCCATGGTCTATATGACCTGCTGTACCTATTACTATATTTTTCATGTTAATCTCCCCTCTTGTATACTATTTAAATATATTTTTAAGTTCATTTATTATTAAATCATATTCGTCTTCAAATATAGTCCTTACATCTAATATGTATTTATTTTCATACACTCTTGCTATTATATGAGCATTACTTAATCTTAGTCTTCTCTCTAGTGTTGATACATTCATATTATTTGGAGTTATCGCGACTACCTTACTTTTTATAGTCTCTAAAGGCATAGATCCTCCCCCAACTTGAGATAAACCATCTTCTACACATACTTTTGCATCTATTTTTAGTTCTTTTATTTTATTTAATAAATCGTTAGCTTTTTCTTCTAATTCATCTATTTTATAAGTTAACATTCTAAGCGTTGGTATTTCTTTAATTGCTTTTTCTTCATCTAAATAAGTTCTAAGTGTAGATTCTAGAGCGCATATAGTTAACTTATCTACTCTTAGGGCTCTTGTTAATTGATTTTTTTTCATTTTATCTATGTACTCTTTTTTACCAACTATTATACCAGCTTGTGGTCCACCTAGCATTTTGTCTCCACTAAAAGTAACTATATCAGCACCTTTTCGTAGAGAATCTAAAACAGTAGGTTCATAAGACAGTCCATATTTTGATAAATCGATAAATACTCCACTACCTAAATCTTCTATCACAGGTATATTATGCTTTTTGCTAAGGATAGATAACTCATCTATATCTACACTTTCTGTAAATCCAAGTATTCTATAATTACTAGTATGAACCTTCATAATAGCTTTAGTATCTTCACTAATCGCTTCTTCATAATCTTTTAAATGTGTTTTGTTAGTAGCACCAACCTCTAAAAGTTTTGTACCACTTAATTCCATTATACTTGGTATTCTAAAAGAGCCACCAACTTCTACTAACTCACCTCTTGATACTATAACTTCGCCATCTTTAGCTAATGTGCTTAATACAAGCAGTACAGCTGCTGCATTATTATTTACCACTAATACATCCTCAGCATTTGTAAGCCTTTTTATTGTATCTGCTAGATGATCGTACCTCGAACCTCTTTGACCTTTTTCAATATTGTATTCTAAATTAGAATATCTAGATGCAGAATTCCAAAGTTCTTCTTTTATACTTTCACTAAGTAATGATCTTCCTAAATTAGTATGTAATACTGTACCTGTAGCATTTATAACCTTTTTTAAGGATAATGCATAGCTTATATTAATCTCATTTTTTATATCTTTAATTATATTATTTAAATCTAAATTTATATTATTTTTATCATCCTTAATATCTATTATTTCTTTTCTTTTTCTATCTATAACCTTCCTTATGCACTCTATGACTAAATTTCTAGGATACTCTTCTAATGTATTTTTTATATCTTCTTGGTTTAAAACTTCATCAACTGAAGGTAGCTTAGAAAATAATTCTCTTTTATTCAAATAAATCACAACCTTTGCTCTAAATTTCTAATTATTTAATAATATTTTATATTATTCTATTTTATAGCTAACCCACCTTCTATGTAGTACATAATATTTTCAAAATAAAATTTTATTTGTTTAGCTATTTTATTGATCTATTTTAGTATGTTTTATGCAAATTTTTTCATATATAAAATATGGAAATCATATGCTGTATGATTTCCATATTTTATATTATCTATATAACAGTTATGTACTTACTAGATTTTTCTTTAACTTCACCAATTACTTTAGCCTCTATAGATCCATTTTTCTTCATATCTTTTATTAGCATATCTGCTAATTCTTCTCTAACAGAAATTAGTAATCCACCTGATGTTTGAGGATCGTACAATATATCTTCTATTTCAGTTGCTATATTATTTGTACTAACATCTTTTCCTATGTATTCTTTATTTCTATACATACCTGCAGGTATTATACCCATTCTTGCCATATCGACAGCTCCCTCCAATATAGGAACTTCCTTCGAATCTATTTCAATACTTACATTTGATGCCTTTGCCATTTCTAGGGCATGTCCTAAAAGTCCAAATCCTGTTATATCTGTAACTGAATTAACTTCTATATTATCAAAACTCATTGCTGCATACTTATTTAAATGTATCATAGTTTCTATTACTTTTTCAGAAACTTCTTTATCTACTAATCCTTCTTTCATAGCTGTATTTAATATACCTACACCTATAGGTTTAGTTATAATTAACTTATCACCTACTTTAGATGTTGCATTTGATAATACTTTATCTGGATGAACTATACCAGATACTGAAAGTCCATATTTGGGTTCTTTATCATCTACAGTATGCCCCCCAACTAAAAGTGCGCCACTCTCCTTAACTTTATCAAATCCACCCTTTAATATTTCTGCTAAAACATTCATATCATGACATGATGGAAAACAAACTATATTCATAGCTACAATTGGTTTTCCGCCCATAGCATAGACATCTGATAAAGAGTTTGCTGCTGCTATTTGACCAAATATATATGGGTCATCTATCATTGGAGTGAAAAAGTCTAGTGTCTGAATTAAAGCACTATCATTATTTAATTTATATACAGCTGCATCATCGGATGTTTCTAATCCAACTAATAAATTGTCTGTGCTTTCATTTCTAGGTAGTTTACTTAATACTGATGCCAGAACCTCTGGCCCAATCTTAGCCGCTCAGCCACCTGAAGTAGTCATATCTGTAAGTTTTCTTAACATCTCCATATATATCTCTCCTTGTTATGTCTTATAATAATTATAATATCATATTTTTACTTTTAAATTTACAAGTTTATATCAAATATTATTTTATTTAATGGTTATTTTACTCTATAGTAATCATATCCTTAATATCTTCATATTTTTTATCTCCAATTCCATTTACATTTTTTATTTCCTCAATACTCTTAAACTGACCTTTTTCTTCCCTATAATTTAATATTTTGTTAGCCGTAGCCTCTCCAACCCCAGGCAGTTTGTCTAAATCGCTTACGTTAGCTATATTTATATTGATTTTTGAATTATCTTCTTGAGACTTAGTATTATTTTGTGTTACATTTTCGTTATTATTATTTATTTCTTCACCTATTTTAGGTATTATATAATGCATTTCATCTTCTATAGTCATAGCTAAATTTATTTTATTTAAATCTGCCTCTTCTGTAAATCCTCCTAGTAAATCTATAGCATCTATTAACCTTTTGCTATTTTCAATTGTGACCACCCCAGGATTTTTAACCTCTCCACTTATAAATATCCTTATTTCTTTTGATTTATTTTCATTTATATCATTTTTATTTGCTGTTTTTTCCAATATTTTATCTTTGTCCATTTGTTCATCGTACTTTAAATTTTTAGTTTCTTCTTTCTCACTTTTGCTAACTACATATACATTATCTCTAACTTTTAACCCTCTATTAATTATAGTAGCAGATATAGAAAATACGGTTATGAGTATTACTATTGCAACCTTTTTTTGCTTGTTCAAATAAAATCACTCCTTCATTTTAATTATTGACAAAATTATGTTATACTAAAATATAAGTTTTGTTTTGGAGGTTAGTAAATGAAGAAAATTTTATCAATTTTGGCATCCTTGATGATTATACTCTCACAAATTTTAGGAGCTACTAATGAGGCTTTTGCTCAGGATAAAAAGCCTGACCTTACAGCAGAATATGCAGTATTAATGGACTATGAGACTGGAAAGGTTTTATACAATAAAAATGGACATTCCAGAATATATCCTGCATCAACTACTAAGGCATGGACAGCTTATGTAGTTATAAAGCACGTATCTGATTTAAGTTCAATGGTAACAATAAAAAACTTACCACCTATAGATGGATCTAGTATGTACTTAAAAAATGGAGAATCTTTTACAGTTAAGCAATTATTACAAGCTCTTTTAATACATTCTTCTAATGATGCTGCCTTTGTTTTAGCCAAATATGTTAGCGGTTCTGTGGACAAATTTGTAGACCTTATGAATAAGGAAGCTAAAGCTATTGGAGCTGAAGGTACTCATTTTAACAATCCACACGGTTTACCAGATGAAAAGCACTGGACTACAGCTTATGATATGGCTTTAATGGCCAGACAAGCTATGAGTAATGATGTCTTTAGAGATATCGTTAACACTAAATCTATAAAGTTTGAACCAAATGAGGCTTATCCTCATGAAAGATATTTTATAAATACTAATAAATTTTTAACATCTAATGAGAAAATAGACTACAAGGGTGAAAAAATCGATATTAAATATGATATAGTTGATGGTATTAAGACTGGTTATACAGATGATGCTGGTAGATGTCTTTTAAGTAGTGCTGTAAAAAACGATATGAGATTTATAGCTGCTGTTTTTAAAGCTGTTGGAAATGATTTATATCTAGATTCTAGAACACTACTAGATTATGGCTTTGATAACTTCTCTAATACTACTGTTATTGATAAATCTGACTATATAAAACATAAAAAAGTAATTTTTAGTAAACAAGGAGAATTAATTTACGAACCTGAATATAGTTATAAAGTAGTTCTTCCTAAGGGTACTAAAGATGGAATATATACTACAAAAGTTAAATTAGATGATATTAGTTTACCTATAAAAAAAGGGGACAAAGTTGGTGAACTAGAAGTTTATAATAAAAATAAACTAGAAACTACTATCAACCTTGTAGCTACAGATGATGTCAATAGCATTTTTAGCTTTATAACAGAAAATAAAATCATAATGACAATAATAAAAGTTGTATTGTTAATTGGAATTATTGCTTTTGTATTATTTATAACTATGAGAAGAAAATCAAATAAAAATAGACGTTATGCAAGTATCTATTCAAATAAAAACAAAAAATATAAAAGAAGAAGATAAGAGTAGCAATTTATTGCTGCTCTTTTATTTTGTGTAACATTTGTTACAGACAAGTTTTAACTTTTAAGTTATAATGTATTTTTTAATATATTAAATTATTGGAGGTTTATTATGAGCTGTGGATGTTCAAACATGGATAAAAATAACGGTAGAAATGTAGTAGATTTAGTTAGAAGTAAAGGTAAAGGAGATTTTCCTCTAAGAACTACTCATGATATAGAATGTGTTAATTGTAGTAAAGTATTTACAATGACTACTCATGTAGACAAATGCCCTCATTGCAACATGGTTTATGGAGTTACACCTTGTAGTTCTATGGATAAAAATAATATAAAGCCAGCTGGTGTAAATTATTAATCATTTTAACAAATTAAGTTTTTCAAAGAAGTTACTTTTTATATTTTAAGTAGCTTCTTTATTTTTACTTATATAAAAAGAGCTGTTCTCTATGAGATACAGCTCTTATATATTATCCAAATATTTTCTTAGTTAAAGAACATCCTGTGCAAGTAGCAGCAACTCCACCTAATGCAGTTTCTCTTAACTCCATTGGAAGTGTTTTACCTACTTTGTACATTGCTTCAACAGTTTCATCAAATGGTACTATGTTTAATATTCCAGCTAAAACTAATTCAGCAGATATTAAAGCATTAGCAACACCTATAGCATTTCTTCCTTGGCAAGGCGCTTCAACAAGTCCTGCTATTGGGTCACATATAAGTCCCATAACATTTTGTAAACAGTGAGATGCAGCATGAATAGCTTGTTCAGGTTTTCCACCCATCATTTCAACTACACCAGCAGCAGCCATAGCAGCAGCAGCACCAGTTTCAGCTTGACATCCACCTTCTGCACCAGCAACTGTAGCATTTCTAGTTATTATAGCTCCTATTGCTGAAGCTGTAAATAATGCATCTACCATTTGCTCATCAGTAAATCCATATTCTTTACCTATTGTAACAACAGCTCCTGGAAGTATACCACAAGAACCTGCTGTAGGTGCAGCAACTATTAGACCCATAGAAGCATTAATTTCCATAGTACCCATTGCAGCAACCATAGCTTTATTCATTAATTCTCCACATACACTTCTAGATGAATTTCTATAATTAGTTAATTTCTTAGCTTCTCCACCTATAAGTCCACCCATAGACTTTATATCTTCTTCAACAGCTCTTTCAGTAGCTGCTTTCATTATGCTTAAGCTATACATCATTTTTTCTCTTATTTCTTCTTTAGATAAACCTGACATCTCAGCTTCTCTTTCTAAACATAATTGATGTATAGGCATATTTAACTCTTTACATTTTTCTAATAATTCTGCTCCACTTGTAAAGTTATATTTCATTTTTTCGTCTCTCCTTACTCATTAGAATTTGTCTAAAACTACAACCTTAGCTATTACTTCAAACTTTCTTAATTGCTCAACTAAATCTTGTTCTAATTTTTCATCTGTTTCTATAGTAACAAATGTAAACTCAGATTTAGCTGGCTTATTTGTTGATATTGTTGATATATTTTTATTGTTATGAGCAAGTAATCCTGTTACAAACGATACTGCACCTGGGATATCTTTTATTTCTAGTACTACTGCAGCCTTTGAACCATTAAAATCAAGAGCTAATCCATCCATTTCTGTAAGTTTTATGTTACCTCCACCTATAGAAGCACCCATTACAGTTGACTTTGATCCATCTTCTAAAAGCATTTCCATTTTAACAGTGTTAGGATGTACGTTTTCTCCTAAATCAGTTTTGATAAATTCAAACTTAATACCAGCTTCTTCTGCTAATTTGAAAGAATCTTTTATTCTAGCATCATCAGTCTCAAATCCTAATATCCCACCTACTAATGCTTTATCAGTTCCATGTCCTTTGTATGTTTCTGCAAAAGAACCATGTAACAAGAATTTAACTTCCTTTATACGTTTTCCTGCTATCTTCGAAGCAGTTTTCCCTAGTCTAGCTGCTCCTGCTGTATGAGAACTAGATGGTCCTATCATGTTTGGTCCTACGACATCAAATACACTATAATCCTTAGCCATTGTATTACCTCTTTCTCCTAAAAGTCTTAATTAAAATTTTTTGATTTTAATTGCATTGCATATTAGTATTAATTTTAAATAGCTTAATATTATTATTTATCCAAAACTATCTTATATACATATTTATATCCTTAAATAAATGTATATAAACTAGTTTCTCATAAAATTCAATTTAAAATTTAATCCATTGATAATATTTTATTTAAATTCGTCATATTTTGTCAAGAAGGAAAGCAAAAAAAACTTTTTTGACTATATAATTTTATTTTGTAATTAAACATTTTTTTAACAAACTTTCCTATAAATTACAAAATGACCAGATTTAATCTGGCCATTTTAGTAATTTTTGGTAAAATATTATTTTACAGCTATTACTTCTATTTCAACTTTAACATCTTTTGGTAATCTTGCAACTTCTACACAAGCTCTTGCAGGCTTGCTTTCACCGAAGAATTCAGCATAAACTTCATTTATTTGAGCGAATTCGTTCATGTCTTTTATAAATACTGTAGTCTTAACTACATCTGCAAAGTCATATCCAGCTTCTGTTAATATAGCTTTTATGTTTGTTAGTGATTGAGCTGCTTGAGCTTTAACATCTCCTTCAACTATTTCCATAGTTTCTGGTACAAAAGGAACTTGTCCAGATACAAATAACATATTTCCAGCTTTAACAGCTTGTGAGTATGGTCCTATAGCTTTAGGAGCATTATTAGTGTGTATTACTTCGTGTTTCATTTTAAATTCCTCCTTATACATTAACTATATGTATTTAGTATTAGTCTTTCGATACTATTATACTACTATATTTATATTTGTACACATATTTTTTTAAGCAGGGTTACAAATATACTATATTTTTATTTGTAAACACCTGCTTTTAGTATATTTTTTAAAATTACATTTCTACTATATCAAATCCAGCACTTGTTACTGCATCTTTTATTTCTTTTATATGATCTTCTGATACAGTTTCTACAACTAGCTCAGCAGATTGTTTTCCTAGAGTACTTCCCATTGCTAATCTAGATATATTAGCTGCTAATATATTTCCATTTTTTTCACTTATTATCTTAGTTAATTCAGCAAGTCCGCCTGGCTTATCTTGTATTACAGTATTGAATGAGTATCTTCTTCCTTCTGTAGCTAATGCTGTTCCTATAACTCTATATAAAGTGTTAACGTCTACGTTACCACCAGATATTACACAAACAACGTTTTCATCTTTAGCTGGAACATACTTTCCACTTACCATTGCTGCTGTACTTACTGCCCCTGCACCTTCTGCTATAACTTTTTGATTTTCCATTAAGAATAAAATCCCTTGTGCTATTTCTTCTTCAGTTACAACTATAACATCATCAACTAATTCTTTTATTATTTCAAATGTTAAATCTCCTGGTGTTTTAACTGCTATACCATCAGCTATTGTAGTATCATTGAAAGCTGTAGTTACTTCACCATTTTTCATAGATTCCTTCATTGAAGGTACGTTAGAAGTTTGAACCCCTATAATTTTTACATTTGGGTTTAAAGCTTTAGCAGCTACTGCTATACCAGCTATTATTCCCCCTCCACCGATTGGACATAATATAGTGTCTACTTTATTGTCTAATTGCTCAAATATTTCAAGAGCTATTGTTCCTTGTCCTGCTATTACATATTTATCATTAAATGGATGTAAGAATGTTGCTCCAGTTTCTTTTTGTATTTCAACAGCTTTTGCATATGCATCATCATATACTATTCCGTTTAAAACAACTTCTGCTCCATATCCTTTAGTCGCTGTTACCTTTGCAAGTGGTGCTGTTGCTGGCATAACTATTGTTGCCTTTATTCCAGTCATCTTTGCTCCTAAAGCAACTCCTTGTGCATGGTTTCCTGCACTTGAAGCTATAACACCGTTTGCCTTCTCTTCATCAGTTAAGTTAGCTATTTTGTTACAAGCCCCTCTTAATTTAAAAGATCCTGTTTTTTGTAAGTTTTCGCACTTATAGAAAACATTTGCCCCAGTCTTAGCACTTAGCTTAGCACTTTCTAATAAATCTGTTTTTTTAACTATATCTTTTATAGTTTCTCTAGCTTGTTGTACATCTTGTAAAGTAACTTTTGTCATCGTATAAGTCTCCCTCTTATTAGTAATTTTTGTAATCACCCTTTAACAATTATTATTCTATACTCTTTTTTTACAAAATGCAACAGGAAATCGCTATTTCATAATTTTTTAATTTTTCTAAAAAAGTGACACAATTACTATTTTCTCCTTTATTAATTAAGAGTATACCTTTGTTACACCTTATTTTTTTAACTTGTATACATTATATTTTACTATATATTTTATATCATTTTATTTTAAAATTTTTTTAAATAATTTTAATTTATTTAGTATTTTATTGTATAAGTTTATTTCTTTTATATTATCCCTAAGCGTAAAAAAGAGGTAGCTTAGCTACCTCTTAAAAACTATTTAACAACTATATTAACTAACTTCTTAGGAACAGCTATAACTTTAACTACAGTTTTACCTTCCACTAAAGCTTTTATTTTTTCGTCTTCCATTGCTACTTTTTCCATATCCTCTCTAGATATATTAGTAGCAACACTTAATTTTCCTCTAACTTTTCCATTAATTTGAACTACTATTTCAACTTCATCTTTAACTAATGCAGTTTCATCATATTCTGGCCAAGATATATCAAATATACTTCCTTCTTTACCTATCATTGCCCATAATTCTTCTCCAATATGAGGAGCAAATGGTGAAAGTATAGTAACTATTGTATCTACACCTTCTTTTATAACAGCATCATTTCTAGCTTCTAATTCTTTGTATTTATACATTTCATTTACTAATTCCATTAATGCTGATATAGCAGTATTAAATCCAAACTTTTCATTAAGGTCTTCTGTAACTTTCTTTAAAGTTGCATTTATTGTGTATCTCATAGCCTTATCTTCTTTAGTTAATTCACCTAGAGAAACATCCTTCTTAGCTACATCTGCTAATTCATCTATTAGTCTATATACTCTATTTAAGAATCTAAAGCATCCTTCAACACCTTGATCTGACCATTCTAAATCTCTTTCTGGTGGTGCAGCAAATAATACGAATAATCTAGCCGTATCTACTCCGTATTCTTTTATTATTTCTGATGGTGCTACAACATTTCCTTTAGATTTACTCATCTTAGCTCCATCTTTTAAAACCATACCTTGAGTTAATAAGTTCTTAAATGGTTCTTTAAAATCTAACATTCCCATTTCATTAAATGCTTTAACAAAGAATCTTGAGTAAAGAAGATGAAGGATTGCATGTTCTACTCCACCTATATACTGATCAACTGGCATCCAATTGTTAACTGCTTCTTTATTAAATGGCTCTTCAGTATTTTTAGGATCTATGTATCTTAAATAATACCAAGAAGAATCAACGAAAGTATCCATTGTGTCAACTTCTCTTCTAGCTGGCTTTCCACAACAAGGACAAGCAGCATCCATAAATGTTTTTGAAGTTGTAAGTGGAGATTCACCTTTACCTGTAAATTCAACATCTGTAGGTAATAATATAGGTAAATTTTCTTTCTTTTCAGGAACTATACCACATTCATCACAGTATACTACAGGTATTGGACATCCCCAATATCTTTGTCTTGAAAGTAACCAGTCTCTTAATCTATAATTAACTGTTTTCTTACCTCTTCCCATTTCTTCTATTTTTTCAATTATAGCTTCAAAAGCTTTTGAAGCTTCCATTCCATTAAATTCACCAGAGTTTACCATTATATTTTCTTCATTTATAACTTCAACTACTGGTAATTCATATTTAGCTGCAAATTCTCCATCTCTTTCATCATGAGCTGGTACTGCCATAACTGCACCTGTTCCATAATCTGCAAGAACATAGTTAGCTATCCATAACTGAACTTTCTCTCCATTTACAGGATTTATAACGTGCTTACCTATAAATAATCCTTCTTTTTCTACATCACTTGAAGTTCTTTCTATTTCAGTCATAGTATGCATTTTAGCCACGAAAGCATCCACAGCCTTTTCGTATTCTGTTCCTGCTACTAATTCTTTTACTAGCTCATGTTCAGGAGCTAAAACCATATAAGAAACCCCATAAACTGTATCTGGTCTAGTTGTAAATACCGTTATAGTTTTATCACTTCCATCTATATCAAAAGTTATTTCAGCTCCAGTACTCTTTCCTATCCAGTTCTTTTGCATTGTTTTAACTTTTTCAGGCCATCCATCTAAAGTGTCTAAGTCTTGAAGTAATTCTTCTGCAAATTGAGTAGTCTTGAAATACCATTGTTCTAGATCTTTCTTTATAACGATAGAATCACATCTTTCACATGCACCTTGAACAACTTGTTCATTAGCAAGAACTGTTTCGCAAGATGGACACCAGTTAACAAAAGATTTTTTCTTATATGCTAATCCATGTTCTAAGAACTTTAAGAATATCTCTTGTGTAAATTTATAGTACTCTGGTGTAGAAGTTGCTACTTCTCTATCCCAGTCAAAGCTAAGACCTAATGTCTTAAATTGCTTTCTCATATCTTCTATGTTTTCCATAGTCCATTTATCTGGATGTATCCCATGCT
Organism: Romboutsia sp. 1001285H_161024_C4; assembly: GCF_015550185.1. Lineage (NCBI taxonomy): Bacteria > Bacillati > Bacillota > Clostridia > Peptostreptococcales > Peptostreptococcaceae > Romboutsia > Romboutsia sp. 1001285H_161024_C4. Next base: position 67,610 of record NZ_JADNAJ010000001.1, on the reverse strand, counting down.
TTATAGCTGCATTTTCCGCTGGAAGTCCAAATGAATCCCATCCCATAGGATGAAGTACATTGTATCCTTGCATTTTTTTAAATCTAGCTACTACATCACCTATAGAGTAGTTTCTAACATGACCCATATGTAATTTTCCTGATGGATAAGGGAACATTTCTAATGCATAATATTTTGGTTTTGTTGTATCATTTGTATCTGTTTTGTATTGGTTGTTTTCTTCCCAAGTTTTTTGCCATTTGGCTTCAACTTCATTTGGCTTATAAACACTCATTTTAATCCTCCTATTATTTTTATAATATTAAAAAATCCCCGTCTCTAAACATAATGTTTAGGGACGAGGATATATTTTCGCGGTACCACCCTAATTAGTCTATAAATAGACTCTCTTAGATAGTTTTTATGCCAACTACGGCTAAATAGATACTTCTAGCAAGTTCAAAGGTATATTTTACTAGTTTTCACCTACCACTAGCTCTCTGAAAAAACATATTCTTTTACTACTCTAGTCTATTTAATTATTTTTAGTTATAATAGTTTATATTATCACCTTTATGCTAATGTGTCAACATCAACATATGGAGCATCTTTCCATAATTTTTCTAGATTATAGAATGATCTATCTTCTTCATTAAATATATGAACCATTATATCGCCATAATCTAAAAGTATCCAAGTTTGAGATTCGTATCCTTCTTTTCCTCTTGGTTCTATACCAATCTTTGTAAGTTCATCTTCTACATTATCAGCTATTGCCTTTACTTGTCTTTGAGATCCTGCTGTTGCAACTATGAAGTATTCACATAAACTTGAAACAGCTCCTATATTTATTATAGATATATCTTGACCTAACTTATCATCTATTGCATCATATGCAATCTTAGTGATTTGTTCTACTGTCATATTATTTCCTACCTTTCTAAAATTAAACATATTTTTATATTATATCATAAATTGTGATTTAAATATATTACTATTTATTGCTTCTATTCTCTAGCATATAGTTTCTTGCTTTTATAGTTTTTTCATGTATCATTTGATTGTTATCTATAACAAATTTTATAGTATTATTAAAAGACAACAACAATGCTTCGTCTAAATTGCCACCATATACAAGTTCTCTTAATTTTTCCACACCATTAAAGTTTCTATCTTCTTCTATTAAGTCAGCTATATATATTATTTTTTCAAGAAGTGACATATTTTCTCTTCCTGTAGTATGAAATCTTACAGCTCTTATAACATCTTCATTTTCTATATTATATTCATATTTACATATATATGAACCTATTATACTATGAGACAATGCTAAACTATTTTTTTCTAATTTATCTAGTTTTATATCATATTTTTTAACATAAAATTTGACATCCTCATTACTTAAGTATTTTGCACAATCATGAACAATTCCTGCTAAATAAGCCATATCTTTATTATATCCGTAAATTTCGCTAAGTTTTACTGCACAATTGGCTACATTCTCAGAATGTCTATATCTTTTTTCTGGTAACATATTTCTTACTTTATCTTTTATATCATTGTAATTCATTTTTAATCTCCATTATTATATAGTTTCTTACATTCTATATACTCTCTAACTTCTTCTGGTACTAAATATCTTATAGATCCATTATTTTTTAATTTTTCTCTTATATAAGTAGATGATATATCTAAAGATGGTACATATACCTCTATAATATTTGCACTATATTTTTTTCTTAAATCATTTATTTTTTCTTTAGTACTAGCTTTGCTTATGCCCGGTCTTGTAGCTGCTATAAATGTTGCTAATCTAAAATTTTCTTCTACATTTTTCCAAGTTTCTATATCACAAATTGCATCTGCCCCTGTTATAAAATATATATCTATTGAGTCGTATTCTTTTTTCATATCCCTAAGCGTATCTATGGTATAAGTTCTTTTATCTCTTATAATTTCCATATCTGATACTATGAAATCTTCATTGCTCATGGTTGCTAACTTTACCATTTCATATCTATCATATTTGTTTACAATGGTATTTTTTTTATGTGGTGGATTGCCCGATGGTATAAATATTATTTTATCTAGTTTATATTTATCCCTAATAAATTCAGCAGTTGCTAAATGTGCAGAATGAATTGGATCAAAAGTTCCCCCCATAATTCCAACTTTTGTACCTTTATATGTTTTGTTAAACTTTCCTAGTTTTGTCCTATTTATCTCCTCTGCTTTCTCAACTAGATTACTAGTAATCATTTTTACTCTCCTTTATATATTTATACTATTATTTTATCATTTTTTTTATAATATTAAAGATTATAAATCATATTTTAGTGTATACTTATATTTATATAATTATAAAGGAGTTTAAATATGGCTATAATTACTAAAATAGAGGCACAAAAAAGGAATACTGACAGAGTAAATATTTATGTAAATAATGAATTTTTCATGGCTATATTTACTGAATTAGTATATACATTCAGTCTAAAAAAAGGTATGGCTATAGATGAAAATGACTTAAAATCTATACTTAAAGAAGAGATGTATATAAAAGCTAAAACAAAAGCTCTAAATATTTTATCTAAAGCAGATCAATCAGAAAATAAAATAAGAGAAAAGCTTTCAAATGACTTTGAAGAAGATACTATTGATTTAGTTATAGAATTTTTACAAAAAAATAATTTTATAAATGATGAAATTTTAGCTCAAAAAATAGTCAATACAAATGTTAATTTAAATAAATATGGTAAAAATAAAATTAGACAAAATCTATATAACAAAGGTATAGATAAAGATTCTATAGAGCAAGCTATATCTAGCTTAGATCAAGATAAAGAATTTGAAAATGCTATGTATTTAGCCAAAAAAAGATATGATAGGATAAAAAACGACGATAAACATAAAATATATCAAAAAATTTATCAACATTTAGCTTATAAAGGCTTTAGTTATGATATTATTAAACGTGTACTAAATAAATTACTAAACGTTGATGAATACGATATGTAGTTTTAGGAGGATTTACTTTGAGCGAGGTTAAAAGAATATTAATAGGTGCTATAAGCCTAGGAATAGGTATATATAATCTTATTCAACTATATAGACAAGATAGCCTTAGATAAAATGGATTATAAATTTATAATCCATTTTTTGCTATAAATCTTAAAGTTTATACTTTATTTAAATTAATATATATTTTTTATCTATAAATATTTCTTTTTGCTACAGCAAATACTATTTCCTGGGTAATTAATTATATAAAAACTATTTTATGAGGAGTTTATAATGATTGATTTAATTTTACTTGGATGCGGAGGGAATCTCCCTACCCCTAATAGATATTTATCTTCTCTTTTTATAAATTACAATGGTAGTAAAATATTAATAGATTGTGGTGAAGGTACTCAAATATCTATGAAAATGAAAAATTGCGGATTTAAAAACCTCGATCTAATTCTTATAACACATTTACACGGGGATCACTTTAACGGATTACCTGGCCTTTTATCTACTATTGGTAATAGTGGCCGTACTGATGACCTAACTATAGTTGGCCCAGTTGGTATAAAGGAATATATAAATGCTGTTATGGTTTTAATTGAATACATACCTTATAAATTAAATATTATAGAAAATCCTAAAAATACTTTTTCCCTAGACCATGATATATTAAAAGACATTGAAATCTCAACTATGGAACTTGACCATTCTAGAGAATGTCTCGGATATAGTTTATATTTTAAGAGAAGGCCTAAATTTAATAAAGAAAAGGCAATTAGTAATAATGTTCCTATTATACTTTGGCAAAAACTTCAATCTGGAAAAAATATTGTATATAACGAGGTAGAATATACTCCTTCTATGGTGCTAGGAGATAATAGAAAGGGAATTAAAGTTAGTTTTATTACAGATACTAGACCTTTACTATCTATACCAGAATTTATAAAGGATAGTAATTTGTTTGTATGTGAGGGTATGTATGGTGATGATATGGATATTTCAAAAGCTGTTAAAAATCATCATATGACCTTTAGAGAAGCTGCAAACCTTGCTAGATTAGGAAATGTAGACAAGCTTATTTTAACTCATTTTAGCCCTTCTCTTGAAGACCCATATATATATTTAAATAATGCTACTAGTATTTTTAAAAATACAATTATAGGAGAAGATAGATTAAGCTTTAATTTAAACTTTAAAGATTAATTATCAAAACGTATTATATTAATATTACATTAAAAATAGGTTATTAAGCATAATAAGCATACCTAATAACCTATTTTTAATCATTTATCGATATTAAGTTACTATTTAGCCACATTTCCTGCTACGTTTAGTACATCCCAAGTTCTAGCAAATGGAGGTGCATAACATAAATCTAACATACCTAATTGATTAGTTGTTAATTTAGCAAATACTGCTGTTGCTATTACATTAGTTCTTTGAACTGCATCTTTAAATCCAACAACTTGTCCCCCTAATATAACCTTTGTTTTTGCATCATATACTAACTTGACATATATCTTATTTCTACCTGGGTAGTAATTAGTTTGGTTAAAATCAGATATAAACTTAACTTTAAAGTCTAATCCAAGCTTTTGTGCTTGTACTTCTGTAAGTCCTGTAGAACCTGCTTCCATGTCCATAACTTTAATACAACTTGATCCTAAAGAACCTTGGAACTTATTATTAGCTCCAGCTAAATTTTCTCCAACTATTCTTCCTAATTTATTGGCTCCTGTCGCTAATGGAACATAAGAATCTTGTCCGCTTACTATATTTTTTATAGTAGCACAATCTCCAGCTGCATATATATCTTCTATAGAAGATTTTCCATATTCATCAACTATTATTGCTCCATTAGGTAACATATTTATACCTGTATCTTTTATAAAATCAGTAGCTGGTCTAACTCCAGTAGCTATTATAACTACGTCAGCTTTTATTTCACCTTTATTAGTTATAACTTTTTCTACTTTAGTTTGTCCAACAAGTTCTGCTGCAAGTTCTTCTAATCTTAAATCAACATTATGTTTTTTAATTTCCTCTTCTAAAACATCAGTCATTTCTTTATCAAATACATTCTCAAGTATTCTACTTGTTGATTGAATTACTGTTACATTTTTACCTAATTTTTTAGCAGCTTCAACAGCTTCTAGACCTATAAATCCAGCCCCTATTATAACTACATCTTTATTTTCTTCTTTATTTAATAATTCTTTTACTTTTATTCCATCTGCCATGCTCTTTAATGTAGATACGTTTTCTAACTGTACATTCTTTATAGGTGGTATTACACTATATGCACCTGTTGCTACCATTAACTTGTCGTAAGAATCTTCAAATTCTACACCAGTTTCTAAGTTTTTAACTATAACCTTTTTATTTATTGCATCTACTTTTACTACTTCATGATGTATATTTAAGTCTATTCCAGTCTCTCTAAACTTTTCTGGACTTCTTGCTATCATATTGTTAGGGTCATCAAAAAATCCTCCAACAAAATATGGCAATCCACAAGCTCCAAATGATACAACTTCTCCCTTTTCATATACCACAACTTCATAATCTGGTTTAATTCTTTTAAGTTTTGCAGCCGCACTCATTCCAGCTGCAACTGCACCAATTATTATAACTCTCATTTTTGCCTCCTAAATTGCAGTCATTTTATATTTTATAATTAAGTTAGTATTTTGCCTTACTTTTTATACCATTCTTAGTTATTATATTAACATTATTTTTTGTAAAAATCTATATACTTCATTATAATATAAAATCTTTTTTATAAAAAATAACCATCTAAAATAGATGGTTATTTTACTAACTTATTTTCTAAATGCCTTTTTAGTAGGCTTTCCTTTTTTAGTCATATTTTCTGGCTTAACCTTTGGTTTAGCTGGTTCTTGACCTGGGAAGAATATCTTTGGTTCTTCTTGATTTTTTCTATATATTGTAAATTTATATCCTATAGCTTGTACAAATTCCGCTCTTAAAGCTTCACATACAGCATTAGCAGTTTCTTTAGCATCTAATCCTGCATTATCAAGTATAGTTACTTTAACTATTTCTCTAACTCTTAACATATCATCTAATTGTTCTAAGAAACTCTCTGTAACACCATCTTTACCTATTTGAGTAACAGGCTTTAAAGTGTTAGCTATTGATCTTAAGTATGCTCTTTGCTTACCTTTTAACATTTTGTCACCTCTTAATTTTTAATTGTAGAATTCAAATTCTAATTCATATATTCTAACAGTATCTCCATCTTCTATTCCCATCTCTCTTAGTCTATCAAAAACACCTTCGCCTTCCATAGCCTTTTGGAAATATTGGATAGATTCCATATCATCAAAGTTAACAGAGTACATTATTCTTCTTAGTGCCTTACCAGTAACAACATACACTCCGTCTTCTATTTCTATGTTTAAACCTTCTTCTTCTGTATTATCAAGTTCTGGCTTATACATTTCTTCTTCTGTGAATAACTCTATTTCTTCAACATCTCTTAGTATCTCAGAAACATATGCTATTACATCATCTACACCCTCTCTAGTAGCAGCAGACATTTTAAATACTTTATACCCTCTGCCTTCTAAGTTGTTTTTAAATTCTTCAAATACACTTTCATCTTCAAGTATATCTATTTTATTAGCAACAACAATTTGTGGTCTAGTTGATAATTTTTCATTGTATAACTTAAGTTCATCATTTATCTTATCAAAATCTTCTAATGCATCTCTACCTTCTAGTCCTGATATATCAACTATATGTATTAATACTTTAGTTCTTTCAACATGTCTTAAGAAGTCGTGTCCAAGACCAACCCCTTCAGCAGCTCCCTCTATAAGACCTGGTATATCTGCTAACACAAAACTATCACCAAATTTAGTTTGAACAACACCTAAGTTTGGTGTTAATGTTGTAAAGTGATAGTTTGCTATTTTGGGCTTAGCCTTAGTAACTACTGATAAAAAAGTAGATTTTCCTACGTTAGGGAATCCTAGTAACCCAACATCAGCTATCATTTTAAGCTCAAGAGTTACCCATCTTTCTTCTCCATCTGTACCAGATTTAGCAAAAGCTGGAGCTTGTCTTACTGAGTTACCAAAGTGTTGGTTCCCTTTTCCACCTCTACCACCTTTAGCTATTACAGCTCTATCTCCCTCTTCTTTTAAATCCGCTAATATAAGTCCTGTAGCTTCATCTCTAACTACAGTACCTGCAGGAACTTTAAGAATTAAATCCTCTCCATTTTTACCTGCTTTTCTTTTTTTACTTCCGTCTCCACCGTTTTCTGCAGCATATTTTCTCTGATATTTGAAATCCATTAATGTTCTAAGACCTAAGTCAACTTCAAATATAACACTTGCACCGCGTCCACCGTCTCCTCCATCTGGTCCACCAGCTGGAACATATTTTTCTCTTCTAAAAGATACCGATCCGTTACCACCGTTCCCGGCCTTAATAAAAATTCTCGCTCTATCTATAAACAAATTAATCACCTACTTGATCGACCTTCAATTAATTTAATTAGGGTCTTTTTGATTATTTTTCCCGATTTAACTGACTTTAATCAGTAAAATATCTATCTACAAGAAAAAGGAGTGCATTAACACTCCTTTTTTAAGTATTACTCAGCTATAGATACTGGGTATACACTTACTTTCTTTCTCTTCTTATCTTTTCTTTCGAATTTAACAGCACCGTCAACTAATGCAAATAAAGTGTCATCTCCACCTTTACCTACGTTAGTTCCTGGATGTATCTTAGTTCCTCTTTGTCTTACTATTATACTACCAGCAGTAACTACTTGTCCGTCAAATCTCTTAACACCTAATCTCTTAGATATAGAATCTCTACCGTTCTTAGAAGATCCTACCCCTTTCTTAGATGCAAGTAACTGTAAGTTCATGTTTAACATTTGGAGTCACCCCCTACTTTTTTAAGATTTTTATGTTTTTGGGATATTCCCTTTTAATTCCTTCAATAGCTAATTGAAAATGATTTAATAATAGTTGAGAATCATTTAGATGTTTATCTTTAACTATACACTCTATATGACCTTCTTGACCTACTACCTTTTCAAATTCAACTTTAACAAGCTTGTCTAAAGAATTTATGACTGCAATTGCATTAGATGTTACTGCAGAACATACTATATCATAGCCTATTTCAGCGAAATCAGCATGACCTTTTAGACAAAAGCCTTTCATTAAGAAATCATCGTTGTAATAATATTTAACTTTAATCATTACTATTCACTAATTAAGCGTTTATTTTTTCAACAACTATCTTAGTGTATGGTTGACGATGTCCTTGCTTTCTTCTGTAGTCTTTCTTAGCTTTGTACTTGTAAACTACAACTTTCTTAGCTTTACCTTGCTCAACAACTTTTGCTTGAACAGAAGCACCTTCAACAACTGGAGCTCCAACTACTAACTCTCCGTCTTTAGTGCAAGCTAATACTTCGTTTAAAGTAACCACATCACCTTCGTTAGCTTCTAACTTTTCAACGAATAATACATCACCTTCAGCAACTTTATATTGCTTTCCACCTGTTTTAACTATAGCGTACATTAAATACACCTCCTCGGTCTCAAACTCGCCATACAGGTACTTCAGTAAGAAGTTTTAAACCTGTTCTGTGCGGCATTACATTTATTAATATTACTACGTTATTATACATTTGTCAACTAACTATTATAAATTATATTCACTTTTTCTATATTAATTTCAGGTAAACCTTTTAACTCAAGATTTATACTATATTTTTTACTTATACTTTTAATTATATCCTCAAAATTTTTATTTATATCTTCATATACTTTTTTATTAATTTCAATTGTTATATTGTTATATGATGTATGTTCTTTAATTCTCATAGTTTCTTTTTCTATATTATCTATTATAGTTTTGGTAGATATAACAAAAGAGTCGCCCTTGCATAAATTGCACTCATCTAAATAATAATTATATATAGGGTCTTTTTCTCTTCTTCTTGCTATCTCAACTAAACCTAATTTTGTCATCCCTAATACCTTAGATTTTCTTTTATCTTTACTTAATTCTTCTTCTAGTACCTTTATAAGTTCTCTTTTTTGACTTTCTTTTTCCATATCTATAAAATCAATTATAATTATTCCAGATATATCTCTAATTTTTATTTGTCTAGCTATTTCTATAGCTGCTTCTAAATTAGTTTTATATATTGTGTCTCTTAGTTTTATATTGCCTATATTTTTTCCCGTATTTACATCTATAACCGTTAAAGCTTCAGTTTTTTCTATTATTAAGTATCCACCACTACTTAACCATACTTTTTTATTAAGACATTTTTGTATTTGAGAATTTACATTGTATATATCAAATACATCTTTATTTTTTTCTAATATAATTTTGCCTACATATTTTTTATCTATAGATTTTAATAGTTCTTTTAATTCATTATACTTTTTTTCATCATTTGTAACTATTTTACCTAAATCTTCACTTATATAATCTTTAATGTATTTACTTGCAAAATCCAATGATTTATAAAGTAGCTTAGGTCCTATTCCTAATTTAAACTCTTTTAAGATTAACTCATATTGACTTTTTAAGTTTTCTATGTCCTCTTTTAAATCTTCTAAGCTACATCCTACTGCTTCTGTTCTTATAATTATACCTGTATTGTCTTTAATAATTGATTTAGCTAGTTTTTTTAATCTAAATCTTTCTTTCTCATCTGTTATTTTGTTAGACATAGTTATTCTATCATTTGACGGTATATAAACTATATATCTTCCAGATAAACTTATTTCAAGATTTAATTTGGCTCCTTTATTTCCTATCTCTTCTTTATTTACTTGAACCATTATTTCTTGCCCTGCTTTTATATTGTCTTCTTTTTTTAATTGAAGGTATGCAAGTCTATCGAAACCTATGTCTACAAAACATGCTTCTATTCCTGGCAATACTTTTTTTACTATACCTCTATATATATTAGAGACTTTTTTGTTATTTTTATTGTCCTCTATATATACCTCACTTAATTTATTGTCTTCAAGTACAGCCACTTTCTCAGATGATATAAGAGATTCTATTATTATATCCTTCATACTTCACTCCTAATAAATCAATAATCTTTTTAACTACTAAAAAAGGTGGATAAATCCACCTTTTTTTACATAGGACTTACTAATTGTCCATCTTTCACTACATATAAGTCTCTTCTTAATATATCTACATCTAATGGGTCCATTTCTAATTCTAACATTTCTAATATTTTTGGTATAAATATAGAAGTATTTAAGTTAGCCTTAGATCCTGTCGCTATTGTAGCTTCTAAAATTATTTTATTATCTTCTGCATCTAATAAATCAAATAATTTTATCATAGGTCTTATATCTGACTCTACTAACTTACCTTTTTTATTTCTCTTAGTTATCATTATTTCTTTTTGAGCCATAAAATCTAATATTTGATTTTTTATGAACTCTTTAGTTAATATTTTTTCTGTTTCTATAGTAAATACATATTCTCCATACTCTATAGTAGATGATAATGATGGAGTTTGTTTAGTTATTTCCTCAGCTTGTATAAATTTTATACCTTCTGGTAATTGTTCATTCATTCTAGATAAATACTCATCTACAGTTATATCACCTTCTATTTCAACGTCTACATACTCTCCTTGACTTTCTGTACCTAGAGCTAAAGCATTTCCGTAACTTATTTTTGGATGGGGATTGTATCCTTGAGAATGTGCTAAATCTATTTCAGCTCTTCTAAAGGCTCTTTGTAAAAGTTTTTGCAAATCAAGATGCGATATATATATCATATCTCCTTCTTTGTTAAATTTAGTTCTTATTATTTTGTTTTCCATTAACAAAGCCCCCTTCCTATTTCATGTGCATTTATTCCACAACCATTACATTTATGTCTACAATCTACTGTAACTGTGTCTTGTTTAGCTTTTTCATTTTCTCTAACTAAGAATTTCTTAGAAACTCCAACGTCTATATGGTCCCAAGGGAATACTTCTTCATATTCTCTCTCTCTATTAGCATAAAATGCTATTTCTAAGTTATTTTTAGCCATAGCTTCTTTCCAAGTATCTAAATTAAAGTGTTCTGACCAACCATCAAATTTGGCACCCATTTTGAAAGCATCATATATAACTTTACCTATTTTTCTATCTCCTCTAGCTACAACAGCTTCCATTAAACTAGTTTTTGAATCATGGTAGTTATATTTTATATTTCCATTTTTTAATTTTTTAACTAAATATCTTTGCTTTTCTATAACTGTTTCTGTTGTATCTTGTCCATGCCATTGGAATGGTGTAAATGGCTTAGGTACAAATGTAGATGTACTTACTGTAACACCAAATGCTCTTCTTAACTTTCCACCATTTACATCTCTGTAAGTATCGATTACATCATAAGCAAGTTTTGCTATTCCATCTAAATCATCATAAGTTTCTGTTGGAAGACCTATCATGAAGTATAATTTAACACTATTCCATCCCATTTCAAATGCTTTTCTAGTTGCATTTTCTAAGTCTTGTTCGCTTACACCTTTATTTATAACATCTCTTAATCTTTGTGTTCCTGCTTCTGGAGCAAATGTAAGTCCTGACTTTCTTACTTGTTGTATTTTTTCTGCTATCTCCATAGAGAAATTATCAAGTCTTAATGATGGTAGAGATATTCCTATATTTTTAGGAGTATATTCATCAACTAAATAATCAGTAAGCTCTGCTAATTCACTATAGTCACTAGTACTTAACGAAGATAATGATATTTCATCATATCCAGTGTTTTTAACTAGTTTTTCTAGTAATTCTTTTAATCTCGCTACACTTTTTTCTCTTATTGGTCTATATATCATACCTGCTTGGCAGAATCTACATCCTCTTGTACACCCTCTAAACAGTTCAAGTACTATTCTGTTATGAACAGTTTCTATAAAAGGAACTATTAATTTTTCTGGATATGGAACTTCTTCCATATTTTTTATTATTCTTTTTCTTGGTTTTTGAGGTACACCTTCTCTATTTGGTACTACTTCTTTGACAGTTCCATCTTCATTGTATGAAACATCATAGAAGCTTGGTATATAAACCCCTTCTATTGTAGATATCTTTTGTAAAAAGTCTTCTCTAGTTGTTTTATTTTTTTTCCATTCTTTATAGGCATTTATAACTTCTGGGTTTACTTCTTCACCCTCACCTAATATTACTATGTCAACAAAATCAGCTAAAGGCTCTGGATTGTAAGCACATGGTCCACCTACTAATATAAATGGATCATCTAGCTTTCTTTCTTCTCTTAATAATGGTATATTAGCTAAATCTAACATATTCAATATATTAGTGTAAGAAAGTTCATATTGAAGCGTAAATGTAACAAAATCAAAATTTGTTATAGGTTCTCTTGATTCTAGAGCAAATAATGGTATATTTTTTTCCCTCATCATCGCTTCCATATCTACAGCTGGAGCATATACCCTTTCGCAAAATACTTCTTCATCCTTATTTATAACATCATATAATATATGACTTCCTAAGTGACTCATTCCTACTTCATATAAGTCTGGGAAACAATGTGCATATCTTATTAAATTTTCATTTGTTGTATCTTTATGAATTGAATTTATTTCATTTCCAAGATATCTAGCAGGCTTTTCAACTTTTTTTAAAATTCTTTTTAAGTCTACTTTATTCATTTATGTTAAAACCTCCAAATAAGTTTATTGTTTATAAGCATAAGTATTATTATACACGATATAGCATTATCTATCAAAATATTATTAATTATTTTATATAGTTTTAAGTTTTTAAAATTAGTATATTAAAACATTGTGCCTATATTTTATAATTAATAAAAAAAATCTAATTTATACCTTTTATAAAAAGTATTTTTTGTTACAATAATAGTAGGTATCAAATAAATAGCTGCCTAAAGTACATAAGTTATTTATTTTTTACATTTAATTTAAAATTAAATTGTTTTAATGTAATTTATATGGGTATAATCTTTATATAATGTTTTTAGGAGGATTTATAATGAGTAATGTATTTGAAGTAAAAAAAGATATTTACTTTACAGGTGTTGTAGATAAAGATTTAAAAGTATTTGATATTATAATGGAAACAGAATTTGGTACTACTTATAACTGTTATGTTATAAAAGATGAAAAAACTGTATTATTCGATACTGTAAAACCAAACTTTAAGGACGAGTTTTTAAAAAACGTATCAGAAGTTACTGATATAAAAGACATAGATTATGTAGTTATACATCATACAGAACCAGATCATGCTGGTTGCTTAAAATATATATTAGATATAAACCCTGATGTGGAAGTTTACTGTACAGCTGTTGCTAAAACTTACTTAGCTGAACAAGTAAATAGACCTTTTAAGTGCCACGTTATAAAAGATGGAGAAACTTTAAACATAGGTAAGAGAAATCTTAAGTTCATAACAGCTCCATTCTTACATTGGGCTGATACAATGTTTACTTATGTTGAAGAAGATAAAACTTTATTCACTTGCGATGCTTTCGGATGTCACTTTGCAAGTGTAGATCCTGATGCTGTAGAAAGTGAAGATTACTTAAAATCAGCTAAGCACTACTATGATTGTATAGTTAAACCATTTGCTAAGCATGTTTTAAGTGCTATAAATAAAGTTGTTGAACTTAAAATAGACTTTGATACAATATTAACTTCTCATGGTCCTATGCTTACTAAAGATCCAATGGCGGCAGTTAAGAGATATTTAGATTGGTCAACTGAAGTTGTTAATACTACAAACCAAAATCAAGTTGCAATATTCTACTTATCAGCTTACACTAATACTTTAGAAATGGCTAAAAACATAGAAAAAGGATTAGTTGAAGAAGGTGCTGAAGTTAAACTTTATGATTTAGAAGAACTTGATTTAAAAGAAATGCATGATGCAGTAGTTATGTCTAAAGTAATATTATTAGGTTCTCCAACTATAAACAGAACTATGGTTAAACCTATGTGGGATTTATTCTCTACTATAGACCCTATGGCTAACCAAGGAAAAATAGCTGGTGTATTTGGTTCTTACGGATGGAGTGGAGAAGGTATAACTATGGCTGAAAACTTATTAAAGGCTATGGCTTTCAAAATGCCAGTTCCTACTATGAAAAAGAAATTCTTCCCTTCAGAAGAAACTTGTCAAGAATGTGTTAACTACGGTAAAGAATTTGCTAAATTAGTTAAATAATAATATATTAAAGTACCTCATATATGAGGTACTTTCTTAGTTACTTACAAAAATTAATAAACTTCTTCATATTAAAAGAGTATAAAAATAAGCACCTAATATTAGGTGCTTATTTTTATACTCTTTGACTTTTAGTTTTTCTAACTTCTCTCCAAGAAAGCTCTCCCCTATCTAAAGCTTTTATAAAAATCTCTGCTGATGCTAAATTTGTAGCTACTGGTACATGATATACATCACACAATCTAATTAAGGCTTGTATATCCGGCTCATGAGCTTGAGATGTAAGAGGATCTCTTAGAAAGATCACTAAATCTATATCTTGAGAAACTACTAATGATCCTATTTGCTGATCTCCTCCTAAAGGTCCTGAAGCTAACCTAGTTATATTAATATCTGTAGCATCCATTATTATTTTTCCAGTTGTTCCAGTTGCATACACCTTATACTTTTTAAGAATTTCTTCATATCCTATACAAAATCCTACCATTGTATTTTTCATTTCATCATGTGCTATTAATGCTATATTCATATTCCCTCCCGTTTATATTTTGACTTTATCTAAAAGTTAATTTTCTTTCTTCTCATACATACATTTAGTACCAGTCCTAAGTTTGCTAAAGATGTTAAAAGTGAACTTCCTCCATAACTTATGAATGGTAATGTTACCCCTGTAACCGGTATTAAAGCTACTGTCATACCAATATTTTGTATTATCTGGTATGCAAACATACTCATAACCCCAACTACAATTAAGGTTCCATAAAAATCTTTTGCTTCTTTTGCTATAATAAGCATTCGTATCAAGAATATTGCATATAAAACTAAAACAGCTATCATACCTATAGCTCCTAGTTCTTCTCCTATGACTGCAAATATGAAGTCACTTTCCTGAACAGGTAAGAAATCCTCCTGGCTTTGTGTACCACCGTATAGTCCTTTACCTGTTACTCCTCCTGACCCTATAGCTATCATTGACTGCATAACCTGATAATTACCCTTTTTAGTTGGATCATCAGGATGTAAGAAAGCATCTATTCTTTCCTTTTGATGCGGCGCCATTACCATATACATAAGTGGTGCTGCTACTAAAACACCTATTATAACTCTTTTTATCAGTTTCATATCAAGCCCTGCTGTAAACAACATTCCACCTATTATACAACTAAATACTATAGCTGTACCTAAGTCTGGCTGAGCAAATAATAATCCTATAAAAGGAACTGCATACATCACAACAGGTATTATCTCCTTTAAATTATTAAGTTTACCTTTTTTTGATTCTACTATCTTTGCATAGCTTAATATAAATGTAAACTTAACTATTTCTGAAGTTTGAAAATCTAAAGGACCTAAATTTAACCAAGATCTAGCTCCTCCTCTTGACGCACCAATTACTGGTATTAATACTATAGCCAGTAAAATTAAACTAACTATATATAAAGCCTTATAGTACTTTCCTAAAAAATTATAGTCTATTAATAATATTCCAATGACCATAACCATACCTAGGCAAAAACCTAATCCTTGTTTGTATATCTGTAGATAATCTCCAGTCATATGGGCATGAGTTGCGCTACTTAATACAACTAATCCAAATCCAAATATTGCTAAAACAGTAGCTATTAGCTTCCAGTCTAGTTGTTTTATTAACTTAACGGTTGACTTATATTCAATCACATTTTCACCAACTTCCTAATGTCTTTTGTCTTATATTTAGTATATTAAAATATGGGGGACTTAACAATCCCCCATTTAGTCTATTATATATTTCTATCCTTTAAATTCTTTAGTGGTATATTAGCGATTAATGCAGATACTGGCATATCATCATCTTCTCCTCTGGTTTTAGACATTTTAATTTCCAGTCCATCTTCTTCTATTTCAGCATAATTCGCTATTACTTTAAGTATATCTGTCTTTATAAGCTCTAAAAACTTTGGAGAACAATCCGCTCTATCATGCACTAAAACTAACTTTAATCTTTCTTTTGCTACTGATTTACTAGTTTTAGATTCATTTGAAAAAACTTTAAATAAGTCTAACATGAATATACTCCCCCCTTTGCTACTTAGCCATACCAAACATCTTCTTTATTTTGCTAAAAAATCCACTTTCTGCTTCTATTTCTAGTATAGGTACATCATTACCTAATATTCTTTGTGTTATATTTTTGTAAGCTTGTCCTGCTAATGATTTTGAATCAAGTATTGCAGGTTCACCTTTATTTGTAGATACAATTATACTTTCATCATCTGGAACTAATCCTAATAGCTTTATAGCCAATATTTCTATTATGTCCTGCTTGTCCATCATGTCTCCACGTCTTACCATATCGTGTCTTATTCTATTTATCACTAATTCTATAGTTTTTATCTCATTGGCTTCTAATAATCCTATTATTCTATCTGCATCTCTTACTGCAGAAACTTCCGGATTAGTTACTACTATCGCTCTGTCTGCTCCTGCTATGGCGTTTTTAAATCCTTGTTCTATACCGGCAGGGCAATCTATTAATACATAATCAAATGTTTCTCTAAGTTTTTGGCATAAATCATGCATTTGCTCAACAGATACTGCATTTTTATCTCTTGTTTGAGCTGCTGGAAGTAAATATAAATTTTCAAATCTTTTATCTTTGATTAAAGCTTGTTTTAATCTACATGTTCCCTCTACAACATCAACAATATCATAAACAATTCTATTTTCAAGTCCCATTACTACATCTAAATTTCTAAGACCAATATCTGCGTCTACTATAACTACTTTTTTATTTTCCAAACTTAAAGCAGTTCCTAAGTTTGCTGCGGTAGTAGTCTTTCCTACTCCGCCTTTACCAGACGTTATGACAATAACTTCACTCATGTTACTACCCCCTATGGATTAATACTTATTTTTAAACTTTATTTGAATAGTTTTCTATGACTATAGTTCCATCGCTTACAAAAGCTATTTCTGGATTAATTGTTTTTCCTTCAAAAAACTCATCTTCTGGAGCTTCAGCTATATTATTTGCTATTTGTAATATTCTAGCATCTAGGTGGTTAGCTACTACATAAGCACTTTCATTTCCATCTGAACCTGCATGGACAAACCCCTTAACACTTCCCATTATTATAACATTTCCATTAGCTACTATTCTTGCACCTGGATCTACATTTCCCATAACTACTACAT
The DNA here is from genome assembly GCF_015550185.1 of Romboutsia sp. 1001285H_161024_C4. NCBI lineage: Bacteria > Bacillati > Bacillota > Clostridia > Peptostreptococcales > Peptostreptococcaceae > Romboutsia > Romboutsia sp. 1001285H_161024_C4. The sequence continues at coordinate 50,212 of NZ_JADNAJ010000001.1, read as the reverse complement.
TTGACTTTGAGCTTACTTGTGATCCTGATTTCATATCATTCATAACTACTACATCTCCATCAAACTCTATGTTTTCACCAGATCTTAGATTATTGACATATTTTGTTTTAAATTCATACTTTTCTTTTTTATACTCATCATCAATAAATTCAACATCAAACCTTGATGATATGTGTTCTTTTATCTCTAAAATTTGTATATCACTTAAACAATCGCAATTAATCTCACATATTTTAGCTCCATTAAAAAATCCTACTGATGACTCTAGCCTGTTTATTATACTTTGTTTTATTTCTTCAAAAGAGGCTTCTTTCTTTATATTTACAATTATCCCTCTTTTGCTACCCTTGAACTCCACAAGTTCTCTGGTACTAAACTCTTTAAAAGACATAACAACCTCCAGAGTAATGTATCATTTTTATATATTCTTCAAAAAATATTTTTTTCCTCTTATTTTTTCATCTGAGAAGCAAAATTTATATCATCATTATTCGATTTATTACTACTTTCTTCTTTCTTAGCAGTACCTTTATTAGCTGCTAAATAATCATCTGTCAATCCAAGATATGTTCCTATTAACTCTCTTACAGGTAACATTGCATAAGTACTTGAATCACCTTGAGGTATCATACATACAACTGCTATCTCTGGATCATCTGCTGGTGCAAACCCTACACTCCATGCAAAAGAATCATAATCTGCTTTGTATCTATCTATTTCTTTATCTGTTATTTTAGGGTTTAATTGTTTTATAGCTTTTCTTAGGTATGCAGCGTTTATTTTATCATCATTTTTATCTAATTTAACGCTTACACCTTCTTTTAATTCTTCTTCTATTTCTTTCTTTCTTTCTTCAGTTATATCTTTAGATTTTAGCTCTTCTTTTAACTCTTTTTCTCTTTCCTCTGATAACTCTTGCTCTCTTCCCTCTTTAAGAGTTTCCGCAAGACTTAGCGCTTGATCTAAAGCCACTCCATAAGATCCCATATGGCTTTTTAAATAATCAACCTCATTTTCTGTAGGTATCTTACCACTTTTTTCAGCTGTTCCTGTTTTTGCTGCTACACTAACAGGGAAGTTCTTAAATAAACTCTTAACAGAACTTGAAGTCGTAACTCTCTTCATACCTTCAGTTATATGCTTTAGATTTTCACTATTTTTAAATGGTATCTTTTCTTTTTTATTTTCATCAATATCAACAGATTTATAATCACTAGGTACAACTCTATTTATAACTGATAAATCAACTAAATCACCACCATTTGCTATGGCTGCAGTATATCTTGCCATTTGAGCTGGCGTATATTGATTCTCACCTTGTCCTATAGATAAGTTAAATGTATCTGCTATACTCCATTTAGCAAATTTTAAGTGATTAAACACTATTTCATCAGCTAAAGGCTCTATGTCTTTTTCTTTAACATTTAACTTAGCAAGCCTTTCAATAGCTTCACCTCTAGTGACTGTAGTTGGTTCGTCTGCCCAACTAACAATTTCATCTATTCTTTTTTCATACTCAGCTTCATTCTTTTCCTTAGTTATATCAGTAAACTTATTTTTCATTTCTTTCTCTAAAAATGTTCTAAGTAAAGCTTTAGCTGATTTTAATTTAGTTTCTATACTTGGTACACTACCCTTTTTTTCATCTATTTCGTCATTAAGACCTGTATAATCATCTAATCCAAATAATTTAGCATATTTAAGAGTATCATTTGGACCTATTTTTACATTAGGGTCTTTCCCACCTACTCTATTTTCACCACTACCAATTGTGTAGAAGTAGATATTACATGATTCTTGTATAGCTTTGTATAAATTTGTTGCTCCATGATTACTTCTTGACTTATGCCATACATAATCGGCAAATGGTCTATTTCCAAGCATTATAACACCTGGATCATTTATTGTGTAATTTGGATTCATTCCATTATCTATAGCTGCCATACCTGTAACCATTTTAAATGTAGAACCTGGTTGGAATACCCCTTGAGTAGCTAAGTTTACTTGAGCGTTAGGTGCTAGTACATCATTTTTATTTTTAGGTTGTAATTTTTCATAGTCTTCATAAGATATACCATTTACAAATTTATTAGGATCGTAATCTGGATAACTAGCCATAGCTAATACATCCCCAGTTTTTACATCTATAGCTACTACAGCTCCTGAATTTGCACGAGGTGCAGCTTGTGAAAAACTTTTATTTCCAAAAGGACTTTTGAAAGTTCCTGCTGTTCTAGCTACATCTATAGTTCTCTTTAATACATCTTGAGCTACTTCTTGTAGGTCTTTATCTATACTTAGATATACAGTATCTCCTGATTGCGGTTCTTGTACATCTAGTTCTTTTGTTACTCTACCTAGTGCATCTACTTGAACTTTTTTATGCCCATCAACACCTTTAAGCTTCTCTTCATAACTCTTTTCAACACCAGTTATACCTACTGTATCTCCCTTTGAGTACTTTTTACCTTCTTTTTCAGGATTTAGATATTTCTCTTCTTGATTATATGGCATTTTACCCATATGACCTATTATGTGAGAAGCTAAATTTGTTTCTGGGTAATATCTAACTGGCTCTACTGCCACAGATACCCCTGGAAGTTCCATTCCTTTTTCCTCAATTTGAGATATTGTATTTTGATTTATATCTTTTGCAATGGTAACTGGATTATATCTAGAATAACCTTGAGATTTTATAAGGTCTCTAACTATAAGTATTTTTCTAGCGTCCGTATTACTTAGCTTAGGGTCTATCTTATAGTCATTTCTAATATCTCTAAATGCATTTTTAGCACTAATATCAGGATTTTTTATTTTATAGCTTTCTAACCAATCTTTTTTATTCTTTTCTTCAGTAAACATCCATTTACTTACAAGTATAGGAGGATATTCTCCATTTTCATTAAGCTTTTTTTGTAGCTTACTAGGGTCTAAATTTCTATCTTCTTTCGTAAGTACACCTTCACTAATTAGCTTATCTACAATAAAGTAGAAACTTTCTTTAGCATTTAATTCTTTTGGTATACCTTCTTCTTCTTTGTATTTATCTATTTTATCATCAAACGTATAATAGAATTTACCATTTTTAAAGTATATAGGGAATTCATCTATATATTGCTCTTTATTAGACTCTAAAAGATTAATTATGTCTAATGATATTTCATTAGCCATAGGCTTACCATCTGCGCCTTTTTTGCTTATACCATCTGCAGATACTTGTACAGTAAATAAATTTTTATTTCCTGCAATTAGACGTCCATATCTATCTCTTATTTCTCCCCTTGGAGCTTTTATAGGTAATTCCTTATATGTCTTATTTTCAGCTAATTCTTTATAATAGTCATGTCTAAAAATAGTCATATATAATATTTTAAAGGAAATAACTATAAATACACATATGATGATTCTCTTTATTATCAATAATCTATCTATCTTTTTGTTTTTCTCCATTAAATCACCAACTAATCTTCTTTTAGTTTTAATATAGATTTTTTAGATATTTTGTATAAAATAATACTTAAAAGGCTATTTAAAGTAGGCATTATTAAAATTCCTACAATCAGTAACTTAACTATTCCATAGCTATTATAAACCAAGATAGTGGTTGCTATATTTACAATAGAATCAACTAGCGTAGTTAAAAAAACTAGCGCAAATATAGTCATACTACTTTCCTTGTATATTTTATCTTTTAAATGGCTTATTGTGTAAGAAGTTAAAAATAATATTAAACCATTAACTCCAAATATTCCACCTACGGCTATATCTTTAGTTAAACCTACTATAGCACCTATTATACCTGCTTCTAATTCATCTAAATACAGAGATATAATAGTCATATATATTATTACTATATTAAAGCTCACGCTAAATATATTTATATAGTTAGTAACACTACCTTCTACTATAACTAACAAAATACCTAAAAGACAAAGTAAAACTCTTTTCATATCTATAGTCTCCTTTATCTTATATTTCTAGGTTCAATGATTTTAACATCATCTATATTTTTAAAATCAGCATAAGGTTTAACAACTACAGATTTCATAGATTTATTCTTGTCATCTATAACTTTATCAACTTCACCTATAGGTATACCTTCTGGATATAACCCAAGCCCTGATGTTACAATTACATCTCCTGGGATTACATCATAATTACTATCAAACATATATCCATATAAATATCCTTTATTTTTGTAGTTTTCCTTATTATCTAAAGTAGAGTTTTGAGTTAATACGCCTTTAAATTTAGAGTCTTTTAATAGTCTAAAACTTACTGATGATTTACTATCAAGTAATGAAACTGCTTTGCTATAGTTTTTAGAAACTTCATATACCATACCAACTAAACCATTACCATTTACTACTAAACTATCTTTTTTAACTCCATCTGCACTACCAGCGCTTAGTACAAAACTTTCGTACCAATTGCCATCATTTTTTGAGACAACACTAGCTGCTACAGACTTAGCTTCGTACTTTTCGTCTATAAAGTTTAATGATTTTTTTAAACTTTCTAGTGATTCTACTTCATCTAGTTTTTTATTCAATTCAGCTATTTCTAATTTTAACTCATTCTTTTCTTTTTCTAGCTTATCTATTTTATTAGCATTTTTCTTATAATTAATTAGATCACCAAGGCCATCACCTAGGAATTTAAAACCTTTATTAAATGTCGATTCTACAGCAGATACAGCATCTAAAATAGGTCCAGGACCTATTGGATTTCTACCTGAAAATTTACCTATTGATATTCCTATAATTCCAATTAAAGTGATAGCAACAGTTCCTGTTGCTATCACTTTAACGTTGATCTTTTTCTTTCCTTTTTTATTGTTATCAAATCTCAAAGATATCACCAACTTTTAATTACTTTCTTGCATTCATCATTAATACTTTTTCAAATATTTCTTGGTCTTCTACTGATTTACCAGTACCTAAAGCAACACAATCTAGTGGGCTTTCTGCTATTGTAACAGGCATGCCTGTTTCTTGTTTAACTAACTTATCAAGACCTCTAAGTAATGCTCCCCCTCCAGTTAACATTATTCCATTTTCCATTATGTCTGATGCTAATTCTGGTGGTGTCTTTTCTAAAGTTGATTTTATCGCATCTACTATTGAGTTTATAGGCTCTTTTAAAGCATCTCTAACTTCTGCTGATCCTATTTCTATTGTTTTAGGAAGACCTGATATTAAGTCTCTACCTCTTATTTGCATATTAGTTTCTTGATCACCTTTAAATGTTGATCCTATGCTTATTTTAACATCTTCAGCTGTTCTTTCCCCTATAGCTAAGTTATATTCTTTTTTAACATATGCTACTATAGACTCATCAAACTCGTCCCCACCAATTCTTATTGACTTAGCAGTAACTATACCTCCTAAAGATATAACAGCTATTTCAGTAGTACCTCCACCGATATCTACAACCATATTTCCTTCTGGCTCTTCAACTCTAAGACCAGCTCCTATAGCAGCTGCCATAGGTTCTTCTATTAAGTATGCATCCCTTGCTCCTGCTTGTCTTGCAGCTTCTTCTATAGCTCTTTTTTCTACTTCTGTAACGCCATAAGGTACACATATTGCTATTCTAGGACTTACTACACCCTTTTTAGCTGCTGCTTTTTGTATAAAGTAACTAAGCATTGCTGATGTAACATCAAAATCAGCTATAACCCCATCTTTCATAGGTCTTATAGCTACTATATTACCTGGTGTTCTACCTATCATCTTTTTAGCTTCTTCTCCAACTGCTAAAACTTCCTTGCTATCATCTCTTATAGCAACAACAGATGGTTCTCTTACTACTATACCTTGTCCTTTTATATAAACTAAAGTATTTGCTGTACCTAAATCTATACCCATATCCTTTGTCATCTTTTTAAATCCAAACATCGACATTAACCCTTTTTTCTCTTTTTTTTCTTTTTTTTCCTTAGACATACTTAATTCTCCTTCCTTACTATATCCAATTAGATTATCATACTCTCTTTAAAGCTAAAATATAATCCGTCACCTATGATTATATGATCTATTACTTCTATTCCTATTAGTTCTCCGCACTTAATAAGTCTTGATGTAATGTTTTTATCTTCATTTGATGGCTCGACAGAACCAGATGGATGATTGTGCATTAGAATTATCTTATTTGTACTTCGTTTTATAGCCTCTCTAAATACATCTCTTGGATGTACTAAAGAAGAATTTAAAGTACCTTTTGATACTTCTACATCTGATATTATTTCATTTTTCGTATTTAAAAGAACCACCTTAAAAACCTCTTGCTTTTCATATCTTAAAATATCCATATAATACTTGTATATATCCCAAGGGTTTTTTACCTTATATCGACTAGGCTTAAAACTAGCGATTCTAGACCCTAGTTCTAGCGCTGCCTTTATTTGCGTTGCTTTAGATAGTCCTACTCCATCTATTTCACATAACTCTTCTATGGTCATATCCTTTAGGTATCTTATACCTTGAGTGTCTTTATTTATGATATAATTAGCTAATTCAATAGCATTTTTTGATTTAGTGCCTGTTCGGATAATAATTGCTAACAACTCTGAATTAGATAAGCATTTTTCTCCTTTAACAAGCATCTTTTCTCTAGGTCTTTCTTCTAATGTCATATTCTTTAAAGTCATTTTAACATCAAAAGAGTCCTTCAGTTATATCATCCTCCATAAAAAAAGTTTATATCAAAGTGCGTTTTGACTAAATCACTTAACTTTGATATAGGTAATCCAACTATATTGAAGTAATCACCTTGTATCTCCTCAATTAGTAATGATCCATACCCTTGAATTCCATATGCTCCAGCTTTATCTAATGACTCACCAGTATTAATATAATCATTTATATCATCTTCTGATAAGTCCTTAAATTTAACTTTACTAACTACATAATCGATTATTTTTTTATTTGCACTTAAATTAATTAAACTAATACCTGTTATTACTTCATGAGTATTTCCAGATAATAACTTAATAGTATTTCTAGCATCTTCTTTGTCCTTTGGTTTCCCTAATATTGTGTTATTAAACACAACAATTGTATCTGCTCCTATAACCAAAGACTCCTGATTAGATTTTGCTACATCCATACTTTTCTCAAATGCAAGTCTCATTACCACTTGAGGTGGTAACTCATCCTCTAATATAACCTCATCTATATCACTTTTAACTATATCAAATTTTACGTTGATATTTTCTAGAATTTCTTTCCTTCTAGGAGATGCTGATGCTAAGATTATATTCATTTTATCACCTCATTTGGTACTTAGAATTGTACTTATTTAGTCTATCATTATATTGTAAAAAATTCAACACAAATGTCGAACGATTTTTGTAACATAATTGTTATATTTCAATGAGTAGATTTTATTTATTTATAAATTTATTATAATTCCATAAAAAATAAAGGTATGGAAAAAACCATACCTTTATCTTATCCATATTATATAGTTTTAATAGCCTTTTTAGGACATTTTTCTAAGCATAAATGACATCCAACGCATTTTTCCTTATCAACTTTATGCTTACCTTTTAATTCACCTTCTATGGCGTCAAACTTGCATTGCTTTTTACAAATAGTACAACCTATACATAAGCTTTCTTCTATCATAACTTTTTTTCTATTTTCTAAGCTACCTTGTATAACTTTGGTTGGACATTTTTCAACACATACCATACACCCTACACATTTATCATAGTTTACTTTAGCAATTTTATTTTCAAATTCTATTGCATCAAATTTACATGCCTTAGCACAAATTCCACATCCTATACATCCAGCACTACATTTTTCCTTAACTTCTTTTCCAAAATCTTTACTGTTACATTCAACTACAATTTCTTGTTTTGCTGGCTTTTTCGATATTATTCCCTTTGGACAAACTTCAATACATTTTCCACACATTACACATTTTTCTTCATCTATTACTGCTAATCCATCTATTATAGATATAGCACCAAATTTACAATAATCTTTACATGTTCCAAGACCTAAACATCCATATTTGCATAATTTAGCTCCAGAGTTCAATGTAGCTGCTGATCTGCAGTCATAAATACCTTCATATGTATATTTATCTTTTGCTACATCACATCTTCCTTTACATATAACCTTTGCTACTTCTTTCTCACCTTCTTGAGATGATATTCCCATTATTTCTCCTATTTTTAAAGAACAATCAGAACCTCCAACAGGACATCCATTTACAGGGGCATTTCCTTCTACTATTGCATTTGCTAATCCCCCACATCCTGGAAATCCACATCCTCCACAATTAGCTCCTGGAAGTATACTTAATATTTTTTCAACTCTTTCATCTACCTCAACATAAAACTTTTTAGAAGCATATGCAAGTATTGCTCCAAATATAAGTCCCATACCTCCTAAAACAAAAATCGAATTAAGTATAGACATATTATCCCCCCTATTTTATAACTTTATTAATCCAGCAAATCCTAAAAAAGCAATAGACATTAAACTTGCTGATATAAGTGTTATAGGGAACCCTTTAAAACTTTCTGGTATATCTGCTAGTTCTAATCTCTCTCTTATTCCCGCAAATAATACTATAGCTAATGTAAATCCTATACCTGCACCAAATCCGTTAACTATAGTTTCAATTAAGTTATACCCCTCATTTACATTCACTAAAGCTATACCTAAAACTGCACAGTTAGTTGTTATTAATGGTAAAAATACACCTAACGCTTGATATAAGGCTGGACTCATTTTTTGTATTACCATCTCAACAAATTGAACTATAGATGCTATGACTAGTATAAACGCTATAGTTTGTAAAAATTCATTATTAGTTATAACCAATAGTTCTTGTATAAAGTATGTTATTATTGATGCTAATGTTAAAACAAAAGTAACTGCTGCTCCCATACCTAATGCAGTATCAACTTTTTTAGAAACTCCTAAGAATGGACATATACCTAAAAACTGACTTGTTATAACGTTATTAACAAGAACTACACTTAAAAATATAAGTACTAAATTCATTTAATCCACCCCCCTACGCTTTTTTACTTCTTATTTTATTAAATCCTGCTAAAAGAAAACCTAATGTTAAAAAGGCTCCAGGAGGAAGTATAAATAGCAATATAGGTTCAAATGAAGCTCCAAATATACTCATTCCAAATATACTTCCATTTCCAAGTATTTCTCTTATAGTTCCTAAAACTGTTAATGCTAAACTAAACCCAAGTCCCATACCTAATCCATCTACAGCTGATTCAACAGAACCATTTTTAGATGCAAAACTTTCTGCACGTGCTAATATTAAACAGTTTACAACTATTAAAGGTATAAAAAGCCCTAGTGCTTTATCAAGTGAAGGCACATATGCCTTTAAAAGCATACCAACTATTGTAACAAACGTTGCTATTACTACTATAAATGCTGGTATTCTTATTTTATCTGGCACTATCTTTCTAATTAATGAAACAACTATATTTGAACAAATCAAAACTGCTGTTGTAGATAATCCCATACCTAATCCGTTTATAGCTGATGTTGTAACAGCTAATGTTGGACACATACCTATTACTTGGACAAAGGCTGGGTTTTCATCTATTAAACCATTTTTGAATATTTTACCTAATCTCATATTCTTCCCCCTATTTATTCAAGCTTTCATTAAATACTTTTATTGCTGCATTAACTCCCCTAGTTACAGCTTCAGATGTTATTGTAGCCCCTGAAATCGCAGCTATTTGATTATCACTTGTTGCACTACCTTTTACTACACTAAGTTCTTTGGCTTCTTTTTCACTAAATTGCCCTTTAAAATTAGGTTCATTTGCTTTCGTTCCAAGCCCTGGAGTTTCAGCCATATTTCCAATATTTACTCCTGTTATTTTTCCATCTTTTGATATCCCTACTATAACTTCCATAACCCCACCATATCCGCTAGGTAAAGTTTTTATAGTATATCCAACAACATCACTTCCACTAATACCTTCATATACTTCTGATACTATCCCCTCTTCTAATCCATCGATATTTTCTATTACCTTTTTATCTAATTGCTTAAATTCTGTTGCGTCTTCAAGCACTAATTGTCTTAATTCATTGTTTGCTTGTATATTTCTATCTTCAATAATTGGCGCTGTTATTTGATTTATAAACCCAAGTGCTAAAGCTGCTACTGCACATATTGTAAATAATATGGCTCCTAGCCTTAATATATTTTTCATTATTTAGCCACCTCCCCAAATACTCTACCTTTCATGTATTTGTCTATAAGTGGAGTAGCTACATTGGCTAATAATATAGAATATGAAACTCCTTCTGGGTATCCACCATACATTCTTATAACTATAGTTATAACTCCTGCTAAAATAGCATAAACAATTTGACCTGCTTTGGACATAGGTGATGTTGTGTAATCTGTAAGCATAAAAAATGCACCTAACATAAGTCCACCTGCCGCTAATTGATATATAGCAAAGTTTATGTCAAATCCTCCTAGTATAAATGCTAATATAAAAACTGTTCCTATGTAAAATACTGGAATTATGTAATTTATTATTCCCTTATAGATTAGATAAAGCCCACCTAGTACTATGAATATAGATGATGTTTCCCCTATACATCCTCCTATATTACCTATTACCATATCTGTTAGGCTAATTCCATTTGATGTTAATTCTGATATGCCTATTGCTCCACTTTTTAGAAAACTTAATGGAGTCGCTGTTGTATATGCATCTATATTTCCCGAACTTACCCAGTTAACTCCAGGTATTGTCCAAGCTGTCATAGCTACTGGAAATGATGCAAGTAAAAATGCTCTTGCACCTAATGCTGGGTTTAAAAAGTTATTTCCTATTCCACCAAAAACCATTTTAACCACTATTATAGCAAACGCTGAGCCTAATATGCACATCCACCATGGAAGAGATGCTGGCACATTAAATGCTAATAATATTCCTGTAACTACTGCTGAAAAATCTCCTATAGTAACATCTTGTTTAGTTAATTTTTGATATAAAAATTCACATCCTACTGCTCCTACTGTACAGAAGAAAATTACATTTAATGCACTTAATCTGTAAAGAAACACTGCTGATGCCATAGCAGGTAGTAAAGCTATTATTACTTGTTTCATTATGTAAGACGTATCTTGGTTACTTCTCACATGCGGAGAAGACGATACAATCAATTTATTATTCATTTAAATTCCCCCTAGCCCCAATTATTTTTTAGCTGATTCTTTTCTTCTATTTGAAATAATTTCCCTTTTTGCATTTCTTACTGATTGAAGTAGCGGTCTTCTTGCTGGACAAACAAATGAACAAGATCCACACTCTATACAATCTAAAGCTCTATAACTTTCTGCACTTTCAAAATCATTTTTTAAAGAATAAGCACTTATATATAACGGTTGTAAAAATGCTGGACATACTGTTAGACATTTACCACATCTTAGGCAGTTTTGTGGTTTTGGTGTTTTAGACTCTTCATCGTCTAAACATAATATACCTGATGTTCCCTTATTTGTAGGTATGTCTATTGTATACTGCGCTAGTCCCATCATTGGACCACCCATTATTACCTTCCCAACTATCTTATCTTCTTTAAAGCCTCCACATTGGTCTATTATCTCTGATACTAGTGTTCCAACTTTTGTAACTAAATTTTTTGGTTCATTTATACAACTACCTGTAACAGTAGTAATTCTTTCTATTAATGGCATTCCTGTTTTTATAGTTTTAGCAATTTGTGCTGCTGTTCCCACATTATTTACTACTGCCCCTGCATCCATAGGTAGCCCACCGGATGGAACTTCCCTTTTAGTACATGCATATATAAGTTGTTTTTCTGCCCCTTGTGGATACTTAACTTCTAGACCTACAACTTCAATATCATCATATTTTTGAGCTTCTTTTTCTATTGCAGAAATTGCATCAGGTTTATTTACTTCAATTCCTATATATCCCTTTGATACATTTAAAGATTTCATAAGTACTTTTAATCCATAAACTACATCTTCTGGATTTTCAAGCATTAGCCTATGATCTGCTGTTAGATATGGTTCACACTCAGCTCCATTTAATATAACAGTATCAATTTTCTTATCTGGTGGTGGTGATAGCTTTACATGAGTTGGAAAAGTAGCTCCTCCCATACCAACTATTCCAGCCTCCTTTATTATTGATACAATTTCTTCTTTACTTAAATCTTCTAAATTCCCTTTAGGTTTTATGCTTTCGTGTATTTGTTCCTTAAAATCGTTTTCTATAACAATACATGTGCCTCTTCCACCAGCTAATTCATGTTCTTTTATAGCTATTACTTTACCAGATACAGAAGAATGTACGTTACAAGAAACAAATCCTTGTTGCTCACCTATTTTTTGACCAACTTTTACTAAATCCCCAACCTTAACTATCTCTTTAGCAGGTGCACCAATATGCTGTTGAAGTGGTATATAAACTACCTTTGGTGACTTAGCTATTTCAATAGCTTTTTTCTCTGAGTACTCTTTTTTATATGGAGGATGTATTCCTCCTTTGAAAGTTAAGAGTTTCATTCCTTTACCCCCTTACTTATGTATTTAAACATTCCTATCCCTTAGTATAAGTATACTATATCTCATATTAAAACTTAACTATTGTTAAAACTTTATCAACTTAAAAAGACTGTTAATAAAACAGTCCTTTTAAGCCTTACTTATTGATGTTATAAATGTAAAATATCCCTGCATTGATGATAAATACAAGCTTTTTGCCATACTATATTCTCCTTTGTCTATAGATGCAATAGACATATCTATTTTTTCCTCTAAACCTTCTACATACTTAATTAGGTTATCTTTAAATAAATCAGCTGGTTTATAATCAATTTTATCGGCCTCTTTTTTCATATTAGCCACTATATTTTTTCTATCTATTAATATTTTTTTATATTCTTTTACATCAATATTTTCATTACTTTTATCCCAAAATTCTGATTCTAACTTAAAATTAGATACCAATTCATTTAAAAAATTTGATAATTCACCTAAATATGAGTACTTACTTGTATACTTCATAGATAATACTGGTACTTTAAGTTCTGATATAAATGCATCATCAAAAACTTTTTTAACACTATCTATATTATTTTTTAATGAATCTTTGCTAAATGATGAATACGTCTGTACTTTTTTTGTTCCATCAACTTCTATAACAGAAAAAGGTAAATTATTTTCATTCAATTTAGCTTCTATTTTATTCATTTCATTTTCATTATCTATTGATGCCACTTGAATAGTATATAAACTCCAAGAATCTGCTATAGCTACTTTAACATCTCCTTCTACTTTTTCACTAGCTTCTTTTACAACTTTTTTTTCAACTTCTTCTTTGTTATTTTCTTCAGAAACTTCTTTTATTCCAAAGTCTTCAAATCCTTTAAACTTGTCCTCTTTAATATTTATACTTTTAAGAGATGCAATCTTTTCATCCATAACTTTTACAATATCACTATTTTTTAATTTAATAGCTCCAAATGTTCCTATTGATATAACAGGAATCATAATTAAAATTAATCTTAACGTTTTTTTCTTTCGTCTTTTATTAAAACCTCTATATATAGTTTTTCTTTTATTCATTAGTTTGTCCCCCCTAAAACTATTATTACTAATATATATTTTAGGGTTGTACAGATTATGATTAATTTTTGGCTTTAATATAGAAAATAACTATTTTGTATTAATTTATATCCTTATCTTAGCTATTATAGGGTAATGATCTGACATACTCTTTATTAACACATTATAGTCTAATATTTCAATATTATTAGATACAAATATATAATCTATTCTATCAAGACCCGTTGCAAAGGTTAATATGTTTGACTTTTCTAATTCTATAGCTACATCTCTTAAAATATTTTTATCGACACCTATATTGCCTTGATTAAAATCACCAACAACTATATATGGTTCATTATTTAATGTATTTATAAATTCTATAAGTTCATTGAGCTGCCTCTCTCTTTCTTCATTCCCAAGCCCAAGATGTACGTTTATAATATTTAACTTACTTCCTTTTACATTTACTACTGTATGAAGCATCCCCCGTTGTTCTCTTTTGCTACTTAAATATATATGATTCTCATATTTTATAGGATATTTAGAGTATGTAACCAACCCATAATTAGATCCAAGTTTTGTTACGTTTGCACCAAAATGAGAATACATTTTTAACTCTTCTTTAAAACTACTTACTTGAAATCCAGCCTTAGCAGATTCATTTACTTCTTGAAGACAAATAATATCTGCGTTACATACTCTTAAAAAATCTATAATATCAAATAATGTAGGAAACATATTTTTATCTAGCCCACTATGTATATTGTAACTAACTACTTTTAATTCTTTTTTAGGTGGAAGATAAACTATTTCTATAACTACACTTATAGCTATACATATAAATACACATACAAGACTTATTATCTTTCTGATTTTTATACATATCAACTCCTATCATAGTTTTATTTTATATTATATGCCTTTTTATAAAATTAAAGACGTCTCAAAGACGTCTTTAATTTTATATTTATTTTTTATTTAACTTTTCTTTCATAATATAATTTATAACCTTTCTTCTTATATCCTCCGCATTATCTTCATCATCAACACTTATTTCTAGCAATTTAGCTATAGACTTCATATCATTTCTAGCTTTTGATTTATAACTTTCAATTAAGTCTTCTTTTATTCTCTCAGGCTCTAAAATATATTCTCTATCTCCTCTTTGGTATGAAAAATATCTTTTGGAATACTCACTTCTATTTGAATAAATATGGCTAGCTATTCTTCTTAATATACTATTGTAAGAGTTTTTTGTTGTGGCATTTATACCTAAGTATCTAGCAAACTTAATTAATTCTTTTTTGGATTTAAACAAATCTTCTGATTTTATAGACTTTACAATTAAGGATATATTTTTCTCATTAGATCCATTTTTCAATATATTTAAATATACATTGTTACAAGACATATCACTCGATGCTTTTTTTATATTTTCATTTATTATTTTATCTATATTTCCTTCAAGGTATTTTTTTATACCTCTCTGAGATGCATTTCCTTCTAAATCTTTTTGAGTCATTTCAAGTACAATTTTTTTTAAATCATCTCTATATCCTCTTTCATCCACGACACTCCCCCCTTAATTATTTATATTATATTCAAAAGTTTTTTTAATTGTGAATTTTGCTATTGGATTTCTAATTATATGAATTATTTTTTATATTGCTTATGTATATATTATTGATATAAGGACATAATATTAATGTAAAATCAAACATACTCAATCTCCCCCATTTAGACTTCTATTATTTCCCCCAATAGAAGTCTTTTTTTATTTCAAAAATCTTATATAAAAAATTCACTTCGCCCATGTGGCAAATAACTTTGTCCATTGCTCAAAATATTATTTTTTACATTATATACAAAAAAATATGCACAACTGTAAGTTAACAGTTGTGCATATTTTTTTATTCAATTCCAACTAATTCATAACCTATATCTTCTATAACAGATTTTAATTCATCTTTACTTACTGAATCATCCATTTCTACTATAGCATATTTACCTTCTAGATTAACTTCTATTACATTTACACCTTGTATATCTTCACTTAATGCTGTTTTTAAATGATTAACACAATGTCCACAGCTCATTCCATCTATAAGTAATTTTTTTCTCATAGTAATTACCTCCTTTTATACCCTATAAGGGTATTTTATCATACTTTTTATAACTTGTGTCTATATTTTTCTCAAAAAAATTAATAATATTTAATTCCAATATAAATCCTTGTATAAAAAAAGTAGACATAATGTCTACTTTCTAATGGTGCGGAAAGCGGGACTTGAACCCGCACGAGCATAAGCTCGCTACCCCCTCAAGATAGTGCGTCTGCCTATTCCGCCATTTCCGCATATCCTTTATATTATAAAGGATATGACTTTTGCTTTTTTAAGTCAATTATTTTTTTATTAATTTACTTATTTTTTATAGTTAAATTTGTTATACCCTCATAAACGTCAAAATCATTTGGTTGTATTTTACCTTCTATTCTACTATTTGTAACCATATAATCATTTCTTATAACTAAACTTATCATAGGCACATTGTTATTTACATATTTTTGTATAGAATCATATATGTCTTTAACTTGGCTTTCGCTAGTTGCTCTTGTTAAAGAAGCCATATAGTCATTAAGTTTTTCATCTTTATAATCTAAACTTTTTATTATAGGAGTTGCATCAGGTATAAATGATAGTTCCCATCCAACTAGTGCTAAGTCATATTTTTTCCCAGAAATAGCTTTTTCAAGATCTTCACCTTCTAGTTCATCCACCTCAGATTTTATTCCTATAGCTTTTAGATTTTCTGAAATAATATGTGCAGACTTTACCCTATCTGTATTATTCTTATTTACAACTATTTTTAAGTTTATCTGTGAATTACTCTTTGTATTACTTTTGTTTTCTTTTTGATCTTTTGAGTTACTCTTATCACCATCAAACTTAACTTTACTTAAATATTCTTTAGCTTTTTCTTTATTATAATTAATAGATTTTATATCTTTGTTGTAATATTTTGAACTTGTATTAAGTGGGAAATTAACAATATTAGCATCCCCCATATAAGCCTCTTCTAATATTTTTTTCTTATCTATTGAATATGCTATAGCTTTTCTTAAGTTAGAGTCTAATAATATTGGATTATCGTAATTAAAGATTATATTCTCATAATCTCGTCCTTCATATTTAGTAATATTAAATTCAGTTTCATGAAATTTACTTAAATCATTTAAAGATACCTTGGCTATATCACTATCTAACGCCATAACCATAGCAACTTGTGCCTCTTGATCTGGAACTATACCTACTCTTATATCTTTGGCTGTACTTGGTATTTCTTTATAATAATCTTCATTTTTAGTTAAGAACATTCCGTCTCGTTCTTCATATTTTTCTATTTTGTAAGGTCCATTTCCTATTAAATTATTCTTATTATTAGTTATATCTTTTTTAGATAAAGAAGATAAATTATTTTTAGATAATATAGGGAATATAAGTGTCTCTATAGAAAATGAATAATTTTCATTTAAGTTTATATTGAATTCTTTATCATTTATTATATGCACTGATTTTATATTTTTCACTAATTCACTATAAGGATTTTCTTCACTTTTTTTTATAAAATCTACTGTAAACTTAACATCACTAGATGTAACTGGGCTTTTATCATGCCATTTTGCATCTTTTAGTTTTATATTTATTTCCTTACCACCATTTTCAATTGAGTACTCTTTTACTAGTTGCGGTACTACATTGTAATTTTCGTCTATTGTAAATAAGCTATCATATATTAGATTCATTACATACCCAACAGACTTGTCTTTGTTTAATATAGGATTTATAGTCTCGGGCTTTACCATAGTTAAATTTATATAATCTGAGTTTATATCACCCTTACCACTTTCTTTTTTATCTTCAGTTTCAATTTTAGAACTACATCCTACTACAATCATTGCTATAACTAGGATTATAGATAAAACCTTAGTTTTTTTCATTAGTTTTTTCCTTCCTTGCCATATATACTATTATAGTTTTTATAATTATTTTTGACTTTATCTAAATAGTTAGATGTTTCTGTAAATGGTATATTGTGAAGCATTTTACCATCCTTGCTATACTCATTATTTCCAAGCCATTTATTAACGTTACCTGAACCACCATTGTATGCTGCTACAACTAAATCCAAGTTTCCAAATTCTTTATATAGCTTACTTAAATACCAACATCCTATTTTTATGTTAGTTTCAGGATCAAATATATCTATATTATTTTCTAGATTAAGCTCATCTATAGCCCAATTTCTAGTTATATCACTTATTTGCATTAATCCTTTCGCTCCCTTATTAGATATGGCATCCTTTTTAAATTTGCTTTCAGCCTTCATAATACTATAGACTAAATTTTCTTCTATATTAAATTCTTTTGAGTATCTTTCTACATAATCTGAATACTTTTTAGGATATAAGATTTTATGTATTGTTTTAGTTTCTATTAAAAAACCAGTTAATATAATCAATGAGATAGATAATATTATAAGTATCTTTTTATTATTCACACCAATTCTCCTTTATATATTCAATGAGTTGGTTAGCTTTTATCTCTAATTCTTCAAATGAATAGGAATTATCTATTGTATAGTCTGCATATTTGATTTTTTCTTCTTGACTCATTTGAGACATTATGCGACTTAAAGCTTCATCTTTTGTACAATTATCCCTTTTTTGTATTCTTTCTATCTGTATATCTTGATTACATGTTACAACTAGTAATTTATCTACTACATCTAAATATCCACCTTCAATTAATAATGCTCCATCAATTAAAATAATATCGTTATGTTTTAACCTATATTCTTCAATTTTACTAATTATCTTCTCATAAATTTTAGGATGGGTTAAATTATTTAATTCTATAAGTTTTTCTTCATTGTTGAAAACTATATTACCAAGTGCCTTTCTATCTAAAGTCCCATCTTCTCTTTTTATATCCATTCCAAATTTATCGAATACTTCTTCAAGAAGCAAATTATCTTCAAATATATTCCTTGAAATTATATCTGCATCTATTACTTCTATGTTTTTACTCTTAAATATGTTAGATAGGCTACTTTTTCCACAGCCTATATTCCCTGTAAGTCCTAATATTAGCATATACTCACCTACTTTGTTTCATACCAAGAATTACCTATATTTAAATCTACATCTAAATGCACATCCATGTTAACTGCATTTTCCATTTCATCTTTAACTATTTTTTTAACTTCTTCTACTTCATCATCATAAGCTTCTACTATAAGTTCATCGTGTACTTGAAGTATTAATTTTGACTTTAATTGTCTTTCTTCTAACTTCTTGTAAACATTTACCATAGCTATTTTTATTATATCAGCTGCACTACCTTGTATAGGCGCGTTCATTGCAGCTCTTTTACCTGCATTTCTTAGCATAAAGTTACTTGATTTAAGTTCTGGAATATATCTTCTTCTATTTTGTATAGTAGTTATATATCCATTTTCTGTTGCATTTTCTACTACCTTATCCATAAAATCTTTTATTTTACTATATTTATTAAAGTAGTTTTCTATATATTCTTTAGCTTGCTTTACAGGTATATGTAAATCCTCTGATAGTCCAAAATCACTTTTTCCATAAACTATGCCAAAGTTTACAGCTTTTGCATCACTTCTTTGCTTACTTGTAACTTCATCCATATTAACATTAAACACTTGTGATGCTGTTTTTGTATGTATATCTTCATTGTTTTTAAATGCTTCTATCATAGTTTCATCTTGACTCATGTGAGCTAATACTCTTAATTCTACTTGAGAATAATCCGCATCAACTAAGCTACAACTTTCATCTGATATAAATACCTTTCTTATGTTTCTTCCCATTTCAAGTTTAACAGGTATATTTTGAAGATTTGGCTCTGTTGATGAAATTCTTCCTGTTGTAGTTATAGTTTGATTAAATGATGAATGTATCCTACCATCTAATGGATTTATTATAGCTAATAAGCCTTCAACATAAGTTGAATTTAACTTAACAATTTGTCTATACTCTGTTATTTTATCTATTATTGGACTTTTATCCCTTAGCTTCTCTAATACTTCTGCATTTGTTGAATACCCTGTTTTAGTTTTCTTGATTATAGGTAATTCTAGCTTTTCAAATAATATAACACCTAATTGTTTTGGTGAATTTATATTAAATTCTTCTCCAGCTATATCATATATTTCTTGTTCTAATTTTTTAATTATAGTTTTAAATTCTATACCTAATTCATGTAATTTTTCTTTATCAACCTTTATTCCTTGATATTCCATCTCACCTAAAACTTCTACTAAAGGCATTTCAACATGATAAAGTAATCCATCCATTTCACTTTCTTTTATGCTTTTTTCCATTATAGGATATACTTCATATACTGTATTTATAACTTTTCCTATATAATCACATAGCTCTTCTAATTCTAAATCCTCATATTTTTTTGCTTTTACACCCTTACCTAGCAACTCTTCTTTTGACTTAACTTTTTTAGTAAGATATTTCATAGCTATTGCACTACATTCATAAGATGTAGATGATGCTGAATCTATTAAATACTCTGCTATTGTTATATCAAAGTGCATGTTCTCTAATTTTATATTATAAGGTCTTAAAGCTATATAATCCTCTTTTAAATTATATCCAAATTTCTTTACTTCCTTACTTACAAGTACTTCTTCTAGCTTATTTATCTCTTCTTCATTTATATAATATATATTAGTTCCATCTACACTTATAAAAATATGTATAATATTTTTTTCTAATATGTTCCCTTGTCTACTTACAGTATCTATGTATAGCTTTCCTTCTTTTTTAATATCATTTATAAATGCGTCTATATTTTCTAATTTTTTTATATTTAAATTAGACTCAATTTCCTCTGTTTCATTTCCTACATCTATACTAGATAGTCTAGATAATAAACTTGTAAAACCTAAATTCCTAAATGATTCTATTACCTTATCTTTATCATAATCTCCATATTCTAAATCATCTAGATTTATCTCTATAGGCACATCTCTTATTATAGTAGCTAACCTCTTACTCATTATGGCAAGTTCTTTATTTTCTTCTATTTTCTTTTTCACACTACCTTTTAGGTTTTCTACATTTTCTATTATATTTTCTATGCTAGAATATTCTTTAATAAGTTTTATCCCTGTTTTTTCACCTATACCTGGTACGCCTGGTATATTATCCGATTTATCCCCCATAAGACCTTTTAAGTCTATAAATTGAGTTGGAGTCATTTCATATTTTTCCATTACAGAATCAAAATTATACTCTTCAACTTCTCCTACACCTTTTTTAGTTATTAAAGTTGTAGTCTTATCTGATGCTAACTGTATAGCATCTTTATCTCCTGTAACTATGTATACATTGTATCCATTTTCTTCACCTAGCCTTGATACTGTTCCTATTATATCATCAGCTTCATAACCATCTATTTCTAATCTATTTATATTAAATTTGTCCAATAAATCTTTTAATGGTTCAAATTGTTCTCTTAATTCGTCTGGCATTTTCTTTCTTCCAGCTTTATATTCATCAAACTCTAAATGTCTAAATGTAGGAGCCTTTCTATCAAATGCAACACTCATGTGAGTAGGCTTATATGTATCTATTATCTTAAATAACATTGTTGTAAATCCATATATAGCATTTGTTCTTAGCCCTTCCTTATTAGTCATTTCTGGTAATGCATAAAATGCTC
This sequence comes from Romboutsia sp. 1001285H_161024_C4, assembly GCF_015550185.1. Taxonomy (NCBI): domain Bacteria; kingdom Bacillati; phylum Bacillota; class Clostridia; order Peptostreptococcales; family Peptostreptococcaceae; genus Romboutsia; species Romboutsia sp. 1001285H_161024_C4. The sequence continues at coordinate 28,841 of NZ_JADNAJ010000001.1, read as the reverse complement.
TATTTATTATAGAGTTCCCATCTATTATAATTAATCTCTTATTCAAATTTATCACTCCTAGTTTTTGTCTATCTAGTATAATAGTTATTATATACCACTCTTATACTATTTATATTACCATAATATTAAAAGTATATTAACCATAAATATGTTGCAAACGTTTCATTAAGTTGCTACAATATTTATATACTAATACTTGCCGAATTGGTGGAATGGCAGACACGACAGACTCAAAATCTGTTGATAGTATTATCGTGTGGGTTCGAGTCCCACATTCGGCACCATTTAAGTTCTAACTATAACAGTTAGAACTTTTTTATTTATAAGTACTATTTTTTTGACTTTAAGTTTATTTGTACTATTTCAGGCTTACAATTTATTCTTATTACTACCTTAGAACCGCCTAATCCTTTACTTAAAATCATCTTAGATCCATTAAGATTGTATTCACCTAAATCGTATTTTGGGAAAAACTCTCTATTTGGTGAAAGCACCCCTCCTATTTTAGGTATCCTTACTATTCCTCCATGAACATGTCCTGAAAGTACCAAATCTGCTCCCCAATTAGAATAATTTTCAAAAAAGAATGGATTATGAGCAAGTAATATATTGTAGCTATTTTTATCTATTTTACCTAAACTTTCATCCATGAAATTTTTATCTAAAGCTTTATTTTTATTTCTATAGTTACTGAAAAAATATGGATAATATTCTAGCGGTACTACTACCCCATATAAATTTATATAACTACTTCCTTTATTAACTTTTATCTTATCATTATTTAGATCTATTATGTCTTTATCTTTAAGTAATCTAAAATATTCTTTATATTCTTTTTTATATTTCTTATTAAGAGATTTCTGCTCGTGATTTCCAACTACATGGACTACTTTATATTTACAAGATATATAATCAATTAAGTCTAAAGCCACTTTAAAATTATCTTTTTCTCCATCTACTAAATCTCCAGTAATTACTATTATATCTGGATTTATTTTGTCTATCTCTTCTATAAGTTTTATATTACTTTTTCCAAATGTTTTATTATGTAAATCACTAATTTGTAATATTTTATAATTATCAAATTCTTTAGGTATCTTTTCATCTTCTATATTATATTCTATTTTTTCTAATGTAGTTGCTTCTCTTTTTAAAAATTTATATGTAATACCAACTGCTATGCCTGTTATTAATATTTCACTTATCATTGATTTACCTTCCTTGTCTAAATTTAAAAGAGCGACTAATTACAAATTAATCGCTCCTTTAAGCTTAATCCTTTTTCTTTACTTTGCTATAAAGTTTTGATGTCTTAGTCCTATTGCTTCCACTATCTTTTGCTCCTATATGAAGACCATCTTTTATCCCTAGTTCTGATCCATGCTCTGAAAGCATGTTTCTCCTTTCAGATTTAGTCTTAGGTCTATCTTTTAATCTATTTTTATTGTTATTCATTATTACTTCCTCCTAAATACTTAGTATTTAGGATTAATTTAACCAAAAAAAACTTATTTATTATCTAAATATTGCTTTAATATATTAACAAGTTTTTCTTGATTAATGATTTTTATATCCTCTATCTTATTTTCTTTGCTAAAAATTACTAGTAATTTAATCTCTCCGCTACTTTCAACTTCATACAAATCTATATTTCTATTACCTGCCTTGCTATATGCTTCTAAACTTGGGGATTTATCACCAAAGTATTCATATACTAACCTTGTATCCTTTCCTATGAAATTGTTAATATCTATTTTTTCTACACTGCTTAATGATATAGGTAATGCATCATTATATCTATCTACAATTATATCAGCACCATCATTAATATATTTTTCATTTAAATCTTCCTTAGATATCTCATAGGTTTGTACTTCTACAACATGATCATCTCTTAAATTTATATATAAAGCACTCTTATCTAACTTATTGCCTTCAGTATATTTTGGATATATAAGCCTTTTATCTCTTATTTCCCTTGGATTATCCGAGTCTATATAATAAGTTGTACAATATGGTTTCCCCATATTTTCTATAACATATTCATAGTCTTTATTCATTATCTCATTAACATTATTTTGAACCTTCGTCATCATCCTATGTTTCATTTCTTCATTAGGTAGGCTTTCATTTGTATTAATATTCTCGCTCTTACTACATCCCGTTACAAATGCACTAATGATAATGATGCTATATAATAATTTCCGTAGCTTCATAAATTAGTCCTCCTTTTGTTTATTAACACTTATTTTTTCCGATTTTATTTTACACATAATTATTCTAGTCTATCATTTATATGATTATATACTATTTATATAATAATAATAATACTTTTATGTATTTTGTAATGATTTTGTAACAGGTCATTTTTATACTATGCTATAATACTTATAAACAATATAAGGAGGTTTTGTCTTGGATTTTAAGCAATTGGAAGTGTTTGTTGCAGTTTGTAAGTATGAAAGTTTTTCTAAAGCTGCGAAGGAATTATTTTTAACTCAACCAACAGTTAGCTCTCATATTAATAACCTCGAAAAAGAACTCGGTACTGTTCTTATAAATAGAAATAATAAGAATTTAACTTTAACAAAATCAGGAGAAATACTTTACAATCATGCCATATTAATATTAAATAATTGTAAAAAAGCAGTTTATGATATAAAAGAGTATTCCGAAAAAATAGAGGGTATTATAGATATAGCTTGCAGTTCTATCCCTGAATCTTATATTATTCCTAATTTTTTAAATAATTTTTCTAACCAATTTAAAGATGTTAAGTTTAATATTAGTCACTATGACTCTAAGTCTGCAATTTCAGAAATCTTAAATGAAAGAATAAGTTTCGGACTTGTTGGTTCAAAGTCTAACAACCCACAAATTGAGTACATAGATTTAATGGATGATGAGTTAGTCCTTATAACTCCTTTAGACGTTGTCCTTCCTAATTCTAATGGATTTATAGATATTGATTTATTATATTCTCTTAAGTTTATTATGAGAAAAGAAGGTTCTGGAACTAAAGATTTAATTATAAATAAGCTAAAATCTAATAATTTTGATACGGACAAACTAGATGTAATAGCCCATCTTGAATCTAATGAATCTATAAAAAAACTTGTACAATCTGGTCTTGGAGTTTCTTTTGTATCATATATATCTTGCATTGATGAATTAGAATCTAAAAAACTGAACATCTATAGAGTAAAAAATATAGAATTTAAAAGAAAGTTTTATTTTATTTATTCTAGAAAAAAAGTTTTTTCACCTTTAGAAAATAAATTTTTAACAGGACTATATAAATATTTCAATATAAAAAGATAGACCAAAATAAAAGGTCTATCTTTTTTAATAGTCAATTACTTCTAATATTACTTAAAGGTTTATGTTAAAGAATGCTTTATATCCTTTATACATCTCATATATATCAACTTTAGAAACTATTTCATATGGAGCATGCATATTTAACACACCTACTCCACAATCTATAACCTCAGCACCATAGTTTGCTAATATATAGGCAATAGTTCCACCACCACCTTGGTCTACTTTTCCAAGTTCAGCAGTTTGCCATACAACTTCGCCTTGGTTGAATATTCTTCTTACTTCTGCCATAAACTCTGCATTAGCATCATTGCATCCGCTTTTTCCTCTTACACCTGTATATTTGCTTAAAACTATACCATGTCCCATGTATGCAGAATTTCTCTTATCATACACCTCTGGGAAATTAGGATCATATCCTGCAGATACATCAGCCGATAATACCTTAGTATTTGCCATAGCTCTTCTTACTCTTAAGTTACAATAGTTTCCTTCTAAAGCTATAAGCTCTGCTACTGTATTTTCAAAGAATTTAGAGTGCATACCAGTATTTCCTTGAGACCCTACTTCTTCCTTATCTACACATAATGCTACTGCACAGTATTCAGGTTCAGTAGTTTCTATTAAGGCTTTGACAGCACCGTATGAACAAACTCTATCATCATGCCCATAAGCTAATACCATAGATTTATCAAATCCTAAGTGACGAGCACGACCAGAAGGTACTATTTCTATTTCAGCACTTAAGAAGTCTTCTTCTACCATATTGTATTTTTCATTTAATATCTTTAATACATTTTGTGCTACAGTTTCTTTTTCTTCGCCTTCAAGCGGCATATGACCAACTAGTAGGTTAAGTCCTTCTCCAGTTATACCTTCAGAAAGTTTCTTTTGCATTTGATCTCCTGAAAGATGTACTAGTAAGTCAGTTATACAAAATACTGGATCTTCTTCATCTTCACCTATACATATATCAATTTTTTTACCATCATTTAGGATAACTACTCCATATATTGAAAGTGGTATTGCTGTCCATTGATATTTTTTTATTCCTCCATAGTAATGAGTTTTAAAAAGTCCTAGATTAGCTTCTTGATATAGAGGGTTTGGTTTTAAGTCAATCCTTGGAGCATCTATATGACCACCTACTACTTTCATACCTTCTTCTAAAGATTTTTTACCCATAACAAACATAGCTACTGATTTATCTTTATTGACTGCATATATTTTGTCTCCTGGATTTACCTTTCCTTTTTGTATAGCTTCCTCTAGTGATATGTATCCATTTTCTTTTGCCATATTTACTATTTCTCTAGCAGAGGTTCTTTCTGTTTTTCCTTTGTCTAAAAATTGCATGTAATCTTTAGAATAAGACATTACATCTTCTATATTATTTTTACTTCTTTCAATATCCCATGCATTTTTAGCTTCATACTTTAAATTCATATTGCCCCTCCTTAAGTAATTATTAAATTTATATTATATTTAGTTTTGACTATTTTGGTTATTTTTCATATGCTCGTCGTATTCTTCTTTTGATACTACCTTTATATTATCTAATCTAGATCTAAAGTGCGCTCTAAAATGTTCTAGATATTCTTTTCTTAATCCTTCTCTTTCTATAGTTTCTTCTTTTGTTAATCCTTCTGCTTTATTCTTTTTAGCTAATTCATTTATTCTGTCTAGTTTCTTTTGATCAAACATTATTTCATTCTACTTAAAATAAATTTATTTTAAGTATTCTCCTTTCTATTTTCTTGTCTTAATAAAAAAATTTATTATTTTTTATTGTTATATTATCTTTATATTTATAAAGAAATTCGTCTAAGTTATCACTTATTATAGATATTCCCTTTTCTATATCTTGTATACTTGCCCTAGCTATATTTATCCTAAAAAACCTATCATCTACTATATTATCAAAAAAGTAAGTTCCTGGAAGAACAGATACTCCTTTATCTAATAAAAATTCTGTTAAGTCATGTGATAAATAGCCTCTTGGTAGTTCTATAAAAAAGTTAATACCTCCACTTCCATTTCTTATCTTTAGTCTATCGCTTAATTTATTATATATCAACTCTTTTGCCAAATTATATTTTTGTGTATATTGACTTTCCACACCTTTAAGATATTCATCCCAATTAAAGTTTTCCATATAATAATACATTGATTTTTGAATCAAACCTGGCGTTGATATATCAGATGAGTACTTAGCCCAAAGTACCTTTTTTAGTAATTCACTTGGAATTTCAACTATACCTATTCTAAGTCCAGGCATAAATATTTTAGAAAAACTTTTTATGTATATAACCCTATTTTTATCATCATAACTCTTTAATGGTTTATTATCAAGAGAATTAAATTTAAAATCACTTATAAAATCATCTTCTACTATATAAAAATCATATTTTTCAGCTAGTTCTATTAGTTTTTTCTTTTTATATGTAGAATATGATATGCCTGTTGGATTTTGAAAATTTGGCATAGTATATATTATTTTAGGCTTTATCTTTTCAAGTTTAAGTTTTAATACTCCTATATCGATTCCATCATCTAACATTGGTATTGATATTATCTTTGCTCCTCTACTCTTAAATACTTCTATAGCTCCATTATAAGTTGGCTCTTCAACATATACTACATCTGAGTAATTTATAAGACCTTTGCAAACAATGTCTATACCTTGCTGAGCTCCTGATATTATTTGTAGATTATCCTTAGTTGTATTTATATCTTTATTATGTAGATATTGTGCTATTTTTTCTCTTAATGGTTCATATCCTAAACCTTCATCATATTCGAATATAGTACTTCCTTCATTAGTCAAGGCCATATTTATAGCCTCTTTAAAATCATCTATTGGAAATATTTCTGTAGAAGGATTTCCTGTATCAAAACTTATTATACCTTCTTTTCTTTGTATAGTACTTGAACTTTCTTGATTTATAGATGTAGCAAAAGTTCCACTTCCCATACTTTTATTGACATATCCTTCTTTTTCTAATAATTCATATGCCTTTACTATTGTCGTATTATTAACCCCTATTAACTTTGCTAACGTTCTTATTGGCGGTAGCTTTTCATATTCCTTTATTTTATTTTCACATATAAGTCTCTTTACATGATTATATATTTGTAAATATTTAGGACTATCTTTGATTAAATCTAAGTTATATTTTTCCATACTATCCCCACTTGCTTCTTTGATATTATCACTTGATGGTTATTACTATATTTGATAAGATTTATTATGTATATAATACCAAAATTTTATCAAAAAGGGGAAGTTTTTATGTTTTATGATTACCATATGCACTCAAGTTTCTCAAATGATAGTAAGACCGATATGGAAGATATGATTAAAAAATCAATAGACTTGGGTCTTAAAGAAATATGCTTTACAGATCATGTTGATTATGACCTTGCAAATGATTTTGATTGGGGTATTGATTATGATAAATACTTTGAAAAATTAGATTTCTTTAAATCTAAATATGCTAATCAAATATCTATAAAAAAAGGTATAGAACTTGGTCTTCAAAAGCAAATAATAACTAAGTGCAGTAATGATGCTAATAAATATCCTTTTGACTTTATAATATGTTCTTTACATGCTATAGATAGAATTGACTTATATTTTGGCGAGTTTTTTAAAGATAAAACTCAACATCAAGCTTATGAAGCTTATTTTAAAGAACTATATAATATTGTTAAAAACTACAAAGACTATTCTGTATTAGGACACCTAGATCTAGTTAAAAGATATGGAGATTATAAAAATATTTTAGATGATAGCTTATTTTCAGATATAATAGAAGCTATATTAAAACAAGTTATACAAGATGGAAAAGGAATTGAGATAAATACATCTTGTTATAGATATAATCTTCCTGACTTAACACCTTCAAGAAGTATAATAAATATGTATAAAGACTTAGGTGGTGAAATAATAACTACAGGATCTGATTCTCACCATCCATCTCAAATAGCATATCAATTTGATTATATTTACTCTTATCTAAAAGAAGTAGGATTTAATCATGTATGTAAATTTACCAATATGAAACCTGAATTTGTAAATATATAATTATTTTTTCACCTCCTTATGAATATATTTAAACATAAGGGGGTGATTTATTGAGAATACCCAATCTTATTTTTTCTACAGCCGTGTTGTTTATTTCCAACTTAATAGTTAGGGTAATTGGTTTTTTATATAAAATATTTTTATCAAGGTCAATTGGTGAAATTGGTCTTGGAATATACCATATATTATTTAATTTCTTAATGATTTGCTTAGCTTTAACTACTACAGGTATACCTACTACTTTGAGTTGTTTAGTTGCTAATAAAAAGGCTCTTAATGATAAACACAATAGCAATGTATTGTTTATATCTACACTTTATGTAGCATTTTTTATATCACTTGTGATTTCTCTTATAATAGCTTTTAATGCCCGTTTTTTGTCATTAAAACTATTAAAAGATGCTAATTTAAGTTTATTAATTTTATCTATCTGTCCAGCAATAGTCCTTATAACAGTATCAAATATATTAAGAGGATACTACTATGGTTTGAAGGAAGTCGTAGTTCCTGCTATAGGGCAAGTTCTAGAGCAATTAAGTAGAATATTTTTCGTAGCTTTAACTATTTTATTTATAAATAATAAATCTTTTAATTGTTATATTGCACTTTTAGGTATTTCTATTGGAGAGGCCATAAATATATTATATATATCAATTTGCTTATATAAAAACTCAAATTTATATAATACCTATACTATAAAAATAAATGATTTTTACAATGCTTCTATAGAAACTATTAAAATGTCTATTCCTATAACTTGCAATCGTATGTCAAATATATTACTTCATTCTTTAAGCTCTATAATTGTTCCTTCTAGGCTAGTCTTATCAGGCATTAGCTATAGTCAAGCATTAAGCATGTATGGTGTTATAAATGGGATGGTTATGCCTTTTATATACTTACCATTTACCTTAGGTTCTGCATTAATTGTAAACTTGATACCTAGCATATCTCAAGAGATGTCGCTTGGTAGATACAAAAGTGTAAAAGAAAAAATTAATTTTGCTATGCTTTTAACACTAGGTGTAGGAATATTTTCATCAGTATTTTTTTATATATTTGGTGAAAAATTATGCCTTTTAGTATATGATAATGAACTCGCAGGTACTTACTTAAAATCAATGTGGTTAATACCTCTATTTATGTCTTTAAATCAGACATTATCAGGCATACTTCATTCTATAAGGAAAGAGGTAATTTCAAGTTTAATTACTATTTTTAGTATGTGTATTCAGCTATTTGGAGTATATTTACTTACTCCTCTACCTAATCTAAATATTTATGCATATATCTATACAACAACTTTAATGTCATTTTTCACATGTATATTACATATTTTTGTTGTTATCAAAACTTTAAAAAACTTTTCTAAAAATATTAAATCTTAGGAGGTTATTATGAAAAATATTAATCCATTTTATATATATACAGATAAAAATGTTTTATATATTAAAAATATAAATGGGCAAACAGAAAGATTATCTCACAATATACATTCTTATTGCGCAACTATAGATAATTCTAGTAATATACATATCTGTGCACTTGACACTAGGGGTAGACTAAATCATTTTCTCAAGCACAATGGCTCTTGGAAAAAAAAATCTATTTTGAAAGCCCTTAATACTACAAAAAATATTAAGGATATGAGATTGTATTCTATTGATGATTCCTTAAATGTTTTTATCGTCGAAAAATACCCTCTATCAGATAATTTGCATAAGCTATCTCACTTTAACTTTGATGTACCTAATTATCGATTATCTAAATATATAATTGATAATGTTCTAAAAGATAATGGATACTTTTATAAACTTGATATAGATGATTTTTCAAATATAGTACTAGAATATAAACCTTCTTCATCTTCTGATCGAACTACATCTAAACTTTTTTTTAATAGTAGTTCTAAACAATGGTCTAAATCTAATATTGAAAATACCATTCATTCAAGTAGATGTTCAAATGAAGGTAAAACAACTATAAAAGATGATATTTTTGAATATTGTTATGGGATAACATATAAAATATGAAAAAGAGCTATCTAAAACAGATAGCTCTTTTTCCTTTATATACTATTCTCCACAACTTCCAAAGTCACAAACTTTAGAGAATGTATCTACAACTCTTGGTTGCACACCATTTGGTGAAGTTAAAACAACTAGTTGCTCATTAATTAAAGTACTGACATTATTTTGTAAGCAAAGTATTAAATCTATATCATTTGGTATGCTTAATTCACAATGACATTCACAATCATCATGATCTATACAGCTTAGTAAAGCTTTTCCGATACAATCTACTGTTAAATGTGTTTGGAATTCTTGTCTTAATGTAAATCCTCTTCCATCTGATGGCACACCTATTGGTGCTGATAATGTATTAAATAAGAATTCAACATCACGGCATCTCTTAGATTGACCTCCATGGCATTTTACAGCAGGAAATGCAAAAGCTATAAATTCTGTGCATCCGCATCTTCCTCTTAATTCTAGTACTAAATCTTCTACAAGTACACTTAATCCTTTTTGTTTATATACTACTGATTGTCCTTTTCCCCTATTACAACATCTTCTATGTGTTTCTCCACATACTGCATATTCAAAAGTAGTTTCACATCTTTTTCCTACTGTTGGTTCTAACGGTTCTATATCAAAATCTTCTAAAGTTGTCATTCCTGTATTTATTATTATTCCATTATGGTTTATACAAATTTTTTCTATTTCTACATTTACTTGACCTACTCTAGGTATTGGACCATTTATTTCTACTAATTCAACATCAAATACTAATGGAGCACCATTTGGAGCTGTTGCATCTGTAAATGTTTGAAATACCATAGTATCAAATATCCTATTGGCCTCAATTGCAACTGGTACACTGTTTGATACATTAAATCTTGGTGGATTTATAGGACCAAGACACTCAGGTCCACATTTATTTTTTATACATGTATCAGCATCTGGTTCACAAGGCTCACAGCACTGTGGTTCTGGATGACATACACACTCGCACTCGCACTTCATATTGTGGTTACAATCTGAATGTTTATCACAGTTTGAGTCTTTTTTACATCCACATCCTCTAGTTAAATCATCATCTACTTCTTGACTTACATGTTCTTCTAAACAGTCGTTTTCCATTTGATCTATATGCTGATTAGGAACTCTTTTTCTATTTCTTTTTAAATCTTGCATATAATGTCCTCCCCTTAAATGAATTATTGTTAATATTCAGCTTTTCACGCTTAATAAATATTATGCATTTAACTTATGATTTGTTACTTACTTGTACTTCTATTTACTAAAACTAGAATAATTTTCTATTATGACAATATACATTTAATATGAATTAATTTACAGGGAGATGATTTTTTGGGTTTTGTTAATGATTGCCATACAATAATTAGACGTTCTAACAAGGATATATTTAGATTTAGAACATCTAATGTTTTAACTTATGATTATTTTGATACCTATAGTAATCTGATCAAATCAACATATATTACAGATAAACCTTTAGATTTTACCAAGTTTTATTTTAACCTAGATAATAATGATAACATATATGGTATTTACATAGATAATAGCTTAAAATTAGTTGATATAAAAAATTCTGAAACTACATTTACTAATTTTGATGTGTTTACTTATAATAGCAATAAGTTTACTTTATTATTTCCTTATATTAAAAAATTAGATAATGAAATTCATATTTTATACTATGTTTATAGCAATGATAGCGGTAATATTTGTGCACTTATTCACCATCATAAATTAAATGGTGTTTGGACGGAAAATAAAATAGATTTTATAAATAATACTATTTTAAATAATTTCACAGTGATTTGGATTCAAAACTCACCTACAGTTTTTTACCTAAACCTCGTAAACGGATTTGAAGAAGTTTTTATGTCAAAGTTTAATTTAAGTACTTCAACTTGGTCTAAGCCTTCTCAATTAACTAATACAAGAAAAAATAAAATATACTTATCTGTATTAAAAGATAGCCTAAACTTTTGTCATATAGTATTTTGTGAAAATGTTGATAATGGGTATGCTGTTAAATATATAAATGGTTATTTAATGGATAATAAACTAGATATTAATATATCTAAATATATAACAGGTTCTTCATCCTGCATGTATCCAAGTATTATGAAATTTAAATATGATATATATATTATGTGGGTTAACTATAATAGATTACATACATCTATTTCAAATGATTTAGGAAAGACTTGGAGTGATCATAAGATTGATGAGTTTAGTTTAGAGGAAGAGTTTACTAGATCTTTATTTTACTCTAATTATAAATATGACTTAGATTACAATACAACTTCAGTATTTACTACTTTTGATGACATAGGTATATTGGGATTTTAAATTAAAAGAGTGTTGCTTTTGCAACACTCTTTTAATTTAAAATCCCGAAACACCGTTAGCTTACGTAAATTCATACCCGAGATACTCCCAGGTGGGTGACCTGCCAATAACTTTTAACTTCCCAGTTAAAAACTAGGCTTGTTATCCATCATTAGACTTAGTCTCCCTTATAACATTTGTCGGTTGAATTTAAATAAGCAATATCGTATGCTTCAGGATTTTATATACTTATTATATAACAAAATCAGTAATTTTAAAAGTAGTTTTATATAGTAATTAATGAAATATTAAGATATATTTCCATATTATTCATCTAAATCATCTATGTACTCACAAAAGTCGTCATCATCTTCATTAAAATCATCATATGCATCATATTCACTATCATAACTATAATATTTTTTATCATCTTTATCATCATCGACTCTTAAAAGGCTTCCCAATAATTTTAAATTATTCATGCTTCCCAAATTATTTAAACTCGCTAGAGAACTTATACTAAATCCATTTTCTTCTATATCATCTGGTAAAAATAATTCTGCAAATAAATCTATTTTCTTTTTCATATCTATAGCCTTTTCTATAGATTCTTTCCTTTTTTCAGGAAAAACTTCTAAAATTTCCCTAATCATCATATTCTTCTTATCTTCCTCATCCATACATCTAAAAAAGTTTGTTTCTTCTTCCTCGATATCCTCTATTGAACTAAGTTTCTTTATTCCCCTAACTAAGTCTAATACACTCTCAATCTTAACTAAAAACTTTCTTTCATCTTGTGACATATACTTTTTAGTTCTAGTTATTATTTCCATGCCACGCTCTAAATCTTCATCACTTAAATCCATAAGTTTTAAACCTTTATTTATATCATTTATACTAAATGCAATAGAATTATTATTTGAATTATCACTACTCTTTTTTCTTCTTTTTTTATTAACTCTTACTTTTTTTGTTTTATCTCTACTATTTCTATCATTTTTTTGAGTCATATCAATATTTTCCTTAACCCCCTTTGATTTAGCTTTATTTTTATTATCAAATAAGGATAAATCTCCTAATGATATATTCCCGTTACTAAGTGCAATCATTCCAAGTATTAAAAGTAGATTATTCAATAATCGTCACCCCTTAAAATATACTTCTCCCTCATATATATTTATGTTTTATTTGTTATTAGTGTTACTTTTTTTTATTTCGTGTGCATATATATTATCTATAGAAATTTTTATCTAAGATAGAATCTCTTCACATTTTATAATTTTTTCTATATATAAATAGTATGAGAAAAATTCAATATATATTATAGAAAGGGGCATTTTTATGAAAAAGATAAATGCAGAAGCTCTAGAGAAAATGGCTAAAGAAAAAAATATAGATAAAGATAAAATAGAACAAATTGCTGACAGCTATAAAGGTAAGTCTGAAGGTGAGTTAATGGATGAACTAATCAAAATAGGTCAAACTCTAAAGGGAAGAGATGAAGTTGTCTCTAAATTTAAGACTTTCCTAGATGAAGAACAGCGAAATAAACTAGATGTTATAATGAAAAAAATATCTGATGCTGAAATTGAAAATAAAATTAATGCTAAGAAATCTAAAACTAAAAAAGGATCTGGAGCTTCTACTAGTGAATCTAAAAATTCTAAATCTAGTAAAAAGTCTAAGCCTAGCAAAAACAAAATATCTTCTCCTAGTGAGTCATCTTCCCCAGCACATCCAAAAAAAGTAGTTAAAAAAGTCAAAAAAACTAAAAGACCATAAATAAAAAAAGCTATCCTAAAATTAGGATAGCTTTTTTTAACTTATTTTAGAATGTATATCCTCTATTACCTTATCTTTAATCTTATTTCCTAGCTCTAATATTTCACCACAACATTTAGTATAGTGATTTTTTGTATTATCATCCTTAATACTAGATAAATTTACCTTTACATTAAGTATAGCACCTTCTAACCCTGTATAAATCATTAATGTCCCTACACCTATATCTGTTATGGCATTTTGATTTCCATAAGTAGCTATATAATCTACTAATTTTAATGCTTCTAGTGATAATTCTGCTGTCTTATACGGAACTTCTATTGAAAATAAAGTTGCATCTTGAATTGCACTATTTCTATTTTTTATTTCTTCCTCACTATTTTTAGGCATTTTTAAAGCCTTCATAACTTCATTAAATGCTTCTGTATCTTTATCAACTAAGTTTACTAGTTCTTGCCTTATATCTGATAGTTGATTAAATATATTTACAAATTCTATTCTTGTAGCTTCATCTAAATTTTCATATTTTTTCTTTCCAAAACTTAAATGAGCCATCATTTTGCAAAGTCCTACCCCTATATTACTAGCTAAAGCAGCTACTGAACCTCCACCAGGAGCTGGTGAGCTAGAATCTACTTCATCAGAAAATTCATTTAAACTCATATCTATTAATTTCATACTTTCCCCATCCTTTAATTGTTATAACATACACGCTTATCTTTTACTACTAGTTTTCCATCTTTATAAACTCTATCTACATGGTTTATTCCAAAGTGATACATTAAGTATTCTATATTAGGAGAATCAAATATAACAAAATCTGCTCTTTTACCGACTTCTATTGATCCTATTTCATATTGCCTATCAATACAATACGATGCATTAATAGTTACTGCATTTAAAACTTCATTTGGAGTCATTTTCAATCCTAAACATCCTAATTGCATTGCAAATTGAAGATTTTCACTTGGACAACTCCCTGGATTATAATCACTAGATATAGCTACTCTAACACCTAAATCTATCATTTTTCTTGCATTTGCATATGATTTATTTAAATTAAATGATGTTGCTGGAAGAATATTAGCTACTACATTTTCTTTTGCCATCATTTTAATACCATCTTCACTAGCTGCCATTAAATGGTCGGCTGATATACAGCCTAATTTTGCAGAAAGCTCTGCTCCTCCTAGTGATACAATCTCATCAGCATGAATTTTTAGTTTATATCCACATTCCTTTGCCTTTTTAAGTATTAATTCACTTTCTTCTATTGAAAATACACTATCTTCACAAAATACATCGCAAAATTCAGCTAAATCTAATTCCTTTATCTTCTTCATGTCTTCTAATATTTTAAATATAAACTCATCATGATTTTCTCTACATTCTAACGGTATAGCATGTGCTCCTAAATATGTATGTACTAAATCTATAGGATGATCATTATCTAACTCTTTTGCAACTTCAAGTTGTTTTATTTCTGTATCTAATTCTAATCCATAACCACTCTTAGCTTCTACTGTTGTTACTCCAAACTCTAACATTCTATCTAAGCTTTTTTTAGCTTTATCGTATAATTCTTCTTTAGTAGATATTTTAGTAGCATTAACCGTGCTTAAAATTCCTCCACCTTGTTTTAATATATCTATATAAGAAACACCCAAAAGTTTCTTATAAAATTCATTTTCTCTTGATCCGCCATGCACTAAATGAGTATGTGAATCTATAAGCCCTGGTGTTACTAATAAACCATTTGCATCTACTACCTCTGTTTTTTCATCTATCATGCTATGATAATCATCTTTACTTCCTATTGAAATGAATTTACCATCTTTTATTGATATATATGCATCTTCTATCATTTCTATATTGCTCATATCTTTTTTACTTTTAGTTTCATCACTTTTACAAGTAGCTAATTTACCAATGTTTTTTATAATCAAATCTGCTATCATACTATTACTCCATCAAACTAGTTTCTAATACTTTTTCTAAATCAAAGTTTTCTAATCCTAAATAATAAGAAGCAACATCTATAAGTGCCTCCATAGGGCAAAGTCCTACTACTTCACTTCCAGTAACATTTACTCCAAACCTTCTAGCTTCCATTTTTACAGCTTCAAAAGCCCTATACATACTAGTTTTTGTGTAATCAGTTAGATTCATCGTTACTTGAGTAATTTTTCTTTCTGGTATTTCAACAGGTCCCGCTTTTATATACCTATAACCTCCGCTTGAGTGTCTAATAGTTTTAGCTATTTTATTTGCAATTTCTATGTTATCAGTATCAAGGTTTATATTATATGCAATAAGAGGTCTCCTAGCACCTATAGCTATTGCACCTGCGCTTTCATGCTTTTTAGCTTCTCCAAAATCAGGTATCCAATTGCTATCTTTTAGCTTTTCATCTAAACCTTCAAATTCTCCTTTTCTTACGTTAGCAAGATTTTGTCTATCAGGTTTTGTCGCTGCATCTTCATATAAAAATACTGGTATACTTAATTTATCTGAAACTTCTCTTCCAAGTTCTTTAGCTAAATTGACAGCATCCTCCATAGTCATATCTTTTATAGGTATAAATGGACAAACATCAGTTGCACCAAATCTTGAATGTTGCCCCTTATGATTATTCATATCTATTATATTTTTAGCAACTTCTATAGACTCAAACACTGCCTTTTTAACTTGTTGTGGTTCTCCTATAACTGTTACAACCAGTCTATTGTAATTTTTATCAGCTTCATAGTTTAATAGCTTTACACCTTCTTTTTTTCTTAGTGGTTCTACTATTTTCTCTATTTTTTCTAAATCTCTTCCTTCACTAAAATTTGGTACGCATTGAACTACGGCCATATACTTCCCCCCCCTATAACTTTATATGTTTTATATAGAATTTAAAATTTATTATGTGGTTAATATTTTCTATAATAATTTGCTAAAAATTTAAATTCTCTATAATCTCATCTATAACTTCTTCTTCTACCAAATATGGTAATGTTATATGATCTTTGCCTTTACACATTTTATTATATTCAATAACTGTACTTATAGAATTTTCATTTCTAGCCCATGCTCTTCTTGCAACACCACTCATAACATCCCAAGGCATAGAACTTCTTAATATATCGTCAACTCTTAAAGATCCATCTAATACCATTCCAAACCCGCCATTTATAGATTTACCTATACCAACTCCTCCTCCATTGTGAAGAGCTACCAAACTCATTCCTCTTGCACAATTACCTGCAAAACAATGAGTTGCCATATCAGCCATTATATTACTTCCATCTTTTATATTTGATGTCTCTCTAAATGGAGAATCTGTACCTGACACATCATGGTGATCTCTACCTAACATTACTGGTCCTATTTCACCTTTTCTTACCATGTCATTAAATTTAAGTGCAATGTTAGTTCTTCCCATAGCATCTTGATATAATATTCTAGCTTGAGTACCTACAACCAAAGCATTTTTCTTTGCATCTCTTATCCATATCCAGTTATCTCTATCTTGATATCTTCTGTCTGGATCTATTATCTCCATCGCTGCTTTATCTGTTTTTTCTAAGTCTTCTTCTTTTCCTGATAGGCATACCCATCTAAATGGACCATATCCATAGTCAAACAATTGAGGCCCTAGTATATCTTCAACATATGATGGGAATATAAATCCATCTTTTTCATCTACTTTACTTTTTGATATTTCCTTACACCCTGCATCATATATAGCTTTCATAAAACTGTTACCATAATCAAAGAAATATGTTCCTCTTTTATTAAGTTCTTTTATCAAATTAAAATGATTTACTAGAGTTTTATTTACAAGTTCTATAAATCTAGTTTTATTCTTATCTAAAAGCTCTGTTCTTTCTTCAAATGTAATACCTTGTGGGCAGTATCCTCCATCATAAACAGCATGACAAGATGTTTGGTCAGAAAGTAAGTCTATAAATATGTTATTATTAACAGCATATTCTAATAAATCTACTATATTTCCATGATATGCAATGGCACATTCTTTTCTTTTGTCCATATACTCCTTCGCTAAATTAAATGCTTCTTCACAGGTATTAGCAATTTTACTAACCCAACCTTGATTATATCTTGTTTCTATTCTTGAATAATCAACTTCAGCTATTATACCTACTCCACCAGCAATTTCTATAGCCTTACCTTGAGCACCACTCATTCCTCCAAGGCCCGAAGTTACAAATAGTTTGCCTTTTAAATCTTCTTCCTTCCCTAAACCTAGTACTAATCTTCCTGCATTTAAAAGTGTTGAATAAGTTCCATGAACGATTCCTTGCGGACCTATATACATCCATCCTCCAGCTGTCATCTGTCCATAATTTGAAACACCTATAGCAGCTGCTCTTTTCCATTCTTCTTGGTTATCAAACATTCCTATCATAAGACCATTTGTAAGTATTACTCTTGGGGCATCTGGTTTTGACTTAAAAAGACCTAATGGATGGCCAGATTGTATAACTAATGTTTGATCTTCAGTTAAAACTTTTAGATACTCTTTAACCAGTACATATTGCATCCAATTTTGAAACACTTGCCCTGTTTCTCCATAAGTTACAAGCTCATATGGATAAAGAGCTATATCAAAATCTAGGTTATTATCTATCATAACCTGAAAGGCTTTACCTTCTATACATTTTCCTTCATACTCTTCTATAGATTTTCCTTTTATATTTCCTTTTGGTCTAAATCTATATCCATATATTCTTCCCATTGTCATTAGTTCTTTTAAAAACTCTGGTGCTAATTCTTCATGATAATTTTCAGGTATATATCTTAATGCATTTTTAAGCGCTAACTTTATATCCTCTTTAGATAGTTTTGCCTCTCTTTTTGGCGCTCTTCTTATTCCTTTAATAAATTCACAATTATCTTTAGGTATTTCATTAATTTTTATAGACATTCCTTCAAATATTTCTTGATTTAAAATATTTAATGTTTTCTCCATTAGCATCCTCCTTATAGTGCTTTATATAAAACTTACTTCTGGAATTTCTTCATTTACTAAAATATCTTCTTCTATAGCTTCTTCTACTTTATCAATTATTAAATTTGAAATTATTATATCTTCGCATTTATCAATATCTTTATACATTATCCTATCTTTATCAACAAATGGTATATTATCTCTCACAACTTTATAGGCAGCCTTACTTCCTACTCCTAAATTATTATTTTCTCTTAAATCTATGGCTTGGACTGCTCCTAATATTTCCATTGATAATACTTTTCTAGTATTTTTCATTATTTCTCTTGCTTTTCTAGCTGCTATAGTTCCCATAGAAACATGATCTTCTTGATTTGCTGATGATGGTATTGAATCTACACTTGCTGGATGTGCTAAAACTTTGTTTTCAGATACTAGAGATGCTGCACTATACTGCACAATCATAAATCCTGAGTTTAATCCACCTTTATTTACTAAAAATGCTGGCAAATTATGATTTATTGCTGGGTTTACTAATTTTTCTAATCTTCTTTCTGATATATTAGCTATCTCTGCTAATGCTATTGATAAAAAATCAAAAGCTAATGCCATTGGTTGTCCGTGGAAGTTTCCACCTGATATAACTTCTTCTTGATTTGGAAATATTATTGGGTTGTCTGTTACTGAGTTGATCTCTATATTTACTTTATTTTTAACATATTCTATAGCATCTTTGCTAGCACCATGTATTTGAGGAGAACATCTTAATGAATATGCATCTTGTACTCTTATTTCTCCTTGTTTTGTTGTCATTTCACTATCTTTAACTATATTTAATATATTTTTAGCTGTATTTATTTGACCTTTATGTGGTCTTACTCTATGAACCTTCTCGTCCATTGCACAAGATATTCCATTTAAACCTTCCATAGTTAAAGCTAATGCTATATCTGCATGCTTTAATAGATTTATGGAGTCATATAGTGTTAATAAACCTATTGCCGTCATAACTTGTGTTCCATTTATAAGAGCTAAACCTTCTTTATAAGATAAGTCTTCTAATATATCTATGTTTGCTTTTTTCATTGCTTCTTTTGAAGGTAATCTTTCACCTTTATATATAGCTTCACCTTCTCCTATCATAGTTAAAACCATATGAGATAGTGGCGCTAAATCTCCAGATGCACCAAGTGAACCTTTCTCTGGTATTATAGGATGTACTCCTTCATTTACCATACTTATTAATACTTCTAATGTTTGTAATCTTATCCCTGAATATCCCTTTGACAAAGCATTTATTCTAAGTAGCATAATAGCTCTTACTATTTCTTCGTCTAGTGGATTTCCCACTCCACAAGAATGACTTATAATTAAATTTCTTTGTAATTCTTTTGCGTCATCTTTAGATATAACTATATCTGAAAATCTTCCAAAGCCTGTAGTTATTCCATAAGATACTTTATCTTCTTTCACGAATTTATCTACTAAAGCTCTAGATTTTTGAATATTATCTATAGCTTCCTTACTAAGCTTTACCTTATAATCATTCCTTGCTACTTTTACAACATCTTCTATGGTTAAATCATTTCCATTTAGTGTAATTATCCCCACAGCATAACCTCCCCAATGTAAAAATATATTCTATTTAAAAGACTTCTATACTTTTTTATGCAATCCTCCTTAATAATAATTAAAATTATATGATATAGCTATAATAAAAAAGTGTCTTAAAATAATGCTAGTATTATTTTAAGACACTTTTTTATTATCTTTCTATTACACTTTCTCTTTCAACTATTCTGTATGGTAATTCTATTTTCTTTTCGTCTAACTGTTCTTTATTTATCATTTTGATTACCATTCTTATAGCTACAGCTCCCATATCATATAATGGTTGATGTACTGTAGTTAATTTTGGTCTATACATATTAGCTATTTTTACATCATTAAATCCTGCAACTGATATATCTTCCGGTACTTTATATCCAGCATCGCATATTGCATTTATGGCTCCTATTGCAGCTTCATCTCCCGTTACAAATGCTGCATGAGGTATTATTCCTTCATCAAGTAGTTCTTTCATACTTTCATATCCAGCTTCATAAGTAGTTCCACCATATTTAACTAAGCTCTTATCTAATTGTATATTTCTTTCATTTAAGGCTTCTTCATATCCCGATAATCTTTCCATTTCAAGTACTGTATCATCTTTACTAGTCATCACAAATGCTATTTTTTCATGCCCTTTATCTAAAAGATATTTAGTCATATCATAAGTAGCTTCTTTATTACTTGTACTTACTGTATATATATCATAATTTCTTGCTGTTTTACTTATATAAGTTGCTGGTATTCCACAGTTTTGTATATAGTTTATATGATCTTCTTCTACTTTCCAAGATATCATAACGATACCTTCAACTTGTTTTGCTCTTAGTAAATTTATACTTTTTAATTCTTGTTCTTTATTTGAGTAAGTATTAGCTAATAATATCTCATAATCATACATTTTAGCTACTTCCTCTATACCATTTAATATTTCATTTACAAAAGAATCCGATACTTCTGGTACTATAACTCCTATTAGCTGACTTTTTTTAGTAACTAAACTTCGAGCTAGAGGGTTTGGTATATAACCTGTTTCCTTTATAACATCTAAAACTTTTTGCTTTACTTCATCAGTAACTGGTTTTGAATCATTTATAACTCTCGATACCGTAGATATAGAAACTCCAGCTCTTTTTGCCACATCTTTTATAGTTATGTTGCTTTTCATTTTAGTTCCTCCTTATACATATTTTATGTATTTTAAAGTTTAATCCGTCTACTTTCTTAAATTTTAATTTTACCATATATTATAAATTTTATAAATATTTTAAGACGATTATTTATTAGTTTTATTATGTAATATAATTTTTATACCCAAAAACAGCGTATTAATTTACCTTCATAAGTAAATATTTTATCTCTAAATTAAAAAAAAAGCAACGGTATTTAACACCGTTGCTTTTTTGGTAAATATTAACAGCAATCTCCGTCTTCGAAAAGACCTCCACAAGAACATGTTATTAATAATAATATTAAGAATGGTATCCAATCAGTTATACAAATCTCACTCCAACATTCTTGGAAAGCTAAGAATAAGAAGAATAATACTATTATCCACCAAGCTCCACCTGCGAAAAATCCACAATCTCCAAAAAATCTATCTAGCATAACAAATTCCTCCCTTTGATAAATTTTTTAATGAATTAACTTTTAGATGTCTATACATAATCTAAAATTTTGTATAGTATATAATATGAATCTTTTAAATTTTTGTTACTCATAATGTTTTTTATTTTTTAATTTTACTAACAATCTCCTCCAATTTCTCCACAACTACAAACTATTAATAGTAATATTAAGAATGGTATCCATTCAACTATTTCTATTTCACACCATTGTTCTCCAAATACTAAGAATAAGAAGAATAATATTATTATCCACCAAGCACCTCCAAAGAAACCATCACAACCACCAAATAATCTATCTAACATTTTGCTACCTCCTGTTGTTATTATAATTTGAGTTTTCACTCTTAACATATAATATGCAAGAAATTAAATTTGTGATATTAGTTTGTATAATTTTTATTTTTATAATTTAAAATAAAAAAACAAAAGAATGCAAAGCACTCTTTTGTTTTCTTATTTAGCATCCACAGTCGAAGTTAGCCTCACAGCATCCAAAATCTCCATCATTAACTCCTACACATGAACACACTATTAATAATAATATTAGGAATGGAATCCAGTCAGTTATGCATATATCGCTCCAACATTCTTGGAAAACTAAGAACAAGAAGAATAGTATTATTATCCACCATCCTCCTCCTCCCATACAATCAAAAACTCTACTTAATTTGCTACTCACAAAAATCCCCCCTACATAAGAATAATTCTTTAGTGAAGTATATTTATGTCTCGTTAGGGCTTTTGCCCACTTAATACATAGTATGTAATTTTTCAAAAAGTGTTATTATTTTTTTATAATTTATAAAATTATTTGTTAATAAAGAACTCTAAATAGAGTTCTTTATTAACAACATCCACATCCACAATCAAAATCAAAATTAGTCAATAAAAGTATTATAAGAACTATCCAAATAATACCCATATCATCACATAATATCCATTCAAGAAGATCATCTCCTAGTAAAAGTATTACACCTATTACTATCAATACTATTAGACCAGTGTTGCCAAATAATCCTCCTCCAAAGAATCTTGATAATCCTTGATCTGTTGACATTAATATCCCACCTTTAATTTTATGAATAATAGTATATTACTAACTATTTAATAAATATTATGTAATAATGTGTAAAATTGTTACCCTTTTATTAAATTAAATCATAATATATTTGTCTATTACTAAATTTTTTGACACAAAAAAAGAAATCAAATGATTTCTTTAAAAAAGCTTATTAACAAAGACTTTCATCAAAATTAAATAATAAAAGTAGTACTAATATAATCCACATCCAAGCATTATCGTTTTCTAGAAAGTCATCTAATAAATCTGTAAATATAACAATAAATACTAATACTATAACTATTAGCATTCTATTGTTTAAAATATTATTATTCCCTCCAAACAAACGAGTTAGGGTATCTTCTAATTTTGCCATTAAACCCCCCCCTTTTAATTCATGATGTCTTTATTAAATGTATATAAGATTACTATACTAAGTTTTTATTGATTATTAACCTATCAATCTCTCTATCACATAATTTATTGTACTTTTCTACTTCTCCTAAATATATCTTTTTACCTTCTGTCTCTTTTAAGCTTTTTACTAAACTATCTATGGACTTTACCTTATAGTTTTTATAATTATCTATTAAAAATGTTGTATCAGTATTATTTAATCCTTCTTTAAGACTATTAAGTCTTTTTATATAGTCTTGTTTATTTTCTAATACATAATATTCCTTATCTATTATATCTTCTAGTATAATATTTGTTTCTGCCACATAATCTTTAATCTTTTGCATATCTAATGTTACTGAATTATAATAAAAATTTCCTAATATTACTAAAAATACTCCAATTGAAGATATTAGTAAACTTATATACTTCATAACAATTCCTCCTATGTATAAAATTTATATATTAATTTATATTCTCATTAAAAAAGTTTATTACATTTTCTTAAAAACTCTATTGAAAAATTTTTAATATTATATTAAACTACAAGTAAATTTATAAACCGTTTCTAGGAGGGTTAAACCATGTTTGAAAAAATAAAATCAATAATAGCTGAACAATTAGGAATAGATAACACAAATGTAATGACTAAAGATACTTCTTTAATAGAAGATTTAGAAGCTGACTCTTTAGATGCTGTTGAAGTTATAATGGCTCTTGAAGATGAATTTGGAATAGAAATTCCAGATGAGGAAGCTGAAAACTTCAAAACTATAGGTGATATCTGTAAATATATAGAAGATAACCAATAATCTAAAGAAATAAAGCCGAGCATATGAAGCTCGGTTTTAACTTATTAACAGCAAAAATCATCATGGCAACCATCATTTCTCCCAAGCATAAATACTAAAAAGACTAAAAGTATAATCCAAACTAATGAATTATTTTGGTCGAAAAAACAATCTAAGTTTCCATTTGAATTAATTAAAAGAAGTACAACCAATCCTATTATCAAAAAAAATATCATTGGATTATCATCTACAAAATCAAACCCTCTTAACATATCTTTTAGTTGTTCCATATTTACCCCCTTAATATGTAACAATTTTAGTCCTATTATATTTATATGGCTTTCAATAATATATATTGCATGTACACTAAAAAATTAAATTTACTCCTAATAATTAAAATATTATTTTTAACATGCGCAGATTTCTTGAAATTACTTTACTCTAAAAATTAAACATATATTTTAAGTTTAATACAGAAAGTTTAATACAGAATATTTGTATACAAAAAGCACCAAAGCTTTATAAGTCTTTGGTGCTTTTTGCTACTTCTCTTCGTAAAATCTAATATTTTTTAATGTTATATCTATACTTCCATCTGGGTTTTGCTTTACACTGTATTTCATTGGGTCTTCAAAATCTTCTAAATTTCCTTTTAAATCAAATCCATTATCCGTTTTTATACTTCTTTTCTTAAGCTTTTTTTCAACCCATGTTTTATCTATATTGAAACCTTCATCTAATCCCTTATCTTCCATATGTTCTTTGAAGCTTTCTTTTAGATTTTCATCTTTTATATTATTTTCTATAAAATCATTCACATCTATTTCATGCTTTTCTTTTAATGTATAATTAAGTACACTTCTCATATCTTCTGCTTGTTTTATATTTTCTGTTAATGCATTTGTTATCCAATTTTCCGCTGACTTTTTAAATACCTTCGTCTTATATTTGTCATCATCAATTCTTTCTGCATTTAAGAATTCCTTAATGAACTTTGATTCACTTTCTTCCTTCTCTGCATCTTTATCTAACAATCTTAAATGAAACTCATCATTTATTCCACTTACTCCTATAATTGCACATTGCTTTTGTCTTCCTGTTTCTGGTATACCTATTTCATTTGCAACCATTTGTATATTAAACTTATCATCTATAAATTCTATAGAGTGAGTGTAAAGTTTTTTATAATCTAGCTTAAGTATAGCTACATATTTTTCATCCTTAACTGTATATAAACATATTGCTAAATCACATGAATCTATTTCTGAATTGATTTTCATTATATCAAATAAATATGCTGCTATTTCCTTAGAATTTTCTAAGAAAGTGCTTTCATCATATATTATCTGCTCACAGCAATTTTTTATTATATTATTGTTATAATCCTTAAATATTCCTTTTCTTAAATCATCATCTTTAGTTACTCTTTTTATTATTTTTTGGAAAAACTTATCTACCTCAGGATTTATTTTTCCCTCATAGTCATTTAGTATTGGAACATCACTATTTTTATCTAATACATGTATTATAAACTTATGAATTATCATAATCTCACCTCTAATTATATTTGTTATTTTAGCTTATTTATTAAGTCTTCTATATCTTTTGGTAAATTAGCCTTAAACTCTAACTCTTCTTTCGTTCTAGGCTGATTAAATTTTAAGCTATATGCATGTAATGCTTGTCTATTTATGAGATTTTCATCTACATATCCATAAAGCTCATCACCTATTATACCATGACCTATATAGTTCATATGGACTCTTATTTGGTGTGTTCTCCCTGTCTCAAGCTTCACTTCTAGTACTGTAGCATCATTTAATCTTTCTAATACTTTATAATGAGTTACAGATTCCTGCCCTCTTTCATCCACAACTCTTTTTATACTATCTTCCGTGGGTCTATATATTGGTTGATTTATAGTTCCAAAATCTTCTTTTACTATTCCTTTTACAACAGTTATGTAAGTTTTTTCAACTTTATCTTTACTCATATCTAATGATAAAGTATGATGTGCATAAGCATTTTTGGCAACTATAACTAACCCAGATGTATTCATATCTAATCTATTTACAAACCTTACTTTAACTTTTTCATTTTTCTTGATTATATAATCAGTTATTCCATTTGCTATTGTACCTTCACTATGACTTTTAGTCGGATGTACCACCATAAACGGTGGTTTGTTAACCATTATTATATCAAAGTCATCATACAATATGTCTAAATTTAAATCTTGTGGTGTAAAATTCGCCATATCTTCTTCTATTTTTACTTCTATTAAATCACCTTTTTTAACTTTAGTACTAGGCTTTTTAAATTCACCGTTTACTAACATACTTTGTTCTCTTTTCATCTTTGATAATGATCTTACAGAGAAATTTAATTTATCTAATAGTATCTCTTTTAACGTTGAATTTTCTTCACTCGTATAAGATATGATATTATACCTTTGTTCTTCCTTTTTAAACAAATCTGCACCTACCTTCTTTTCTTATAACATTATATATTTTATACTATTTTAGATTAATAGATAAGACCTTTTATTATTAATATCTTACTTATATTTGTTTATAAACTTTAAATTTTACTTATTTTTAGTATACATAAATTCTTTCTTTATGTATTATCTTATATATGTACCTCTATAATCAACTATTTGAGTATAAAGAGTTTATTTGTCTACTTTTAATTAACTATAATTTAACCTATTAAGTTATGCTATAATACAAAGTATAGAGGGGTGGAAAAATGAGAAAAATTATAACTGTAAAATCAAATGAACTTAAAAAATCTATTGCAACGAAAAACTTATTAACTAACAAACTGATTTCTGCTGGATTTGAGGTAATCGATTATTTCCATCCAGATACAGAACTTGTTATATCAATTGGTGGAGATGGATCTTTTTTAAAGACTGTTCACGATTTTAATTTTCCTGATGTTCCAGTAGTCGGGATAAACACAGGGCACCTTGGCTTTTTCCCAGATATTTCTCCAGATGATATTGATAGATTTATAACATCATACATAAATGAAGATTATTTGATACAAGATATACCTCTTCTTGGTGCTAGTATCTGTACTGATAAACATTGTAATGATATATTTGCTATAAATGAAGTCGTTGTAAAAGGAGATAAATCTAGGATTATACACATTGACGTAAATATAAATGATAGACATATACAAAAATTTAGTGGAGATGGAATGATTATATCAACTCCTACAGGTTCAACAGCCTACAATTATGCAGCAGGAGGTAGTATTGTTGATCCAAGTATAAGCTTAATGCAGCTTACTCCACTTTATCCTATAAATACAAATGCTTATAGAAGTTTTACTTCTAGTATTATATGTTCTAATGATTCTGTAATAAATATTACTCCTGAATATAGATTTGAAAACTCAATTATAATAGTAATAGATGGAGTCGAGCATAAATTTAATCGTATTTCTAGCATTAAAACTTTTATGTCTGATGTTAAAATAAAATTACTCAGAATGTCAAACTATGAATTTTGGAGTAGGGTTTCTGAAAAATTCTTGTAATCTTAACTTAGGAGGAAATGAAATGAAAATAGGTGTAATGAGCGATACTCATGGAAGTTTACTTTATTTTGAAAAGGCACTAGATGCATTATCTGAGTGTGATGTGATTTTACATGGTGGTGATGTTCTGTACCATGGACCTAGAAATGATATTCCAGAAGGTTATAATCCAAAAGGAGTAATAGCCAAAATTAATGAACTTAATAATATAATTATCGCTAGGGGAAATTGTGACGCTGACGTTGATCAAATGGTTATAAATCATCCTATCCAAAGTCCGTATGTTATGAATCAATTTGGTGAAACTAGAATAATAATGACTCATGGATATACTAAGTCTAAAGAAGATACTATACAAGATGCTAAAAATATGGGTGGAGATATACTTATTCTTGGTCATACTCATGTTAAAGAACTTTATATAGATGAAAATTTAATAGTATTAAATCCTGGAAGTACATCAATTCCTAAAGATGGCACTCATTCAGTCGCTATCATAGATATAAATCAAAGTGATGATGAAGTTGATATGGAATTTAACTTACTAGATATAAATAGCGGTGACGTAATACATATAAATTAAAAGGGAGAGGTTATTTTAGCCTCTCCTCTATTTATATATATCTACTTTTTATTCATCGTCTCCACTTTTTTTAACCGTTTTAGAATCGCTCACTTTTTTACTATTTTTTATTGGTTCACTCTTACTATCATGTTTGCTATCGTGTTTGTTGTCATGCTGGCTATCATGTTTGCTATCATGCTGGCTATCATGTTTACTATCGTGTTTGCTATCATGCGAGCTTTTACTACTCTGCATTTTTTTTCTAAAATTCATATCCCATATACTCCTTATTTTTTAATAATTATATTTTCCTATTTTCTTGCTAGTCCTAACAACAATTGTTATTGTTATTGTTATTGTTATTATCATTATCACAATTATCATCATCGCAATTGTTATTATTGCAATTTATTTCGTCATGTTCAAATTTATGTTTTTTTCCACAACATCCACAAGTAACATATATATTTATAGGTGTATGAACAGTTATTGGTCCTATATTGTTGTTTGCATTTGATTGATTGTTTGCACTAGATTCTGATGTTGAATCTACATCTGCACTTGCATCTGCTGTTGAGTCTGAGTCTGATGTTGAATCTGCATCCGCTGTTGCATCTGAGTCTGATGTTGAATCAGATGTTGCATCTGTATCTGCTGTTGCATCTGAGTCTGATGTTGAATCAGATGTTGCATCTGCGTCTGCTGTTGAGTCTGCATCCGCTGTTGCATC